>CANJNC010000146.1 GCA_947475685.1 Comamonadaceae bacterium | reverse complement strand
ATCTCAGTGAACAAAGACATGGAGGGCACGGTGTTGAGTGCGACGTTGCTTGGGACCGATTACAAAACACGTTATGGCAACTACACCTTACCTGGTTCAGGTGCAAAAGAGCTCAGTGGCTCGGCCTTGGTGTTGGGTGTGAAAAAGAACTTCTAATTCAATGTGAGCCATTAGGGCTCAATCTGGTCTTTTTAAGGGGTCAATTGCCCCTGAGAAGCACCTCAAAGGAGCTGCAAACTTCAGCTCAAGACAGCCCCAGTGTCTTGAGTGCGAGTTTGCAGTTTTTTTCGTTTTTAGAGCAAAAAAAGGGTTGAGTGCGTTGTATGTCCATGGAATTGCTCTTGCGAATGCTTGCATGTGCAAGGCTAAATTGAGAGGGGGTCAAAGGTTCGCAGCGTTTCGGGTTGAAGAGAAAATTTTTCACAAACATTAAAGTGATTGATGACCGGGTAGAAGGTCATCAATCGAACTTTGCGCAAGATCAAACTGCCATGAAAATACTCATACCCACACCTCAAACCCGTGTTCGATGACTCAGATTGCATGACATATTGACAAGTCTTGCAACGATCTTGTTTTGCCGTGTAGGTGTTCATGCTTTTCGGTTGAGTTGCTTAGGATTTAAGTCGTCCAAGGTGTGACGTCAGGCACTTCGCAGGGACCTTGGACTGAAATGGAGCCAAAATCAGCCGGCCCCACAATCTCCAAGTATTCCATATCTGCAGAATAATCAAATAGGTAATGTACGATACCCGGTCTTTGGTGCACACAGTCGCCCTCACCGACCAAAGTGACTTTGTCTTCATACATGAACCTGGCCCAGCCTTTGAGCATGTAGACCATTTGAAATTCAGCCACATGGTAGTGCCAACCTGTCCCGTTTTCAGGGGGCTTGTTGGCCTTGGCAATATGAGCGATCACACGCCCTTTGGTGGCTTTTGAGACGCCAAGATCTTTGTAGAGAAAGAAGTCCCTCAAGCCTCCGGGTAGAAATTGTGTCTCTCGTGCCTTGACGTGAGAGAAAAGGGTATCGCTTTGAAATTCAACGTCTGTCGTCATTTTAAAACTCCACTTCAAGTTCTTCAATATCATCGGGCTCCAATTGAGCATCGGCTGTCCACTCTTTCATAAAAGGCATCGAGAGGATTTGTTTTGAGTACTTCTCAAACAAGGGGTCCAAGGCAATGCCGTAGGTGGCAAACCTTGTCACAACAGGTGCGTACATGGCGTCGGCCATGCAAGGCGTTTTACCAAAAAGGAAAGGGCCTTTGTAGGTGTGCAGGCAATGCTCCCAAATTTCTAAAATTCTGTCGATGTCCAATTGAGCTTTGGACCAGACTTGCGTCAATTGGATGCGAGCTTTGATGTTCATCGGCAAAGAGGACCTCAGCGCCGTAAAACCAGAATGCATCTCTCCGCAAATTGCACGGCAGTGCGCTCGATGCACCGTATTGGTGGGTAAAAGGTTCTGTTTTGGTGCAATTTCGTTCAAGTATTCACCAATGGCCAGCGTATCCCAAACCTTGATTTTGTTGTGATGAAGGCTGGGAACCAAAATAGAGGGGGATAAAAGCAACAATTCGGCGCGGCCATCTGGCGTATCGGTAGAGACTTTGATCTCTTGGAATTCAATACCAGACATCTTGACCATCAGCCATCCTCGCAGGGACCACGAAGAGTAATTCTTGCTGCTGATTGTCAAAGTCGTTCTAGCCATGTCTGCAAGCCCCTTTTAACTGACTTTAATGGTGCAATAAATATGCCACCATGGCACAAGATTTGCGACTGATGTAGGGCATCGTTCACGATTTGGACAGTCGCAAAAAAGGAATTATCGTGATGTATCAAAATTTCCAGGCCATGGCCAATGCCAATGATTCGTTTCGCTACATGGCGCAAACGGTCAATCACTTTGTGACGGAGGTCTTCAAAGACATAGAGTCACCTGCCATGAACAAGTTCCACGCGATTCAAGAGCAAATTGATCTGATGGGCTTGACGCACAAAAGGCCCGCTTTTGAGCTTGACCCTGTCACCGATGCATCGGCTCAAAGCTTGGAGGTTCGAGAGGAGTTGGTTCATCAAACGGCCTTTTGTCATTTGGTGAAATTTAAAAAGGACACGGCTGCTCATTTGCCCAAGGTCTTGCTTGTGGCTCCGATGTCAGGGCACTTTGCAACCCTTTTGAGAGGTACTTTGCAAGTCTTGGTGCAAGACCATGAGGTCTACATCACCGATTGGCTCAATATCCGTGACATTCCAATCTCAAAGGGTGAGTTTGATTTCGATGCGTATACCGATGAAATCATCACTGCATTGAAATTTCTTGGACCCCAAACCCATTTGATGGGCATTTGTCAACCCACGGTGGCGTGTTTGGTGGCCACCAGTATCTTGGCGCAAGATGCAGATGAATGTGTGCCCATCTCTTTGACCTTGATGGCCGGCCCCATTGATACCCGTATCAACCCAACAGCCGTGAATGATTTGGCCAATTCCAAGCCCTTTGAGTGGTTTGAGAAAAACCTCATCAATGTCGTGCCAGGTCAATTTGCCGGTGCTGGAAGGCGAGTCTATCCTGGCTTTATTCAGTTGAGCGCCTTCATGAACATGAATTTAGAGCGCCATCAACAGTCCTTCAAGGATTTGTATAAATTTCGTGCAGATGGCATGCATGAAAAGGCCGATCAGATTCGTGATTTTTACAAAGAATATTTTGCCATCATGGATCTCTCTGGCCCTTTTTACTTGGAGACCATTGACAAAGTATTTCAAACCCATCAATTGCCAAGGGGCAAGTTGACCTACAAAGGCAGGTTGGTCAAACCGCAGGCCATCAAGAAAACTTTTCTCACCACCATCGAGGGCGACAGGGATGACATTTGTGGTGTTGGCCAGACCCTGGCTGCGCACGACTTGTGTTCCTGTATTCCCATGTACATGAAAACACATCACTTGCAAGCCGGTGTGGGTCATTACGGGGTATTCAGTGGTCGAAAATGGGCTGGTCAAATTTACCCTGTGATTCGATCGATCATTCAAAGCACT
>CANJNC010000145.1 GCA_947475685.1 Comamonadaceae bacterium | reverse complement strand
CCACAACAACGGGTTGCTTCAATTCTTCCCCCAGTTTTAAAGCCAATCGACGCCCCAAAATATCGGTCGACCCGCCTGCGGCATAGGGGATGAGCAAACGCAAGGGGTGAGAGGGCCAGCTCGATTGGGCCGACACTAGGGTGGTGATCAAGCTTAAGGTGAGCAGCAAGGCTGAGATCAACACAGGGGCAGGGCGGATTTTGAACAGGGTGCGTTTTGTCATAAGTTGTTTCATCATAGGTTGTTTCATATGGGTTGTTTCATCATGGGTTGTTGTTGCGATTGAACTCAGTGCGAAGTTGAGCTTTATTGATTTTGCCCATGGCGGTTCTGGGTAAAGAGGCGAGAAACTGGTAGTTCCTGGGAATTTTATAGCCGCCCAGGTGGTCGCGGCAAAAGGCAATGAAATGCTCAACGCATTGACTTGGGTCGAGGTCGAGGTCGAGATCGCCATTGACGTTCCCGTTGACGTTTCCGTTGCCCACTCGATTGGCCTTTAAAACAACCACTGCAAGCAAGGTCTCGCCAAAACGAGGATCCTTGACACCAATGACCGCCACCTCAGACACCCAGGGGTGTTGGAGCAAGACGGTTTCCACCTCTTGGGTGTAGACGTTTTCTCCGCCAGTTTTGACCATGTCCTTTTGCCGCTCCAAAATATGCAAGTAGCCGTCTTGATCGAGTTTACCAATGTCACCCGTGAAAAACCACCCCTCCTCAAAGGCGCGTGAGGATTCTTCTGCTCGGCCCAGGTAGCCCAGACACACTTGAGGACCTTTGACCACGATTTCGCCAATCGAGCCAGGAGCCAACGTTTCGCGCTCTTCATTGACAAAGCGCACTTGGGTGCTTGGCAATATGCGGCCCGCACTCCTGAGAAGTTCTGGGCGGTACTGAAGGGCGAAGCGATGGGTCTCCTCATCCAAAATGCTCAAATAAGGAGAAGTCTCCGTCAATCCATAGCATTGGTGAAGTCCTACGTGGCTGAGCTTTTCTTGACAAAATTTAAGCCACTGGGTGTCCATGGGAGAGGTGCCGTAGCTGATGAGTCTGAGGCTCCTTAAAGGGTGCTTGTCAAAATTGGCTTCTTGCAAAAAGCGTATCAAGACCGCTGGAACCAAGCTCAAGATCGTGATTTTTTCGCGCTCAATGCATTCGATTATTTTTTCTGTGGAATATTGCGGTACGTAGACATGGCTGCCGCCAAACATGGAGACCACAGTGGCCTTTAAATCGGTCGAATGGAACATCGGAGAGACATGCAAGTAAATGTCATCCTTTGTGGGCCTCATCGAATTCGATATCTGCAGTGCATTCATCACGATGTTTTTGTGACTCAAGCAAACCCCTTTGCCCGGTCCCGTGGTGCCTCCCGTGTACAAGACGATGGCGACGTCATCGTCTTGGGGGTGGTTCATGGGCGTTTGAGAGGCCAGGGCTTGCAGATCTTCCAGCCAAGTGTGATGTAGGGACTTTGATGGTCTCGTCACGGGGTCAAAAGCGACAAGCTTGGCATTCAAGCCGTTGGCCGTATCGGCATCCACCAGGTGAAGAAAATCTTCGCAGGTGAAGATCACCTTGGGTGAGAAGTCTCTTAGCAAGTGCTCGATTTCAAATTTCGAGAGCCGATAGTTGAGTGGCACAGGCACACAACCCGTCCAAAAGCCAGCATACAGCAAGGAGGCCAAGGTGACCGAATTCTTTCCAAGGATCGCGTAGCGGTCGTTTGGACGCAGGCCAAGCTGCTTGAAAACGCCACCGATGTTTGAGACTTGACCGATCAGCTCTTTCCAGTTGAGCGTCTTGTCTCCTTCTTCCCACTGCCTAATCGCCGGCAGGGAGCCAAATTGCTGCTCTATATTGCCAAGTAAGCTGGGTAAATTCAAGCTCATATTTCAATTTTCTTTCTTACAATTTTCTTTCTTTGGCATTCCAGTGCTTTTCCAAGTTGCTGATCAGCTGCTCGCTCATGTTGCAAAAAGCTTGTTCAAGCGCATAGGTGGCCATGTATTTTCGAAACATCTCCAAGGGCTCGGTTTGGATTCGGATGGCGCGCCGGTTCGCACCCGCACTCACCATGCCAGAACCCGTGCCATTTTGAACCACGCGTTCAATGGCGGCTTCAATTTCGCTGCTTTGGACGACTTCATTGGCGATGAGTTTTCCCTCGGGCGAGTCGGCATGGAGCAATTTGTCAAACATGATGGCTTGCCGTGCCAACCTCTCACCAAGAAAGCGCGTCAATCGGATGTTGGCCGAGCCTGGAAGAATGCCTTCTTTCCTGGCGGGCAGGCTGAAGTATGAATCCCTTTCAGCGATCACATAGTCCACCACCAAGAGCAGTTGACAGCCGCCACCGATGGCGAAGGTTTCAACCACCGCCACCCAGGGCTTTTCTTGGGTTCTTTCAGGCTCATTGAGCGGGTAATCCAAGGAGTCGCTTTCTTGGCTGGGGAGGATTCCTCGATAGAGTTTGTTGTGCAGTGCCAAGCTTCTAAAGAGGAAAGACACGAAACTTTGTTTGCCTTGATAGATGCGCGTTAAATTGATTCCCGAGCAAAAGATTCTTTTGCCCTTGTATTTGGGGTGATCCACGACACTGCCGCGCAAGACCCCCATGGTGAGCTGGGGGTGCAGCAAAATGAGATCGACGGCTTGCTCCAAGGGCAGCACCGTGGTGTCGTCTTCTGCGTTCAAGTATCTTTCGTTGTGAAGATAAATGTATCCGGTGTTGCCGACGGCTTTGAGCTTGACAACGCCCAAATCAATTTCACCCTTATCAATGAATTGCTCCAGCAGATGCTGCGCTTGAGGGGTAGGGCGAAGCATCGAGCGGTTGAGGTGGTGGCCACAAGCGGGGTCGCTAAACACTTGACTGACAAAGAGGCCTTGATTGATCTCGATGCCGTCTTTGTCCTTGAGCATGCGAGTGCACTCCACATCGATTTGCTCTTTGGTGGGCAATATGCCTGGGAGCATCTGAGCGGCCTGCCATAGCAGGTCATCTACTCGAACCGATTTTTGACCATGCTCGGTGATGCTTGTGTAAATGTGGCGGGCGTGCCTTCTGAAGTAAGACCATGACAGCGCAGAGTAGAGATGAAGCAGTGTTTGACCAGCGATTTTTTCAGCCGGGTTTCTTGCCGATTTGGCGGGGAGCGTGGCCATCAACTCCCAAACCAAGGAAGCCATTTGTTGCAACGACT
>CANJNC010000144.1 GCA_947475685.1 Comamonadaceae bacterium | reverse complement strand
GCTTGTAAAGTCGCTCCGTAGCCCTGGTCGGGATCCGCACATCCTTCAAGGCAATAATTTAGAGACATCTTGCTAGCGTCAATATGGCTAAAGGCACCATGTTCAGCTTGAATTTTTCGCTTGTTATGGCGCAACGCATCTAAAACTTGCCGTGCAGGCTTGATTTTTTTCATACTGAAGAAAAGTGAATTGGCATTGAAAGCATTAGCCATGACTCACCTCCTGGGCAGATTGCTTTTCTTGTATCCAATTACGTATGCTGGAGATTGACCATAGTTTTACGGTCTTGGATAAAGTTATTGGCCTGGGAAAGCGTCCTTGCGCGACCCATAAATTTATGCAACTTTTTGATAGCGTCGTAAGATTCACTACGCTTTGAATACGTAGTAGTTGGTCATCGGGTATCGATGGTGAGGTGTGGTTTTCCATGTCGTACTCCAAAAAAGACAGAGATACGAATAGTGACTTATGGTGTTTCCTAGCACTAGCCTTAGAGCTACTTACTGCCGCTTTCTTGGTTGCACGTAGTGCAATAAAGTGCCGTTTTTGTGCATTGTCTTAATTTCTCTGTATGTCCTTTCAGACAAATCATGTTCGTTTTTCTTGGCGCGAGTCTGAGCAGCGTTAAGGTTCGGGTACTTGCCGGCACCGGCAGTCTTCTGATGTTCTTCAATGTGGCTATTGACGGCTAATCTGAGAGGCCAATTGACAGGACGCACGTTTGGTCTTTTTCCAGGCGTGAACGAGTCGTATGTCTTTTCTTCCTCATGGATGAAATGAAGCACATCTGAAATCAACTCCTCTATTACGGGAAGCAGTTTTATAGAAACTATCGGTTCTTGCTGAAGGGTGGTGGTCCCAAGCTTTTCAAAATTTTCCGAGGCTATTTTTAAAGCTTGAAGTCCCTTAAGATGCGCTGCTTGCAGCTTTTGCAGACTAGGCGGATACATGTCGGAGGTAGTAATCACAAGACTAAAATAGTCTTTAATCTTTCCGCAAAGTTCACTTGATATATCGTCTTCCGCTTCTATCTGCTGAAGAGATTGAGCATGAATTGCTAATTCCCTGTTCAAAATAACTGCAGACCTTTTGGCAAAATGCACCTTGGTAACTTCGGGAGTCTTATCTTGAACTTGAATTCCGGATTTGTATTTGCCTGCCATTTTTACACCTCTTTTACAACTGGATTAAAAGCCTACCCTAGGAATGAAGAGTTCCGTTTCGTCCCGCACGACTAGGGTTTGGCAATTAAGATTAAGCAGCTTTTTTATCAAGTGAAATTACATTGCCCCACTGACCTGTTTGGCAGTAGTTTTCCCAGTCTGCCATCATGCGTTTGCGGTGTTCAAGAAGGTCTCCCCTGCGATATGCAGCTTCCACTTTGTTTGCAACTGCATGGGCCAGTGCTTTCTCAGCTACCTCTGAGCTGTGCGTGGTCTCTTCTGCGACCCAGTCTCGAAAGCATGATCTAAAGCCATGAACGGTTATGTCCAGCTGCATGCGTCTTAGCAGCATCGGCATCGCCATATTGGACAGGGGCTTGCCATTTATTGAGAAAAGAAATTCACTGTCTGGATCACTGTAGGCTGCCAACTGTAATATTTCCAATGATCGATGACCCAAAGGTACGCGGTGTTCCTTATTCGCCTTCATTCGATTGGCGGGAATGACCCAAAGTTGATTGTTGGTGACTTCAGATCTCTTACCACCTAGCACCTCACCTGAGCGGTTGGCGTTGAGGATTACAAACTCAAGTGCAAGTGCTGACATGCTGTCCATATTCCTGAGAGATTTCATGAAGGTTGGAATATCAGCGTAGGGAAGGGCTTTGTGATGTTTCTCATTTTTAATTTTATTTGGCTTGGGTAGTATGGTTTCTAAGTGACCACGCCAAGCTGCAGGATTGAGTCCTGAACGCAATTTCAGTGTGGTGGCTGAAGACAGAATCCACTCCAGGCGTCCGCGAAGGCGTGACGCAGTTACTGTTTTTGAGTGCCAGATGGGGTGAAGAATATTGACTACATCTTCCGTGTCGATCTGGTTTAGAGGCTTATTACCTATTACAGGGTTGGCAAATCGCTCGATACTGGAGATCCATTGCGCAGCATGTTTGGCATTGCGCCACTCATTCCTTTTGTTTGAAATACATTTGATGGCAAATTCGGAAAAAATTGGCTTTGCCAAGTCCATCTTGGCATTTTCAATCACTTCGGCCGACTTGACTGGCTTCCAAGGCGTTTGTGGGTCATTGCCGTGGTTCAGGTCGTTTCGTATGCTTACAGCCCTTTGCCGTGCCTCTTTGAGGGATACGCTGGGATAAACGCCAAGGCTGATGTCGCGACGCACGCCTGCTAGCAGGAATCTGAATGTCCAGTACTGATTGCCGTTCCGTTTCACCTGAAGGTTCAGGCCCGGTGTGGTGAGGTCGGTGTATCTGCCAACAGACTTCAGGCTTTGGATGGTCTTGTCTGTGAAATGTGCCATTGCTCGCTCCTTTTTCCCCCAGTTTTCCCCACACGGTATGCGTGAGTTGCAAAAACAGGGGTAGGTAAGCTACGGTAGGGCTTGGCTAATATTGCTCCAACGGTTGAGGCTACTTACTGCCGGTTTTCTTGAGATTACGACCAGATCAAGCGCCCAACACAGATCAACACCACGCCATGCCATCCAAGGCTTACCATGAGCATGAGTTGACTCCGTTTCCGCCAAGCAATTATTGTAAGCCATTGATTTAAAACGACTTTTTTCATTTTTACTTTTAATTCTTTAGCTGGTACCCGCATTGGTACCCAACTTGTTATTGGCCCTTGCAAGTTATGGCTTGCTCCTTAAGTTAGCCCAAGTTGTATTTATAAAAATTTGTTGCTGGGTACCCCCTTCAATTTCCAGCCAGACCAGACCCCACCGTACACCCACCCCCCATTTTTGGAAAAGGTACCCCTTGACAGGTATGCATAGTGTTTTGCTCAATTGAATTTGCTTATTAAATCAAGGCTAATTCGGGGCTCGAACTTGATGATTTGAGAAGCCCAGGAATTGAAAGCCGTGTCATATGTCGTGCAATTGGTTTGCAGTTCGCGGGTTATTCAATTACTTCGATTGATTTAGTGCTTTATAAAGTTTCGGTATTTATTGGCCAAACTTTTTATCTGATTGCAAATTCTTTTTTGAGGCGATTTGAAGCTTTTCTTGAACCTCAAAGACGTCATAGAGTGGGCAGG
>CANJNC010000143.1 GCA_947475685.1 Comamonadaceae bacterium | reverse complement strand
GCATCCAACCCTCCTTCTTTGGGCAAGGCAAGCCTTGAACATGCCACCCAGTTCACCATGGAGCCAGTCATCAAGCCAGCCATTGAAGTGAAAACCGTCAGCAAGCGTCACCAGCTTTTTGCAGACCCCATCGATCGATTGAAGCAGTTTTTCATGCCGCGCTTGCACCATGTCTTGCCTTTTATAGGCAAGGCACAATACTTTCAATCCTTTTGGTCGATCAAAGAGGTGTCGTTTCAGATGATGCCTGGTGAGGTCATGGGGGTGATTGGGCTCAATGGGGCTGGCAAGTCTTCTTTACTTCAATTGATTTGTGGCGTTTTAAGCAGCACGACTGGCGAGGTTCTGGTGCGTGGGCGAGTTGCTGCACTCTTGGAGCTCGGTGCAGGCTTTAACCCTGACTTTACGGGTCGGGAAAACATCAGCTTGAACGCCACGTTGTTAGGTCTCAGCGCCGCAGAGATTCGCCAAAAGACAGCCGAGATCATTGAGTTCTCAGGCATTGAGGCCTTCATCGATCAACCCGTGAAGACCTACTCCAGTGGCATGTATGTGCGTTTGGCCTTTGCCATTGCGACGAGCGTTGAGCCCGATATCTTGGTCATCGATGAGGCCTTGTCGGTCGGAGACGGCGCCTTTGCGAGAAAGTCCTTTGATCGCATCATGGAGTTGAAGAACCGAGGCGTCACGATTCTCTTTTGCTCCCACAACATTTACCAAGTCGAGGCCCTGTGCCAAAAGGCCATTTGGTTGCACCAAGGAGAAGTTCGCGCTCAAGGGGAGGTGCGCAGCGTTTGCATGGCCTACAACGAATTTTTGAATGTGAGCAGTGAAGGGCAAAGCCCTGAGTCGGGTCAATTCAATGGGACGGATGATTTGGCGTCCTTTGCACCCAAAGAGTCCAACTTCGTGCATTTCGAAGATGATAAATCCTCTTCCATAGACCAGGCTGCCTCTTCAAATGAAATACCAGTACAAAAGCCTAAAGCATTGGAGTCATCGGCCAAACTCTTGGATGTGAAGGTCTTGGCTGGAGACAGTGAGACCAAGCCCTTGATGTTGCTGAGTGAGATCACAGATTTGGAGGTCGTGATACGTTTCAAGTCCTCAATGGACGTGCCTGTTCCCAATGTGGGGGTGATCATCACCGATAAAACTGGGCGCAATGTCAGCAGCTGCAGCAACTTTTACGACAAAATTCATTTGATTCGAGATGCACAAGGCTTGACTCAAGTGAGTTTGAGGTTTCCCCAGATTGCACTCTTAAGAGGCAGGTATGGTTTGAGCGTGTACTTGCTTTGTGAGAAGGCCATTCACATCTATGACTCAGCCAGTGTGACCGAATTTGAAGTCAGTCAACCGGGTTTGGAGTTGGGATTGGTCTCTTTGAAGCGCAATTGGCGCTCTTAATTCGCAAGCTTTATGCGTAAACTTTATGCGTAAGATGGAATACGTTGGATGAACTCAAAACCATGAAGAAGAGTTGTCTGTTTGAACCCAAGCACAAGGACGAGTCAATCTGTTTGTTCAAAATCAAGGCCGATAGAGCCGGGCCTTGGGCTTGAGTACGAGCATGAACTTGTACATGAACAAGGATGGGCGCTTGCCCATTGTTCACATCCTCATGGCCACGTGTGAGGGTGGGCGCTATTTGGGCGAGCAATTGGCATCGATCCAGTCGCAAACTTACCCGCATTGGGTTTTGCATGTCAGTGACGATGGGTCCACGGACGCAACCCTTGAAGTTCTGAAGGCTTTTGAGAAAACCTTAGAAACTTTGGACAGGCGTCATGAGAGACAAAGCCTTTCAAGCTCTCGGGTTTTTTACTACAGCGGACCCAAGAAGGGATCCACCCAAAATTTCCTGCATCTGGTGCAAAGTGTGATGGCGCGCTATGACCAAGAAGTGGGTGAAGTTTCAAAGACACAAGCCAGTGAAATAGGGGTGGGTGCTGTGGGTGGGCAACAACGCATGTTTCATCAAGAGGACCTCTTCGCGTTTGCAGACCAAGACGATGTGTGGTTGCCAGAGAAGTTGGAGAGAGCTGTGGCTTGGCACATGAGCCCAAGACCTCAAAAGAATAGCTTGATGCCCTTTGATCAAAAAGAAGTGGGTTTTCAGCATGAGACAGCAAGGACGTATCCCATGTTGTACGCCGCCAGAACGATCAAAGTCGATGCCCATTTAAAGCCCTTGGGCCAGTCCAAGCCTCCCAAAGGGCCTTTGAACTTCAATGCGGCTTTGGTTGAAAACACCCTGAGCGGCAACACCATGGTGATGAATTTGACTCTGATCAAGATTCTTCGATTGATCGCATTGGATCACTCTGTCTGGCATGACTGGAGCGCCTACCAAGCGGCATGTGCTTGCTTGGGGGAGGTGAGATTTGATGAAAAACCTTGTCTCTTGTACAGACAACACGCGAGCAATGTGATTGGAGTTAAAACGGGACCTCTAAATCAATCTTTGCGAATGGCTCGTGTCTTTCAAGGTCGATACAAGTCATGGACACAGACCAATTTGATGGGACTCAAAGACATTGAGCCTCAAATGAGTGTGGAGGCCAGAGAGCTTGTGCGCTTGTATAGAGAGATAAGAGAGTGTCAGAGTTTTTGGCGTCGTCTGTCTCTTGTATGGGGCCTAGATATCAGGCGGCAAAATAGCTTATTTCAAACATTGATCTACATAGGCTTGCTGTTGTCTTGGGTCTAAAAAAACTAGAAATTAGCAAAAAGGCAGTCAGCGCACACCCATCAGATGATAGATGCCAAAAAGAGGTCGGTGAAAAAATGTCTGTTTTCCGCTCTAGTTGTCTTTGCTCGGTCAGATCCGACTGAGCAAAGAAGTTCAACTTAATCACCAAAGGGTAGATCTTGAGTTCATTGAACACGGCTCAAGACCCGCTTTAAATCAAGGCCCAAAGCATAGAGTCGTTTTAAGTTCAATTGAGGCAAATCTTTTCTTTTTGGGTTCAGGACCACAAAGGCCTCAGCAAATCGGTCAAAGCCCAGATACAAGCCTCTGAACGCATTCAAACCCTCAACGGCTCTTGCGTAGTCTCCGTACTTCAGGGCTGTTTCGTGCTCTCTTAAGGCTTTCATTTTCAAGTCCATGACGCCAGTGATGTCCACGATGTGGGTGGCGGGCAAGGGCGTCCAAGACTCAAGATAGATCAGTTGTTCAACGCACCCAGAACTCTGACAAAGTTGGGTCACGGCATGAGACACGAGCAAATGGTCTTTGTGGTAATCCATGGGACTGGGAGCAAAGACCCAATTGGGTT
>CANJNC010000142.1 GCA_947475685.1 Comamonadaceae bacterium | reverse complement strand
TTCATCCGTGAAGCGGGCTCCATGCTCAATCAATATCCTGAAATTTCCTCCATCAGTTGGCTTGACAGCAAGAAAAACGTCCATTACTCATTCACTGCCACTGGAATCCAAAACAAACAGACCTATTTGGTTGGCAATATCTTGTCTTCTCCCACGCTGGATGCAACGTTTGATTGGGTCAAGACACAAAAGAAATTGGCCTATGTCCCTTTGATTTTTAAAGACGATGCCTCCCACCTTGCGGATGAAACGCCACTGCAGTTGTTTGTACCTTTCATCAAAAAGGGCTATTTTCAAGGGGCCTTTTTAATCGACTACAAAATCTCAGGGCTCTTGCGATTTGTGGTCCCCCAAGACATCCTTACACGTCACGCTGTGTCGATTTGGCTTGGCAAAACGAACCTTTTGGCCGGCAATGTGATCCAAAAGCGCACCCGCTCGGAATACCTCGCTCCATTTGTCAAACCCGTTTATGAATACGCCGTCCCCATTGCCCCTACGGGAAGTGGCCTGGTCTTAAAAGCTCAAGCGTATCGGATCTCTCAAGGCGTCATTGGAAATGGTCTTTTTTGGCTGGTGACCATGATGAGTCTACTGACCGCATGGATGCTGATTGGAACTTGGAGGCACACCCGAAGACGCTTGCAGGCCCAAAGAGCGTTGGTCTCTGAAACCAATTTTAGACGGGCCATGGAGAACTCCATCCTCACAGGCATGAGAGCCATGGATATGCAAGGTTGCATCACCTATGTCAATGCCGCCTTTTGTCAAATGACCGGTTGGTCTGAATCAGAGCTCGTTGGTCAGTATCCGCCCTTTCCTTATTGGCCTGACGCGGATCGAGAGCTTTTATCGGTTAAATTGGCAGAGGAGCTGAGTGGTCAGACATCTCAAGCAGGCCTTCAAGTCAGGGTCAAGAAAAAGGATGGGGCCATCTTTGACGCTCGACTGTATGTGTCTCCATTGGTGGATGCCAAAGGACTTCAATCGGGCTGGATGACCTCCATGACCGACATCACCGAGCCCAATCGAATTCGCCAACAATTGTCCGCGTCCTACGAACGTTTCACAACCGTGCTTGAAGCATTGGACGCCTCTGTGTCGGTCACGCCGATTGGATCAAATGAAATTTTATTTACCAATAAACTGTATCGACAATGGTTTGGCATCAAGAGCGATGGACATTTGCAAATGATTGACCAAGCGTTTGAGTCCTTGCAAAGTACAAACACCTTGTCTCAAGATGCAGATGACTTGGCCGGACTGCCGTCGCAAAACTTAGAGCGCACGCTTTCTGAAAACGCAGAGGTCTTCGTGCCCAATTTATCCAAATGGCTAGAAGTTCGCTCCAGGTACTTGAACTGGGTGGACGGGCGACTGGCTCAGATGATCATTGCAACCGACATCACACCTAGGCGCCATGCCGAGGAGCAGTCTGCGATCCAAGCGGAGAGGGCGCAGTCGGTTTCTCGCCTGATCACCATGGGAGAAATGGCCTCCAGTGTCGCTCATGAACTCAACCAACCCCTCACGGCCATCAACAACTATTGCACAGGTTTACTAGAACGCATCAAGACCAAACAACTTCGACAAGAAGACTTGCTCACCACACTTGAAAAGACAGCCCACCAGGCACAAAGAGCGGGGCAAATCATCCAACGCATTCGAAGTTTCGTCAAACGCAGTGAGCCCAACCGCAATTTAGCCAATATTGGCCTGATTGTCATGGAAGCTGTTGAACTGGCAGAAATTGAATTGAAACGACGCCACGTTCGATTGAGCCACTACATCTCCGCTCATCTCCCCCCCGTGATGGTGGATCCCATTTTGATAGAGCAAGTTTTGGTCAATTTACTCAAAAATGCCTCTGAATCGATTGATTTGGGCAAAACAGAGGCCAATTATCGACAAGTTGACCTTAAAGTGTTACCCCAATTGATCAATGGTCAACAAACGGTCGAGTTCTCAGTCACAGACACCGGAAAAGGCCTGGCCCCAGAGGTTTTAGAACGCCTTTATGAAGCCTTTTTCTCGACCAAAACCGAGGGCATGGGGATGGGACTGAATTTATGCCGCAGTATTGTGGAGTCCCACCAAGGCAGAATGCAGGCCGAGAACCTCTACAATGGTGAGGAAATCAAGGGGTGTCGATTTTCATTTTGGCTGCCGGCCCATGTAGAGGTCACCACCCCCTGAAGCGTTACACTGTGTAAGTTGTATTTATTCTAATCTTAGTGATCGAGGCAAAACATGAGTTTGATTCCAAAAAAGGGCACCGTTTACGTCGTTGATGATGATGAAGCCGTCAGAGACTCCTTGCAATGGCTTTTAGAAGGAAAAGATTACCGAGTTCGATGTTTTGATTCAGCAGAAACCTTTTTAAATCGATACGACTCCAAAGAAATTGCTTGCCTGATTGTGGACATTCGCATGGCCGGCATGAGTGGTCTTGAGCTTCAAGACAAATTGATTGAGAAAAACTCTCCCCTGCCCGTGGTCTTCATCACCGGACACGGCGATGTTCCCATGGCTGTGGACACCATGAAAAAAGGAGCCATGGATTTTATTCAAAAGCCTTTTAAAGAAAACGAGCTCGTACCCTTGGTAGAACAAATGCTTGAAAAAGCAAAATTGTCATTTGCAGACCACCAACACGCCGCGTCAAGAGATGCTCTCATGTCCAAGCTCACCTCACGCGAGGCGCAAGTCTTGGAGAGAATTGTGGCTGGGCGTTTGAACAAACAAATCGCTGACGACCTTGGCATCAGCATCAAGACCGTTGAGGCCCACCGTGCCAACATCATGGAAAAGCTCAACGCCAACACCGTGGCCGACTTGCTCAAAATTGCACTCGGACCCAATCCGAACAAAACGGCTTAATCCAACCGTTTAATTCAACGGCTTCATTTTTTTTGCCCTCCAAGAGAGACCTCCTCACCTGCAAACCCCTGGCCTAGAGGATTGACCACTTTGGCACTCAATCCATCAGGCCCATGCGAAATCGTGAGGTTTTATCGCCCTTTAGGTTTAAAACCCTGCGATTGTAAAATCGGGCAAAACCACAGGCAACAAAAGCCCCCTTCACACTGATTGACTCCTAAGACCTTCGCATGACCGCTCAACTCATCAACGGCGTTGAAATCTCCAACGCCCTTAGACAAGAACTTCAAAGCCGAGTCCAGTCCCTGACTGAACGCGCAAGAACGCCTGGATTGGCTGTCATCTTGGTAGGAGACAACCCAGCAAGCCAAGTGTATGTGCGCAACAAGGTCAAGGCTTGCGAACAAGTG
>CANJNC010000141.1 GCA_947475685.1 Comamonadaceae bacterium | reverse complement strand
TTGTAATATTTAAACTCAGGTCCATCAAATGGGCTGAAACTCTTGGGAAAAGGCGTGCTCATTTTTTCAAGTTATCTTCAGTTGTAATTTTGCATATACATCTTCTGTGTCCGATGAATTGATACAGACAAAAAGAAAAATAGCACATTTTCTTGTGTTTTATAAACGGCGTGACTAAAATAAACTATCAAAAATTTGTGAATATCCTAATTATATTTGATATATTAAGATAAATAAAAGCCAAAGTACACATATTTATGTGCAAATTCATGTTTAGTGAGGTTTTCCAAGGTGCTTAAATCATTCGCCATTCGAAATTTTCAATCCTTTCACCAGCAGACTCAGATTTCATTGGTGTTGAATAAACACGCACCCATGGATGACCGCTCGTGCTTGGCTTCCAATGGATCGCGCGTGAGCAAGGCCTTGGCCGTGATAGGCCACAATGCAAGCGGTAAAACAACATTGATCAAATCCTTGGCATTTTTAGATTGGTTTATTAAGTATTCATTTCTTTCAAAGATCGATTCACCTCTACCCTTGTCATCACATTTTGTGTCTGCCTCTGAGCCAGCCGAGTTTGAAATGGAGTTTGAGTTGAATGCAAAGGACTGGCGATATCGACTTGTTGCCGATGAGCATCGAGTTTACTCAGAAGAGTTGCATTGCAGGCAAGTCCGATCATTTTCATATGTCTTTATTCGCATATGGAATCCAAGTTCTAAAAGTTACAGTGTGAAACAACAGAATTTTGGCTTGCTACAAAAAGAGGCTGAAAACGTTCGTGAAAATGCATCTCTGATTTCCACTGCAGCTCAGTACAAAATTCCACTGGCTTTGGAGTTTCTTGCCGCACATGTGTTTACCAATTTATTTGTTCATGGTCGACAGCGTCTTGATGATAGTCAACTCTCGGTTGCGTCTTCTTTTTACGCAAACAATCAACCGATTTGCAATGCAATGTCAAAATTTTTAAGTCAATGGGACTTGGGCTTGAGTCAGGTGCGAATTGAAAAACACACGATCACAAGAGAAAATGGCCTTTCAGAAGAGATATTTATCCCATTCGGCGTTCACTTTGTGGCTGAAAAAGAGCACGCATTGATGATGATGCAAGAATCCAGTGGCACCCAAGGCGCCTATCTTTTGCTCTCACGCATACTCCCCGCTTTGCAAAGTGGTGGACTGGCAGTGATTGATGAATTGGAAGCGGATTTGCATCCTCATCTCTTGGCGCCGATTTTGGACTTGTTTTTTTCAATCCATACCAATCCCAAAAACGCCCAGTTCATCTTTACCTGCCACAGCCTTGAAATTTTGAGCCTTTTACACAAGTTTCAAGTCGTTTTGGTTGAAAAAGATAAAAATTGCCAAAGCGAAGCTTGGAGGCTTGATGAAGTCAAAGGTGTCAGATCGGATGACAACTTGTATGCCAAGTACATGGCTGGTGCGTATGGAGCAGTTCCAGATTTATAGCCCTCGGCGATGAAAAAAAGACGGGCTTAGCGCTACAAACTTTTGTGAGCTGATCAGGAGATGGTGAAAGAGGTTTTGCTTATGTGCAAATGAGTTCATTACAATGAGACTTGAAAGTTGTCCATCAAGGCACCGCATAAAAATAAATAATGAAAGCAGTTATTTTGACCGAACCTGTTTCAGCTTTAGAAAAACTCATGACCCGAGTGCTTGAGCAATCCAAGGGGTGGCTTGGGTTTGATCGCTTCATGGCCTTGGCGCTTTATGCACCCAATTTGGGCTACTACAGTGCAAGAACCCAGCCCATTGGCTTGATGGCTTCGAGTGGTTCGGACTTTGTGACAGCGCCTCAAATGTCTCCTTTTTTCTCCAGAGCGCTAGCATCCTCTATCGAGGAGGCTTTGAGGGTCACAGACACACAAGAAGTCTGGGAGTTTGGAGCTGGGACGGCTGAGATGGCCTTTGAAATCTTAAGCACTTTGGGCGACAAAATCACGCGTTATGTGATCCTTGAAGTATCTGTTCATTTGAAAGACCTCCAAGCGCAAAAGCTAGACGCCTTCAAGCACAAGGTGGTTTGGCTCACAGAGCTGCCAGAACGTTTTGAAGGTGTGGTGGTGGGCAATGAAGTCTTGGATGCCATGCCGGTGAAACTTCTTCAGCGCCAACAGGGTCAATGGTTTGAGGTGGGCGTATCAAAAGCCCAACCAGCTTTGTCCTCAGACCCGCCAAGTGACGAAAGTTCATTGCGCCAAACACCACAGTCCGTGGACGTCAAATGCGATCCTTCAAAGGCCCGGGCCTGGGAATGGGACTGGGCTTTGGCTTGGGCGCTCCAAGAAACAGACTTTAGGCCCCCTTTGGAGATTGAAGGCACGCATGACTATTTGACTGAAATCCACCCGCAAGGCGAGGCCTTTGTCAAAACCTTGGCCGACAGGCTTCAAAAGGGCGCGGTGTTCTTGATCGACTATGGGTTTCCTGAAAGAGAGTACTACCATGAGCAGCGTTCAAGCGGCACCTTGATGTGTCACCAGGGCCATTTGGCCGACAGCAACCCCTTGGTGTCTGTCGGGCTTAAGGACATTACCGCGCATGTGAACTTCACCTCCGTGGCCTTGAGCGCGCAAGAGGCTGGCCTGCATGTCTTGGGTTACACCACACAAGCGCATTTCTTGATCAACTCTGGCTTGCTTGACTTGTTGGAAACGGCTTGCCTTCAAGAGCGTGCCATGGCGCAAAAGCTCATCACCGAGCATGAGATGGGTGAGCTCTTCAAAGTCATCGCTTTGGGTGTTGGTCCCATGTGGGAGCCCAAGGGCTTTCGCCAAGGTGACAGGTCACATACGCTATGAAGTTTGATACACCGATGACGTGGGCGAGCACTCGATGATCAAATGGGTCTTGGTGATTCTTTTGGCTTTGATGTTGATCGATGGCTTGTCGCCCTGGCTCAGGCGTTTAGGGATTGGAAAGTTGCCTGGAGATCTTGAATTCTTTTTGTTTGGCAGGACTTGGCGAATTCCGCTCACGAGCACCTTGATTTTGAGTGTGGTCTGTGCGCTGATTGCCAAGTGGCTTTGAGAATGGAGTGGGTCGCCATGAGGGCAGATCCGCAAGGGGGTGAGTTTTTTTATCCCCCGTCTTTTCCCTTTAAGTCTATGTTCACACAAGCTTCTCAAATCATGGGTAAGATTCATCCATTGTGGTGAGAAAGCTTTAAATTTTTGAGCGATTCACACCACCGCATAACTTTACTTCTTTAAGATTGAACGATGCCTGTCCTTTCAAAACGAAACCCTTCATTGAACGCTCAAAGAGGCCGTGCACC
>CANJNC010000140.1 GCA_947475685.1 Comamonadaceae bacterium | reverse complement strand
TTTGTTATATTTTAAAAAACCAACGACACATACCAAGTAAAACTTTAGAGGACCATGGGAGAGCAGGGACATGACTGAACTTTTAGATGAAATACATCCTGGCGAGATCTTGTTGGAAGAGTTGATGAATCCCTTGGGGCTCACCACAAGACAACTGGCCTCAGACATCGACGCCTCTCCAAGTCGTATCCGTGCAATTGTGCGTGGTCATCGTTCTATCACCGCCGATACGGCATTGCGTTTAGGCCTTTTCTTTGCAATGGAGCCTCGTTTTTGGATGAACTTGCAAACTGATTTTGATTTACGAAGGATGGAGCGTGACTTGAAAGCCAAGATCGCGCCCAGCATACGCATTCACCAACAAAATTGAATGGGCTATCGTCCAAAGAAACCACTGACTTGGGCCTAAGCCCAACTCAGCACATGTTCTTCTTTGGTTTTGCCTGACACCTTTGATCCCTCGGCTTCACAGCGCTGGCGCGACTTGAGCGTATTCAAAGTGTGGATGTGGTGAACAAATCGGGTTCTGGAGAGTCGCCGGGACGCAGTTGTGGGCTCATCTCAAAACCCAACTTTCTGGCCGATGTGAAATCCTTGACACGGGCCAGTAAACTGGCCGGGAAAAGAGCAATGGCTTCATTGTATTCATCCACGGCCACGTTGAACTTTTCGAGCTCAGGTTGAGTGAGAACTCCGATTTCGTGCCACCTTTTTCGAAGCTCCTCAGGGACCGATAAAAAGAACACATCGGGGTGCACGAGCACATGCCAAGCATAGGCCAAGGTGCTCACCGCCAAATTGACTTCCACTGAGGACTGCGCGTTCAAAGGGTGTTCGTTCATTCGAGCCAAAGCGATGATGGCTTCCTTGGCGGCCTCTTGAAGTCGCCCCCAATGCTCGGCGCCCAAATCAAAGCCAACGGTTGAGCGCCACCCAAGAGGGGCAATGGCCGCTGCCGTCACGGCTTCGCTCACCACGTCCGGGTACTTTAAAAGGAGTGCTTCAAGTGCAAAGAAGCGCTGCGAGACCTGAGCCCTTAGGCGCACCAAACGGTTGTGCGCGCCCAAAGCCCAAAAAATGAGCAGCGCCAAAAATAACCAAAACCATTCACTGCTAAACATGGGTGTGTTGTTTGACCTGTCTGAAAGTGAAAATTCGCAAGGACTTCAAAAAACGGACCTCCAACAGACCCGATGAATTTGCGCCCACTCAATTAGGCGTTGGCTACTTTTCGATCCCGCTGCACATCATACCAAGCTTGTCCCTTAGCGTGCGCTTGGGTTTTGCTTTAAGAGAGCTTGTCAAATACAACCCTTTGAAACCAAGTTTGACGGACGTTTTCAAACTTTCAACTTGACTCTGGCGCCTTGATCAGCTCATAACTGGTACTGCGACCCCCAGAAGTGGACCTTTGTAAAACGCCATGGGCCATCAACTCCTTGATGTCACGCAAGGCCGTATCGGGTGAGCATTTTCCAATGGCCCCCCATTTTTGGGCGGTGAGTTTGCCCTCAAACCCATCCAGCAATCGATTGAGCAATTTAATTTGTCGCTCATTGAAAGGGGCACTGGACCACTGTTGCCAAAACTGTGCTTTGACTAGAACGCCATCCAACGTATGGTGCGCTTGCTCAAGCGCACGGTCCATTGTGTCAAGGAACCAAGCCAACCACTCGGTCACATCCATCGAGTGTTTTTGCGTGCGCTCCAAAATGTCATAATAGCCTTTGCGATCCCTTTGAATTTGTGCAGAAATGCTGTAAAAACGCTGCGCACTGCCGTCCGATCGTGCAATCAACATGTCGCCAATGGCCCTGGCAATTCGTCCGTTGCCGTCCTCAAAGGGGTGCAAGGTGACAAACCACAAATGGCCCAAGGCTGCATTGATCAAGCTTGGCGCCTTGGATTTAGAGTTCACCCATTTAAAAAATTGCCCCAATTCTGCCTGGAGTTGTAGGGCTGGTGGTGCCTCAAAATGAACTTTTTGTCGTCCAATAGGCCCCGAGACGACCTGCATAGGTCCAGCCAAATCATCGCGCCATGCGCCAGATTGGATGGGACGAAGCCCCGAATATCCCGTTGGAAAGAGGGACGCATGCCAACTCAACAAACGTTTTTGATCCAATGGCTCATGGCAATTGACGCTTGCGTCTAGGACCATCTCGACAACGCCTTCAACATGCAGGTCTCTTGGCACAAAGGTCCCAATGTCTAACCTCAAGCGCCTAGCAAGAGATGAGCGCACTGAATCTTGATTCAAATGCTCCCCCTCAATTTCGCTGGTTTTAAGCACATCTTCCGTGAGGGTGAGCAAACTCGCCTGATCTCTCAAAGGCAGTCCCACATCACAGAGACGCCCTATCAAGAGGCCTTGCGCGAGACTGACCCTCGCAAGCTTTTCGGCCAATGAGGCAAGATCAAAGCGCCAGACTGGCCAGTCTTGGTTTTGCCAAATGTATTTGTAATCTCCGCTTATCATGCGGAGATTATACCCTGCATTCTCCGCAAACTCAAGAGGGTCCTCCATACAAGTCCTCAGTCAGACGACTCATCTACCGCTTGCCGATCAATCAAGTCCATCGTTCGACGGGTTGCTCGCATGTCTCTGAGCGCCTGAGCTACAGAGGCCCTCCAAACCTTCATATCTTGATCGTAGGCAAGATGTCCGACCAAGGCTTGGGGTGTTTGCCTTGTTTTAATGAACTCAATGCTTCCCCATTGACCACAATCAATGACGGCACTGCGCCCCGAGGACATGACCATGATGCGCTGAATCGGCACTTGAGAAATGACGCCAGCGTCACTCAACACCGACTCCAAACTGACGTAATTAAGGCTCATAGGCCGCAACTTGCTCACCGCGCGAGGCAAAACCATGCTTCGATCAGGCTTGGCTTTTTCATATAAATACAGCCCCCGGCACACCCTTTGAAGATGCCCACCTTTAACAGCCCGACTTAAAAGGGTTTTATAGGCAGGCTTAGAAAGCTTTGGCAAAATCGAGCGCAAGTCGGTTGTTGTGAATAGGCAAGACTCGGAGGTGGCCAATTGGCTCACTGTGCCCATGAGTTGGCGGATCGGTTGCATCTCTGACTGTCCATAAAGTTACACTTAGTGTAACCTTCCGATGAATTATGTCTAGTCTGTCCTTTGAATTGCTTTTAACCGGGATTTTCCATTCGAAATTTCTAAGGGGTAAATACAGGGCTGAAAGTGACGGGTTTATCAAAGGTTTTGGTCTTGTCCCAAACCCCCTCAAACCAGCTTCTTTGCCGGACATCCATCACCAGGTTCAGATAATTTTTCCTCC
>CANJNC010000139.1 GCA_947475685.1 Comamonadaceae bacterium | reverse complement strand
GGCCCAAGTAGCGGTCAGTTGAGGCAATAACAAAACAGATCATACTGAGTTTTAGTACTTTTCGGCTCCTTCTTAGATGGAGTTGAACTTTAGGCTATAATATCTATCCTTGGCCCGGTAGCTCAGTCGGTAGAGCAGAGGATTGAAAATCCTTGTGTCGGTGGTTCGATTCCGCCCCAGGCCACCATAATCCAATAATGCCCTGCTCCGTGCGGGGCATTTTTTTTGGCCGCGCAGATGCTTTGCTTTTCAAATTAACCTACTTCTTCCATTTTGGCTAGTTTTTTAAAAACAATGTGGCCTTTGTTTTTTAAAGAATGTCCTTTTTCAGAATTGATCAACTCAAAATAGAATTGGGTATTAATCTCCAAGTTTTTTTATTTATGTTCAAACTTATTAAAAACCTTATACCTTTTTTTGTTTTTTTAACAAAGTACAGTCATTCAGCTCCATTTGAAATCAAAGTGCATGAAGATTTGATTGCAGATTACAACCAATCTGCTTTTGAAGTTGAGACGAACTTATACAAAACCAAATTTTTACCAAACATTTCAACTGCTATTTTACAAACGCGAATTGAATATGGATACGGAATAACAAAAGAGAGTGAGTTAGGGGTCAATGTATTTCTTAGCAACTACAACGGTAATAGTTATATCAATGGCGGGAAAATTTCTTACATGTATATTCCAACACACATTGAGGATGGCATGTGGCATTACGGACTCAAGAATGAAGTTAACTTTATTTCTGACATTGGCGGCACACAAACAAACTTTTACGAGTTAACACCGATACTTTCTTTGCACATCAACAATTGGAAATTAACCCTTAATACAAGTATTGATATAGCATTGAACAATAACCATAAAATCACTTTTTCACCGTCTGCTAAAGTCGCTTATAAAGCCATTGACTCAACATATCTTGGATTTGAGTACTATGTTGATAATCTACCGCTCAACCATTTGAGGGGAATTAATCAACAACCCAATACAGGCTATTTTGTGATCGACACCACCTATAGAAAATCACAACTTGCAATTGGCCTTGGGAAAGGTTTTGCTACGAGTACTGATAATTGGGTTGTTAAAGCTATAGGGGCTTTTTCCTTTTAATGTCTGTTACGCTGCTTTCTTTTTTGCTTTTTCCTGTTTTGCTTTCCAAATATTATTTCGCCGTGTGACGTTACCAGTGATGCAAACCAACAACTTCCATTTGAATCATTAATTATTTAAAGACTAGAAGCCACTTCGAGCAATTCATAAAGAAGCCATACTCAATGGTATTGCACCACAATCGCAAGAGGATAAAAAGGTTAAGCTGTTACCTTTTTGCAGTTATATTTATCATTACAACGGAAACATTGCATTCATTGACATTTTTCTGGAGCGTTAGCCCTTTATAAAGATCTCAAACCCCAAACCGTTAATATTTATTTCCCGCTTTTTTTCTACAGGTAATGCATACGTTGCAATTTTTTCAACAACACCAAAATTATTTTTCTTGTAAGTCTTAAATTAAGATTCCAGATCAAAATTTGACCTACTCCACACGAATTGAAATAACGAGGTGTTTGAATTTCTATTAATCAGTAGGTTATCATTGCTTTTAAATCGCCTTGTCAATCACTCATCTTCACCGCCCTTTAATTACCAATCATTTTTTATCAGTTGTAAATCCTTTCACCTGTTTTTTATAGATCATTTCCATGTCCTCTACATTTCATCATTCTTCAGAAGTAAACCAACCTTTGATCTTGCGTGGAATTTCATCCATGGCAACAAAATCCGTACTCTCACAACTTTCAATAATTTATTTTGAAAAATTCAATATCCGAATTGATATTGAGTCTGTTGGTGGTGTCGAAGCAGTTAAAAGAATACAAAGCAATGAACATTTCGATCTTGTTCTCTTGGGTTCTGATTCAATTGATCGCCTAATGACAGAAGGTCATTTATTAGCTAACTCACGTCATGACTGGGTCGAATCACAAATTGCTGTAGCAATACCTTCCGGTAGCAAACAACCAGATATATCAAGTTCACTGGCTGTTAAGAACACCATTATTTCATGCACAAGTCTCAGTTACTCAACTGGGCCCAGTGGTGTTTATTTAGAAAAGCTATTTGATAGCTGGGGTATCACTGATAAAGTCAAGTCTTGCTTGGTCGTTCCACCCCCAGGCACTCCTGTGGGCTCCCTGGTCGCCAGCGGGAAAGTCCTTTTAGGATTTCAACAACTCAGTGAGCTCATCTCTATTCCTGGAATCGAGGTTTTAGGCACACTGCCCCGCGAGATCGCCTACACCACTATTTTTTCTTCAGGCCTGCCCTTGGTCCTTACTTCTCAAGAAAATCGTCTAAAAGCCGTAAAAGATTTTTTGAATTTTTTGATATCCAAAGAAGTCGAAACCATCAAGATAACAAATGGCATGAAAGGCATCTCATCAACCCGTTGATCAACGTGATTGAAGTAGTTGATTAACTCAAACCAGCTGTACCAACAGCAGTACGCAGCTCAAGTAGACCCGTTTTTTTGCTGCTTCCCGTAAAGATACACTTATAAACCTTCCGATTTATTGCCACTCCAACCGCCACCACTGGCTTTGATCAAAAATATTTGAACTTGGATTCTCGAAGCAAAAGCCTGCGTTTCTAGGCGTTTTACATTGATAAACGCTTGCTCTGCCAAAGCCAAATCCAAAGCATTTGCAATGCCGCCCTTGTAGCGTTCCTTTGAAATTTCAAATATCTGAAATGCTGACTTGCTAGCTTGTGTAGCTTGCTCAAATGCTTTGTCCAGTGCCAATACGCCACTCATTCCATCTTCAACCTCTTGCATTGCGCTAAGAACAATCCTTTTGTAATTTTCAACTGCAATTGCATACGCCGACTTGTTAAAAGCCACATTTGCATCAATCCGCCCCCCATCAAACAAGGGCAAAGACAAGCTTGGACCAAAAGACCAAACCCTGCTAGGCGCGTAATACAAATTAGATAGCCGTGTGGCCTCATAACCAAAACCACTACCCAGCACAATTTGCGGATAATAGGCGGCTTGTGCGATACCGATTTGCGCATTGGCCGCAGCAACAACTCTTTCCGCTGAGGCAACATCTGGTCTACGCTCTAATAATTCAGCGGGTATACCTAATGGTGTATTTAGATGACGTCTTTCATTCAAATTGACAGCCAACTTAAACTCAGTTGCATTCTCTCCAATCAAGGTAGCCAAAGCATGCTCAAAGATGCTTCTCGTTCTTTTAAGTAGCTCAATTTGCCCGCTAGTGGTTTGCAATGCAATTTGTTGCTGCGTTTTCTCCAAACTTGAG
>CANJNC010000138.1 GCA_947475685.1 Comamonadaceae bacterium | reverse complement strand
TATAGCCCAAGGCGTTCTCGCCAGCGGCTGTTGGAATACGTCCCAAGGTTTGAATTTCTGCCAGTCCGAGGTGGTCCTCAGGGGGCCACAAGGGCTCCTCCAGCCAAAAGAGGTTTTCTCCTTGCAAGGCCTCACATGCTTGAAGGGCTTGCGTTTTATCCCATGGGCAATTGGCGTCAACCATCAAGTGAATGTCTTTGCCAATGGCTTGTCTGGCTGCTTTGATGGCGTCAATTGAGAATTCGTGGATTTTGATGGCTTTGAAACCCTGGGCCGCTGCTTTTGCACAATTTTTGGCAACCAAATCAGGATTGTTGTAACGAATCAGGCTGGCATAGGCGGGTATCTTTGAGTGCAGGGCGCCACCAAGTAGGCCCGTTAGGGACTTGTTTTGACGTTGTCCGGCAATGTCCCAAAGAGCGATATCCAAGCCAGATATCGCAAATGTCACGGGGCCAGCGCGACCCAAGGGGTGAAGTCTGCGTCCAATTTCCTGCGTGAGAGTGGTGATTTGGCTTTCATCTTGGCCAATCGCCAAAGGTGCGACCAATCTCTCTAGGGCTTGAACGGTAGAGGGCCAAATCGCAAAACCAAAGGATTCACCAAAGCCCACCAAGCCATCTTGAGTCTCAACGCGGATCAGTAGCATTTCCATTTGACGCTCTTTGCCCGCAAAAATGGGCTTAGGGCCGCCAATGTCAAAAGGCAGACTCAGTGCGTGAGCGGTGACTGTTTTAATGCTCATGGGTCAAAATTCAAGCTTGAGTGGGTTGAGGTGTTGGTGCCAGACAAAGAGGACTTGACTCAGTATAAACTTTTCCAACGAAACTGGACATGGGAGATCTACCAAAGCCATTTTGTAGATACTTCTCAATTATTGATTGAGGTGCACTGAGTACCAAGGCGATGGCAAGCGTGGCTGTGGTTCATTGCTAAAGGCCATTTGATACCTGGTGGTCCTTGACGTTTAAGTGAACTGACATCGTGGATTGAAAACGTCTGTATTGGGATAGGGTAGGTTATTTTTTTGCTGTGTTTTTGAAACGAGGACAGGACCTTGACTTATATCAATATGACCCTTGTAATTGTGTGTAGCATGGGTTGATCAAATATTTAAAAGTCGAGAATACATGTCATTGCAGTTGCATCAGTCCATGAAACAGTTGGCGTTGATCAGTGGTTGTATTTGTTTTTTGGGTTTGCTTACAAGCTGCAGTGAAAATTTTTTTGGATTTGGCTTTTTAGATATGAAGCCAGTTGCTATTCATGCTGAAGAAGGTGTTCTAAAAAATGCTGAGCCGATGATGATGATCAATGATGAGTTTGAGCCTTTGGTTTCACCTCGATATGTTCAACTCAAGCGTGATATTTATGACTGTAAAGGAATGGTTGCACCTTGGCTACAAAAAGTATTGCTAGATGAATTTAACTTTTTGGCTAAACGCTCAAAATTGCAACAGATGGATACACCAGTTTGTGTGATGTATCTTGAAAAAGACTTGGGCCCCAAAACGGGTCGTTTCAGCGTTCACTTTTATGAAAATGAAGTAGAACTGGTGAAATGTTCCACCAATCTTCGGTGCAAATTGAAAATGGCCCGCAATGTCGTCTTGATGCTTAAAAATGAACAGATCTATCGGTCTTATTTCTTATCTGACTTTGTGAATGAAAAATACTATCTCTTTTGTGTCAACCCCGTTGGAGAGTTGATTGGAAATAATACTTGCTACTCCATGGAAGTTAAACCAAAGTGATTCGTTTTATTTTTTTCAAGGGAGCAATAAGGTGACAGACAAATTAATCAAAGTTGAACTCCAGCAGCAAAAGGATTATCAGTTTTTAATTGAATTTGGTGGCCCTGTGCCTGCTTTGCTTTGTGATGAACCCGCACCCTTGGGTGGCGGCACTGGGCCCTCTCCTGTGCAATTGTTGGCATCTGCTGTGGGGAACTGTTTGAGCGATTCCTTGCTTTTCGCGCTTAGAAAATTCAAGCAATCACCTGAACCCATTCGAGCCACTGTTGTGGCTGAGGTGGGAAGAAATGAGCATGGACGGATCCGAGTTTTGAAGATCGACGCAACGCTTCAATTGGGGCTTGAGGGTGCACGGGTCGAGCACTTGACCTCTGTGCTTGTACAATTTGAGTCATTTTGTACGGTCACCCAAAGTGTGGGCCTTGGCGTACCTATTCATACTCGCGTCATAGATATCAATGGACTGGTTTTAAGAGATTAGTTGCCAAGAACTTGAGGGATATGCTTTTACAAATGGTTTATACCTATTGCTTGGAAGAATAGATAAAATCAAACCAGGAACTGTCCATGGATGACAGTCATTTCTATCCAATCTCTTTATAAAAATAGATATCGAAGTGAGAGTAGAATCTTATTTTCTATATAGTAATACGAGGTTGCCATGAAAAATGTTTTTGCTGATAACTCCCTCACTATCGGGCGTACGCCTTTGGTCAAGCTAAACCGGGTTACGGATGGCGCCAAGGCCACGGTCTTGGCTAAAATTGAAGGACGCAACCCTGCCTACTCTGTGAAGTGCCGCATTGGTGCTGCAATGATTTGGGATGCAGAAAAAAAAGGTCTCCTTGGTCCTGGTCAAGAGATTGTGGAGCCCACCAGTGGCAATACGGGCATTGCCTTGGCCTTTGTTGCAGCGGCCAAGGGTATTCCCATTACGTTAACGATGCCCGATACAATGAGCATTGAGCGGCGCAAATTGTTGTTGGCCTATGGCGCCAAGCTCGTGTTGACTGAGGGTGCGAAGGGGATGAAGGGCGCCATCGCCAAGGCTGAGGAAATTGCCGCCAGCCACAGCAAGTACGTCTTGCTTCAGCAGTTTAAAAATCCTGCCAATCCCGCTATTCACGAGGCCACCACAGGGCCAGAGATTTGGGACGACACCGAGGGAGGTATTGATATATTTGTCTCAGGCGTGGGAACGGGTGGCACCATCACTGGCGTGTCTCGCTATATCAAGAAAACAAAGGGCAAAGCCATCATCACGGTGGCCGTTGAGCCCACGTCCAGTCCAGTCCTCACCCAAACTCGAGATGGCTTAGAGATCAAGCCCGCACCCCATAAGATTCAAGGCATTGGTGCTGGATTTGTGCCTGATGTCATGGATCTTTCTTTGGTGGATGCGATCGAGCAAGTGAGCAACGAAGAGGCCGTTGAGTTTGCGCGCAGGTTGGCCCGAGAGGAGGGCATCTTGGTCGGTATTTCTTGCGGTGCGGCAGCAGCAGCGGCTGTGAGATGGGCGAAAAAGCCCGAGAGTGCTGGTAAAACCATTGTCGTGGTCTTGCCTGACTCGGGTGAGCGTTATTTGAGCTCCGTGCTTTTTGAGGACGTGTTCGACGCATCGGGTATGCCGACTTGATGAATGGG
>CANJNC010000137.1 GCA_947475685.1 Comamonadaceae bacterium | reverse complement strand
TGCTCGAGAAATGAAGTTGATCTCAAGCGTCTTCACCAAAGCCAAAAAACTCTGGGACTCCCCCATCGGAGTGAACCCTTGCTTTGCAGTCGAGAAACCTCATAAGTCCGATGTTCGTAGAAATCGTCGACCCACCACCAAAGAGCTAGGGATTCTCTGCAAAAGTCACATCATAAGTCATCCACAGGCGTGACTCAAACGTTATAGGTTGATGAAACAAACCACCTTTGCCAGCACCGGATTTGAATTGGTCACCAAGCGTACGCGTAAGCGTGAGTTCTTGGGGGAGATGAACTTGGTTGTGCCATGGGCTGACTTGGTCTCGCTCATTGAGCCCTTTGCGCCGGTGGGCAACACTGGTAGGCCCCCGTTCCCCTTGTCCACCATGCTGCGCATCCATTTCATGCAGCAGTGGTTTGGACTGAGCGACCCGGCCATGGAAGAGGCCTTGCATGACATGGCGCTGTGTCGCGAGTTTGCACAACTCGATGCTGGTGCTACCAGGTTACCGGATGAGTCCACTATCCTGAGGTTTCGCCATCTACTTGAAGCCCACAACCTTGCTGCTCAAATGCTGGCCAGTGTCAACGCCCAACTGATTGAGCGAGGCTTGATGCTCAGGAGCGGTACCGTGATTGATGCAACCTTGATTGCTGCGCCCACCTCGACCAAGAACAGCACAGGAGGGCGTGACCCGCAGATGCACCAGACCAAGAAGGGCCGCCAGTGGCACCATGGGATGAAGGCGCATATTGGCGCAGATGCTGACTCTGGCCTGGTTCATTCGGTTGAGGGTACGGCGGCCAACGCACATGACATCACCAAGGCGGTTGATTTGTTGCATGGTCAGGAGACGGATGTCTTTGGCGATGCGGGCTACCAAGGAGTTGAAAAACGAGCAGAGTCCCAAGGCCTAGATGTTCAATGGCATGTGGCCATGCGCCCGGGCAAGAGACGGGTGCTGGACAAGACAACGCGCATCGGCGCGTTGAAAGAGAAGCTTGAAAAACTCAAGGCCAGTGTCAGGGCCAAGGTGGAGCACCCGTTTCGGGTGATCAAGTGTCAGTTTGGTTACCGCAAGACGCGCTACCGTGGTTTGGCCAAGAACACGGCGCAACTGATCACGCTATTTGCACTGAGCAATTTGTGGATGGTGAGAAAACGTATCTTGGCCTCCAATGGGTGAGTGCGCCCCAAGCAGGGCAAAAGCCCTCAGTGAGGGGGAGAAATCGTTTGAGAATGCGACAAAAGAGCGCGATTTTTCAATAAGGTCATCGAAAATTTCACATGGTGAAGATTTGTTGCCCGAAAGCTCGTTTAAACTGAGTTTTTCAGACCTTCCCTAAAAACTGTATGGGGTAGAGCCACCTGAAAATAGCAAGATAGATTTGAAGTCAATTAACTCTATTCAAACACAATACAATCATTGCAACGGCCTCTATCAGTTTTGTGCAAATAATATATACAAGTTATCAAGGTTGCCTAATGAGAAAATATTTGGTTGTTCTACTTTTTACTATTTGTGCGTGTACAGATAGTATCGAAAAAAAAATGACTCTTTTGCCGCCAGCATCCGCAACTTCACCTGCACACGCTAAAGAAAATTGGACTGAATTTGGTGACAATATATTTTATGATGAAAAATCAATTAAAACGATTAGAAATATTTCTTCGACAATGCTATTAATTAATCAGCCGAATGAAGCAAAAGCGAAATCGCACTTATTAAAAATTGAATTTAATTGCTTTGAACATACAATGAAAATTGTAGTTCATTCCAAATTTCAAGATGTCATGGGCTCGGGTAGACTTATTAGTACTACATCGAACGTGACCGGATGGCTAATTACCAGACCTAGGCCTACGGATAAACCTCAAGTCGCACCACCACTTCTACCTCTTCCCAATTATATGTTGTTAGGCAAACTGATTTGTGCTGTTGAAAAGGCAAAGGCAGATGTTAAAAATCAAACCAATAAACCTTTAAAGTAAATGCTTTTTTATTCGCCTGTTACTTCAATTCAATAGGGATCATTGAACATTCATACATATTACAAAATCAAACTTCAACATCAATTGAAATTAAATTTTGACGCTGGAGTTACTGGCAGGGATCGGTCATGATGATCATCCAGAAATTTAATCACAGGTAAAAGTCCTTTTTTTGGTTGCTCCTCTTGCAATAAGTGCCCTAAATTCGGAATGATGACAGTCGTGGAATTCGACAATAAATTCGAGTAGTTCTTTGCATTGCTGCTGGGAATCATCTGATCCTGTTCGCCCCATATAAGAAGCGTTGGGGCGCTGATTGACTTCAACCGCGAAACTGGATCTGTATAAATTGTTTGATTGGACCTTTCTAATATAGCTCGCCGCACGCCGGGAGCCCTTAGAAAGTCGTAGTAACGATTCAAACGTGCATCATCAAGGGCTTTTGTATCCGCGAAAGCAGGCTCTAGTGATTTTTTAACAAAGTATTTAGGCAAAAAATATTTTATTAAACCCATGATGGCTGGCATCTCGTAAGGTTTAGTGCCGATGTCTTTAGTTTCAGGGAAACCATCTGGTGCTATGAGCACCAATGCTTTGATTCTCTCAGGTTGAGATGCCGCAAATGACCACGCCATTTTTCCACCCATCGAATGGCCTAAAACCGACAGATTATGTATCTCGAGTTTGTCAGCGAAATGGGTCAAGAATGCTACGTCGTTTTCTTCAGAATAATTATCAACAGGGCTGCCTCCGGTAAGTCCAAAACCAGGCAAATCGAGTCTGATCACTCTATAGCCACTTTCTAATTGGGCTGACCAATCATCCCAAGTTTGCAAACTTGACCCAAATCCATGAAGCAAGAGTAGAGCTGGCGCATCTTTAGGTCCTGTTTCTTTGTAATAAACCTTCATACCATCGACTTCAACAGTATGAAGGGAGGAGGATCCGTAGCGGCTCTCCAATTCGGCACGCCCTAGATCAGGAGTCCAAAGGCCATACAAAATAATTCCTAGACAGACAACACCCAAGCCAAGTGCTTTTAACATGGAATAACTTTCAAATACCAATTAGCCGCGCAACCAATTGAACACCCACTAGGTGATTGTTACCGAGGCATCCTCTATCGTTCGACTCAACGCAATCTGAGAGAGGCCAAATTTTATTATTGAGGGGCTGTTTTATTGATAGTTTATCAACTTGCAAGGAAGCAGACACATCTGTAATCTCTAAACCTTGACACCATGCATCCAACATGTAATATTCGTGGCATAAATTGATATAGGTAGTGGGCAAAAAGTCACCCAGAGGCCCTCAGCGCGACAACGTTCGACTCTAGGTGCGGGGCTCGAACTAGTTTCGGCATTATCTCAATTTGTGCTTTCATGACCTTACGGCCTCACTCCAGGACTTTCTATCAACATGCCACGTGCGCGCCACATCAAATAGAGTTCCAACTGCAACCACTCTTGTGCATCGGGCTCAAACAGTTGTGCACGCACAGCATTCATGCAGTTGCGCAATCGTCGCTGCAAAC
>CANJNC010000136.1 GCA_947475685.1 Comamonadaceae bacterium | reverse complement strand
GGGGGGCCTTCGATTTGAGAAAGGGGGTCCACAAAAAGCTCATTAAAACCACCATGCACGCGCACAAGATGACCCATCGCATGGGAACGGGCAGATCATAGCGTTCACTAAAACCGTGTGCAAAAACAAAGTGAGGCCAAGCCAAGAGGATCCAGCACAGCCCAGAACAAACGATCTTTAAGGGATGCATTCAATCTGCCCTAGGGTGAGGTTTCGTCATTGAGGTTGAACTTCAAGGCTGGCCAGTGGCGGGCCATGCGCGTGCGCAGAGATGTGGGAGTTTGTATCGGAGGCCTTCTTGTCTTGGGGGTGCCATTCGATCTTGAATTTTCCACTTGCTTGGGCTTTGAAGTTGAGTGTTTGGGTCCCAGGTGTCGAGATCAAGAGCTTTAATCGGTAAGCATGCAGATGCAACTCTCCTTTCGCGTCGCTGGTGACTTCAAGCTTGACCATCGCGTTTTGTGGCACTTTAAAGACCACGGTGCTTTTGGGTGAGACGGCACTCAAAATGTTCAACTCTAAGCGAGCTTCTGTTTGCGCATGGCGTGAGGTTTGCGCTTTTGAATGGGAGGGGTTTTTGCTGCTCGAGTCCTCTTGCGCCCAAAGCCCTAAAGAACTCAAAGTGAGCAGCCCCATCCAAGCCATTCGCTTGAGGCTAGGAAGCGCAGTCTGCTCAGTCACGTGCTGCTTTGGGTCAGGTCTTAAGAGCTGGGCCTTGCAAAAAATCAAGTGTTCTGATCGCATCAGGGCCACTTATGAAGAGCAAGGCGATCAACTATTTTTGAGCGTGGGACCAGTCGGCAACGCTTCTGGCCGAGCCCGTCAATTCCAAAATATGCATGCCTGAATTGGCACGGTCCACGATGTAGATGAGACCGCGCTCATCGACTTCAACGTTATTGGTTTGGATGGCGCGTTTTTTAGAGGCCTCGGTGAACGGCAAAGGTGCTTGCATCCCCGGGGGCGTCAAAAGGGCAACGGTGTTGGCATTCATGGGTGGGATGTAGTAGGCAATTTCTTTGGGGCTTAGGGGGTTTCTCACATCCAGCGCTCTGACGCCAGCGTTAAAGTGCGCAAAGAACATCACTTTCTTATAGTAAATCGGCGTCATGTTTTCGTTGGAGGAGTGCGAACCAAAACGACCTCCCTTGGCACAAAAGTGCTCTTTGGTCTCAGGCACGGTCCAACTCGCTACACCAAAGGGCTTGGTCTCTGTCGTGATGTCTACAAACCAGATCATTTGACGGCCTTCAAGACATTCTTTTTGAATCGCTTCATCGGTGACCACAATGAAGTCACGCACACGGCCCAAGTAGTTGTGCGCGAATTCGGGAATGTCCACGCCCAACATGGGAAATACCGTATGAGCACCATGCATGGGGGGCAGGTCAAGTCGGGACACTTGTGGATAAAGCAAGTTCTCCGGGGTGGGCTCCTTGGGGCCATTGAGCAACTTCTCGCGGTCCACAATTTGTAAAACACCTTCTGTGTTGGTGCCATATCCAAAGAACACGCGGTTTCCTTTTGGGCCGGTAGAGATGGGGCCATGCAAAGAGATGGGGACTGGGCCTCCAGCGCCAGGTTGTTGACCGACCAGCCCAAAGTCACGAATGAAGACGGGCTTGGCCGGGTCTGATAGATCATAAATCTGCGTCATGCGGTTGGTGCGCCATTGGGGATTGCCGGACACCAAGTAAGCAATGCCTGTCTCGCATTCCCAGAAGTTTTTGTGCGTGCCTTTGAGTCCATTGCCAATGGTGGTGATGAGGGTGGGCTTTGCGGGTTCACTCACATCCCAGACTTCATGGGCTTGATTGCCAAAAACTCGAAGCATATAAAACTTGCTCTTATCGGCTTTGGGCAAGGTCGCTCCACTGCAAATGCGCACCATTTGTGCGCCACCTTGCTCCGCCTTGCCCTCCTCTCCTGGCAAGTGAGCCAAGTACTGGGGGTGCTTGGGGTCTGTCACATCAATGATGGACGTACCGTTGTCTTCCAACTTGTTGTTCAAGGAGTTGATTTTTTTGTCGCCATGGTGTCCGATATAGGCAATCCATCGGTTGCCTTGCTTTTGGATGGTTGGTTGATAGGCGGTTCTGCCTTGAAGATCGCTAAAGCCGACCAGTTTCATGTTCACCGATTGCGGGGATTGCTCCTTGGCTGCCCAAGCACAGCTTAAGCTCAGGGCCGATAAAAAACTCAAGACCCACAGGGGGTTGATAAAGGGGCGGATGCGGTTGGACATGGGTATCTCCTTGTTGAATAGGGTGTTGATTGGCTTGCCCTTTGCGACCGGGCTCGTGTGCTCTGTGGCCCGAGGGTGCAGGCGCATCTGCAGCACTGCCAAGGAGGGGCATCATGCCAGCTGCTGCGATGGATACATGAAAGAAATTGCGGCGAGGCGGATTTAAATCCATATTTTTCAAAAAGAGGCAAGCGAAAGCGTTTAGGTCAAGATAGCTATTTTGCGACCTTTTAAAGCGAACTGATCCTAGGGTTTACCGCTTAGAAGAGAGATTTGTAAAGCTTGATTAAGCAGGCCCAAGCGCCCAATGTCTTTAGAGGAAGGGGTGCGAGAAGCGCGCTTTCGCTTGCAAAGCCAAAAAGGGTGTGAGTGCGCATGCATTCAAGCCATGGGATGCCAGCGCCCAAAGCATCTGAATTGATTGCCATGGCCTTGAAAAAACTTGAAAGCCTCTAGACGGGTTTGATTGCAAGAGCGGAAAAAAAGTGGTTCAAGATGCTTGGATTTTGGATGGATGTTTTCGTGGGTCTATGGATCTATGGAACTAGGGGTCTTTTGCCAACAAAGAGGCCTCAATGGGGAAGCCTCTTTGCTTTAAGGGTTGAGCTTGGGCTCAAGGGCGGTGCAATGCATCAGTTTCTTATTAAAAAAAGGTAAGCCCTCGCTAAGACAAACCTCAGAGCTTGTTCGTGTCGATGCCCGCTTTTGTGTAAAGTTCCTCAATGTGTTTCTTCACTTGTGCCGGGGTGGAGTCATGAAGGGGTCGGTGGGCAAATCCGGCCTTTTGTCTTGCATAGATGGCCATTTCCTCATCTTGATCGGAGGTGCCTCCACTGATGCCATAGGCACCAACCAGTTCATCTTCCATAAAAATGGGTGCACAGCCGCCTGACACCACCACTTTGCCACCCGTGAAAATAGAGGCATTGATAAGCATTTGGGGGTTTCTCTCTTTGAACCATTGTTGAATGGTCAAGCCATCGGGAAAACGTGGACTCATGGAACGAAACGCTGCAACCGTGAAGGCCTTGCTTTGAGCGATATCGGGGGTGATAAATCCTGCCTCGTCCATTCGTTCTAAAGCAAGCAAGTGACCCTCTGCATTGACCAAAGCGATGGCTACGGGGACTTGCATCTCGACGGCTTTTTCTGTGACGGATTGGATAAAGACGCGGCATTGGGAGATTTTTAATTTAGACATGTGTAAGTACATTTGAGGTGATAATCATCGAATATTTTCACCTAAATTCGAAAGCAAAATGAAGCGCTCTTTAAATAAATCTAGAACAT
>CANJNC010000135.1 GCA_947475685.1 Comamonadaceae bacterium | reverse complement strand
CTTGTGTAGCTTGCTCAAATGCTTTGTCCAGTGCCAATACGCCACTCATTCCATCTTCAACCTCTTGCATTGCGCTAAGAACAATCCTTTTGTAATTTTCAACTGCAATTGCATACGCCGACTTGTTAAAGGCCACATTTGCATCAATCCGCCCTCCATCAAACAAGGGCAAAGACAAGCTTGGACCAAAAGACCAAACCCTGCTTGGTGCGTAATACAAATTAGATAGCCGTGTGGCCTCATAACCAAAACCACTACCCAGCACAATTTGCGGATAATAGGCGGCCTGTGCAATACCGATTTGCGCATTGGCCGCAGCAACAACTCTTTCCGCTGAGGCAACATCTGGTCTACGCTCTAATAATTCAGAGGGTATACCTAATGGTGTATTTAGATGACGTCTTTCATTCAAATTGACCGCCAACTTAAACTCAGTTGCATTCTCTCCAATCAAGGTAGCCAAGGCATGCTCAAAGATGCTTCTCGTTCTTTTAACTTGCTCAATTTGCCCGCTAGTGGTTTGCAATGCAATTTGTTGCTGCGTTTTCTCCAAACTTGAGTTCAAGCCCAACTTAAAGCGCTCAGTAGCTAACAATAGTGCTTTTTCTTGCAAGCGAATCAACTGCTCTAACAAATCTATATCAACATCAGCTTGGCGCAAGTTAAAGTAATTGGTTGCAACATCTGTAGAAAGAATCAATCTTACATTTTGAAAGTCAGCCATTGACTGCTCTAAATTTGCTTCACCTGCAGCAACACTTGAACTCACTCTCCCCCAAAAATCAAGTTCATAAGAAGCAATTGCTTGAGGAAAAATATCAGTTTGCACTGTAGCTTGGTTAGGCGTGTTGTAATTTGTCAAGGGTCTTGCGTTTGAAATTCCTAGCCGAGCCAACCGTCCCGTTGCATTGACGCTTGGAAGCAATCCAGCATTTGCAGTACTGAAATTAGCTCTTGATTGATTGACCCTTTCAAGCGCAATCTTCAAACTCGAACTGTTCTTTAATGCACGTTCCTCTAGGGAATTTAAGTCATTGTCGCCAAACTCTTGCCACCATTTTTGTTTCAATTGTTGGTCACTGGGTTTTGCCAATTTCCATGCACTGAAATCCCTAAATTCTGCGGGAATATCAAGCTTTACTTTTTCATACTTTGGTGGACTTGAACATGACACAAGCCCAAATAGCGCCAAAACGATCAAACCCACCTTTTTCATTGCTTGGCCTTTTCAGAATTAGGCAATGGCTGCGCTTCACTCTTGGCCTTATCCGCAACGATCGTCACGATATCTCCATCACTCAAAGAGTCCGATGGATTCATGACTAGGCGTTCACCACCCTTTAAGCCATCGATCACATCTGATGCCACGCCAAAATCACGGCCTAATTTTATTTTTCTGAGTTGAACTTTGTTTTGATCGTCAACAATCGCCACTTGAGGCCCTTCTTTTCTAATCAAAAGGGCATTAGACGGGATGTTGATTGCATTTGAGGCGGGCAGTTTTAAACTCACCTGAACAAAAGCACCAGGTAAAAGTTTTCTTTCCTTGTTGGCCAAGGTGACCTCAACTTGCATGGTTCTTGTCAAGGGATCAATGGCTGAGGCCGACTTGGTGATCTGACCTTGGAACGTCTTGCCTCTTATTTCATCTAGGTTGATTTCAGCTGCTTGACCAACTTTGACCCATTGCGAATAGGATTGCGGAACATTGATATAAACCCGCAATGGATCTGTTTTGGCGATTACAAAGAGTGGCTTTGTCGTACCATCGATCAAATCACCAATATCGATATTGCGTTTCGTTATCACACCTGAGAAGGGCGCCAAGACCTTTTTAAAGGATGTCAATTGGCGCGTTCTTTCCGCATTGGCTGCGGCTGCGTTAAAGTTCGCAATTGCTTGGGTGTAAATGCTTTTCTTTTCCTCGTACTCTTGCTGAGAGACCACATCCTTTTTTCTAAGAGCCTCCCATCTTTCAAGTGAAGATTTTGCAATCAACATACTTTCCGAAGCTTGTTGTTGTGTTGCTAGCAACTGCGTAAACAATTGGTCCAATTCAGGCGTGTCAATCTCTGCTAGCACCTCACCTTCTTTCACCACACTACCTATATCCTTGTTCCACCTTTTGATATATCCGCTTGCACGAGCGGCAATGGGCGCCTGAGAGAAGCCTAAAAGCGTTCCAGGAAGCCTTAACATTTGCGCTTCGTCGGCATTTTTAACCACGGCGACTTTTACATACCGCTTGGTTTTATCTTCAACTTGCTTGTCTAAGGTATTGGCGTTTCCAATTCGATTCAAAATGGTGTTGGCTGACCCGACTCCCAATAACAGCATAAACGCCCATATCCATATTTTGCTTTTAGCGACCATATTCTTATCTGACATCTTCATTTCCTAATTAGATACTCGACGTTTAATTTATTTCGACTTATTCAGCTCTTTATCAAAAAGACTTTGATGCACAGCAGCAAATACAACGGGCACAAAAAACAGGGTCGAGACGGTTGCAAAAATCAACCCTCCTATCACCGCTCGACCAAGAGGTGCATTTTGCTCACCGCCCTCTCCCAACCCCAGGGCCATTGGAATCATTCCTATGATCATGGCTAGCGCTGTCATTAATACTGGGCGTATCCTTGTTGCGCCTGCCTCTAAGGCAGATTGATAGGGATTGACGCCTTCTTCTCTTTGTTGCTTGGCAAAGGACACCACCAAAATACTATTGGCTGTAGCTACGCCCATGGTCATGATCGCTCCGGTGAGCGCAGGCACACTCAGCGTTGTTCCGGTTAAAAATAGCATCCAGGCAATCCCAGCCAAAGCGGCAGGAAGTGCTGTGATGATGATGGCTGAATCAATCCAAGATTGAAAATTCACAACGATCAACAAATAGACCAAAATAATGGCCATCACCAATCCCACACCCAAGCCTATAAATGAGGACTGCATGGTTTGAACCTGTCCTCTGATCGCAATTTGTGAACCCTTGGGCAACTTGCTTTTCATGGCGTCCACAATACTGGACACTTTGCTTGCGACACTTGCCAAATCCGTTCCTTGCACATTTACATAGATATCGATGGCTGGCGAGATGTTGTATCTTGATACGATGGGCAACTGTTTGACGGGTCTTGAAGTGACTAGATTGCCCAACAACTGCGTGCTTTCAACTGGGTTGACCTGACTGCTGACTGGAATGCTGAGCAAATCATTGATGGATTGAAATGCATATTGTGGGTTTTGTATCACTATGCTGTAGACGACCCCATTTTTGGGATTCAACCAAAAGGCGGGAGAGGTTTGAGAGCTTCCGGACAGGGCAATCAATACATTTTGGCCTACATTTTGCGCATTCAGCCCCAGTTGCTGTAAACGAGATCTGTCCATCTCCAGCGCAATCCCTGGGGCATTTAATTTTTGATGAACATGGGTATCTACTGCGCCCGGGATTTTGGCGATTTCTTTGGTGATTTCGGCCGCCAGCTCTGCGTTTCCCATCAAATCATTTCCCGTCAGCTGGACATCAATCGCTGCAGGGAGT
>CANJNC010000134.1 GCA_947475685.1 Comamonadaceae bacterium | reverse complement strand
GGAAGTCATGCCGTGGTATGGTGTGATTGCCCCTGCTGGTACACCCGTCACAGTCGTCAATTTGCTCAACAAGTACATTGCCGAGATCATGTCGCGCCCAGAGATTTACAACCAATTCAAATCCAATGGCTCTGAACCCAACACGGGCTCACCAGCTCAATTTGCAGAGTTGATCGCAAGCGACGTCACGCGCTGGGGGGAGGTCATCAAGCGCGCAGGTATTCAGTCTCCATGAGCTGCATGAACCATTGGTGCCAGTCCTCTTACTTTGAGCTTGAGTCGATGTTACTGTGGCCATAGGTTTTAAATCAACCTACATTTTTTTAAAGATTTTAATTGCATGAGGAGTTTTTGAATGTACGCAGCACCGCCCGTCATAGACACAGAAGTTTTTACGCGCATGCCAGACAAGTTTAGAAGAATGGGTCACCCCTCCCATTGGGTGGACAAGCGTGGTGCTGGCCCTGTTCACTCCTTCCTAGAAGGCCCATCTTTTGATCAAGAAGGCAATCTTTATTGTGTTGATATTCCGTATGGACGAATTTTTAAAATCAATCCCAAAGGGGAGTGGTCCGAGTTTGCTGAGTTTGATGGAGAACCCAACGGTTTAAAAATTCACAAAGATGGCCGACTTTTTGTGGCTGATCACAAGTTGGGTTTGCTGTCCTTTGATCCACAAACCGCAAAAATGACCGTGATTGAAAATCGTCCGAATCACGAGGGCTTCAAAGGTCTAAATGATTTGATTTTTGCGGCAAATGGTGATTTATTCTTCACCGATCAGGGGCAAAGTGCCATGAACGATCCAACCGGTCGAGCTTATCGTTTGAGAGCGAGTGGTCAGTTGGATATGTTGTTCAATGGTTTTGCAGGCCCCAACGGTTTGGTTCTGAACAAAGAAGAAAACATTCTTTATGTGGCGGCGACTCGCACCAACAACATCATTTGCATTCCACTTTTACCCAAGCACGCAGGTGTTGGAAAAGTGGGCATGTTTATTCAACTCTCTGGAAGTCCAACTGGGCCAGATGGCATGGCGTTGGGAGAAAATGGGAATTTGGTGATTGTGCACGCTGGCTTTGGAACCGTTTGGGTCTTTAGCCCGTTGGGTGAGCCTATATACCGCATCAAGTCATGTGCCGGTATGCGAACGACCAATGTTGCATTTGGTGCAGACGATATGAAAACCCTCTTCATCACCGAAGCTCAAGAGGGGGTCATCTTGAGAGCAAAACTCCCATTTGCTGGAAAGAAAATGTATTCTCACTCATAATTTTTTCCGGCTGCATTGCCAACTGTTGAGACAATTGCGTCATAAGTACAAAAGATTTCACCATGAAACTGAAATACATCGTGCTCTTTTTTGCCATGACGTTCTGCAATATGGGTGTTCTGGCGCAAACTTGGCCCACTAAGCCTATTCGCTTGGTGGTGCCTTATCCTCCAGGAGGTGGAACCGATGTAGTCGCTCGCTTGGTTGCTGAGCCTTTGTCTCAGGAATTGGGCCAAGCCGTCTTCATTGACAACAAAGGGGGTGCAAATGGCATCATTGGTTGTAATTTTGTGGCCAACTCTGTGCCAGACGGGTACACCATTCTTTTGGTCTTGCCGGCTCAAATGTCAGTCAATCCAGCGCTTTATAAGAAGCCCTCTTACGATCCCATTCAAGATTTCGTGCCCATCATACAGTTGACCGCCTTTGAAGTGGCCCTTGTGGTTCATCCTTCATTGGGGGTCAACACTGTCAATGAATTGATCGCGTTGGCCAAGTCAAAGCCTGGATCTTTGAGTCTCGCCTCTGCAGGAACGGGAAGTTCTGGGCACATGGCTGCAGTTTGGTTTGCCATGAAAACCGGCGTGGACTGGGTTCATATTCCTTTTAAAGGCGCTGGTCCGGCATTTGCAGATGTATTGGCTGGACACGAGCAGGTGATGTTTGCAACGACTTTGTCAACCTTGCCCTATGTCAGGGCGGGTAAACTTAAAGCATTGGGTGTCACGGGATCCATTCGCTCTCAAGCTGCGCCCGAAATTGCCTCGATTGGTGAATCCGTTGTAGGATATGAGTTCACGCAGTGGCACGGTTTGGTCGCTCCAATGAAGACGCCCAATGAGATTGTCAGTAAACTTAATTTAGAAACTGGCAAGATTTTAAAGACGTCCAAAGTGCGAGAAAGGCTTGCCGCCTTGGGATCAGAGCCAGTGGGTGGTACGCCACAGGAGTTTACTCAATTGATTAAATCTGAGTTGACGCGATATGCAGAAATTGTGAAACTGACCGCAATGAAGTCAGAATGAAATACCGTTTTTTTTAAAAATCAAAATAATGAAACAAAACCATAACCTAACAGATGTCGCCAAAGAAATAGCCCCAAGTGGTATTTTGCGAGTTGGATTGAACATGGCCAACTTTTTATTGGTCAAAGCAAATGGTCAAGATCAAGAGCCGACTGGCATCGCTCCAAGCATGGCAAAAGAGGTTGCCAATCGATTGGGTCTGAAGATTAAATTTTTCCCATACGCTACGCCTGGCGAGTTGGCAGAAGATGCCAATAAAAACATCTGGGACATGGCTCTTCTGGCTGTAGAGCCTGCGCGTGCAACTGTGATTGATTTTACCAATGCCTATTTAGAAATTGAATCAAGTTATTTGGTGCCTGAAGGCTCAAGTATTCATGCCATTGAAGATGTGGACAAACCGGGTGTGAAAATCGCCGTCATGGAAAAAAGTGCCTACGACCTCTATCTCAGTAGAAGCATCAAGCTCGCCACTTTGGTGCGTGCCAAAAGCATGGATGAGTCCTTTGAGATTTTTGTCAGTCAACAACTCGATGCCTTGGCTGGTTTGAAGCCCAGGTTAATTCAAGAAGAGCAAAAGTTAAAGGGCTCTAAGATGTTACCCGGAAGATTTACTGCCGTTCAACAAGCCATGGGTGTACCTAAGGGTAAATCTCTGGCTGCTGGCTTTATTGGGGACTTCGTTAAAGAAGCCATCTCTTGTGGATTGGTTCAAGAAATCATCAATGCGCATCAAATCTCAGGAGTGAGCGTAGCGGCCTTGATCGATTAATTCGTTACTTTCGGTACGATCAGGACTTCTTGTCATGTGTTTGATCTTATTTGCTTACCAAACAAATCCTCGCTGGCCAATGATCGTGGCCTCTAATCGTGATGAATCTTACGCAAGACCGACACTGAATGCTGAATTTTGGTCGGATTCGCCTGAGATATTTGCAGGACGAGATTTAGAAAAAGGGGGCACTTGGTTAGGTTTGACCAAACGTGGCCGTTTTGCAGCGGTGACCAACCACAGAGATGGTTTTGCAAAACTTGATTATCCGAATTCCAGGGGCTTGTTGGTTGAGCATTTTTTGCGTGGACAAACACCTTCTTTGGATTATTTGCAGCAAGTGGATTCTGAAAAGGATCTTTATGCTGGATTTGGTTGTCTGCTGGGGGATTTGTCCAACTTGTACTTTTACTCCAACCGCGCAAACGGTATTCAAAGTGTCGCACCAGGCGTTCATGGCTTGAGCAATGCTTTTTT
>CANJNC010000133.1 GCA_947475685.1 Comamonadaceae bacterium | reverse complement strand
ATTGGCATGCCGAATGGTGTTTCAAATAACAATCAAACGCCCAGCCCACAAGCGAATGCCGATAACGCCAACAACAAGGTACAACAAACTCGGGTGGACGCGAAGGCCTATTCAGGCGTCAATGAGATTTTGTTGAACACCTCTGCGACGGACTCTTTGACTTGGGGTCGTTGGGGTGCGCAAAATGCCCAAGACAACTTGACCGTTCCGTTCATCAATGCTTTGCAGGGCAAATCGGTGACCGTGGGTGATGGATACTTTTTTCTTTTTAGGAACGAGAGCAATGTTCCCAATCTCATGGCTTTGCAGCAGGGCAATGTGAATTTTGGTTTGGTCAACAGCCATGCTTATTTCTTGGACTTGGCCAACAATTTGTATTCAGCAAGTGCCTCGAATGGTGTTTTGGGGATCAACTTCTCGAACCAAACCTTTAGCACCAGCCTTAATTTGAATGCGCAAGTCCCCACCAATACAACGGTTTTGGGCGCTCCTTCTCAAGCTGTGTCGCAGGCATTGCAGTCAAGTGGGAAGATCAATTTGAATTCAGGCATTTTTCTCTCAGGTGCCCCTCAGGTGACTTCTGCCGCCCAGCCGGCACCTGGCGCATCGGTGGCCGGGGCTATTTCACTGGACACCAAGCAAGCGGGCTATTTGTTCACTTTGCCCAGTAGCGTCGGTCAATTCAAGGGTGCGACCCTTTGGGGTCGCTAAAGCATGAGCCAAGCCCAAGTACCTTCCTCTCAAAGCAAGTTCAAGTTGAGTTCAACTTGGCTTGATGCTTGGATGCGTTGGGCCACTTTCCATTCAGTTGCCTATGGCTTAATTGCCCTGGGGCTGGCATTGGTCCTCACATTGGTCTTGGCCTGGTCAATACCGCAGACATTTTTGGGCTTTGATGAAAGAAGCGATTCCCTCACTTGGAACCTGAGTTCCAAGAGCACCCAAGAGCGCAGGGTGGTGATGGTCGATATCGACGAAAAAAGCATACAGGCCTTGGGGCCTTGGCCTTGGAGCCGAGAGACGATGGCTTCCCTTGCTAGGGGGCTTAATAATTACGGCGTGGGCTTGAAGTTGTTTGATGTCGTTCTGCCGGACGCAAAGCCGGGTGACGATGCACTCACTCGAGCACTTCAAAGCGGAGGGCCCAGCATTGGGGGACAGATCTTGTCTTTGAACCCCAATATTGAGGTTAAAAGTGGCGCTTTGCCTCTTGGAGCCTTCGACGCTGTGTCGCCTTGTTCGGCCTCGATGCAGCCTGGCTTTGGGTACATTGGCAATGACCCCAATATTTTAAGTGCTTATTCTGGCGTGGGTCATTTGACACCCTTGATCGATCCTGACGGGATGGTCAGGCGCATCCCTGCATTTGTGTGTGTTGAGGGGCGTGGGTATCCTGCGCTTTCCTTAGCAGCTTTGATGCACATGGGCCTAGGCTCTGAAGAAGGTTTGATGAAATCAGGACCCTATTGGGTCAAGGGACAGTTTTTGGGGCAAGCACCTTGGACCTTGAAACTTAGAAGTGCTCCAGAATTTGAACTGCCACTGGATGAGCGGGGTTTTATTCGTGTCTCCTATCGCACGCCGAAGGCTGGGTTTGTGTCGGTTTCTGCTTTAGATGTCATTAGAGGAGACGCGCCCAAGGCCTTGTTGGATGGAGCTTGGGTTTTGGTGGGCTCGACGGCATTTGGTGCAGGAGACGCCGTGCCGACTCCTCATGGGGGTGCTGAGGGTGGTTTAGAAGTGCATGCGCAAGTGATTTCTGCAGCTCTTGATGAGGCAACCCCTTACACACCTTTGGGTAACACAGGGATTCAAATGGCCACTCTCTTGGTGGGTGTGTTGCTGCTTCTCTTGCTGGTCAACGGGTTTGTGGGCTTAGGTGGATTTTTGGGAGGCCTGTTGGGCGGTCTTTTTGGTGTCAGCCAAGCGTCCAAGCTCTTTGAGGCCAGGCGTCAAAGTGCTCAGGCCTGGTCCAAGAGAGAGCGCGTTGCCTTTTTATTGCCTTTTTTGGGTCTGGCTCTAGCTGGACTCATGTATGTGGGGCATGCTTGGGTGCTTTTGAACCATGGCTATTGGATCAGTTGGTCGCTTCCAGCATTGGGTGTGGTGTTGTCAAGCATGGCTTTGACTGCTGCTGTCATGGCGCAACTTCGTTGGCAGCGCACCCGTGTTTATGACAACATGTCGAGTTACATGAGCGAATCGGTCGCTCAAGAGGTGGCTTTAGAAGGGGAAAGCCAAGACGTGCAAGTCAAAGAGTCGGCTGTGGTGGTCCTGTCCGTCAATCTTAGAAACTTTGATCGCTTTTGCGCTTCTCAAAAACCTGATCTGTCGGCCAAGTTGCTTCACCAGTACCTGTTTCTAATGAACAGGGAAGTCAAGAGCTCGGGCGGAGAATTGCAGCACATTCAGGGCAGTGAGCTCTTGGTGGTCTGGAGAAAAGACTTGGGTAAAGAGGCTCTTGAACCAATTGCCTTGTTGCCTAAACAACTCTGGCAATGTGCCCAAGACTGGCTTCAAGTTTGGTCTCATCAACAAACTGAAGCATTGAGGCTTGAAACAGAGTCAGTCGCTCGAGACTTGAGCGCTTCAGCCAAGGGCTTGGTGCCCACCAGTTATATCTCAGACGGCATCAGGCTTGGGCAAGAGTTGCAATTGGAGATGGGACTGGAGTTGGGGCATGCCATGTTGGGCTCCATGGGACCTAGCGACAGGCGCGTTCACGCTGTGATCGGCGAGCCCGTGCAAGTGGCCCATGCCTTGAGGGCGATGAGTTCAGAGCTGTCTTACCCTGCTTTGATGGGGCCAAGGCTTTATGACAAGATTGAGCTCAATGGCCAGTTGATGGGTGACTCAGACAGGCCCATTCGTTTGGGAGACTTCTTGCTATCAGGTCTTACGACTTCTAAATTGATTTATGCGTTCAATATAGACGTGGAACCGGCTCGCTTGTATTTGGTTGACCCAGCAAGCTTGGAACAACGCGTGGCCTGATTTGAATAGGGAGTAAGCCAAGATCTTAGGCCGCACGTATGGAAAGGGAGAAGCTTCAGCGTCAAGCTTTACAATGGCATTAGAAAGCTCTTGCTATATAGGCCATTTTCAATACGAATCTTTTGGTGTTTTTCAATTCAATAGGCCTTTTGTTTTAGAATCTATGTTTTAAAGAAATTTAAGATTAATTTTGCTCAGAATTCTTTTGTCTTCAGGCGGATTTCTAGACCATGCATTGAGACCCTCAGGCTTTTTGACGAATGACATCTTTACGGGTTTTTTGATTGCTCTCTTGTTACGTCATGCATCAGTCACATCCCACTCTTGAGTCCATTTAACCCCCTACACCCTAGCGCCCTTTGAGCTTCTATTTTCTAAACAGTGTGGAACAAGGTATCAACTCTGATGGGATGAGGAGGGTCAGAAGGTCCTTTTTAGGGTTCACTTTTGCTTGTCTTACTTTTTTCCCCCTAAGTGGATTTGCGCAAGACGATTCCAAGTCAGATATTCAAAAACTGGAATCAAAAACAAGGGATGGTGCACAAATTTATTGCGATGGCGCCCAGTTGCTCGGGCAGATGCCCGACTCATCGTTGTTTCAAAAAATGGATGGGCTTGCTCAAGACGCTTGGATTGAACGTCTTCGAGTTTTGGAGCCAAGATGTCTAAAAAGTGCGGGCTTTTACGCTGCATTGGGTCAGTGGTTGTTGGTCAC
>CANJNC010000132.1 GCA_947475685.1 Comamonadaceae bacterium | reverse complement strand
CTCTTCGTATGTCTTTGACCACCTGCTCGGCAGAGGCCTTGGGTTGATTAGATTTCATCTTCATCTTCGCTCCTTAGGTTGAAAGATGAACCAAAACCCTCCTTTAATCAAGTACCCACTTTTGTCTCACACCTGCTGACGTCGGACACTAGATCCATCACTGCAGGTGTAAACACTGCATCCATGCACCAGCAGCGCTCAGGTTTGGTGCCCGTTGCTTTGGCTGTTTCCATGGCGCACACATTAGGTTCGTGACAAATAGGGCAGCGGGTTGGATCAATGGTGTTCATAAGGCCTAAGCCTATCAGCTTAGACAGGCGTTTTCAATCCAGGATTGCGTAGACGTTGCAGCGCCTGCTGTGCGCGTTGTGCCTTTTGTCTCAAGCGTTCTTGCTTGACAGCGTCCTTGGCTCTTTTACTGGCGGCGCTGAGTTGATCAATTTTCAGTTGGCCGGGTGTTTTGGTTGTCGCAATCTCGAATATTCGCATGCATTTATTTATGGCAACGGATAAATAAATGTAGGAAAAGGAGACCAAATATGAGATTTATGGAAATTGCCAACCCAGAGGATCAACTGGCACTTTGGAAGTTGATATCCGACAAGATGTGGGCCGCGTTTGCTCAGCCAGCTTCACAGGGTACGAGTTCCCATCCACCACTTTCATCAGCCCCAAAGGGTAGGGTGGCTAGCCCAGCCAAGCCAGTTACCAGACCCACAACGAAGACTCCTAGCAAATCATCTGTCAGATCAAAGGCCAAGGCGGTTAAGCCAAAGCGTGCGCCAATGGCCCCAGCTCCAAAACCCCTACCCAAGCCCAACCCCCAGCAAGTGACTTCAACTCAAGCTACAAAACAGCAGACTCAGCAGCATCAACAACTGGCCCAGCAACTGCATAAGGAGTTGATGAAACCCAACCCCCAGCAAAGAATCTACCCCCAGCCACCTACCCCCATACAAAAACCAGTGACCCCCATCGAGCCAATGACCAATGGCTATGACGAAAGAGACAAGGACGAGCTGGTATTTCACTCTCGTGCCCAGCACCCTTTCAAGACCATAAGTCAGACAAAAAGTGCGTTATCGGGTCAAAAGCGTGGTTTTTAGGCAGAAAACATAGTGCTTTTTTGAACCGTAATCGCGGTCACGACAGGCATAGCGCAAATGGTTTCTAGCGGACTGTTGAAGGTGCAGATCAATGACAAAAATTCGGAATAGACGAATTTAATTTCGTGCCAATTGCATTAGATTTTTATTGCAATTTGTGCGCAAAAAAACTAACAAAAAATCAGCTTTGATAATGAGAAAAAACTGTCTTTTTTACCTCAAAAATAGTAAAATTTATGATACTTTTGGAGATGCTATGAGTGGTCAAATTCCCCTTAAATATCAAAAACTTATGGCTCGCGTAAGTGATAAAAATAATAACTCAAAAGCTGAGGCGATCAAAGCGTTTTGCTTGCAATGTGTGGACTATAAATTCAAACGAGTCCGGTACTGCTCTGCTAGCAATTGTGCACTTTTTCATGTTAGACCTTATCAGTCCAAAACGACAGATTGATCAGGAATCTGATCATGGAAACCATAATGAACTATGAGAAGTTGCAGGAAATAATCTGTGAAGAAGATGCTGTTGAACTTGAAAAATACAACTTCAAGAGAAACAGCAAATATCACTTATATAAAGCTATTGGTCCTTGTCCGTTTGAAGGTAACTTGGATGAAGTACGAGTCGTGCTTCTACTAGCTAACCCCTCATATACGTCTCCTGTTGATGGTTCCACCTCTACTTCATTGGAAGATGATCACGAACGTAAAGAATGGCAATCCGGATGGGGAATTTTTAGTTTGCACGAAGATACAAACCCAGCAATGCGGGACTGGTGGAGAGCAAATCTAAAGTCACTTCATTCTGATACTGGATTGAGTTGGGAAATTATTTCGAACAGAATTGCCGCTTTACAAATCAATCCTTGGGCTAGTGAGCTTTTCGACAGCGAGTGCACCAAGTTGCCAAGCATCAATGGAACAATGAAAGCTATAGCAAAAGAGTTTATAAAAAAAGAAAATTTGATCTTTGTTATCTGCAGAAGAGAAAAACAATGGACTCAAATCCTTGATGATGCAGGCAATAAAAATGAAAAATTCAGACTCAATAGCTTGCGTCGTGCCTACATAACTCCCGGAAACCTAAGTCGCAGTTCAGGCGCTTACGAGAAAATCGTCACGCGACTTAAAGCATGAGTTCACAACCAAGAAATATCCAATCCATCTTCTACCTTCCGGGGCATGGGGGTCGTATCACTAATGGTTTAGGGCAGGCCTTAGTTGGGCTAGGGTATGAGGTCGTTGGACGAGAGACGGTTGGTGACTTTAAGAAGCTTGATTTCAACGATCAAGTGGCCACGATCGCCAACGATATAAAAGAGCACTTTTGGCATGTGGATGCCAAGATCATTGCTAACTCTTTCGGTGGCTATCTTTTGCTTCATGCCTTGTCGAAGATAACTCCGTACATTGGAAAGATACTGCTGCTATCCCCAATCGTAGGGGAGTTTTCAAGCGAGGAAATCAGCATGGGATTTATCCCGCCTTATGCTGATCGACTTAGTGAGCTTGCTAGTGCCAATCAGTACCCAGCACCATTGAACTGCTCGTTTCATGTGGGCTCAGAGGACTGGCAGAGCCATCCAGAAAACGTAACTAAGTTTGCAAGTTTGCTAGGGTTGCCAGTCACTGTTGTCCCAAACGCAGGGCATCAATTGCCCAAAGACTATGTTTCTTCGTTGCTGGACAATTTTTAGCCTGTGTAATATCTTCGCTCTTCTGCGTATATGGCTTCAAAGTCTGGCTCATGATCGTCAGGTAACGGATCAACATACCAAAGCTCTTTGATTTTCTTTGTTGGCTTCTTGGCCGCGCGTTTGATTCTTTTGATTCGAGTCTCTATTGGTTGTATGGTTTTGAGCTCAGTCTTTACAAGTTCAATCCACGTAAAACCAGCTGCTTTCTCATCGGCAGGAAGTTTTGAGAAGATCTCTTTCATCGTTTTGAGATAGACCTTCAAGCGAATAAGATTTTCTAAATCTTTGCTTTCTTGTAGTGCGTGTTCAAGTTGATTCTTTCGAGATTTGGCAATGCGCTCGTTGTACTCCCATATGTATTTTTTACGTTCATTTTCACGAGCTCGAATTTCTCGCTGTCTTGATTTTTCAATTTCCTCGTCAAATTTTTTGACAATGTAGCTAACTATGTTTTCGATTTGATGCTCGAGCTTTAAACCAGAATCTTTGAATGCTTTCTTTGGGTAAGATCTCCATTCAAAATTTATGCAAAGTATGTTTTGAGGCACTTCAATTTGAGCCGAGTCCCATGCGTAGTTGTGAAGTTGTTTTTCAATTTTACTTAGAGCAGGTGTACGCCCTACCTTTGTGTATGGTTCTCTGAAATTGAACTGAAGTTTTTCACCATCCTTAACTGCGTTCAGTGTTGTCCCTGATCGATCATCGAAATCAATTTGAATTTCGATACCTTTTTCTTTTAATCGTTCAAAGATCTCATCCGCAATACAGACGGCGCGGATGGCGACGATGTCCCGAACTCAGTTGCAGGTTTGAGGCAGTGGACATAATGATTATGCGGCTTTTTTGAGTTGTTGGGTTGCGGGACGAAGGCTGTTTATCAGGATTTTCAGGTCGGCGTAGCCGCGCAATTTCTTGAACGATT
>CANJNC010000131.1 GCA_947475685.1 Comamonadaceae bacterium | reverse complement strand
TCTACGAAATTCTACAAATCTTGAGTCTGTCCATGTTTGAAAAAACTCCAATAAATCAACTGTTTACGGGGGAGCAGGAAATTTCTGGTACAAATTCAGCGCAATTTCAGCTCCCTCTCCTCTGAAAAACGTTGGGACACTACTGAAATGTTATACTTACTTAAAGGGTTTTGTTAGGGTATTCCACTAGGAAAGTTCTTGGGTCTTAGCTCACAATTCGGAGTCTTTAATATTTCTTTAGGAGAATTTAGTGAATATTATCAAGAGTCAGAAAGACTTTTTTTCAGGACTGATGTTCCTGATTGTTGGCGGGGGATTTGCATACGGTGCGACCTCTTATTCAATTGGTACAGCCGCGAGGATGGGGCCTGGATACTTCCCATTGCTTTTGGGATCCATCATGTTAATACTTGGCGCCATCATTTTATTCTCATCTGTTGCAATTGAAAGGCCAGATCGAGATCCGGTTGGCACTTTTGCTTGGGGCCCAATTTTATATGTACTAGGCTCGAACATTTCATTTGGTGTTTTGCTTGTAGGACTGCCCAGTATTGGTTTGCCCTCTTCTGGCCTGTTCGTCTCTATTTTTGTTTTGACTTTAATTGCCAGTAAAGCCGGGGATAAATTTGTGCTGCACGAAGTATTAATTTTGGGTGCTGTGTTGTCATTAATTTGTTATCTTGCATTTATTTTGTTGCTTAAGTTGCAAATGCCTATGTGGCCTGTTTATATTACTGGTTAAGGAAAAAAAATGGATCTGATTTCAAATCTTATGCTTGGTTTTAGTGTTGCAGCCACCCCAATTAATCTGCTTTATTGCTTTATTGGCTGTTTACTTGGAACCTTGATTGGTGTTTTGCCTGGCGTTGGACCGGTTGCGACCATTGCGATGCTGTTGCCAGCGACTTATGCGTTGCCCCCTGTGGCAGCCTTGATCATGTTGGCTGGTATTTACTATGGCGCCCAGTACGGTGGCTCAACCACTGCTATTTTGGTGAACTTGCCTGGAGAGGCCTCTTCAGTTGTGACCACCATTGACGGCTATCAAATGGCCAGAAAGGGTCGAGCAGGTCCTGCCTTGGCCGCTGCGGGCTTGGGTTCATTCTTTGCTGGCTGTGTGGGTACAATGATTTTGGCTGCATTTGCTGCTCCCTTGACGGAGTTGGCATTTAAATTTGGACCCGCAGAGTACTTTTCTTTAATGGTATTGGGTTTGATTGGTGCGGTGGTTTTGGCCTCAGGTTCTTTGGTCAAGGCGATCGCCATGATCATTTTGGGTCTGTTAATGGGCTTGATCGGAACCGACGTGAACTCAGGCGTTGCTCGTTATAGCTTTGATATTCCGGAATTGACTGACGGTGTCGGTTTCGTTGTAGTGGCTATGGGTGTGTTTGGATACGGTGAGATCATCTTTAATTTGTCTCGTCCAGAGGATGAGCGCGAAGTCTTTACATCTGGTGTGACCGGTTTGTTCCCAACTGCTGAAGACTTTAAGAACATGATCCCTGCTGTACTCAGAGGAACGGCTCTAGGCTCTGTGCTTGGCGTGTTACCAGGCGGAGGTGCTTTATTGGCGGCTTTTGCGGCGTATACGGTCGAGAAGAAAACCAAGTTGCGTCCAGGTGAAGTGCCTTTCGGTCAGGGTAACATTCGCGGTGTTGCAGCTCCAGAGGCGGCAAACAATGCAGGTGCTCAAACATCTTTCATTCCCTTATTGACATTGGGAATACCGCCTAATGCTGTGATGGCATTGATGGTAGGTGCGATGACGATTCACAATGTCCAACCAGGTCCTCAAGTGATGACGAGCAATCCTCAGCTTTTTTGGGGGTTGATTGCGTCAATGTGGCTTGGTAATTTGATGTTAATTATTTTGAATTTGCCACTCATTGGAATGTGGATCAAGTTATTGACCGTGCCTTATCGTTTCTTGTTCCCGGCAATCATTTTGTTCTGTGCGGTGGGTGTTTACTCGACCAACAACAACTCCTTTGATATTTGGATGGTTGCTGTGTTTGGTTTCATTGGTTATATTTTTGTGAAAATCGGTTGCGAACCGCAGCCACTTTTATTGGGGTTCATTTTGGGCCCGATGATGGAGGAGAACTTGCGGCGAGCATTGCTCTTGTCTAGAGGTGACTGGTCCGTGTTTGTGACACGTCCATTGTCTGGCAGTTTGCTCTTTGTGGCTTTGATCTTGTTGGTAATTGTGTTATTGCCTTCCGTCAAGTCCAAGCGAGAAGAAGCTTTCGTGGAAGAGTGATGAATTGACATTTGATTGAATGGTGACCCGCTTGCTATTGAGGGTCATCAATTCAGTCAATTGATAAACCGGAGCCCTACTCTTACAAAATAAGAGTGGGGTTTTTTGATTTGAGTAATTTTTTTAATAAAACCATGTCGAAGTCAACATTAGCAAAACTTTTTCTCTCAACGTCGCTCATTTATTTGGGCGTGGGCGTTTTTGCACAAACGCCTTATCCCAGCAAACCGATCAACTTTATCGTGCCTTATGGCGCGGGTGGGGGAGCAGATTCACGCAGTCGACAAATTGCCCAAGGCATGAGCGTGCTTTTAAAGCAACCCATTGTGGTTGAGAACAAGGCGGGCGCCGGGGGTAATATTGGTACAGAGTTCATTGCGCGTGCAGCGCCCGATGGGTACGTCATCGGTATGGGTAATTTTGCACCTTTGGCGGTCAATAAAACCTTGTTTGGAAATTTGCGCTACGACCCAGAAACCGATCTCACGCCGATTATGCTGATTGAAAAAGGTCCTTTGGTTTTGTCCGTCAACCCAAGTTCAAGTTTCAAGACGGTTCAAGATATTGTGGCCGCTGCCAAAGCCAAGCCTGGCGAGTTGACATTTGCATCTGGCGGTATTGGGGGGTCTCATCAGCTATCGGCTGAACTTTTCAAGCAAAGCACAGATATTGATATGATTCATGTGCCCTATAAAAGTGGATCTGCGGGTTTGATGGACTTGATGGCAGGCAATGTGAACATGATGTTTGATCAAATGTATTCTGCCATGCCAAGCATCAAGTCAGGCAAGCTTCGTCCCATCGCGATCACCAGTGAAAAGCGCTCACCCCTTTTGCCTGAAGTACCAAGTTTTGCTGAGATTGGCATGCCCAAGGTCAAAGTTTTGAATTGGCAGGGCTTGGTAGCGCCAAAGGGAACGCCCAAAGCGGTCATTGACAAATTGAACGCAGCTGCCAATGAGGTTTTAAAGGACCCTAAACTCAGGGGCATGATGCTCGAACAAGGCAACGAGATGGGTGGGGGTTCACCTGAGGAGTTCAACGCCTTGATCAAGTCAGAGGCTGCCAAGTGGAGTGTGGTCGTTAAAGCGGCCAATATCAAGCCCGAATGAACCTGAGCTTGAGCTTGAGCTTGAGCTTGACCGGTCCTCAGGCCCTATGATTTAAGCCTGGCATTGGTGCTTGTTGTTTCAGGGCTTCTTTATATATCAAGCCCGTAAATCAGTGGAACGACTTGTTGACAATCTCTAAATTGATGCGTAATTTGTCACTCCAAATCAACGCTGGTTTTGTGTATGCTATTTTGGGTGCGATTGCTTTTAGTGGCAAGGGCGTCCTGATCAAGCTCAGTTACTTGTACAAGGTCGATGCAATGACCTTGATCATGTACAGAATGTTATTTTCTTTGCCCTTGTTTCTCTGTATGGCAATTTATGCGGAAAGACGTGCCAGACAACAAGGCCATTACTTG
>CANJNC010000130.1 GCA_947475685.1 Comamonadaceae bacterium | reverse complement strand
TGTTTCTTCAAAACTCGAATCGCAGTGGGTGCACTGAACATCGAAGTGACCTTGTATTTTTCGACCAAATGCCACCAAATACCTCCATCAGGTCGAACAGGCAATCCTTCATAAAGGATGGTGGCCATGCCAGCGATCAAAGGTCCATACACAATGTAACTGTGCCCAACCACCCAACCAATGTCGCTGGTGCAGAAATAAGTTTCACCCGGTCCACCCATGAAGATGTGCTTCATGCTGGCCGCAAGCGCAACTGCATAGCCCCCCGTGTCGCGCTGAACACCTTTGGGTTTGCCGGTGGTTCCAGAGGTGTACAAGGTATAACTTGGGTGCGTTGAATCCACCCATACGCAGGGGACTTGCGCATCATGAAACTGCTCTTTAAGCGCTTGGTAATGATGATCCCGACCCGGTGTCGTCTTAAATTCACACAAGGATCGGTCAACCATCAAGACCGCGCGAGGCTTGTGACTTGACCTCTCAATGGCTTCATCAAGCAAAGGTTTATAAGGGACGATCTTTCCTCCCCTCGAACCAGCGTCGGCGCTCACTATCAATGTGGGCGTTGCGTCCTCAATGCGAGTGGCCAGACTGTGCGCCGCAAAACCCCCAAAGACCACAGAATGTATGGCACCAATTCGAACACAAGCGAGCATCGCAAAAACCGCCTCAGCCACCATGGGCATGTAGATGAGCACGCGGTCTCCCTTAGAGACACCGAGGTGCTGCATCATGCGAGCGCTTTGTTGTACTTCGCGAGAAAGTTCAGCAAAACTGTAAGTGCGCTCCAAGCCTGTTTCGCTTGAAACACTGATCAGTGCGTTTTGATGAGCCCGATCTTTTAAATGCCTATCTACAGCATTAAAGCAAAGATTGGTCTGCCCGTCTTTGAACCACTTGACAAAAGGCGGATGGGCGTAATCACAGATGTCTTGCGGGGGAACATGCCAATCGACCAACGCACTTTGCTCTCGCCAAAAGTCCGCTCGATGAGAAATTGAGTGTTTATGAAATTTGGCATAGTTCATGGCAAAACCCCTTTAAGATTCGGGCTCTTAATTGAACTCAGCGATCAAGCCCACCGCAACGACCAATGATAGTGCGCAGAACAGGATACAAATTGACTTGGGTCAATCACTCCACTTTAATCTTCGCATCCTTCATCACTCCGCCCCACTTTCTGATCTCAGATTTAATGAAGCTGCCAAATTCCTCAGGACTTTCACTGCCATATTCGTAACCCATCTCTAGACCGTGCGCTTTTGAACTAGGTGAACTGAGCACTTTGGTGATATCGGAGTGAATTCGGTTGATCACGGCCAAAGGGGTGCCAGCAGGCACAAAAATTCCATTCCATCCCGTGGCCTCCACATTGGCAAGACCAGCTTCTACAAAAGTTGGAACGTCAGAGATGATAGAGACGCGTTTACTTTGAGCAACACCCAAAGCACGCAATTTACCTGACTTGATGTGTTGAGCCACGACAACAGGTGCCAAATAGGCGGCATTCACATGACCGGCCAAAAGGTCTGGAAGTTCTGCGCCAATGGCCTTGTAGGGGACTTCTCTGACCGTGATGCCAGCATTGATTTTGACCAACTCACCCAGCAACTGTGTGATGGAGCCATTGCCACCAGAGGCATAGGTCAATAGTTCGGGCTGGGACTTTGCAAGTGCCAAAAATTCCTTTAAAGTTTTTGCAGGGACCGAAGGGTTTACAACCAACACCAAGGGTGTTGAAAATATGCGCGTGACTGGCAAAAGAGACTCCCCCAAACGACAGCAATTGGTGTTGGGAAACAAGTCATTCAACGCATTGTTGATGTTGCCGTGAAACAGCGTGTGGCCATCCGCAGGTGCTCGGATGGCCTCTCTTGCTCCAATTAGACTATTGCCACCTGGCTTGTTGTCAATATAGACTTGTTGACCAAAGACTTCGCTCAAAGCTGGAATGATATCGCGCACCGCAGTGTCCACTGCGCTGCCTGGACCAGCGGGCTCAATGACACGGATGGTCTTTGAGGGGAAGCTTTGAGCTTGTGAGACTGCAGTTGACAAACTAAGGGCACATGCAATGAAAGTGTGAAGAAGGAGAAGGTTTGATTTTTTCATGGTGACGTTGAGAAATAAATTTAAAGCGTGTCTGATCACAGGCAGCTCAAAGAAGATTTAAGGCTTGTATTTTGATACCAAGCACACCTTTTTAGCAATAGGGTTAGACCCCAAGCGAGACCAGCCGCTCACGAGTTGGCTGCGAACGGTTCGCACCCACCCATGAAGCTCAAACGTTTTTAATCGTGCAAGCGCTGGCACAATGATTTAAGATCGGGAACTTCTTTTTTTACCATTTCTCACTCCATCATGGCCATTGACGTTCACGCCCACTACGTACCTCCCAGCATCATTGACAAACTCCTCTTTGACGGGGCTTCCATGGGCATCGATGTCATTGAATCAGAGCCGCAATGCCATTGCCTGCATTTTCACTATGGCTTGAAATGTCGACCCTTTTTTTCGCGCTTGCTGGAAAGTCCTCAGGCTCGCATCGAGGCCATGCAAGCACAAGGCGTTCAAAAACAAATTCTCTCAGGCTGGGTGGATGTCTTTGGCCATGGACTTGAAGACTCGCAGGGAAAAAGATGGCACGAGTTGCTCAATAATTCAATGGGCGAATTTTGCGCAAAAAACTCCAATTCCTTTGGCTTCTTGGCGTCTGCTCACATGCCCAATGCGGCTTTGGCAGCCAAGGAGCTCGAGCGCGCAGTCAAAGAACAAGGGGCCTTAGGGGCCGTGGTGGCCTGTAACGTAGAAGGCGTGAACTTGGGCGAATTGGATTTAGAGGAGTATTGGTCTTGCGCGAGCGAACTTGGCGTCCCCATTTTTTTGCACCCCACCCAAGCGCAACCTACTCCCAGGAGCAAAGCCTTTGCACTGAACCAAGTGGTTCAATACACCTTTGACACCACCTTGAGCGTGGGCTCTTTGATTTGGAGTGGCGTATTGGATCGACATCCCAACTTAAAAATCATCTTGTCGCATGGGGGTGGGGCCTTGCCTTACCTCATTGGTCGTTTCGATTTCATGCACGCCAAAGGACATCACGCTCAAAATGGCATCCAATCGACGCGAAACCCATGGAGCTACCTGAGTGAAATGTACTTTGACACGATCTTGCATGACAAAGAGGCGCTGCACTATTTGAAGCAAAAAGTGGGCGTCTCTCACATTGTTTTGGGGACCGATGATTCCTTCCCACCGGCTGACCCCCATCCGCTTCAAAGTCTAAAAGATGCAAATTTCAATGCAGCAGAAATTCACACCATCAGTGAGATCAACCCCAGGGCTTTGTTCAAGCTTTAAAGCCTTTTTCAAAGCCAGCCCTAAGCACTTTCAGCTCTTTAAGCTTATTCAGGCTGAATACCAGCTTGTTTGATTTGCCTTGCCCATTTGGCCTTTTCTGAAACGACAAATCTGCCGAACTCCTCAGGACCCATGAGGGCTGGATCTAAACCTAGATTCATCAATTTGGAAGTCACATCATTTGAAGCCATGGCTTTTTGTGAAGCATCCCACAATTTATCCACCACCTCCTTGGGCGTGCCTGTGGGCACGACCAAACCGCTCCAAACACTGACATCAAAGCCAGGCATCTCCTCGGCCAAGGAGGGCATATCTGGCATCAAAGGGGTTCGCGCGCCTGAGGTCACACCCAAGCCTTTTAACTTTCCACCTCTAATTTGTGTAAAGGCCACAGCGTTGTCAGCAAACGTGAACGTCAGTTGTCCACCCAACACATCGTTGACAGCTTGTGGCACCCCTTTATAAGGCACCTCCAACACATC
>CANJNC010000129.1 GCA_947475685.1 Comamonadaceae bacterium | reverse complement strand
TTGTCTGTCAAAGGCGTCGAGCGTTGTAGGGTTGGGTTCAAGACGTTGATGGACTCAACAGCCTGATGCGTTTGATTGGATGTCCTGACTTCTTTGAATTGGCTGGGCACGGAAAACCCATCTTCTTTCAAGGTCGGCACCATGGTGCAGGCCACTTGCATCAGAGCAAAGAGGGCCACGAAAGATCCGCGCAACAACTTCAAGCCAGGTTCATTGACTGAGTAGGATTTCTGGGCCCTGTCTTGAACTTTTGTGCATTCAGCTTTTGAGCATAGAACTCTGGAGCAAAGAGTTCTAGTGCATGGACCTCTCTTGCATTGACTCAAACCGCTTTTCATGACTTTGTCCCCCAAGCATTGGTATTACCATTCACGGCATTCGCACTCAAGCCTCGCCAAATTTTCAAACCCATGACCCATGACTTCAAGCCTTCAAGGAGCACATAGACCACCGGCGTGGTGTACAAGGTGAGGAGTTGACTGAGCACCAATCCCCCCAAGACCGAGATCCCCAAGGGGTGCCTGAGTTCTGCCCCATCGCCTTGTCCAAAGGCCAAGGGCAAGGCGCCCAGCATCGCAGCCGCGGTGGTCATCAAAATCGGTCTCACGCGCAACTCACAGGCTTTGTAAATCGCTTGGGGAGCAGTAAAGCCTTTGCGTTGGTGCTGAATGGCAAAGTCGATCATCAAAATCGCATTCTTCTTGACGATCCCAATCAAGAGTATCACGCCAATCAAGGCAATCACCGAGAACTCGGTGCCCGTCAACATCAGTGCAATCAAAGCCCCCACACCCGCTGAAGGCAGGGTGGACAAGATCGTAATCGGATGCAGCAAGCTCTCATAAAGAATGCCCAAGACCAAATACAAGGTCGCCAAGGCCGCCAAGATCAACAGTGGCTGAGTCGCTAAAGACTTTTGAAAGGCGTTGGCCGTCCCAGAAAAGCTCCCCCTCACCGTCACCGGCATCTTCAAGTCCGACAAAGCGGCGGTGACCGCCTCGGTGGCTTGAGACAAGGAGACATTGGATGCCAAATTGAAGCTGAAGGTGTCCGACGGCACACCGCCCTCATGGCTCACCGACAAAGCGGTGTTGGTCAACTCCACCTTGGCCACCGCACTCAATGGCACCCATTGCCCTTTTGCATTCAAGAGCTGAATGTCTTTCAAGGCCGATGCACTTTGCAAGTACTCGGGCGACCACTCCATCACCACACGGTACTGGTTCAAGGGGTTGTAGATGACGCCCACTTGTCTTTGAGAAAACGCATTGGCCAAGGCGTTGTCCACGTCTCTCACCGTCAGGCCAAGTCTACTTAAGGCCTCTCGGTCCATGACAACCGAGGTCTGCAGTCCCCGGTCTTCGTAATCGGTGTTGATGTCTTCGAGTTCACTCAATCGACTTAAAGATCGCCTGATCTTGGGCTCCCACTCTTTGAGCTCTTGCAACTCATCGGCCTTCATGGTGAACTCGTACTGGGAGCTTGACATGCGAGCGCCAATGCGAATGTCTTGCGAGGGAATCAAAAAGAGTCTGGCACCCGCTTCCTTTGACAGTTTCATGCGCAACTTGGCGACCAACTGATCGGCAGAGATATCGCGCTCACTTCTGGGCTTTAAGGTGATGAACATCTGTGCAGAGTTGCGCTGACCGCCACCTGTGAACCCCGTCACATTGTCGACCGACGGCTCGGCCTTGACCACCGCCATGAATTGATCGAGCCGCACTTGCATGGACTGAAAGGAGGAGCTTTGATCGGCTCGGATGTTGCCAAAAATTCGACCCGTGTCTTGTTGCGGAAAGAATCCCTTGGGGATTGCCTTGTACAAACTGACGTTCAATGCAACCGTTGCCAAAAGCACCATGAGCATCACTGCTGGGTGCCGCAAACACCAGGCCAAGGACAGCCGATACCACCTGCGTGGCGTGAAACTTTGTACAAACCAAATTCGAGCTCGCAGCACACCTAAGCGCAACTTCGCCAAGGCTTGATCAAAGCTGTTGAACACCGGTCTCAATTGCTCGTTGTTGAGTTTCAGCAGCAAGTCTTTGAGGGATTGGTTTTTAGGGCGTGGGACGTGGTCAGAGGGCCGCAGAAGTGCCGCACACATCATCGGTGTGGTGCTCAAAGACACCAACATCGAGATCAAAATAGCCCCCGACAAGACAATGGCAAACTCTTGAAAAAGCCTGCCCAAAATACCCCCCATGAGCAAAATGGGAATGAAGACAGCGATCAAAGACAAGCTCATGGACAAGACGGTGAAGCCAATTTCCCGAGCACCCTTTCTGGCAGCCTCCAGCGCTGTTTCTCCTCGCTCCATGTGCCGGATCACGTTTTCCAAAACCACAATCGCGTCATCCACCACAAAACCAGAGGCAATGGTGAGCGCCATCAAAGACAAGTTGTTCAAAGAATAGTCCAGCAAGTACATCAGAGCAAAGGCCCCAGCCAAGGACACTGGAATGGCCACACTGGGGATCAGAGCCGCTCTCAAGCGCTTTAAAAACAAACCCACCACCAACACCACCAAGGCGATGGAGAACGCCAAGGCCTTTTGAATTTCAAACAAGGAAGACTTCAAGGTCGGGGTGCGGTCCGAGACCACCCTCATCACCAAACTTTCTGGCAACGAGGCCTTTAAAACCGGAAACAAGGCACGCACCCGTTTGACCGTCTCGATCACATTGGCACCGGGTTGTTTGTTCAAAATCACCAAGACTGCGGGCTTGCCGTCTTCGGCGCCATAGTTCCTCAAATCCTGGACAGAGTCCACCACTTGAGCGACGTCTTTGAGCCTCAATACATTGCCCGCCTTGCTGCTCAAGATCAAGTTGGCATAGTCTTTGGCCGACTTGGCCTGGTCATTGGCTTCAATCTGCCACGCATGCTCACTGCTCTCTAAGAGTCCCTTGGGCCGGTTCGCATTGAAGCCCACCACAGCAAGTCTCACCTGTTCGGTGCTCAGTCCCACAGCGCTCAATTTGTGCGGATCGAGTTCAATGCGAACGGCAGGCAAAGCACCTCCTCCAATGCTCACCTGCCCCACCCCATCGACTTGCGACAAGCGCTGTGTGAGCACGGTGGACGCTGCGTCATAGAGTTCACCTCGACTCAGCGTGTCTGAGGTCAAGGACAAAATCAAAATGGGCGACTCGGCCGGGTTGACTTTGCGGTAGGTCGGGTTGCTCGGCATGCCGCTTGGCAACAAGGCCCTTGCCGCATTCAGGGCCGCTTGCACGTCTCTGGCCGCACCGTTGATGTCCCGCTCCAAATCAAACTGCAAGGTCACCCGGGTGTTGCCCAAAGACGAGTTGGAGGTCATCTCGTTCACACCCGCAATGGCACCCAAAGCGCGCTCCAAGGGTGTGGCCACGGTGGACGCCATGGTCTCGGGCGAGGCCCCTGGCAATGAGGCCTGGACTGAGATCGTTGGAAACTCCACTTGAGGCAGTGGCGCCACCGGTAAATTCAAATAAGCCAAGGCGCCCGCCAAAGCGACTCCTAGGGTGATCAAGGTGGTGCCGATGGGGCGATCGATGAATCCACCAGCAAAGCTCATGCAACAGGCCTTTGCTCTGTGTGAAGGTTTGAGCGCTTGGAGGGGAACCACTTGGAGAAGGTCAAATAAATCACCGGTGTGGTGAAGAGCGTCATCAATTGACTGAGCATCAAGCCCCCCACCATCGTGACCCCCAAGGGTTGCCTGAGCTCACTGCCCACACCACCTCCCACAATCAGGGGCAAAGCCCCCAAGAGCGCACACAAGGTGGTCATCAAGATCGGGCGAAAGCGCAGCAAACACGCTTCAAAAATAGCGTCTCTTGGTGAGAGCCCTCGAGCGCGCTCTGCGTCCAGCGCAAAGTCAATCATCATGATGGCGTTCTTCTTCACAATGCCAATGAGCAAAATCAC
>CANJNC010000128.1 GCA_947475685.1 Comamonadaceae bacterium | reverse complement strand
TTCTTGGGGTCAATTTCATAAGTGACTTTTGCAGCCAACGCTCTGACCGATTCATCCATGACCACCTCTGGCTCGTAATCATTGAGTCCAGCATCATCTCTAAGCATTGCAACTGCAATGGCATAAGGCACACTGAATTTTGCGGCATAACCATTGGGTGGGTTTTGCTTGTTGGCCAAAGGCTCCCAAAGCCGGTGGACAATGCCTTCTGCCGTCTTGCACCGAATGCTTGCGATATCCTCCACTTTCAAACCTTCATGAACGAGTTTTCTCGCGCAATCAATGTAGGGATGCGCCATGGTGCCACATGCATAAGGTTTAAATGCCATTTCAGCAGAAATCCACTGCTCACCCACATGGGAAAGCATGCCCTCAAAATGACAATCGTCTGAATTGGCAAAGGCATGAAAGAAGCCATGCTCGCCTTCAAACAATGTTCTGGGCCCTGTAAAGCCCTCTTGTGCCATGCGAGCTGCTCTATAGCCCGCTTGCGCGGCCCACCCAGGGTGCATGCGCTTGGTCCAACTGCCCTCTGCCAAATATTCAATGATGCCTGAGGCCATGCTTCCTGCAATGCCCAAAGCATTGACCCACTGCTTTGCGTTCAAGCCAAGCGCTGAAGACACACCGGCAGCGGCACCAATGGCACCGAAAACAGCCGTTGGGTGAAACCCAGCTTTGTGAACCAATTTTGGAGCAACGTCACACATGCGACACATGATTTCAGAACCCACCGCCGCCCCCCAAAACATCGCCTTCGCACTGAGTTGATGCTTTTCTGCGCTGGCCAAGAGTGCAGGAACGATCACTGCGCCAGCGTGGATAGGCCCGCCTTCGTAAGTGTCATCGTAATCCTCTCCATGCGTGGCCGTGCCATTGATCAATGCTGCAGCTGCCACATTGGCGCCACCCACATGTCCTATGACCGTACAAGGACCGTCCTCCATGCTCGCCCTGTATGTGGCGCCCACATAGTCGGTATTTCTTGCGGCCACACACAAGCCAGAGACATCGATCATCAAAGCGTCGCACATGGCCTGCATTGAAGGGTCCAAAGCATGTTCTTTGGAAACAAATGCATGGGCCAATTGTTCAGATACGGAATGAGTCATTTTTTATTGAACCAATAGAGAGATTTAAGCAACCTGCAACCTGCAACCTGCAACCTGCAACCTGCAACCTGCAACCTGCTGGCTGTAGCCCTTAATCAACTTTAGTGGAGTTGGCTTTTGCTCAAGTAACAAAGAGAGGGCGCATTGAATTTTAGACATTGCTACTTTTAATTGTTGGAATCAAGCTTGATACCCGTTAACTGAACAACGCGTTGAGCGGTTTGTCGATCAGCTTTTATAAAATTGGCGCTGTCTTCTTGAGAGGCGCCCACAGGATCAAAGGCTTGGACCGCTAAAAATCCATCTATCAAAGCAGCATCTTTGATTTCTTTGGCAAAAACAGCATTCAATCGATTGACAATGGCCATGGGGGTTTGAGCCGGCGCCACAATTCCGACCCAATTTTGTGTCCCCGTATCCAGACCCAATTCGGCAAGTGTTGGCGTATTGGGCAATTGAGGCAGGCGTTTGGGAGTCGTCACAGCCAATGCTTTGAGTTTTCCAGATTTGATGAGCGGCAAGACAAAGCCCAGTGCCACAAAAGTCACATCGGACTCGCCCGAAATAAGAGCTGGAACAGTCTGCGCAGAGCCCTTGTAGGGGACATGGACCATGTCAACCTTGGCTTTATTTGAAATCCAATTTAAATAAATATGTGGATTGCTGCCCGTGCCAAAACTTGCCCAATTGATACTTCCAGGCTTTCTTTTGGCCTGCTCTAACAAACCCGCCATCGTGTCATAAGGCGCCAATGCAGAGGCCACAATCACGCCAGAAATTCTAACCAAATCTATCACCGCCACAAAATCCACACTGGGATCATAGGGCAACTTCGCAAACATGAATGGGTTAAAGGATAAACCCTCGCCAGTGGCCAAACACAAGTGATAACCATCGGCAGGCGACTTGGCACAAGCTTCAAAAGCAATTAAACCACTTGCTCCTGGTTTATTTTCAATCACAATGGCTTGACCTAATGTGCTGGCTGCCTTTTGTGCAACATTTCTAGCCAAAACATCAATGGCACCTCCAGGAGGGTATTGAACGATCAGGCGAATGGGTTTATTGGGATACGGTTGCGCAAGACAAGCACATACCCAAAATGACAAGCATAAAATCAACAACTTATCCATTGAACATTTGATTTTTATCATCAATAAAACCTTTCATTAAAACCAAGACCTAAAAAAAACTCAGGATGCATCTGTGATGGGCAACAGCAGGTAACTGGGCCAATCTTTGCCCATATACAAACGACACTTAGAGTCAAAGACCTCTGTAGGCCTGTCTGATGGATGGTTGTGCAAAAACCAACCCGAGCCTCTTTGTTCTCCCAATTCATCCATTCGCTCAAAATCTCGGCCTTGCACTTGCAAGACCAAAGTACACCCCTTTGGCAAGTGCAAACTCAAGGGCCAAATCTCCACATCCACCTCGTAGATCTTACCTGGCTTGAGCATCTGAGACTCATCATGAGAGTGAAAGGGCCGATGAGGCAGTGTTTTATCAGGATCAATTTTTCTTTGTGAGACCCTTAACCAACCCATCGACACTGGAGATTTTGGCTCGGTTGCACCAAAGAAAGTGATTTCTTCTTGATCCTGATTGAAAGCCCTTAAGGTGACGAATAGATCCATGTCTTGGGTTTCGCTTGAGACAAAGAGTTTCGCAGACGCAGGACCGGCCACCTCCATGTCCATCTCTAAAGTGGGCAATGTAAAGCGAATGCCTTCGCCCATTGAATCGTATTCTTGGAAATTGGAGTCAATGATTGGTTTTTTACTCAAAGAAAGGTCCGTGCCGTTCAAATAGTACTTACTCCAATGCGTAGACTCCAAAGGCCAACTGTGCCCCTTGATTTCTCTGCTCACGGTGTCCTTTATGCTTCGCACCGCAAGCTCTACTCGAGGCTCTGATGGCCAATCGTTTTGAGCCCCTTTTAAATAATGATCAAAGAATCTTTTTTGGAGGGCCACATTTTTAGGCTGTAAAAAAGTTAAAAAATACGAACCAGATTGAACTTTAAGCCATTTGTGCTTGGATGCTATTTGATTGAACCCTTCAATGGTGCCCCTCAGATGAAGCCCCAACCCCCCATAATTGGCAACGACCAAGGCGGGAAGATCAATGTTTTCAAAAACCGGACTTCTGTCTCTATAAAACGGGCCATCCAGAGGGTGATTTAAAATGTTTCCAATGTAATCTACTCGATTTTCGATCAACTGCGCGGGCGTCAATGAGACTGGTCCTGTGTTGCGCTGCTTTGAAACAATATCTTTAAATGGACATTCGGTGTTACCAAATTGATTCCTAAGCACACTCCTATTCCACCACCTTACAGCAAAACCACTTCCAAAAATGCCACCTTGCCGAGATCGGTCGCGATAAAAATCTGAACCCCCTTGCCAAGGCAAGATGGCCCTTAAATGAGGCGGCTTCATCGAGGCAATCATCCACTGTCCTGCTGCGTAGTAGGAGATGCCCAGTAAACCCACCTGTCCATTGGACCAAGACTGAACCCCAGCCCATTCAATCACATCGAACATGTCTTTAAACTCTGCGGGAGAGTTGACATCCAAAAAACCACTGGACTTGCCAGAGCCACGTGAGTCAACTTTGATGACGATGTAATCATCTTTCACCCAAACTTCGGGGTCGGCAGTTTCGAAAACCAAGTGCTCACAACTTGAATGATCCAATATTTCAGGGCAGCGCTTTTGAAGCTCAAGCCAAGCACCTGGCATGAACTCGCTCAAATGCACATCCTTGCCGTATGGACCTAAGCTCAGCAAGACAGGATATTGCCCAGCGCCTTGTGG
>CANJNC010000127.1 GCA_947475685.1 Comamonadaceae bacterium | reverse complement strand
TACCTTGAGTCATTAACTGGTACAAAAATGGTTCATGTTCCATTTAAAGACGTATTGCAAATTTACACCACGGTGGCAACAGGTCAAGTTGACTGGGCTTTGGGTTCATATGGCAGCATGGCGGCCTTGGTGCAAGGAGGTAAACTCAAACTTATGGCCGTTGCAGGAAAAAAACGTTTAGTCAGTCAACCTGACGTGCCAACAGCCAATGAATTATTGGGACTCAAAGACTACGAGGTCAATTCTTGGGTGGCTTTCATTGCACCAAAGAATGTTCCAGATTTAGTCGTAAGAAAGATCAATGCAGATGTGAACCGGGTACTAGAGTCAGCGGAAACAAAGCAGACACTCAATCAGCTCGGGTTTATTGGTGCAGCCGACTCGGTTGAAGGACTTGCGCGAATCATTGATGCGGATCTTAAAATAAACTATGATTTAGTTCGCAAGTCTGGCATTACTGCTGAATAATTCTGTTTTTAACTCAACGACTGAAAGATTTGCTCCAAGTGACTTTGTCATCTTTTCTCATACACGCTTAGGCATACGGTGTCTGAGTGAATGAACTAGGCAATAGTACTGATTGACTTACCCAATTCAAGAATTAAAGTCAGATTTTTTGACGTTTGGAGTGAGCAGATGTTTTTGTCCATGAAGTGGATTGTTTCAGTTCTTTTTATTTTTCCAAGTCTTGTCTTATCTCAAGCTGTTTACCCCAGCAAGTCTATCAGGTTGGTAACACCTTTTGAAGCGGGTGGCACGGTTGATGTGATTGGTCGCTCTGTTGTGAATGTCATCAACAAGCGGGGTGTGCTCACTATGTTCATCGACAACAAACCCGGTGCCAATGCCATGATCGGCTCCGTTGCAGTGGCCAAGGCTCAGCCTGACGGCTACACCATCTTGAATGTATCTCCATCCATCATCCTCAACACACTCGTGTCTAAGTCCGCCCCTTACGACACGCTCAAAGACTTTATCCCCATTGGTGTTCTAGGGATTGGCAGTGGCTATTTATTGGTGGTTAGAAAAGACTTGGCGGTGACTTCTGTGCAGGAGTTGATTGCCATGTCTAAATCTGCATCTCACCCTCTGACCTATGGCACCCCAGGCGTTGGCAACGCACTGCATTTGGCCACTGAAAATTTCGCCTCCAAAGCGGGGATTGAGTTGCTGCACATCCCCTTCAAAGGCAGTGCAGGTGCACTGAACGCAATTGTGGCCAGTCAAGTGGATGTCATGTTCTTGTCGCCAGCGACGGTGTTGCCCTTCAAAGACAATGGTCAGCTTAAAGTGCTCGCGTTTACCGGTTCATCCAGGGGGAAAGATTTCTCAAGCACGCCCATCATGAAAGAGGCGGGGCTTGACGACTGTGTGATCAAGGGCACTTGGGTGGGATGGTTTGCGCCCAAGGGCACACCTAGCGAGGTCATTAGCAAGTTATCGACGGAGATCAAAATAGCGCTTAGGGATCCCCAGCTCAAAGATTCTTTGAGTGAGGGTGGCTTTGATGCGGATGGTCGCAGTCCTGCTGAGTTCATCCAGTTCGTTAAAAACGAGCAGGACCGATACTCAGAGATCGTCAAGCGCCTTGACATTCAAGTCAAGTGATCTTTTTTATTTTTAGACCGACCCATGAAAAATTTCCCCACACTTAGAGACTGGATTGACGATCTGGCCGAGCATGATTTATTGACCATTGCCAAACCAGGTTTGAGTTTGAACTTTGAGCTCGCCGCCTTGGCCCACCGACTCGACGGTGAGAAGGCCACCTTCTTTCCAACGCCCAGTGGTCATGCCATTCCAGTTGTCAGTGGGATCATGTCCAATCGACCCTGGATTGCCCGAGCCATGGGGGTGGATGAAAAAGGAATCTTGAAAAAGTACCAAGAAGCCGTCTCCTCACCCCTGCCTTGCAAGGTGGTGTCCAAATCCAATGCCAAAGTTCAAGAGGTGATTCACCAAGGACCGATTGATCTGGCCTCTCTTCTTCCGGCACCGGTTCACAACGAACACGATGGCGGAGCCTACATCACGGCGGGACTTTTGATCAGCGCGAACCCCAAAACGGGCAAGCAAAACGTGTCTATCAACCGCTGTCAGCTCCAAGGCGGCAACAAATTGGGCGTGTCCGTGTCCTCTAGAGACACGGGGGCTTTTTTGGCCGAGTCTGAAAGACAAGGCAAACCCATGCCCATCACCATCGTCATTGGCGTGGATGTGATGACCTTGCTCGCCTCCCAAGCCTTGGTGGGCCAAGACCAAGATGAGTTGGAAGTGGCCGGGGCTTTGCATGGCCAGCCTTTGGAGGTGGTGAAGTCCATCAGCAACAATCTCATGATTCCCGCGCAGGCTGAAATAGCAATCGAGGGGTTTTTTGTGCCTGGGGTGCGTAAGGCTGAAGGCCCATTTGGGGAGTTCACCCAGTACTATGGTCCCAAAGGCGAGCGCTTTGTGATTGAAATCACCACTGTCACGCACCGAAAGTCCCCTTTGTTTCACACCATCATTGGCGGGGGCACGGAGCACCTCATGCTGGGCGCTGTCCCCAGAGAAGCGAGTTTCCTCACCAGCATGCAACGGGTTTTTCCCAACGTCTTGAATGTGCATTTGCCCAAAGGTGGGGTGGGGCGCTACCACTTGATTGTGCAAATCAAGAAAATCTACGAAGGCTCTGCCAAGAACATCATCTTCAGTGCATTGTCCATGCACCACGATGTGAAGTTGGTCGTGGTGGTGGATGAAGACATCGACATCTACAATGCCGTCGAGGTCGACTGGGCCATTGCAACCCGATTCCAAGCTGACAAAGACCTGGTGCTTGAGTCCAATTGCCGTGCCTCCAAGCTGGACCCCACTTCTCGAGGCGGTATAGGTGCCAAACTCGGTATCGATGCCACCAAACCTTTGGACGCCAAGCCCGAGCAATTTTTAAGAATCAAAGTGCCTGGTGCTGAGGAGTTGAATCTTGATGAAGTGACTCAAAAAATCAACGGGACAAAGTGGCGCGAGAGCTTGGGGTCCACTTGAACTGAATGCTGAGTGGGTTGTTAGGTCAGCCTTATTCTGCCGTGGCGCCTGAGATTTCAATCACGCGCTTCCAGCGCTCGCGCTCGATTTTGGTGGCGCTGACCATGTCCTCGGGGCTGCCAGGAACAGTCTCCAAGCTCACCTCTTTGAGGGAGGCGTTGAACTCATTGCTCTTAAGTAAGCGGTTGAGGGCGGCGTTCATCTTCAAGGTGATCTCTTTGGGCAACTTGGCTTGTCCCACCAAGCCAAACCACACCACTGTGGTGAGTCCCGCAAAACCGGCCTCTTCAGCGGTCGGCACGTCTGGCAACTGAAACCAGCGTTTGTTGCTGGTGACAGCGAGGGGTTTGATTTTCCCAGCTTTGATTTGAGGAATGAGTTGGGGCAAGTTGTCGGTGTTGAATTGAACCTCGCCCGAGAGCAAAGCCTGCATGGCCGGGCCATTGCCCCGGTAGGGGATGTGCACCATGTCCACCCCCGTTTGGCTTTTGAAGAGTTCATTTAAAAGGTGGCCCGTGCTTCCAATGCCTGCACTGGAGTAGGCGAGTTTGCCTGGGCGGCTTTTGCCGTATTCCACCAAATCTTTAAGGGAGTTGATGGGGATGGTATTGGAGACCACCACCACGTTGGGGGTTTGCGCAATCATGCCAATGGGTGTGAGGTCGCTATCCGGATCGTATCCCAGCTTGTCTTTGTAAATAAAGGGATTGATGGCAAGCTGAGTGTAGGACACCACCATGAAGTAATGGTCATCAAAGGGGGACTTCACAAAGGAATTGACGCCAATGCCGCCGTTGGCCCCGCCTTTGTTCTCCACAACAACGGGTTGCTTCAATTCTTCCCCCAGTTTTAAAGCCAATCGACGCCCCAAAATATCGGTCGACCCGCCTGCGGCATAGGGGATGAGCAAACGCAAGGGGTGAGAGGGCCAGCTCGATTGGGCCGACACTAGGGTGGTGATC
>CANJNC010000126.1 GCA_947475685.1 Comamonadaceae bacterium | reverse complement strand
TAAGGGTTTGAGAGCATGCCTTGGTGACGCAACAAAGCTTGAATGTTGGGCTCCCGCCCTCGAAAGGCAATGAACGAAGCCATGGCGTCTCGGCTGCCCCCGACTTCCAAGATTTCTTTTCGAAATTTTGCGCCCATGGCCTGACTCAACTCGCCCGTTTCGCTCATGGTTTCTTCAAAAGCGGCATAAGCATCCGAGCTCAACACCTCAGCCCATTTGTAGCTGTAGTATCCTGCTGCGTATCCGCCCGCAAAGATGTGGCTGAAACTGTGAGCGGTCCTGCTCCATGGAGGACTTTGAATCAAAGCGACTTCTCTCTTGACCTCTTGTTGCAAGGCCATGAAATCTACCAAAGCGTGGTCTTGTGAATGAATCAACATGTCAAACAAAGAGAACTCGACTTGCCTGAGTGTTTGCAGTCCACTTTGGAAATTTTTGGCTGCAAGCATCTTGTCAAACAAGTCCCTTGGCATGACCTCACCCGTTTGATGGTGTGAACTCATGTGTTTAAGCACTGACCATTCCCAGCAAAAGTTTTCCATGAATTGGCTGGGCAACTCGACCGCATCCCATTCGACACCACTGATTCCAGAAACATCTTGTTCATTGACCTGTGTGAGCATGTGATGCAACCCATGGCCAAACTCATGGAACAACGTGATCACGTCATCGTGCGTTAATAAAGCGGCTTGATCCCCTTGCCCTTTGGCAAAGTTGCACACCAAGTAGGCCACAGGAGATTGAAGTTTTTCGCTGTCAGGTCTTAGCCAGCGGTTTCGCATGCCATCCATCCATGCGCCGCCGCGTTTGCTTTGCCTGGCTGTTGGATCCAAGTAGAACTGGCCTACAAGTTGCCGCTGGCGTTCTATTTTGTAAAAGCTCACATCTTTGTGCCACACAGGTGCACTGTCTGCAGAGATGACAACATCAAATAGGGTCTCAATGATCTTAAATAGACCGGACAAGACTTTGGGGAAAGGGAAAAACGCTTTGACTTCTAAATCGCTGAACGCGTATTGATGTTCCTTTAAGCGCTCACCAATAAAAGTCCAATCTGAAGGTGCAGGATCATCGATGCCAATTGTTTTGGCAAAATCGCGCATTTCTTGAAGATCTTTTTGTGCAAAGGGCCTGGCCTTGGCCGCCAAGTCTCTTAAAAAAGCCACAACCTCGCTAGGAGAGTTTGCCATTTTAGGCTCAAGCGAGAGGGTCGCAAAGTTCTCAAAGCCCAACAATTGAGACTCTTCAAATCGAAGTGATAAGGTGTCTTTGATAATCGTTGAATTGTCGTATTGAATGGCCTTTGCTGGTGCTTGATCGGAGGCCCTGGTTTGGTAGGCTTTGTAAAGGGTTGCTCTTAAATCTGCATTTTGGGCATACTGCATGATGGGCAAATAGCAAGGCATCTTTAAATTCAAGCGGTAGCCTTCTTGATCATGTCTTTTGGCTTCCTCTAGGGCCTCATCCTTGACCTCTTGGGGCACGCCATCGAGCTCTTGGAGTCGTGCCAAGTAAAACCAGGCATCGGTGGAGTCAAGAACGTTTTCGCTGAACTTTTGACTGAGCGCGGCTTGTTGTTCTTGAATTTCGGCAAATCGAAGTTTTTTCTCACCCGTGAGCTTGGCGCCACTCAGGATAAAGTTTCTAAGCGCATTGTTAAGCGCTTTTTTTTGTTCTGTGTTGAGAGAGGATTGATCGATTTTTTCATATTTTTGAAACAGTTTTTCGTTGGCACCCAAAGTGGTCCAAAACTCAGTGACTTTGGGCAGCATGAGGTTATAGGCCTCGCGCTGCGCAGGGTTGTCGGCGACCGAATTGAGGTGTGAAATGACGCCCCAAGTTCTGCTGAGTTTCTCGACCTGTACATCAAGCACTTGTGTCATTTGCGCCCAGACGGCTGGAAATGCATCCTCAGTCACCAGGTCTAGAGCCATTTGGGCTTGATCTAGCAAGTGGGAAATGCTCGGCTCAATTTCAGTGACCTTGAGGATGTCAAATTTGGGAAGGTCAGAAAAGTCAAGCAGTGCGCAGTTGGGTTTTGAAGCGGGTGTAAGCATTGGAATTGACATGGATGGAGGCAATGAGCAAAATGAATGCTTAATTATCCATCATGAAAGGTGAATTTGAAGAACGGGTGTGTATTTTTCAGATCGCTTGAAAGGGTTCTTTAAAGGGACCTTGTTCGTGGTGAAATTGTCAGCCAGACAAGTTGCCATTTGGAATCGGTCAATTTATCAATCCCATGAAAAATGACCTGGTGTAAATTTATCCCCAAAGCCTTCATGGCTCCAATCGGATGTTGGCGGCTTTAACGATTTGGCTCCACTGGGCTTGTTCTTCTCGAACATAGGTCTGCACTTTGGCCAAGTTGCCTCCCATGGGTGCGCTTCCTTCGAGCTTGAGTTGCTCAATGAATTGGCTTTGAGCAAGGGCGCGTTCGATGCTTGAATTTAATTTTTGCAATATATCTACAGGCGTAGAACTCGGAGCGACAAGCACCTTCCAATCCACGGCTTGGAAATTGGGGTAACCTGATTGCGCCATGCTTGCAATCTCAGGCAGCACAGCCATTCGTTTTGAAGAGGTCACAGCCAACGCGCGAAGCTTCTCGGATCTGATCAGCCCTAAAACGGCCTGGGGTGTTGCAAACATCAGATCTGTTTGGTCGCCCAGCAAATCGGTGATGGCGGGTGCGGCCCCCTTGTAGGGAATGTGCAAAAACTTAAAGTCAGCTCTTTTGGCGAGCAATTCTCCTGCAAGGTGGCCTACCGTTCCCGAGCCAGCGGAGGCGAGTTTGAGCTCTGTGGAATTGTTTTTAGCAGCCTTCATCAGGTCTGCTAAATTTTTAAAAGGCGAGTTCTCTTTGACCACCAAGATCGTGGGTTGCTCTGCAATCAGGGCAATGGCGATGAGATCTTTTTGCGCATCAAAGGACATCTTGCTCATGGCTGCAGGATTGATGGCCAAGTTGGCTGTTTGCCCCATGCCCAAGGTATAGCCGTCGGCTTTGGCCTTGGCCGTGATCTCCAACCCAATATTGCCACCTCCACCGGGCTTGTTGTCAATGATGAAGGACCACTTTTGTTCTGCACTGATGCGCTCAGCCAGTTGCCTGGTGACTGTATCCGTCCCTCCGCCAGGCGTATAAGGCACGATGATTCGAATGGGTTTGTCTGGCCAATTTAATATCTGGGCTTGAACACCGATGCTATCCAGGCCGCATGCGAGCTGAACCATCAGTGCAAAGATGTATTTTTTTGACATGGTGCTCAGCTGTTTGATTGTGAGGGGAGCAGCGTGAGTGAATCGATTTCGCTGTCGTTGTAGCCCAGTGATTTTAAAATGTCTTGACTGTGCTCTCCAAGTTTAGGTGGAGACAGTCGGACAGACAGTCTTTGCCCTCCCATGGTGAATGGCAAAAGAGCCACCTTGCTGGTCTTGCCGCTTGGCAGTTCAATTTCTTGTAGGCCACCACTTGCATTCAAATGCGGATCTTCAAACAAGTCCTCAGGCTTGGTGATCGGTGCAAAGGGCAATCCATTCTTTTCAAACAGGCTAGAGACTTCGAACGCACTGAATTTACTCAGCCGATCCCTTAAGATGGGCATCATCCAAGAGCGTTGAGCAACGCGTTGGTTATTGGTTTTGAGTCGCTCGTCGAGATACAGGTCGGTGAACGCAAAGCTTGCGCAAAATATCTCCCATGCCGTGTCAGTGACCACAGCCAAGAAGATCTGTTCGTCATTTCTGACCTTAAAGATGTCGTAGATGCCCCAAGCTGAAATTCTGGCTGGCATGGGTGCAGCAGCCTGTCCTGTCACTGCAAACTGCATCATGTGCTGGGCGACCAAAAACACATTGTTTTCAAACAAAGCACTTTGAATCTCTTGGCCACGGCCTGTGCTTTGTCTTTGCGCCAAAGCGGCCATCACACCGATGGCACCAAACATGCCACCCATGATGTCGTTGACGCTTGAGCCTGCACGCAAAGGGTCTCCGGGACGCCCCGTCATGTAAGCGAGTCC
>CANJNC010000125.1 GCA_947475685.1 Comamonadaceae bacterium | reverse complement strand
CTCCAAGGCGACTGCGCTGGGGGAAGTCAGGATAGAGAATGAGTCAGCAATGCAGAATGCAAAAACCGGGGCAGCGCCGTCCAGCTGTGTGAAGTCGGGTGCAACTTAAACTACCGTCGGGTTTGTCTCGTTGATGGGGTCCACTTCACGGGGTGTGACCGACGGCGACGCCATAGCGCCTCTTTAGTCTTGTGAATCGGTGGTCGGCCGTTGTCGCATCTTGATCAGGTCTTGCGCGGTCAGACGGACTTCTTTGCCATCCATACCAACGATGCTGGTGTTGGTCTTGATGGCAAGTCTGCTGCAGAAAGGGCGGCTCTTTGCATGGCCGCATAGGAGCTAGCGAGACGCTGAAATCTGGTAGCCAAAACAACAAACGAACAAGGACTTGGCTGCCTGCGGCATCCCCGGGATCACTGGCATGCCACCTGGGCGTTCCCATCTGCCTTTTGAGTATTTACTATAAGGGTGTGCGTTTTTATGTAACGCTACTGACTGCTTTACCTTTTACAAAGTGCAAGCAACTCTGCCAACGAATTGACTTGCATCTTGTCCAGAATCTGTGCGCGATGTTTTTTCACCGTGTCGGGCATCACATTTTTTATTGCGGCTATGTCCTTGTTGCCGTGTCCTAAAAGCATTTCGGTCAATATGCCTTGCTCTGTAGGGCTCAATGTTCGTTGAAGTTCCTCCACACGCCGTAAACGCTTTTGGTCCGCATGGCGCTGGACATCCAATTTCAGCCCATTGTCGATAACTTGGGCCAGTTGGGTGTGGGTAATTGGTTTCCACAAAAAATCAATTGCTCCAAACTTCATGGCGTCGATGATTTCTTGACTCTGGCTTTCTCCACTCATGTAGATGATGGGTACGGGCCAGTCTTGCTCGAGTAATACTTTTTGCAAATCCAAACCTGTCATTTGTGGCATCCGCATATCTAAGACTAAGACAGCGGGTGAGCAGCGTTGGGCCTGCTGTAAAAAGAATGTAGCACTCGCAAAGTCGCTTACTCCATAGCCAAGATATCTCAATAGATCGGCGAGAGACAGTCGAACCTCGTCGTCATCGTCAACTATAAAAACATGGCCTTTGGGTGTCATCATTTATGCTGCTTCATCGCAAGTGATTGAGTTGCATTTTTAGTCAATGGGCAGTTTGAAAAATTGAGACTCTAAACTGAAAAATTCTTATGAATTTGATGAGCGATTCCCCAATTAGGGATATACAAGGAGTTGAAACGATGGAATATTGGCGGCATGACCATCTGTCCATGTTCCTAGAAATGGCAACTGATCCAACATTTGATCCCAATATACCGATTGAAGTCGGGCGTCTCTTAAAGGTGGAGCGGACCAAACAAAATCTGTCCATGGAAGACATGTGCAGAAAGATGGGGGCGCGGGTGAAACAGATCCAAGCCATTGAGGAGGGAGATACAACGCATTTTCAAAAGCACATGCAGCCTTTCATGTGGTTTGCACGTCTGTACGCCAAAAAGCTGGGCATCGCTTTACCAGATCAGGCTCCCTCCAACAACGAGGGCACCAAACAAGCGGATCTATACGACCTAGAAGAACTGCCAGGATTTCTAAAAAAGCCAACAATACTCAAATAATTTTTCCAAAAATACTTGGTCATGAATCCTGGTAACGGCATTACCTACCCTTAAATTCAAAACCACATCTGGTTGTGGTGAGCACTGGTTGGTGCCACCCATCACCAATCTATTTTTAGTGCGGAATTGGACAAGCATTACATTTTGCAGGCCATGCATTTAGACACCCAGACCACCATTTTCATGACGTGCTTCGTGTACTTGATATTGCACGGGGCCATCTGGTTTGCACTGCAAGAGTACAGGAGCTATCAGGTTAAGTTGTGGTGTGCATCCGGAATGTTCAGCGGAATAGCAGTGGTCTTACTGTCCATGCGCGGACAGGTTTCTGAATTCTTGTTTTTGTATGTGGCGCAGGTACTGATGCTGGTGGGAAACTGGGGCCGGATGGTGGCCCTACGCATGTACCTGCTGCCCGAACCACAGCATCGTATGAACAGGGTTTACGCCCTGGCATCGACCATCTACTTCATCTTTTTTGTCTATCTAATGGCTGTTTTGCAGGCCGATTGGGAGGCACTGATTTTGTTCAATGCGTTCTATGCGGTACTGTGCTTTGACTATTTCCGCATGGGCCTGAAACTGCACCGAACGCATAAATCTCTTGGAGCTAAGTTGCTCATGGCGGCTGGCTTGATTATCAGTGCTAGCTTAGGAGTCCGCACAATAGGCGTTGCGGTGGGTGGATCGATCAGTGAGCTCTACGCACCGACTTGGCATCAAGCAGTCATGGTTGTCGGTCAGTTTGGTTTCATTACGCTAAGCAACATTGCTTTTTTGCGTATCTTTCTTGAGATAGCCGAGCAGAAAAAATTAGCAACTGCCCAAGAATTGACGTTGACCAAAGAGCGGGCAGAGGAGTCTCAGCGTACCAGTTTAATTTTTAAGAATCTGCTGGCGGAACGTGAAGAAATCATCCGACATCTGACGCTGTTCAACAAAACCGCAGGCATGGGCGCCTTGGTGGCCAGCTTAGCCCATGAACTGAACCAACCCCTTACTGTCATCCAGACGAACGCCGGGATGATTGAGTTACTGTTGAACGACCAGGAAGCTCCGCCGCATCAAGATGCCAGAATTGACAAAGCTTTGACGAGCTTGCGCAAGGCCAACCAGCGTGCCGCCACGATCATCAGTACGTTGCGCGATATGTACGGGCAAGGCAGAAAAACGATGTCGGCCTTTGACTTCAATGAACTTGTCAACGACGTTCTTCTCTTGTGCCAGCCCAGCTTGCATAAACAGACGATTGACGTTCAAGTCCAATTGCACGGACAGGCCTTAAATCTCATCGGCGACAAATCACAATTGCAGCAGGTTTTGTTGAACCTGATAACCAATGCAAGCGAAGCATTTCTGCCCACTTTTGCGAACGCTAAAAAAATCATGGTTCAAACCAGCGTGGAAAACGATCAGATCGCGCTAACGGTGGAGGACAACGGCAGTGGAATTACGCCCGACATTGAAGCAGTGATGTTTGAACTACTTCGCACCAATAAAGAAACTGGGATGGGAATAGGACTGTGGCTGTCAAAAACCATCATTGATTCGCACCAAGGCACTATCAGTTTCACCACCCACGCAAACCAAGGAACTAAATTTGTTGTCACGCTACCTTTAACTGTCGAAAAAATGTATTTTTAAAAATTAAGGCGACGTGGAATTTCTTCTAAATTGAAGTTCAAGCTTTGTGACAGATCATTTGAATTCAATGGCTGCTTTGTGGCTGCTAGTTCGATTGCGTTCAGTTCCGGTTGGGGTCGGGGCCGGGTTTTCGCGACAGTTCAGGTGAAGCTCGCTGGCTAAAACGTCGCGTTGTGTATGGGACGCCTTGATTCTCTAGACAAGGACTTGGCTGCCTACGGCATCCCTGGGACCACTGGCATGCCATCTGGATGCAGCCATCTGCCTTTTGACTTATTTGCTATAAGGGTGTGCGTTTTTATGTAACGCCACTGACGGTCAGCTTGTCGCTACTGTCTTTTCTTGCTCCCGCATCTTGATCAGGTCTTGCGCGGTCAGGCGGACTTCTTTGCCGTCCACGCAAACGACGATGCCGGTGTTGGTTCTGATGGCAAGGTCCTGTGCAGAAAGGGCGGCTCGTTGCATGGCCGCATAGGAGCCAGCGAGATCTGGGTCCGACGATGTGCGAATGTCTTTGGGGTTCATTTTGCGCTCCAATTATTGAGTCTTGGCTGTAGGCCCGAGTTGTCATAAAAAGCCCACGAATCGACCACCTGGCTGTATCGCTCGTGGAAATTGGTTAACCCGGATTTGAAACGCCTGCGGATCACGGCCTCGGGAATATTGTGCCCACCCTGTGCCACCCTCAACGCAACACGGGAAACCGCGACATCATCGCTGGGTAGCGACAAAAACCATAATTTGACCTGGTACCCGAGCCCTTGCCAGAT
>CANJNC010000124.1 GCA_947475685.1 Comamonadaceae bacterium | reverse complement strand
TGCAAGATGTCCAGCACGTTCACGTCTGCCAGCTTCCCGTCGCTGATATGGATAAAAGCAGGAATATTGCCTTGCAAATCCAAAAGCGTGTGCAGCTTTACAGCCGCTTTCGCTCTGCGAAATGGGGCCCAATCGAACAGGCTCAAGCAAAGATCTATCGTTGTCGAGTCGAGCGCGTAAATCGTCTCGTCCAAGTCGGGCAATGGTTTCTCTTCGGAGTAGAGCTCTCTTGCTTTGAAGATCAATCTCATCGCAAGTGCGTGATAAATTCTCCAGTCTCGCGAGTTCAATGCATCCGACAAGGTCGAGCGATAAGGAATACTCTTGATCCCCATGTAAAACAGTTTCTCTTGATTCGCCGTGAGACAAACCTCGATGTCCCGCAAAGACTCTCGCCAAGTAAGTTGAGCAAAGGCCATCACACGAAAGATGTCTGCGCAAGACAAAGTGCGAACACCAAAGTCCCCGTTGTGACGTTCGACGAAGCGACTGAAGTTTTTCCAAGGTACAAATTCCATGACCTGAGCGAAAAAAGTCTTTCATTTTGTTCATGATTAATTCCGATTAAAATTAACCCGAAAGTATCACACATGAAGAGACCAAATTTCAAATCGTGGACACCCCTAAATTCTTGTAAAGCCCCATGGATATTAGTTCTCCCGTTAGGTCCTTTAAATTAAACCGGACAGTGACTTTGAAAAACATTTTTAGCCCTGCAGAAACGCCTGTATGGTCAATGGCAGATGCAGGATTCATGGAGGCAAATCTACGGATAGATCGATAGCTCATTGTTTAAGAACTAAGCAAAACCTTAAAAATTCGAAAGAAATTGAAAATTTAATCAATACAATAGGGATTTTTAAATTAGACGGTTTTGAAATGAAAAAAGTACGTATTTCAATTTCCTTAATTTTCACTTCAGTTCATGCTTTGGCTATTGATGATCATTAATGCTTTTCCTTTAAAAAATAATTTAAAGTAATTTTCCCGTTTCATCATTCAAGGAAAAAAGATGGCAAATATTTCATTTATATGGGATGGTAAAACACAAACACCCATAGAGACCACAAAAAATTATTACCAAGGACCTACTTCTGGATATTTCCATCCAACAAGCTCGTCTATGGAGTGGACAGGCTTAAATCTAACTTATTTGGTATCAGATTCCGTATTGCCAACTGCTGGAACATTAACTTCTTTAAAAAATGTACAAAATTCAGGTGTTTGGTCGATGACAATTACTGGAATTTCAACTGTAATTCCAGCAAAATCCACTTTTGATTTATTGGTAGCTGAAATCGTCAAAGGAAAGGACGATTGGTACGGTGACGAATCAAATAATTTTTTCTATGCAAGCGTTGGTGGTGACACATTTCATGGTGGAGGTGGAATTGATACATTAGATGCATTTATAAATAAAGCTAATTGGGTTACTCCATCTACAAAATTCACTAAACTTAATAATGGTTATATCCAAGTAACTAATTTTGGTACTACAAGTTTCACACTTGATTCTGTAGAAAGGCTCAAGTTTGCTGATGTTTCACTTGCGCTTGATTTAGACGGTAACGCAGGTAAGACCGCTAAGATTTTAGGTGCGGTTTTTGGTGCAAGCTCCTTAAGTAACAAAAACTACGTTGGTATCGGTTTAAGTCTTTTAGATGCTGGAATGGACACTAAAAAGCTTTTGGATTTAGCATTGACGACAAAATTAGGTTCGAATTACACATCAGAAGCAGAGATTAAACTTTTATATACAAATGTTTTTAATTTAACTCCAAGTGCATCGACTCTTGATGTTCTAAAGGGGTTAATAGATAACGGGTATTGCTCAAGATCAGATCTCGGTTACATCATTTCAGAAACCGCTAATAATCAAACAAACATAAATCTAACAGGCCTAGCTCAAAATGGAATTGAATATACGCCTCAGTAAGCTAATGGATCATCTACTTTTTAAAGCATAGGATTAGGCAGGAGAAATACCTTGATTTATTTTGTAAGGTAGCGTAAATTAATGTTGATTGGTGTTGAAAAGATGCCTGTTAATCTGTTGGTACGTGGTTCGATCCCACGACGCGGAACCGAGATAAGACCACCTATCATTTTTCTGTGATCTTATCTTTTATACCACTATCCGAAATTTTATTCACTGAGGCAATTAAAGTCTGATCTTCAAGAATAAGGGTAAACACCAGTCATCGGAAGTCCTTATAGCCATTTCGTGTCAATTATTAAATACTAAGCAATTACTTCAATAAAGGCTTAGAGACATGTTGAAAAAGATCAAGAAACAAATTTTCTTAAGTTTAAGTTTAAGTTTATGTTTATCTGTTCAAGCTCAGGTGCTCAATTCAAGTTTAAATTGGCCCAATAAAAGCGTTACCGTTGTAGTTCCTTATGCAGTTGGAGGGGGCACGGATGCCATGGCTCGACTCATTGCTCAAAAACTAGGCGAAGTTTGGACCCAAGCTGTGATTGTCGAAAACCGCGGAGGTGCAGGAGGAAATATAGGTGCGGACAAGGTTGCTAAATCCCCTCCGGATGGATATACATTGGTAATGATGCCTAGTAATTTGTCAATCAACCCAAGTTTGTATGACAATACGCCATGGGATGCAATCAAGGACTTTTCGCCAATAGGTACGGTTGCAACCTCGCCAATCATGGTTGGCGTAAATGCCCAAGTTCCAATCAATTCAGTCAAAGAATTGATCGAATTTGCAAGAAATAAGCCTGGAACACTTAATTACATCTCATGTGGTGATGGATCTCCCCAACACATTGCGGGTGAAATGTTCAACGCAATGGCAAACATAAAGATCCAACACGTTCCATATAAAGGATGTGGCGCTGCAATTCCCGATGCAATTACTGGCGTAGTTCAAGTACTCTTTAGTACAGTTGCAAATATGAATCCTCATATAAAAACCGGTAAATTAAGAGGTTTTGCCGTTGCCGGATTAAAGCGCAGCGAATTGGTTCCAAACATTCCTACAGTTTCAGAGTCAGGACTTGCGGGTTATAACTTTGATGTTTGGTTTGGACTGTTAGCCCCTGCAAAAACACCTAAAGAAATTGTGACAAAAATCAATCAAGATTTAAATACAATCTTAAATAAAAAAGACATCAAGGAAAAATTACAACTTCAATACTATGATGTGTTGACAGGAACACCAGATGAATTTTCAGCCTTAATTGAAAAAGATCTAATTAGATTTGGAAAAGTTATCAAAGAAGTCAATATCAAACCCTAAAAATAAAAATATTTAACAGTTAGATTTCACTTCAATCTTAGGATAATTTATGCCCCATACAGATCAACTCGAAATTGAGTCAATTCCTTCTACGAGACCCATTTGTGATGCAATTGGATTTGTGATCGATGGAGTTGATCTCTCCAAACCTTTAGATTCAAAAACATTTGAGTTCATTGAAGAAACTTGGCACAAGGGTCTTATCATTTTATTTAGAAATCAAAAGATTGATGAATTCGACCAAGTTAGGTTCTGTGAAAGATTTGGCGATCTAGCGGGTGTGCTAAACAAACATAATGGACGAGGCGGACATCCATCGGTGATGTATATTTCAAACATAAGAGAAAATGGAGAATTGATAGGTGCTTTGCCTGATGGAGAAATGTTTTTTCATTCGGATCAATGCTATGTAGAGAAGCCAGCAAAAGCAACGATGCTTTATGCAATGGAAATTCCGTCCAAAGGTGGAGACACGATCTTTGCCAATATGTACTCGGCATATGAAACACTTCCCTTAGAGCTTAAAAATAAACTTGAGAAGTCTATGGCCGTGAATGTTTATGATTATGAAAATAGTGGGACGACACGAGGCTCTCAAATCAAAGAAGGCGTTAAACACTTTGCTCACCCTGTTTTCAGAACTCATCCGGCAACCAAAAAGAAAGCTTTATATGTCAATCGCCTAATGACTGACCACATTGTTGGACTTGATCAAAGTGAAAGTGAAGAAATATTGAATTTTTTATTCGATCACGCGGAAAACCCTAAATTTCAATATGCACACCAGTGGAAAGTTGGCGATCTCATCTTGTGGGACAACCGTTGTAGCCAGCACGCTAGAACTGACTTTGATTCAAATGAACGAAGAAAATTACGCCGCAT
>CANJNC010000123.1 GCA_947475685.1 Comamonadaceae bacterium | reverse complement strand
CACCAAGCGCAAAAGCTCGGTGGCCTCGTCTCTTTTAAAAAGCGTCGCCCGTTGCCAAAACGCATACAACCTCGACTCTGCAGACAAGAGGGCCATCTGTACATTTTCCGCCAAGGTCATGGAGCCAAACGTTTGCGCAATTTGAAACGTACGACTGACTCCCATTTGCCAAGTCTCTCGAGGCGAGAGCCCACTTAAGGGGTGGCCCTTGAATACGATCTCACCCCGATCAGGGCGAATTTGACCATTGAGCATATTGAAAGTCGTGGACTTGCCCGCCCCATTGGGCCCGATCATGGCAAGCATCTCACCCGCCTCCAAATCAAACGAGATGCCTTTGACCGCTTGGTTTGCGCCAAAGCTTTTATGGATCTCGCGGATGTGCAGCAAACTCATGGCAAGCTCTCCTTTGCCTTAGCGGCTCCCCACTGCCTCCAAGCGCCTGAGATAAAGCCTGCCAAGCCACTGGGAAAGACCAGGACCAAAAGCAAAATCACCGCGCCAAAACACGCCCTCCAATAGGGCGTCTCTCGGACAATCATGTCTTGCAACCAGGTAAAACTCACCGCACCCAAGATGGGGCCGGAGATGGTTTGCAGTCCTCCCAAGAGCACCATGACCAAGGCATCTACAGACTTTGAAATGCCTAGGCTGTCGGGTGAAATGCTGCCCTTGGAGAAGGCAAAGAGCGCGCCCGCCAATCCCGCAAACCATCCCGAGACGGCAAAGGCCGTCCACTGCAAAGCCTTCACATCCATGCCGATGGCCTGGGCCCGCACGCTCGAATCCCTGGCACTCCTAAGGGCGTAGCCAAAGGGGGAAAACAAGAGGCGTCGCAACATGAACAAAGAGGCGAGCACCAAAGCGAGGGTGAGGTAGTAGTAATGTTCTTTTTCTTTGAACATGGGACTTGGCCAGACCCCAGTCAGTCCGTTGCTCCCGCCCGTCAATCCATCCCACTGAAAGCAAATGGACCATAAAATTTGACTAAAAGCGAGTGTGAGCATGGCCAAATACACACCACTCAAGCGCACACAAAACCAACCAATCAACAACGCAAACGCCATGGTCACCATGGGGGCCAAAAGAAGGCTCCATGCCATGCCCAGGTGCGCTTTGACAAGGAGCAAGGACGCTGCATAGGCACCCATGCCAAAAAAGGCAGCATGACCAAAAGAGTGCATGCCCGATGGGCCCATCAAAAAGTGCAAACTGCACGCAAAAAGTGCAGCCGTCAATAAATCAATCGCCAAGACCGTGGTGTAGGCCGAGCTTTGAGTGAGGGTGGGCAGTAAAAACAAAACCGCCACCACGCCCGCCCAAGCCCACGTGGACTTGCCGCCTCCCAACACATAAGGTTGCTCCATGTGGCCGTGGCTTCGACTTTGCGCTTGCTCTCGTCCCATGAGGCCCCAGGGTCTGAAGACCAAAACAACGGCCATGACCAAAAACTCAGCCACCAACGTGAGTTTAGAAAAAGCAAACGTGACGCCCGCAATCTCCTGCGTTCCCAAGGCAATGCACAGCGCCTTGATCTCAGCAATCAACAAGGCCGCCACAAAGGCTCCCGGAATCGATCCCAAGCCCCCCACCACCACCACCACAAAGGCCTCCCCGATGGAGACCATGTCCAAATTCAAGTTCGCGGGCTCTCTTGGCAACTGCAAAGCACCCGCCCAGCCCGCCAACGCACACCCCAGGGCAAAGACAGCGGTAAAGAGCCACTGCTGATGAACGCCCAAAGCGCCCACCATTTCTCGGTCTTGACTGGCCGCGCGGATGAGCACTCCAAAACGCGTGCGTTTCAAGATCCACCACAAAATGGCGAGCACCAAGGGGCCCACGATGATCAAAAACAAGTCATAGCTTGGAACTCGTCGACCTAAGATGGAAACTGCACCGCCAAACCCTGGCGCTCGAGCACCCATCAAGTCCTCTGCCCCCCAAAGCCACAGCGCGGCATCCTTGAAGATCAAGACCAGGGCGAAGGTGCCCAGGAGCTGAAAGATCTCGGGCGACTTGTACATCGGGCGCAAAAAAACCATCTCAATGAGCGCTCCCAAGAGCCCCACCAAGACACCGGTGGCAAGCACCAAGGGCCAATAACTCCAGCTCAAACCCCAAGCGCGTCCCCATCCTTCGGTCAAGGTGTACGCCACGTAGACACCGAACATGAAAAATGAGCCATGCGCGAAGTTCACAATTCGCGACACACCAAAGATCAAGGACAGGCCCGCTGCCACCAAAAACAAGGAAGAAGCTTGGGCCAGACCGTTTAAAAATTGGACAACAAAGGAGGACAACTCCATGGGGCGCTCTCAGTCCTTCAAGGATGAAATGATCTTTGAAGAATCAGTCTGGTGCGCGAAGTTTTTTGACCTCTTCAGCACTTGGCTGAAAACGCGCACCGTCCATGTAGCGGTAATCCACCATCACACCTTTGCCGTTGTCGTTTTTAATTTTGCCAACAAAAGCGCCCATGGTGGATTGATGGTCCTCCGCTCTGAAGGTCACTTTGCCAAAAGGGGTCTCAAAGTTAAGCCCCCTGAATGCAGTGATCATGCGCTCGGTCTCGGTGCTCTTGGCTTTCTTCACCCCTTCAGCAATGGCTTTGATGGTGGTGTAGCCCACGATGGAGCCCAAACGAGGATAGTCCCCAAAGCGCTTTTGATAGGCGCTTAAGAATGCTTTGTGCTCGGGCGTGTCAATGGTGCTCCAAGGATAACCCGTCACCACCCAACCGTTGGGAGTTTCGTCCTTTAAGGCGTCCAAGTACTCGGGCTCGCCCGTCAACAAACTCACCACATCGCGTCCCTCAAAGAGGCCCCGCGTGTTGCCTTCTCTCACAAATTTGGTCAAATCAGCTCCAAAAAGCACATTGAAGATGGCATCGGGCTTGGTGTCCGCCAAGGCTTGAGCGACTGCACCGGCTTCGATTTTGCCAAGGGAGGGGGCTTGCTCACCAACAAACTCCACATCGGGTTGAGCCGCTTTTAAGAGCTGCTTGAAAGTGGCCGCGGCCGACTGTCCGTACTCATAATTGGGGTAGACCACCGCCCAGCGTTTTTTCTTCATCTTGACCGCCTCAGGCACCAACATGGCCACTTGCATATAGGTCGATGCACGAAGCCTAAAGGTGTAGCGGTTACCGCCTTGCCAGACCATCTTGTCGGTCAGGGGTTCGCCAGCCATAAAGAAGACCTTTCTTTGCTTGGCAAAGTCAGCCAAGGCCAGGCCAATGTTTGACAAAAAGGAGCCCGCCAAAATGTCCACCTTCTCTCTGGACAAAAGCTCCTCGGCGGCTCGAACGGCGTCACCCGGATTGGCGTTGTCGTCTCGAACGATCAGCTCAAACTTCTTGCCGTTCACGCCCCCACTGCCATTGATCTCCTCGATGGCCAAATCCATGCCTTTTTTATAGGGATCTAAAAAAGCCGGCTGTGCTTTGTAGCTGTTGATCTCACCTATTTTGATGGTGTTTTGTGCCCAAGTGGGCAACACACTCAAAAGGGTCAGTACACCGATGAGGTGATTAAGAAGCGGGCGATGAAACTTCATGGGTCATTCTCCAAAGTTAAAGGAACACATTGAATCAAAAACAATCAAACACTCAGACACTCAAACTCCATGGAACCCGTCAAGCAAGACGCATGCGACTTGTTTGACAGGTCCATAAAAAAAAGAGGTTGGCCTCAACGCAAACCATCTTGACCCACAATCTCGCTGACTTGCAGGCCACCAATTCGGGCCCAGGGCCTGCCGCTGTCGGTCACCACCACGCAGACCACGATCTCTTTGGCGCGGGGGGCATCACTCACACGGGCCTCCATGGCATCGAAATGGCTCCTCACAAAGGAAGCATCTTTGTGCCCCAAGGGTACATCAATGGCGGTGCCCAAGGTGCCTCTTTTTTTGGCCGAGGGCACCAAAGCGGCCCCATGGCTCACCGCTTTTCTCAAAGGCGCCCCCAGTTTGGGGTGAAGAAGGGCGGCGGCGTGCTCCAACTCGCCGTCCTCACCCACAATGGCCGCTTTGCCGTAGCTGTGTGCTTGGTGCGGCTCAATGCCCAGGGCTTGAACGCACCTCTCACCCAACAACGCACCCAACTCTTCGCCCATCTCGATCAACTGATCCAAGTTCTCGCTGAACT
>CANJNC010000122.1 GCA_947475685.1 Comamonadaceae bacterium | reverse complement strand
TTATAGCGCCTATGAAGTGGGCCACTTCAAACCCTCGCCTGATTTATTCCTTCATGTCTCGCAAAGACTTGGAGTAGATGCAAAGAACTGTGCCGTGGTCGAAGACAGTCTGACTGGCATCACTGCAGGACTAGACGCCCAAATGGAGGTCTTTGCTCTTGCTCAACCCCACACCATCCCCAAGCATTTGCATGAACAAGTTGTCTTTATCGAGGACTTGTTGGCCTTAAAGCAGCACTTGATAGAGCACCGCTCATCAAACACATAGAACACATAGAGCAAGGACACGCCATGAAGATCATCCTCAAAAATCTACTGAAATGCGCCCTACCGTGCCTGATCTTGCCCATCTGCTTGGCACAAGAGTGGCCAACACGCCCCATCAAGTTGATCGTTCCATTTCCCGCTGGTGGACCCACGGATTTGGTCGCCAGAGAGGCGGCCTACATCATTCGAGAAGACTTTAAACAAGCCGTTGTTGTTGACAACAAACCAGGCGGCAATGGTGTCATCGGACACGGTGTGTTGGCCAAGTCGCCACCCGATGGCTACACCTTGGGCCTGGTCTTGATCACGGTTGCGGTGGCACCACACTTGGGAGCGGTGCCCTTTGACATATTCAAAGACTTCTCGCCCATCACCAACCTCATTGCCATGACCCCCATTGTTGTGGCAAACAACCAAGCGCCGTTCAATACCTTGAGTGAGTTGATCGCTTACGCAAAAGCCAATCCCAATAAATTGTCTTTTGGGACACCCGGTGTGGCCACCATGCCCCATTTGGCAGCGGAACTCTTGCAGTTGCAATCGGGCATCAAAATGACACACATTCCCTATAAAGGAGCCACTCAGCAAATGCAAGACTTGATGGCAGGTGTCACCCTTTTGGACTTTCAAAGTTCTTTGGTGCTTGCTTTGCCGCAATTGAAAGCTGAAAAAATCAAAGCCCTTGCTGTATTTTCAGAAAAAAGAACCGCTCAGTTACCACTCGTGCCCGCGGCCAAAGAATCTGGTTTCAATGATTTGACCATCGCTCCTTGGTTCGGAATCGGTGCTCCTGCGGGCGTTTCAAGCGACATCATTCAAAAATTGCACAGCTCTCTTGTCAAAGGTTTTAACAGCCATGATGTGCAAGAGCGATTTGCAAATATTGGCGCCAGCATTCAAACCAATAAAAGTCCCCAAGAGTTCAATCTGTACATCAAGTCTGAATTCGATCGTTGGGGAAAAGTCATCAAAACCGCTGACATCAAAAGCGAATAAAGTTCTCACCGTCCCTCACTTGACAGGCTCAGTGTATATTTGAGTTGACTTGAATCACGAGCTTGCCAATCGCTTTTCTCATGGCCAGTTGCTCAATGGCTTTTACAGCATCTTTAAGTGCATACACCTCATTGACCTTGGGGTTCAAATGACCCAAGCGCACTTGCTCGATGATGAAATCCATTTGCTCAAGGTGGGCAAGCGGTTCTCGGCGAATCCACTCCCCCCAAAAAACACCCATCAAGCTCCTCTCAGATAAAAGCGCCAAATTCAACGCAATTTTAGGGATCTCGCCTGACGCAAATCCAACCACCAAAAAACGCCCCCGCCAAGCCAGTGCCCTTAAAGCCGCCTCACTGAACTTACCGCCTACAGCATCGTAGACCACATCCGCACCCACAGAGTGCGTTACTTCTTTGATCCGAGATTTAAGGTCCTCTGTTTCGTAATTGATCAACACATCGGCACCCATCGACTCACAAACCTGCAACTTGCCTTGAGTAGATGCAGCAGCAATGACGGTTGCACCCATTAATTTGCCCAACTCAATGGCTGCCAAACCCACGCCACCAGAGGCACCTAAAACCAAAAGACGCTCGCCAGCTTGAAGGCGGGCGATGTTTTTGAGGGCGTGAAGGGACGTGCCATAGGTCAATGTGATGGCTGCGCCTTGGATCATGCTCATGTGCGCTGGGATGGCAATGACCTTGTCTTCATGCGACAAAGCAAACTCTGCAAAGGCCCCCACACCAGGCGTCGCCACCACACGGTCTGAGACCTTAAAGCGTGTCACCCCTTGCCCAACTTCACGCACGATGCCGCACAACTCATGACCGGGGACAAAAGGCACAGGGGGTTTATTTTGATACAAGCCCTGCACGATCAAGGCATCGGGGAAATTGACCGACGCGGCCCCGACTTCAATCAGCACATGACCGTCTTTGATTTGAGGTCTGTCAAACTCCGCCAACTTGAGCTCGCCAATTGGAGCGAATTTTTCACAAAGGATGGCTTTCATTGCTTTGACCCTTCATCGATGAATGGATTTCTTTGCATCAAAATATCTTGCATTCTGCGCTCTATGATGGAGTTAATTTTACGGTGGGGCAAAATATAAAAATCATTTCGATCAATGGCATCAAATGTGCATAGCGCAATATCACCTGCACTTAACTTGGCGTGCGTGATGGCTTGGTTCATTTGAGCTTCATACCTCATCGATGACTCACTGGAAACTTCGCTTTGGTTTTGGTAGCGAGGAAGTCGACTTTTTTGAGCATTTTGAATATTGGTTTGCACCCAAGCAGGACACAGCACAGACACGCCCAACTGAGAGCGACTCTCCTTCAATTCCAAATACAAGGTCTCACTTATGCTCACCACCGCATGTTTGCTCGCACTGTAGGCGCTCAACCCAGGCGTATTGACAAGCCCCGCGACGGAAGCGGTATTCAAAATATGACCCCCCTCTTTTTGATTTAACATCTTTGGCAAAAAATGACGTATGGCGTTGCTGATCGCAAACACATTGACGCCAAATACCCACTGCCAATCTTCTTGGGTATGCTCCCAAACCGATTTATTCAAACAAACGCCCGCGTTGTTCATCAATACATTCACACAACCAAAGCGCTCAAAGACGCTCAAGGCCAAACGTTCCATCTCATCGTCTTGGCTGACATCGACTTGGACTGTGAGCACCTCACTTGCAGGCACCTTCAGTAAATCAACCGCTTGCTCTAAACCCAAGGCGTCTACATCAACCATCACCACTTTCATCCCATGCAGAAAGGCCAAACGACTGAACTCAAACCCAATGCCAGAAGCTGCGCCGGTAATGACTGCAACACCGCCTGCAAAACGAAATGTTCCCATTGCAAAAACTCCCTTACCAAAATCACAGTCTGTGTGCCAAAGAAACAAGCAACTCAGTAGTTTCTATAGGTTTGCACCACTCAAAACGTCTTATAGTCAAGGTGCTTTCCACCTTCACGTGCAAAAGGAAACCAGACATGCCAAGCCCCATCTTATCTCTTCTTACAACGCTCTTGTTGCTGATCTCCCCGCTTACCAGCATCCACGCACAAGACACGTCCAGCAAAACCATCACCATGGTCATGCCCTACGCAGCAGGCGGACCAGGAGACATCATCACGCGGCTTTTTGCGGCAACCATGCAAAAAGGCTTGGGTCAGCAAATTATCGTCGATAACACCTCTGGTGCGTCGGGCAGCATTGGCACACTCAAAGTCGCACGCGCAAAGCCTGATGGCAATACATTGCTCATGATCCACGTGAGCCATGCCACCAACCCTTTTATGATCAAAAACCTTCCCTACCACCCAGTCGAGGACTTTGAGCCTATTGGTTTAGCAACAGAAGGGCCCATGGTTTTGGTCAGCAGAAAAGACCTCCCCGTCAAGGACGTCAAAGACTTTGTTAGATTTGTCAAAACCAATCAACACGATATTTCAATGGGACACGCTGGGGTGGGGTCTGCATCCCATTTGTGCGCTTTGCTGTTCTCCAATGCATTGAATTTGAACTTCATTCAAGTTCCCTACAAAGGCACCGCACCGGCATTGAATGACTTGATGGGGGGGCAGCTGGATTTGCTGTGTGATCAAACCTCCACCACCCTGCCCGCCATGGGGGTAGGCAGAATCAAAGCTCACGCTGTCGCTGGCAAAAATAGACTCAGCTCCATGCCCGACATTGCCTCTCTCAATGAGGCGTCTGTATCGGGTTTTGACATCAGTATATTTTTTGGTCTTTATGCTCCCAAAGGCACACCCAGCGCAGTCATTGATAGACTCTCCTTGGCCCTACAAACTGCATTAAAGGAGCCCGAATTGCGCTCAAAACTTGAAAGCATGGGCGTCTCGGCAGTCTCACCAGACAAGGGACGCCCTGAGAGTTTACGCGCTCA
>CANJNC010000121.1 GCA_947475685.1 Comamonadaceae bacterium | reverse complement strand
TCCCCAAATAAGGTGAAATTAAAGCTCCATTCTCCTAAAACCTTGGTGTTTCCCGTGAGCTCGCCAAGGAAGTGATTGATCTTCATCACATCTCTGGTTTTTTTGAAACCTGTATCACTCAAGCTCGAAGAAATGACCTTTAGAATCAACTTCTTGACGGTCTCTTCAAGCTCTTCTAAGCGAAGCCCAAAGCGATAGATGTACATCTCTGTGTTGTTCCATCTTCGCCATTCGCGTGCATCAATGGGTAGGCACAAGGCTTTTTTTTGATCGGCATTTAAATGCTTTAGCAATGTGTGTACAGCTTGGAGCATGGCCACAATGGGTGCATTTTGAGATTGCCTGTTGTATAAATCGGCAATTGGTTGGCCATCGGTCGTGATGCCTTTGAAGGGCTCTGCGTAAAGCTTCTCCCAAGGCTTAAAAAGCAACTCTTGTGGAATAGGATTTGCTAAACCAGCCTCTCCGTGTTGGTAGGCATCTCTTCCCTGAAAAGCCGCAACCCTTGGGTAATCAAGGGTTGGAACAAAGGGTCGAAAGTCCTTGGCGTTTGTCATGAGGGTGTTTGAAAAAATACTTTGCTCTGGGCTTCTTTCAAAGTTTGATTGGGCATGGGTGAAATACCCCATTGATCAATCCTGCCAGGAGGCCAAGTCCAATCACTTGGGGCGCCAACTTTATAGTTGTCGTCAATTTGTTCAATATCGCTTGTATACTCCACCACAATATTGCTGGGTCCAACAAAGTAGTTGAACGTATTGTTGCCTGGCCCGTGGCGACCTGGTCCCCACGCGATTGGAAATCCAGCATCTTTGAGTCTCCCCCCACCTCGCATCACCGCGTCCAAGTCAGAGACCACGAAGGCAATGTGGTTCAAAGCATTGTTATCTTGGTCTCCAAATGCAATGCTATGGTGGTCACTATTGCATCTCATAAAAGCCATCATTTTTGTTCGATCAGATAAAGAGAAATCAAATACCTCTTCGTAAAACTTTTGAGTCACTTCTATCTCGTTTGAGTTCAAAACCACATGAGCCAATCGTATAGGCCGATCCTTTTGTTCAGGCGAGGCACTGTTTTGTGTGTCACCAAACACGATTTGATAAATTCGCCCCGCATTGTCTGAAATGGTGCAAGCAACACCACCACCAGGCTCGCTCAATGGGGCCGTTTGTGAGATCACTTTTCCGTGACCTTCTAGGTGATTTTGAATCTCATTGATGGCTTGTAAGCTTGCTGCTCTTAAGCTCACGTCAATGAGTTTGGCTGGACCACTGCTTTGCCGAAGTGAAATTAAAAATGCATCCGATCCAGTCCCTTTGAAATATTGAACTCCCCCTTTGTTTTCAGTCAGTTCTAGACCCCATGTCTTGGTAAAAAAATCGGCTGTGGCTTGCAGGTCTGGCACGCTGAGCGCGACACTGCGTACGCCAGTAATTCTTGAGGATGCATGAGTCATGTTGATGGTCCAATTGGCAATGTGAAAGGCTGAAAAAAACTAAGGTTTGACGTTTGAAGTCTGGGTACAAGTGTAAATTGGTTTTTTGAAAATTTGGTCCTCTTTTCTTGGATCCGTTCATTATTTGAATTTACAAAAAACTTACATATTTGTGATTCCATAGGCGTATTGGTGTTTTCCCTAGGGCCTAAAATGATTTAAGATCGAAAAAAGCAATGCTTTAATTTTTTTTCTAAACCCCGTTGCCTTTGAAGGAGTTATTCAATTGAATGCCATCACCATCGAACAAGCCACCCAATTGTTGAACGTCGCAATGAGCAAGGCTAGAAGTTCTGGATTCAAGTCGATGGGCATTGTGGTCTTAGACGCCTCAGGCAATATCAAGGCTTGTGCTATTGAAGATGGTGCGAGTATGTTTAGGTTTGATATCGCCAAAGCCAAAGCATGGGGCGCCATGGGTATGGGCGTATCCAGTCGAGCTTTGGGTCAACGGGCCAAAGACAATCCCAATTTCTTCGTTTCGTTGGCTGCGACTGCTGGAGGGAATTTTTTGCCCCAAACGGGTGCCGTCATCATCAAGGATTCAGATGGACAAGCCTTAGGATCCATGGGTGCAAGTGGAGGCACAGGGGACGAGGATGAAGAAATTTGTACGTTCGCCATAGAGTCCATCGGATTGAAATGGGCTTAAGAGCACATGCGCATTTCTTTTGAAGTCCATTATTTATGAAATAGATTTGAGCGGTTGCGCAGATAAAAGAACAAAAGCAATCAAGCAGGGTTCATTGCTTTTATTGCTCCATGCGTGGTGGGTCCCTCTTTGAACGATGCAGTCTCCTTGTTTCATCAAAACTTCTTGATCGTCCAACACTGCATAAATTTCACCGCGCACAATGACCGCGTAATCAATGGTATCTGTTTTGTGCATGCCAGGGTGTCTTTTGGCAACGTCTTGGCGTGTATCCACACCCATGCTGTCAAAATGCGCGAGGGGGTCTATCGATGCAAGTCTGATTGAGTCAGGTGGGTACTCGATCAGACGAAAGAGGCTTCCTGCAAGATCGGGTTCTATCTTTTGTTCTTTTCTTGCGAGGTCTTTGTCTCCCGAATTGTCCGCAGGGTTTGACTTGGTTTCCCATAGCTCAGTCAGTATCAATCCTCCTGCTTTGCTCAGAACTTTTGGGGGCGCACCATGATCTTCAATCAGAACTGTGGATCGACCCATGTCATTTTGTGTGGTGACGATTCGCTTAGGCGTAAGTTTTGCAGTCATGTTGATGTTCGAGTCCCTAATCGATTTTTACTTGGCTGGATTTGAGAAGAGCATTTAATTTTTGTGAATCCTTCTTTAAGAAACTTAATAATTTCTCGTCCATGTGCTCGTCGCTCGGTAGTTCAAAGCCCAATTGTCTATATTGCCGCCTTAGTTCCTCAGAGTTCAAGGCAACTGATACATCAGAGTGTATTTTTGAGATGACCGCTTGAGGCGTTCCCACGGGTGCAAAAAGACATGTCCAGCTGATGAAGTTAAACTCAGTAAACCCAAGCTCAAGCATGCTTGGTACATCAGGCAAAACGTCAAGTCGCTTTGCGGCAGTGGTTGCAAGGATTTTAAGTTTGCCTGATTCAACCAGTCCTTTGACCACGGGGTATGAGGTGAACATCATCTCCACTTGTCCGGACGCCACAGAGAGGGCGGCTTGATCTGCGGACTTGAAGGGTACGTGAACCAATTCAAGTTTGGACAAAGATTTAAAGGTTTCTGCAGCCAGGTGCGGTAAGGTTCCATTGCCGCCTGAGGCGTAATTTAAGTGCTGGGGCGATGATTTAGCTTTAGCAACGAGTTCGGCAACGCTCTTAAAGGGCGCTTGTGCAGGGACGACCAAAATGAATGGAAGTACATTGGTCATGATGATGGGAGTGAGTTCGTTGACAACATCAACGACATTGATGCCTAGGGCATGGGAAATTTGAAAGCTAGAAGTTGCATTCAAAAGTGTGTAGCCATCCGGTTTAGATTTCAGTACTGTTTCGGCTGCAATCTTTCCACTCGCTGCTGCAAGAGTCTCAGGAATGATTTGTTGACTCCATTTGGGGCTGAGTTGATTGGCCAGCAGTCTGGCGGCTATATCGGGTCCTGGGCCACTGATGAGTCTAATGGGTTTGTTTGGGTAAGATTGTGCGCATGAATTAAAAACCACAAACAATCCAGTCAACACTGTCAAAAAAAAGGATTTCATAATTGATGAATTTGGATACCGTTGATCAATCGATTTTAGGAAGTTAATTTTAACTTACTTGAGCGCTGTCTTTTTTTCACAATCTAATCTGAATTTCTCTGATTGTCCAGTATGCATGTCCCTATGCAGGGGTGTATTTTTATTGCCGTCCCGAGCGGTAGAATGGATTTAACTTTTTTACTTTCATGTGCACTCTTTGCTGCACATACTTTGATGTCGATATCACCATGTCTACTGCTTCAACAACCCATGAATTGAATCTGAAATCCGGTGGGAGGATGGTTCTTGAAAAAGACATTGATATTCCAGTTCGTGATGGTGCTCGACTTAAAGCCAACTTGTTCAGACCACAAGGCGCTGGGCAATATCCTGTCTTGCTGAGCTTAGGTCCATACGGCAAGGATGTGCATTTGAGCGAGTTCATGCCAGGTGCTTGGCTTGAGCTTCAAAAGCGCTGCCCTGAAATATTGGATCATTCAAGTTGTGAGCACTTGGT
>CANJNC010000120.1 GCA_947475685.1 Comamonadaceae bacterium | reverse complement strand
GTGGTTCGCCCCAAAGTCGATGGCGAACTCAAAGCCATCCGGTGGACCGAAGGCAAGTTTGTGAAGGCTGGAGAGCTCTTGGCAGAGATTGACCCCAGGCCCTTTGAAGTTCAAGTTCTGCAAGCGCAAGGTCAATTGAACCGCGATCAAGCGCTCCTTAGAAACGCGCAGTTGGACGCTCAACGCTACAAAGAGCTTTGGGCACAAGATGCGATTGCCAAGCAGCAACTCGATACCCAAGAGGCCTTGATCGGTCAATTGATGGGCACGGTTCAAACCGATCAAGCCCTTTTAGAGAGCGCCAAGCTCAATTTAAGTTACACCAAAGTGGTGGCTCCGATCTCGGGTAAATTGGGTCTTAAAACCGTGGAGCTCGGTAGTTTGGTGAGATCGGGGGACCCGACGGGCTTGGTCACCATCACCCAGACGCAGCCCATGTCGGTGGTGTTTTCTGTGCCCGAGATGCATGTGGGCCTGATCCAAAGAAAACTCAACCGCGGGCAAAGCTTGCCCGTTGTCGCCTGGGACAGAGATCAGCGCGAGGTCTTGGCCAAGGGACTGGTTCAAACCACCGACAACGCCATCGATTTGAGCACATCGACCTTGAAACTCAAAGCCCAATTGGACAACAAAGAGGGACGACTTTTCCCCAATCAATTTGCCAACGTCCAATTGCAGCTCGATGTGATCAAGCAGGCCATGGTCGTGCCCGTCACCGCCATTCAGCGTGGCTCCATCGGCACCTTTGTGTTGGTGGTGCAAGAGGACAAAACGGTCAGAACGCAAAGGGTTCAACTCTTGGCCACCCAAGCTGAATTTCAAGCGCTAGAAGCCATTCAAGGTGCTTTGAAAGTGGGAGAGATGGTGGTCACCGATGGAGCGGACCGCTTGAGAGACAACAGCCGTGTGGAGGTGGTGAAAACCCAAGGCCCAAATGCAGGCTTTAAAAAGAAGGAGGGTGAACCTAGTCCCAGCAGTCCCTCTGTAGCGCCTGCAACGCCTGCAACGCCTGCAAAGTCAAGCGCTTCAAACTCTTCCAGTGCAACCGGTGCAACAGGTACAGCAGGTACAGCAGGTGCACCGGTTGCTCAAACACAGTCCCCAATGAGCGCGCCAACACAAGGCCAGGGAGCGCCAACCGGTGCTTCTCCCGAAGGTGGATCAGAGCGCCCACGCTGGATGGACCGACTCCCACCTGAGATGGTCGACAAGGTCAAGGCCATGAGCCCAGAAGAAAGACGCGCTTTCTTTCAAAAGCTCAGAGAACGTCGTCAGTCCCAAGGTGAATGAGCACGACATGACGGGGCTTGCATGAACTTGTCCAAGCTTTTCATCGAGAGGCCCATTGCGACCTCTCTTTTGATGATGGCCATTGTCATCACGGGTGCCTTGGCCTACCGATTGCTGCCCATCAGCTCCTTGCCGCAAGTTGACTACCCAACCATTCAAGTCACGACCTTGTACCCAGGCGCATCCCCTGAGGTGGTCACGTCTTCGATCACGGCTCCGCTTGAGAGACAGTTTGGTCAAATGCCGGGCTTGGATGAGATGAGTTCGGTGAGTTCAGGTGGCGCCTCGGTCATCACGCTCAGGTTCTCTTTGGCGCTGACCTTGGACATTGCCGAGCAACAAGTGCAAGCGGCGATCAATGCGGGTGGAAATTTGTTGCCCAACGACTTGCCCATGCCGCCCATCTACAGCAAAGTCAATCCCGCGGACGCTCCGATTTTGACCCTTGCGGTGAGCTCTCCCACCTTGCCCATCACCCAAGTGCATGACATGGTCGAAAACCGCATCGCTCAACGCTTGTCTCAAATCTCAGGTGTGGGTTTGGTGAGTTTAGGTGGAGGGCGTCGTCCCGCCGTTCGGGTTCAAGTCAATCCAGGCACTTTGAGTCAAAGTGGGTTTTCTTTGGAAGACATTCGTGCAGCCATTGCCCAATCCAATGTGAACATGGCCAAGGGCAGTTTTGATGGACCCAAGAGATCCTCCACCTTGGACGCCAATGATCAAATGCGCTCGGCCAAAGAGTACGCCAAATTGATCATCGCCTATAAAAATGGCAACCCGCTTCGATTGGAAGATGTTGCCACTTTGAGCGACGCGCCAGAGAACATTCGCATGGCCGCTTGGGCCAACCAAAAAGACGCCATCATCATCAATGTGCAACGTCAACCGGGTGCCAATGTGATCGAGACCGTGGACCGGCTCAAAGCGACCTTGCCCAATTTGAAGGCCAATTTACCCGAGTCCTTGGACTTGGAAATCATGAACGACAGGACGCTCACCATTCGAGCTTCCGTCGAAGACGTGCAAATCGAGTTGCTGATTTCGATCGTTTTGGTGGTGCTGGTGATCTTCTTGTTTTTAAGAAGCCCTCAAGCCACTTTGATCCCCAGTGTGGCCGTGCCCTTGTCGCTACTGGGCACCTTTGGGGTGATGTATTTGCTGGGGTTCTCCGTCAACAACCTCACCTTGATGGCCTTGACCATTGCGACAGGCTTTGTGGTGGACGATGCGATCGTGATGATCGAGAACATCGCTCGCCACATGGAGATGGGTAAAAGCGCCTACACGGCAGCCTTGGACGGTGCAAAAGAAATTGGTTTTACCATCATCTCTCTCACCTTCTCTTTGATCGCGGTCTTGATCCCCTTGCTTTTCATGGCGGATGTGGTGGGCCGGCTGTTTCATGAGTTTGCGATCACTTTGGCGGTGGCCATTTTGATCTCCGCGGTCGTGTCTCTCACCTTGACGCCGATGATGTGCTCCAAGATCTTGAGGACAGGGACCTTGTCGCACGCAAGCGCTGGCAATGCACCTTCGCGCGCTGCCCCTTGGTCGCTTTGGGTGGGCAATTTGATTGAACGCACCATTGCCACCTATGCCAAAGCTTTGCATTGGGTGCTCCTGAGACCCCAAGAGACTTGGAGCGTCTTTTTAGGCACTTTGGCGCTCACAGCGCTCTTGTATATGGTGAGCGACAAGGGCTTCTTTCCCGAGCAAGACACGGGCAGCATTCAGGTGATCACCGAGGCCTCGCAGTCGAGTTCTTTTGCAGCCATGAAGGACAAGCAAAGAGATCTTGCTGCTTTGTTTCTAGAAGACCCCGATGTCGCGAGTCTGACCTCCTTCATCGGTGTGGACGGTCAAAACATGAGCATCAACACGGGTCGCATGATGCTCTCCTTGACCCCCAAAAGAGAGCGACGAGACACCCAGCGCGACTTGATTGCAAGGCTTCAAAGCCGGGTCTCTCAAACCACGGGCATGCAAGCGTATTTCCAACCGGTACAGGACTTGAGCTTGGATGACCGCATTGCCAAGGCGCCCTTTGCCTTTGTCTTGAGTGGCCCCGACATCGACGCTTTGAGCCTTTGGTCGAATACGCTCAAAGATCAATTGCTCACGCATGCGGAGTTGTCGGTCGTGGTGAGCGATTTGCAAGAAAAAGGTCTGCAGGCCTTTGTGCGCATCGACCGAGAAGCGGCCGGTCGATTGGGGGTGAGCATTGCCGCCATTGACAATGCCTTGTACGACGCTTTTGGTCAGCGTTTGATCTCCACCATCTACACCCAAAGCAATCAATACCGTGTGGTTTTGGAGGTGCAGTCGTCTTTCAGAGACGGGCCCAAAGCCTTGGAGCGTCTCTTTGTTCCCAGCAGCACAGGCGTTCAAGTCCCTTTGAGCACGCTGGCAAGCTTTGAAGAAAAAACCACGCGCTTGGGGGTCATGCACATGGCCCAGTACCCGGCTGTGACCTTGTCCTTTCAGCCAGGCATTGGCGTGTCTTTGGGGGAGGCTGTGGGGGTGATCAACGATGAACTCGCGGCTTTGAGAAAGGCGGGTATGCCCATCAATATCGAGAGCACCTATCAGGGCGCCGCCTTGGCCTTTCAAAACTCCTTGTCCAACACACTGTGGTTGATTTTGGCAGCGATTGTGACCATGTACATTGTGCTCGGTGTTTTGTATGAAAGCTACATCCACCCGCTCACCATCCTCTCCACACTTCCCTCGGCTGGCGTGGGTGCTTTGTTGGCCCTGTGGGCGAGCCGCATGGATTTGGGGGTGATTGCGGTCATTGGTGTGATTTTGCTCATTGGCATTGTGAAGAAGAACGCCATCATGATGATTGACTTTGCGCTGGACGCAGAGCGCGCTCGAGGGCTCTCACCAAGAGACGCTATTTTTGAAGCGTGTTTGCTGCGCTTTCGCCCGATCTTGAT
>CANJNC010000119.1 GCA_947475685.1 Comamonadaceae bacterium | reverse complement strand
TGGATTTGTGATTGGCCTGGGGCTCATGGGTTTTCATAATCGGCTCACAATGAAATTTGGATGTGCAAGTTGCCCTGCGTGTCGACTTTGAGCGTGTCGCCTGGGTAGACCACCGTGGTCGAGGCGTGCTCGATGATCAAAGCGGGGCCTTTGATGGTGTTGTTGGCCTTGAGTGCTTCTCGCTTGTAAATCGGTGTGGTGTGGGCTTTTGAGCCCTCAAACATCACCCTGCGCACGCCAAGGCTTGCGGTCTTGGGGGGTGTTTTCGTGCCCACAGGAATGCTTTCGAGTGCGGGTTTTTTAAGCTCTCCAAGAAGCGCACTGCGTAAACTTACAATTTCACAGGGCTCATGGGGTGAGCCACGTCCATAGCGCTCAAGGTGGACCGCATCAAAGACGGCTTTGAGTGCGGACAGGGAGCGATCTTTGAACACCTTGGCTGGAATTTCCACCGTCACCGCGTGTTCTTGCCCCAAATAGCGCATGTCTAAAAAGCGTTTGTAGTGAATTTTGCGCGTGGAGAGCTCAACCGAGTTCAAAGACTGGGTGGACAGCGCCTCAATCTCCTTGAACCATGCGTTCAACGTGTCCATGCTCGTGCTCGATAAGCTTGTGAACTTGGAGAGCACCACATCTTTTCTGAAATCGGCCAAAAGCATCCCAAAGGCAGAGAAGTGACCCGGTGCTCTGGGAATGATGACTTTGGGCAAACTCAGTTCTCTCGCGACCATCACCGCGTGCAAGGGGCCCGCACCGCCGTAGGCGAACAAATTGGGAAAGGCGCCTGGGTCAAGACCGCGGTCGGTGGTGACGCCTTTCACGGCATGAGACATGGAGGCCGCAGCAATCCTTAAGATCCCTAAGGCTGCTTGGGGGACCGTGAGGCCCAAGGGGTCGGCGATCTTCAACTTCATCGCTTGAATGGCGGCTTGCTTGTCCAAGACCATCTCACCACCCAAGAAATGATCGGGATCGAGACGGCCCAAGATCAGGTTGGCATCGGTGACGGTGGGCTCACTCCCGCCTAGGCCATAGCACACGGGACCAGGGGTGGCACCCGCGCTTTGCGGCCCCACGCGCAAAGCGCCACTGGCACTCAGGTGAGCAATGCTGCCCCCACCGGTGCCCACTTCATGGATGTCAATGGTCGGTGTCAATAGCGGCAGTCCTCGCAAATAGCCCCCAATGATCACGCTATTGGCCACCAAGGCTTCTTGGTTTCGAATCACCCCAGCTTTGGCGGTTGTGCCCCCCATGTCAAAGGCAATGGCGTTGTCAATGCCTAAGGACTTGCAAAGTGCTTCGGTCCCAATGACTCCCGCAGCAGGACCTGACTCCATCATGCGAACACAGTCCGCGCGTGCTTCGGCCAGGGAATAGAGCCCGCCGGTGGACTGCACCACCAGAAATTTGCCTTTGAAAGAGACTTCTTTGAGTTCGCTCTCGATTTCACCCAAGTACTTGTTCACTCGAGGGCCGATGTAGGCATTGGCGGCAACGGTTGATGTGCGTTCAAACTCTCGGTACTCTTTGGAGATGTCTGAAGAGATGGATATAAATAGAGCGGGAAGCTTCTTTTGGATATAGTCGCGCGCTTGTCTCTCGTGAGAGGGGTTTCGGTAAGCGTGAAGAAACAAAATGGCCAAGGACTCTATCTTTTGAGCTTTCAAGGCCTGGATCACGGCGTCTAGCTCTGAGAGTTTCAAGGCTTTGAGAACCTCGCCTGTTGCCAGCAGTCTTTCACCGACCTCAAACCTTAAGTTTCTGGCGACCAGGGGCTCGTGCTTTTGATGGCGCAAATTAAAGGAGTCGGGCCGATTGATGCGCCCAATCTCATAAATATCGCGAAAGCCTTGGGTGGTGAGCAAGGCGGTTTTGGCACCACTTCTCTCAAGCATGGTGTTGATGGCAACCGTAGAGCCGTGCAAAAACAAATGGGCGTTGTTGAGTTTGATCTGTGTTTTAGCTAGACCGGTCAATATCCCATCCACCAGCCGTTTGGGGGTGGTCAAGGTTTTACCCAGGATCAGTTGCGAGCGGCTCGCGTCAAACACCGCCACGTCGGTGAAGGTGCCACCGATGTCGGCGGCTACGCGGTAGGGGGCTTGGGGGATGGGTTTCATGTTGGCTAGAAAAGATAAAAAAAAGGTCCGTGAGGGGCGCAAAACAAAGTCAAGGCATCCATTGTCCTTTAAAAAAGGACCCAGATTGACTCGCCTTCAAGAAGAGCAGGCGCATGTCTCAACGTCAAGTCGGATCCATGATAAAAACAGTTGTTACCTCCCCTTTTTTTCCTATCGTTTTTACCATGGACCGATCAGCTGGACTGATCGTCGAGGGGGGTGACAGACCTGAATGAACTCCAAGCGCCTTAAAGTCAATTTGAGCTGCCCCTATTTTAAAGTTGCAACCGATGCTCAGACTCGATGAAGCTCTAAAACATGTCTAACAGATGGTAAACCCTAGGTTTTTGAGCCTAATTCGGTCTGGTTCGGTTTGAGTTGGCAAATGATTGCTTGGGCGAAAACGTTCACAAGATCACTCAATGAGCTTTGAGTGACTTAGAGTACAGAACATCCACACAAGGGGGCCGTCATGACCGCACAAGTTCCTGAAAAATTGCTTTTTGAGGGCGAAGAGTTAGATCTCTGCAACGAGCCCCTGGAGCTCTTTATTGAGAAAACCCCTATGACCGTTCGTTTCATGTCCCCACATACCGCGCTTTGGAGAGGGTATGTGGGAACATGGGAGATCGAGGAGGATCGTTTGTATTTGAAGTCCTTGGATGCAACCATAGAAGGGGAAAAGGGCTATGAGGAAGTTGGCATGGAGCGGGTGTTTCCTGACTATCCCAATGGCTTATTTGCGCACTGGTTCACGGGTGAACTCAGGTGCCCCCAAGGCGCATTGGTCAAATACGTCCATGGTGGGTTTGGAAGTGTTTATGAAAAGGACCTCTTTTTTAAAGTCAAAAAGGGCGTGGTGGTTGATCGACGGGTCGTGGTCAACGGCATAGCCCCTCAAGGTGCGCCAAAGGACTATCACATCGCAGCCCTCACCACCATCCCAAAGGAGTAAAGCATGATGCTCTTTTTATTCATACGTGTGTCAATGAAGATCTCCCACTTGAAGACGCGATTTGGGAAAAACAATGCAAGCTGACCACTATGTTTGGGCATTTTTTTACTTGGGTCTCGGTGCAATCCTGGTGTTGTCGATTCGGTTCATCAATGATGTGTTGGACAAGAAAAAAAAGAGTGGCAACTTCACCAGAGATGCGATGCAGGCTTACAAAGAGTCCTATCCTGAGCAGTTTTTAAAAAAGGAGAGAACGCCTTTTTTTCAGCTGTCCCATCATGAGAAACAGGACATCGTTTTCAAAGCGATTGCTTATTTGATTTGGCCTATCAGTATTTTGGTATTAATTTTGGCCGCTATTTTTCCTCAACTCTTGGAGAGTAAGCCAGAGCCCTACAACCCAGAGGACGACTTCATTTGTAAAAAGAAGCATCTCCTGAATGAAGTGACGGTTGAGGAAGCAGAGTCAAACTCCATGGTTGAGGATCCGCTGGGAAGAACGCCTAAAGAGCCGTTTGGCAATTTGGCCGCAGGCTGGCGAGAGTTTATAAGTCTGCGTGAATCAGGCTTTAAGCTTTGGGCATTCAAAGTCCCAGGAACCTTCAATACCTTTGACGGCTCCACCGACAACGGTCGACAGTGGTCGGTGGCCATGGGTGAGCGAGTGGGCTTTGCGTGGGTGCAAAAGCGCAAAATTAAAGCAGAATTTTTAACAGAATGGGATTGATGATGACATTTCTAAAGTACAGCTTTTTATGGGCTGTGGTCCTGCAAATCCCTTTCAGTTTTGCCGAATACGTGCCCAATGGGACTTATTTGAAATATGCCGAGCACTACAAAGTCAACAAGGACGGCTCAAGCGAGCAGGTCATGGAGGTGCTCCTTCGCATCGATACAGAAAATGGGGTGTCTAAACTGGGTGAGCAAAAGGTGAGTTTCAACAGCTCTTTAGAAAGTGTTGAAGTCCTAGATGCGTATACCGTGCAGCCCAGCGGTGAGAGGATCAAAGTCGAGCTCGATAAGATCAGGACCCAAGATGAGTATTCTGACACGGGGTCCAACATCTACAGTGAGGCCAAGCAAAAGGTCATCATTTTCCCTAAAGTAGAAAAGGGCAGTCAGCTTTACTACAAGACCCACTCCCGTCAGCACACACCAGACTTTGAGGGGCAGTTCTTTGTCTCGG
>CANJNC010000118.1 GCA_947475685.1 Comamonadaceae bacterium | reverse complement strand
CGGGCTTTTTTGGGGCGACCTTGGGGAATAGATCCAGACATAAAAAAATTCTAGATGGACTGTTCATCTGTTTAGTCTGTAACTTATAATTCACAGACAATATGTTTGATATTCAAGTTGACTTGACCGCTGATGGTGATGATCGTTATTCGAAATGGCTGGCGTCGCTCTCGGATCGCAAGGCTCGTGCGCTTGTAGTGGTTCGTATCGGCCGCATGGCTAGCGGAAATTTCGGTGATGTCGAGCCAGTAGGTGGTGGTGTCTGGGAGGCTCGATGAAATTGGGGTCCCGGTTATAGAGTTGATGACGCACAAGCTGGTCAAAAGTTGATTCTGCTTTTAATGGGTGGAGATAAGCGTCAGCAACAGTCTGATATCAAGCAAGCACATTTATTTTGGGAAGATTGGCAACAAAGAAGGAATATCAAATGAAAGCAAGCAGACCTAAGCGCACCCATGACGAAGCGGTCATTGAGATGCTCAAAGAAGACCCTGACTTTGCAAACGAGTATCTTGCCACTGCTTTGGAGGAAGTGGATCAAGCGGGTGGTCAAAAAGCGCTTCTTTTAGCCTTAAGACACATTGCTGAAGCGCAAGGTATGAAAGCTGTTGCTGAGCGAGCTGGTATACCTCGTGAAAGCCTTTATCGTGCACTTGGCCCACGCGGCAACCCTACTGTCAAAACGCTTCTTGCTGTCATGAATGCTTCAGGTCTTCAATTGTCAGTGGCACGAGAAAACGCTTGATACGCTCTTTGACATGGAAAAAATTCGAGGGGATTTCATGAGACTTCAAGAATCAGAACTGCCTCATCGAGTTTTTTGCACATTCACAAAATTGCCTTGATTTAAATTGCACCCAAGATAGACGGTTTGATGCTTAACCAATCTGAGATTTGGGCTTCATAGGCCTGTCCAATTTTGAGGAGTTGCACTTCTCCTCTGGGTTGCCCGATGAGTTGCATGCCCATGGGAAGACCTTCCTTGTTGAACCCCACCGGAACATTTAAAGTGGGCAGACCCGCCAGAGTTGCATAAATGACCACCTCCATCCAGCGGTGGTAGGTGTCCATTGGGACCTGGCCCTTGTGCGTGTCAATGGAGCTTGGCCAATGCATCTCTTTTGCAAAAGGCCAAACCTGTGCACTGGGCAGGCACAAGACATCGTGGCTTTGAAGAAGGGTGTGAAGCTTTTGAAAAAGTTGGCTACGGGTTTGGCTTGCATTTAAAAATTGAATTGCGCTGATGTCCTTGGCACCTTGGATTTCCCACAGGGCCTCTGGCTTCATTTGGTTCATGGCTCCAGGCAAAGACAAGAGCGGTGACAAACGATGCGCAACGGACACGTGTCTCAACGTCAACCAAGCAGACCAGACTTTCTGAGGATCTAAATTGGGGGACAGGTGTTCAATGTGCGCGCCGCTCTGTTCAAGTCGCGCTAAGCCCTTTTCGCATTGAGAGAGGACGCCACGCTCCATGGGCAAATACCCGTCCAAGTCCCCCAGCCATGCCACTTTGATGCCAGAGAGTGAATTGGATTTTGGGACGTAACCCTTGGCCAATTCTTTCATCTCTTGCATGAAGTCTTTGGATTCAGAGCCGATGCCTAGAGGAAAGCGATCGTCGTAGCCGGCTTGGGTGCCAAGCAGCATGCTCAAATCAGCGATGTTTCTGGCCATGGGGCCTTCCACCCCCAGTTGCTGGACAAAGAGCTCGGTGCTGGGTAGGTTGGGGATTCGGCCTTGAGAGGGGCGAAGGCCAAATATGTTTTGCCAAGCGGCAGGGTTTCTGAGAGAACCCATGAAGTCCGATCCGTCGGCCAAGGGCAGCATTCTTAAAGCCAGCGCACAGGCGGCTCCTCCACTGCTGCCGCCTGCTGACAGCTTGGGGTTGTAGGCGTTGGACGTGGTCCCAAAAAGCGTGTTAAAGGTGTGAGACCCCAAGCCAAATTCTGGGGTGTTGGTTTTGCCAATGAGGATGGCGCCACACTCTCTCATGCGCGAGACCATGACGCAGTCCTCTTTGGGCATGTTGTGTTCAAGGAGCGGTGAGCCCAATGTGGTGGCAACGCCCGATGTTTGGGCCAAGTCTTTGACGGCGATGGGCAGTCCATGCATCCAGCCTTTGGATTGACCCTTGGACAAAGCTAGATCGGCCGCACGTGCTTCCATAAGGAGCGAATCTCTGTCACGCAAATTCACAATGGCGTTGTAAATAGGGTTAAAGTGGTGAATGTGATCTAAGAAAGACGTCATCACGTCTTCACAAGAAAAGCGCTTGGCATGAAGACCTGAGGAGAGCTCCATGGCGCTCAGTGAAAAGAGTTCGTTTGAAGAAGGGTCTGAAGAGTGAGCCAAAGTAGGAGCCAAAGCTGGAGCTATAGAGGGAGTGTGCATGGGTTCAAGATCAGATAATTGGATAAACCTGTATCAAGGTTTGGAAGGGATTTTGAACAACAAATGTCCGTGAAGCGATAAGTCGGCTTCGAGGGGCTTGAACTGTCTCAAGGGGTCGTATACAAAGACTTGCGCTTCATGCAGGATTCTCAATTTGCACAATTCAGCACTCATGCCAAAGGCTCGTACGAGGCGGTCCATGTGCTTGGCATCCAAGTCTTCACTCTTGACCAAGGTGTCGGTTTGGAGATTGGATTTGAATCGTCTTTGGTCTCCCCAGGCCCATTGGCCTTGGGAACTTGCTTGGGACTTGGCAAACAAAGCCGGACCTACTCGGGAGATCAAGCGCATCAAGGACTCGCTCACCCAATGGGAGAGCTGTGGGTAGGTCAAGGGGGGACTGATATCAAATTCGTCCACTGCCAAAATCTCTCCTTGGTCGACCCGTTCTGTGGCCACATGAAAGGTGGTCCCAAAATGCGTATCTCCTTCAAGAATGGCGTAATTCAAGGGTGCCCAGCCGGGACGAGTGGGCGGGCCTGGGTGGAAATTAAAACTTCCCCATGCGACTTCTTGCAAGATATGAGGCGGGACGATCACTTGGCTGAACAGGCAAATCAATCGGCTCTTTTGCAGTAGCCTTGGATCAAGCGCTTGCAAGTCTTCATCGGTATGCACAAAGTGAAGCTGTGCGCCTGGATGAAAGGCCTGCAAAGTGTCACGCATCACGTCCACCCAGGCCGGGTGGGTGCAAAGGATCAAAGCATCGATCAAGCTGCTGGCGCTTTCAGCCACGCGTGGACCAAGTGCACCCACAGGGAGCCGCCCAAGGGGATCAAGTCGTCGTTGAAGTCGTAGGACGGGTTGTGCAGGACACAGGGTCCCTCCGCGTGGCCCATCTCCCTGTGTAGTCCATCTCCATTGCCAATGAAAAGGTAAGCGCCCGGGGTTTTTTGCAGCATGAAGGAGAAATCTTCAGCGCCCATGGTCGGTTCTTGGGCAACGAGTTGGCTGGCGCCAAACACTTGGCCGATCACCTCTTGAACAAAGGCGCTCTCTTTGGGGTGGTTGATCGTGGGTGGGTAGTTGCGCTTGAAAGAAAAGCTGCAACTGCCACCAAAAGCTGTGCAAAGATGCTCAGCAGTTTCTCGCATGCGGGCCTCGATCGTGTCCAGCACACCCAAACTGAAGGTGCGCACGGTGCCGCGCAGTTCACAGCTGTCAGGGATGACGTTGGTGGCTTCTCCAGCGTGGATCATGGTGACAGAGATGACGCCTGCATCCACCGGCTTGATGTTTCGGGTGATGATGGTTTGGAAGGCTTGCACCATCAGAGCTGCGATGGGCACGGGGTCGATGGTGTTGTGCGGCAAAGCGGCATGACCGCCTTTGCCTTGAATGGTGATGCGAAACTCGTTGCTCGACGCCATCACGGGACCTGGACTCAACGCAAATTGACCGACCTGAAGGCCTGGCCAGTTGTGCATGCCAAAGACCGCTTGCATGGGAAAGCGCTCAAAGAGGCCTTCCTTGATCATCTCTCTAGCCCCTCCGCCGCCCTCTTCAGCGGGCTGGAAAATCAAATACACCGTGCCGTTTAGGCTGGTGTCTTGGGACAAGTGTTGCGCCGCGGCCAAGAGCATGGCGGTGTGTCCGTCGTGCCCACAGGCGTGCATTTGACCGGGTTGCACACTGGTGTGCGCAAAGGTGTTGCTCTCTTGCATGGGCAAGGCGTCCATGTCGGCTCTAAGTCCTATGGTGCGGGGGTTGCTGCCTCGCTTGATCACGCCCACAAGACCCGTGGTGCCAATGCCATGGTGGACCTCGATGCCCCAGGATGTCAGTAAATTCGAGACTGTTTGCGCCGTCCGCACTTCCTTGAAACACAACTCGGGGTGAGCATGCAGATCCCGCCGGATGCTTGTGAGGGCCGGATGCTGACTCAAAATGCTGTCAAGGATT
>CANJNC010000117.1 GCA_947475685.1 Comamonadaceae bacterium | reverse complement strand
CAAGCCAAGGAGCTCGACGCGCACGCGTTGAGTCAACCGGATTTGACGGTGTGGTTTGATTTGGACCCTCAAATTGCCGCTGAACGCTTGGTCCAAGCACGCTCGCCGGACCGCTTTGAGTCTCAAAACCTGCAATTCTTCAAGCTCGTTCAAGCCGGCTATGCCAAGCGCTGCCAAGAGTCGCAGGGCCGTTTCTTGAGCATTGATGCTTCTGTGAGCAAGCACGAGGTTTGGCAGCAACTCACCCGTGGCCTGATTGCCAAGGGTTGGCTAAGCATTGTGGTGCCCGTGGTCAACCTCAATGACCCAAGTCGGGAGCCGCACGTTTGAAAGACACTTTGTATCCTTGGCTGGAGCACCAACTCACTCACCTCTTGACCCAAAAGGGACACGCTTGGTTGCTCCAAGGACCCTCTGGATTGGGCCAATACGAGTTGGCCCTTCACCTGGCCAAAGCGTGGTTGTGTGAAAAGCCGCAACCCAAGGGAGCCTGTCACCACTGCAGCAGCTGTCACGGCTTTGATGTGAGAACCAACCCAGACTTCTTTGCCCTGATGCCAGAGGTCGAGATGATTGAACTCGAGTGGCCCATGAACGACAAAACAGTGCGGGAATTGGACAAAAAGGAGAGAAAACCCAGCAAAGAGATCAAGGTGGAGGCCTGCAGAGAGTTGATCACCTTTAGCCACAGCACCCGCTCAGGCTTGACGGGCAAAGTGGCCATGGTCTATCCCGCTGAGCGCATGAACCCCATCACGGCCAATAGCCTTTTAAAAACGCTGGAAGAGCCCCCCGAGGGCTTTAGGTTTGTCTTGAGCACGAGTGCGTCCCATTTGCTCTTGCCCACCATTCGCTCTCGTTGCCAGGTCTACACCATGGCTTGGCCAAGCCCAGAGGAAAGCCTGCAGTGGTTGAGCGACAAGGGACTCAGCGCCGAGCACGCTCAGGTGTGGCTGCAAGCAACGGGCAACCGAGCGGTCGATGCCTTGGAGATGGCGCACCACTCGGGCCTCAGACCGGAGGACTGGCAACGCTTACCGGAGTCGCTCGCTTCTGGGAGTTTGAGCCTTCTTAAAGAATTCAGTGCGCCGCAAACGGTGCATCTTTTGCAAAAAGTTTGCTTTGACATGCTGCGCGTGGCGAATGGCACCCAACCTCGGTACTTCAACGCCAAAGGCCTGCCCAAGGGGGCGTCCATAGCAGCCTTGAGTGAATGGTCTAAATCCTTGCTCACCTCCGCTCAAACCGCCCAGCACCCCTACAACTTGGGCCTTTTGCAAGAGGCCTTGGTCTCCCAGGCCAGGCATTACATGGCGCAGCGCTGAGGGCTGAACCCCAAGCGTTAAAATGTGTTGAGGCGTTCACGCAACCGAGTGAAAGCGCTGGGCGTGGATGGTTTGTTCAATTTCTTAGAGGGTCTTGATCCCCATGTTTGTCGACTCTCACTGTCATTTGAATTACCCCGAGTTTGAGCCCTTGATGGATCAAATCCGACAAGACATGCACAAAGCGCAGGTCGACCGGGCTTTGATCATCAGCACGAAATTGGAGACCTTTGACGCGGTCCAGGGCCTGGCTCAGGCCTATGACAATTTTTGGTGCACCTTGGGCGTTCACCCCGATGAAGATCACGTTCAAGAGCCCAGCATGGAGGACTTCAGAGCGCGCGTGCACCGGGGCAAAGTGGTTGGCATTGGCGAGACGGGTTTGGATTATTACCGCTTGAACGGCAGACGCATTGAAGACATGCACTGGCAAAGAGAGCGCTTTAGGACGCACATTCGCTTTGCGCAGGAGTGTCAACTGCCCCTGATCATCCACACGCGCGAGGCCTCCAAGGACACCCTTGAGATCTTGAGACAAGAGGGTGAGGATGGACAAGCTCGCAGTGTGGGAGGGGTTTTTCATTGCTTTACGGAAAGCATGGAGGTCGCCAAAGCCGCGCTTGAGTTGGGCTTTTACATCTCCTTTTCTGGCATCGTCACCTTCAAGAACGCCAAAGAGATCAAGGAGGTCGCCAAATGGGTTCCTCTAGAGCGCATGCTCATTGAAACCGATAGCCCGTATTTGGCACCGTCTCCCCACCGGGGCAAAACCAACAACCCCAGTTTTGTGCCCTTTGTGGCCCAAGAGATTGCGCTTCTTAAAGGGCTCTCCATTGAGCACGTGGCCCAGCAAACGAGCCAAAACTTTGAAGACTTGTTCAAGCGCGCCAGGCCACCCGCTCAAAACACCTTGCAGAGTTAAAGTAGTTTCTCATTAAAAACTTAAAGTCATTTCTCAAGAGTGCCGTAAATACCCATCAAATTCAAATACTTAGATTATGTTATTCAAGTTAAAAACAGTGTGCTTGGGGTGTCTATTTGTTGGCACCCTCTTGGCTCAAAGCCTCTCACGGGCGGGGTCGTATGAGGACTACTTCAGCGCCATTGGCAAAGACAATGACTGGGTCGTCTCCAACCTCTTGAACCGCGGATTTGATCCCAAAACGCCCAACGAAAAGGGCCTCAATGGGCTTTTTATGGCCTTGAGCAATGGCGCCTTGAAAGTTGCGAAAGTGTTGATCCAAGCCAAGGGGATGCCCATGGATGAGCGCAACGAGCATGACGAAACGCCTTTGATGATTGCCAGCATCAAGGGCTACCTTGAGGTTGCCAAACTGATGATTGAGCGGGGCGCGGACGTCAACAAACCAGGCTGGACCCCTTTGCACTATGCCGCGAGCAAGGGCAATATTGAGATGATTCGACTCTTGATCGATGAGCATGCCTACATCGACGCAGCCTCCCCCAACGGAACAACGCCCTTGATGATGGCCGCAGGCTACTCAAGCCAACCCCTGGCTTGCAAAGTCTTGCTAGAGGAGGGCGCAGACCCGACCTTGATCAACGACAAAGAACTCTCGGCCATGGACTTTGCGGCCAAAGAAAAACAATTGGAAAGCTTTGAACTCATCAAAGCCTATGCACAGGCTTGGAGAGCGAAGTATCAGAAATAACCCCGCAATAGCCCTGCGGCAGATCAGAAGCTCTGCGTTGGGGTCTCAATCCATCATCACGTAGCGCTGCTGCTCATCGACTTTGAAGACCCCTTTGGACGCGCCTTTGACCGTTCCTTTTTGGAACCATTCCAAGGACGTTTCATGCAAAATATTTCTTTGTTTTTCCCAAAGCATGAAGTGAGACGCACATTGAACGCCCACAAAAACCTTCTTTTTGGATGAGAGTTGATCATAGACGGATTTTCTATCGGCCAAGCGATCAAATTCACCCACCACCACCACGGTGGGCGTGTCAACTTTTTGGGCCATCTCAGGCGTCCAGTTGAATTGACTGGAGATGCGACCCCGCATCACACCCACTCCGTGTGGGCCCCAGGTTGAACCCACCGCGTCCCATTTCATGATCTCGCTCCAAAGCGCGTCTCTAAGACCGACTTGGACCTGATTGGCGCAGCGCACATCGGGATCCCAACGCTTGAGTTCAAAGTCTTCCCTGGTTTGGATGCTCATTGGGTAGCCCTCGGAAGGCAGCGCAGAGGGCTCCTTGGAGGCAGTGGGACTAGGTGCATAAAGCATCGCACGCTCAATCTTCTCTGGGTGCTTGGACATGTAGCCACCCACACGAGGGCCGCCAGCAGACCAACCCACAATGTGAATGCGTTTGACGTGATTGACCTGCCTTAAGTGATCGACCACCGTGTCCATCTCAGCCCAATCGTCGTGAATGGTGTTGAATTCACGAGTTGGCTTGGGTGCACAGACTGCTGAGAGCGGTCTTGGCACCAAGATGGATTGAAAAGGGGGGGCCACATTGCAAGGATCGTCCATCAAAGGACGTGCAGAGCCTCCATATCCACTCAAATCCATGGCGTAGACCCTAAAACCTCTTTGAGCCAAAAAGGCCATCCAGTTGTAGTCCTGAAAATTGAAATCAAAATCTGGAATGGAGGGAACGGTTGCACCGTGAACAAAAAGAACCACGGGAAGAGTGGCTTTTTGCTTTGCGAACAAGACCTTTTCACGAACGAAAAGCCCAACCGGTTGATCGCGGTTGGCTGACAAGGTAGAGGCATGCGTCACAAAGTGATCGCGGGTGAGGAATTCCTCATGCTTTGGATCCTTAAGCTCAGGTGTATCCTTTTTAGCAAGAGCGCCCTGAGCCAAAGACATTGTCAAGACAACGCATAGACTCGATATCATTGAAGACCAGATTAGGGCCAAGGGTATTTTCATCTTCGATCCTTTGTATTTTGATACTCAACTGATTATGAGATCAAAAACGTACGGTTAGCAAGGCCAATGCCAAATGCATGAATAAATAGAGTTCTGAATCGACAAACGCAGCAATACCTGATCAAGATGGTTTGCTTCAGATCTGAAGGCGCTTGCAGAGGGACTTTGAAAAGGGGAT
>CANJNC010000116.1 GCA_947475685.1 Comamonadaceae bacterium | reverse complement strand
TCACGCTTGTACTGCTTGGTATTGAAGGCGCCACTGTAAATATCCAAATTAAAAGCGGCCCATTGCTTGTGCGCAGGAACGGCCTTATCGATCAAACTGGCAAAAACAGGAGAGTTGACCTCTTGCAGCAGTTTTTCCTTGTACAAGGCTTCGGTATCAATGGCCGTGTTGGACAAGACGTCGATCTCAAATTTTCCCGCTCTTTGTTCGCTCGTTACTCTTTGCTGTATGGCCTCCGAGCCAGCTCGCCAAGTTTTGACCTTGATGCCGTAAGTTTGCGCGAAAGCCTCCGCAATGACTTGGATGATCGGGTGGGCATAGTAAACACTCAACTCCCCTTCTCTCTTGGCTCCCGCAATTAAAATACTGTGCCGCTCTGCACCCGTCAATTGTGACAACTCATGGATCGTTTTAACTTGTGCAATGCAAAGATCAACACAGCACACCAAGGCCAGAACAACAAAAGGACGGACTGTCAAATAAAATAAATGCTTCAATTTACAACAAGTTGAATCTAAACAATGTCTTCATCACTTCTAGGAAGTATGTCATTCTCTGGGAATTGACTTACAAGGCATAGGGTAAATACCCTCAAGTTTTACCCAGGCTTAAAGAACTTACTTTTTGGCACAGGTTGGACTTAAAGAAAATTGATCATGAAAAGACGCATTAAAAAACCCCTTGGTTTTTGAGGCCAAGGGGTCAATGCTTGAAAGCGAAAGTCTATTTAAGGCAATTTTGAAAAATTAGCTTGCAAAGATTGCATCAAGCCTCGATTTTTATAAATGGTGACATCATCGGGTAACAAGAAACCCTTGGCCGCCAAATCATCGACGGAAGCATTCCATTTCGCCAAGTAACCCGCTTTATTGGTATACAACTCTTGAACACTCTTTCTTGGATCGGCCGTATTTTTAGATGCAGTCAATAAAGAAAAAGCAAGTTGAGAACTTGTCAATCCATTTTGATCTCCAGCGACAAATCCAGATTTACGAATACTGTATCCTTTGGACGTTGCCAATGGAACAGCCAAGTCGGGCATTCTGACGCCTCCCTTGTCATTGCCTTGGGCATCTGAAGTCGGCAACAAGACTGTATAGAACTGTGTGGAGGGCTTAGAGGGAATGACCGACTCGTCGTTCACGCTCAATGTGTTGTAAACCCCATTGAATCCGAGGCCAACACCAGACAAGTCTGGCGCACCCAAGCTCTTAGGATCCGTTGTAGGTACTGCCATGGTGCCATCAGCCACTTTGGGAAACGAGCTATCTAAAGGTACAGCTGTTCCCTTGACCCAGCCCTCTAAGTTTATAAGCAAAGATCGAAACAAGGCACTGCTAGCAATTAAGGCAGGAGGAGAAGTTGACACTGCAGTGGCAGCGGCAACTCGGTCTACAGTGTAGTCAGGTTGAGCCACTGCATTGTCAGACAAAACAGTTGGGCCATGAGAGGTACCTGCGGCATAGAACATGCGAACATTGCTTGGAATTGGGATGTCCTTGCCCAGTCCATCGGTCACTGTCAAAGAGGCTCTTGCTCCACCAAATTCAATTGGGCTGTCATATTGGAAGACCTTCGGACAGGTATTGAGTTGTGTGCATTTTTGCAGCAATCCATCGGTCTTTCCAGTCAAGGGGTCGGTGATCGTTGCATAAGCAAATGGGAACTGGTCGCCTGGTGTGTAATGGGTCTCGTGTTGACGAGAATAGTCTCCCGGTTTGGCCCAGCGGTAGTTGGTGTAAGTCTTGCGAGAACCTCCCACCAAAGGCAACATGCCATCAAAGACTTGCTTCATGTTCCCATCGGTATTGAAACCTTGCCACAAGAAGTCTCTCAAGAATCTACCTGATTGGGAAATGCCTGTAGCCAAGGTGTACTTCACACGACCGGCCAACGGGTTGGGATTGCCTTGGGAATCCTGTGTGCCATTTCTAAAGAAGGAAATCAAATCCCTCACGCTTAAGAATCCTAAACCTTGAGGCCTTGGATCAATTGCTGTGTAATTGAAATGATAAATAGATCCGTTGTCACTTCCAGCATCCAGGCCAGAGGCCAAAGACGCATCAGCGACCACTTTTGAACGATTGATAGTCACATAACCATAGCCTGTCGATGTGGTATTGCCCCCTTCAACTGTTGCTTCTCCAGACGTATACGTCCAATATGTTGGATCAACCACAACAGGTGTTGACATGGCAGTTTTTTGAATAGTGAGCGTTGCGGTTGTTCCTGGTGCCCGTTTGTAGTATGTGCCTAAAAGGTTGTTGGTTGCATTGTCAGCAATAAACTCATCTTGCTGTGCACCAGTAATCGCTGCACCACCATTGGCAACGTCCTTTGCGACTGGCAATGTCATGCCTGGAGGGTACCACTTATTGGCACTGCTTATTGAGGCACTGGGCACGTTAAGCGTTTGGGCACGATCTCCTTGCCAGCCAGAGAAAACAATCGTCATCCCTTGCTTCATGAGAAAACCATTTCCCGCACCGGCCCCAGCAGTTGCTAAAGCACCTGATGTTGGGATGACAGGCGCCACGTTGGAGAATAAATCATTTGAAGAACCATCCAGTAATTTTTCCAAAGAACTGGTACTAGAGCGGTTATTGACAATGTACAACAAACTGCCACTTGCTTTTGCAGCATCTGTAGGCATGAGCACAATCACATCAAATTTGTAACGCACCAGCCCGTTGGCATCTGCTGCATTCTTAAGGTCCACAATGGTTGGTGCACAATTGTCATTGGCTGAGACTTTGCCAGTGGCTTCCGCCAAAATATAGGTATAAGTTCCAACCGATCCAAAACTTCCACCATTGAATGCCAAACCGGTGCCTTTGGTGACCAATGACTCGATACTTGAATTGGTGATCGGACAGGCCGCTCCCAATTCAGGCGCCACAATCGCAGATTTGGCAGCCGGAAAGATTGGAATAGGAAACGGGGAGCTCGTTCCACTACAAGCCGCCAACATGGCAGCCGCACTCAGGCCGGCCAAGGGGAGGACGACCGTGTACAGCCGTTTCTTTTGTTTCAAAAATCTCAACATACGTTTATCCAATATAAAAAAATTTCGAACCCAAAAGAATGCATGAAATTGATAAGATAGATATCAGCATCAAGTAATGCACACATTCAGTGTATAGGTTAAGTCCAAATTTCATTTAAATTTAATTTCTACTATAAAAATATTTAAGTGATTACCCTTAGCATCCTTCACTTTCAAGGGAAATTTGTCTTCATGGCGAATACATTGGTTTTACCAACAAGGACCTCAAACCAATCAGCTAAAACAAGTGTATGTAGGCCAACCAAAGCTTTTAAGACAGAAACGCCCCTCCATTGAGATGAACCGTTTGACCCGTCATGTACCTGGCCTTGGGGCCACACAAAAAACCAACCATCTCAGCCACTTCCTGCGGCGTTCCCCTTCGCCCCAAAAGGGTTTTGTTTCGACTGTGGTGCTCAGGCGCACCTGAGCCCGCAGATTCCCCACGCTCGGTATCGATCAAGCCTGGGACCAGACAGTTGACAGTGATGCCGTGAACACTTAAATCATGCGCCAAGCCTCGCGTGAGGCCAATTAAGCCCGACTTCGCTGCCAACACGTGTGCACGGTCCTTAGAGCCCGTGTGGGCTGACATGCCACCCATGTTGACAATGCTTGCTGCATTTGATGCTTTCAGCAAAGGAAGCGCCGCGTGAGCGCACAGATAGGCCCCATCTAGTATCGTGCCCAAAACCTCCCTCCACTCAAGCCAACTCAAACTCTCAAAATCGGAGTGCCGTCTGATGGCGGCATTGTTGATCAAGATGTCCAAACGGCCAAAGACCTCCTGGGTCGCTTGAATCAAGCTTTGAGATCCATCAGGATGACTGATGTCAGACAAATGAAAACTTGCTTGCCCACCCGCACTTTTAATCAGTTCGACCACCTCAGAGCATTCCCTCTCAGCCGATTTGGCATTGACCATGACATGGGCTCCGTGCTTGGCCAAATGCAAAGCAATCGCCCGTCCAATGTTTTTCGCTGAACCCGTGACCAAGGCCACACGACCTTTTAATTCGAGTGCGCTCATTGTCTTTAAGTCCTCAAAGGTGTGACATTGATTAAACTTTGCTTTTGCAAAGTAGATAAAAGATCCAGTGCTCTCTTAGCTTTTGAAGAGTTCCACTGACCGTATTCACAATTGGCCAGAAACTTTTTCTCCAGATCTGCACGAGACATGGGTGCGTCACGCCCTCCTCTAAAAAACCCTTGCTCTGCTTCTAGCACCTGCCCGTTGTGAAGGGTCACCATCACATGGCCAGTGAACTGCTTGGGGTATGGGTTCTTGGGGTCAATTTCATAAGTGACTTTTGCAGCCAACGCTCTGACCGATTCATCCATGACCACCTCTGGCTCGTAATCATTGAGTCCAGCATCATCTCTAAGCATTGCAACTGCAATGGCATAAGGCACACTGAATTTTGCGGCATA
>CANJNC010000115.1 GCA_947475685.1 Comamonadaceae bacterium | reverse complement strand
CGATGGCATCATTGCGCTTGGGGGCGGCTCTTCAATGGATTGTGCCAAGGGCGTGGCCATCATGGTCTCCCACCCAGGTGAGCTCAAAACCTATGCAACGATCGAAGGTGGCAGCACCAAGATCACAGATCGAGTGCCTGCGATTATCGCCATTCCCACCACCGCAGGCACGGGCAGCGAGGTCGCAAGAGGTGCGATTTTGATTGTTGCAGACGGTCGCAAATTGGGTTTTCACTCCTGGCATCTGATGCCCAAGTTGGCCCTCCTGGATCCGGAGTTGACCTTGAGCTTGCCGCCCCTCTTGACCGCGGCAACGGGCATGGATGCCATTGCACACTGCATGGAGACGTTCATGTCCTCGGCCTTCAATCCCCCCGCAGACGGGATTGCTTTAGACGGGTTGGAGAGAGGCTGGAGGTACATTGAAAAAGCCTCCTTGAACGGAGACAACCGGGAGGCGCGACTTCACATGATGAGTGCCTCCATGCAAGGCGCCATGGCGTTTCAAAAGGGTTTGGGTTGCGTGCATTCCTTGAGCCACAGTTTAGGGGGCATCAACCCCAAGTTGCATCACGGCACTTTAAATGCACTCTTTCTACCCAGCGTGGTTCAATTCAATCAAAAAGACCCCACACTTCAAAGTCAAAACAAAATGCAGCGCATGGCCTACGCCATGGGCTTGGGTCATCCGTCCAATGCGGGACAAGAAATTGCCCAAGCGATTAAGGAGTTGTCCGATCGACTTGGCCTACCTAAGGGCCTCAAAGACTATGGCGTTCAAACCCAGCAGTTCGATGACATTGTCTTTGGAGCCTTGAAGGACCACTGCCACTTGACCAATCCCGTGCTTGCAAGCGCAGAGGACTACAAGGACATCTTGCTGCACAGCATGTAAGACACCGTGTGTGTGTTTTAGAGCTCTAAATATCTTCAAGCAAAGCGTAAGGCAGCGGCCAAAACCCTAGCTCAATGGGCTGGCTTGAGTTGGCCTCTAAGCAAAAGGTCTTGCAGTCAAAGGGCTCAAGCTTCAAAAACGCTCTCAGAGAAGCAGCTTGATCGCTCTTGTCGTGCGCCATCGGCAAAGCTTCAATTTGAAAGCAGGCGAGGGCAAAGAAAAAGCCCTCGTGCCTAGCCACTTGGGCCAGCACCGCACAGGGCTGCGCTGCATGCAGCGGGCCAAAGAGCTCCATGCCAACGCTCAAAGCCTCTTTGCCAAAGACGATGACGGTTCGGCGCTTTAAGCTGCCTCTGAATTGACTTCTCGCCACCACCTCTTGACCTGGGTAACAACCCTTTTTAAAACTCACCGCAGCGGCAGACTCATAGTTGAGCATTTGTGGCACAAATTGCTCAAACGTTTTCTCTTGCACCCATGCCACACCACTGAGCACATCGCTCAGTGCCCAATGCTCTGGGCTCAAAGGGTTCGTTTGCAACAGAGCTTGGACCTCATCCATCGGTGACGCGTGAGGCAGACAGAGCAACTTTCTGCTCAAACCCAAAGCGCTTTGCAGTGGGGCTTGAAGAGCAGGTGGCTCGCTAGAGACAGGGAGCTCTGCACACTTGCCCATGAGGCCAACGAGTGAATGCGATGCACTCACGTCTCGCATCTTGAGCTTGGCTCGCAAGACAAACATGGAGAGCCGCTTAAGCGTCCTCTCTAGCAAGTCCATTTGAAGAATTAAAAGAAAGCGTTCGCTCGACTCTTTGATCACCACCATCGAGGCTTGAAGACGACCTTTGGCATTGCAAAACCCAGCCAGGGTGCTCGAACCTGGGGGCAGGACGACCATGTCTTGGGTCAGTTGTTGATGCAAAAATTGCTCAGCATCGACTCCCATGCACTCAATGAGCCCCAAATGATTCAATTGCGCTGCACCGTTGAAGTGCTCGAGGTCAAAATGAGGCAGGGGCATTTCGAAAGAGGGGGCTGGACTGGACATGCGTACTCAAAAAATCGTGTGAAATTGAACCGGTTGGCGAGTTGGAACTGAAAGATCCTTTATGATGGCATGATAACAAAGTCGGTCTCACTTCAAAATGATTTGAAGATGCCCCTTCCAATGGAGTTGTCACTCTAGAGCTACATAGAATCGATGAAAGTCCAACCTCCAAAACTCGGCCCCAACCCCAGGGGGAAGAAAACGCACCCCCGTGCGAGGCGTTCAAACAGCCAACGTGGGCAGATCATGAGAGGTGTCTTGCTGAGTTTGCTCGTTGTCTTGGCCATGCTCAGTTACCTCTTAAGCTTGGCTTTGCTGCCCATGGCCCATCAAGTGGGCCATGACACGGTTGACCTGGACATTGAGGTGGGCAGCTCGGTGCGTCAAATCATCAACTTGGCCCAAGACCGTGGGCTTGATGTCAACGCCACTTACCTCTATGGGCTCTTTAGGCTTTCGGGCCAGGCCAAAGACATCAAGGCCGGCAGTTACGAGATCACCAAGGACGTGACGCCTTGGGACTTTTTACAAAAAATCACCCGTGGAGACGAGACACTCAAATCCATCACCTTGGTGGAAGGGTGGAGCTTTCATCAGTTCAGAATGGCTTTGAACAAGTCAGACGCCCTCAAGCACGATAGCGCTTTGCTAAGTGACCAAGAGATCATGTCTCGCTTGGGGGCCAAGTCCACCCCTGCAGAAGGTCACTTTTACCCAGACACCTACACCTTTGGCAAGAACACCTCGGACCTCAAAGTGCTGGCACGGGCCAAAAAGGCCATGGACCAGCAACTGAAAAAAGCTTGGGCGCAGCGCGATTCGGGGATGGTCTTGTCCACGTCAGAGGAGGCGCTTGTCTTGGCATCGATTGTGGAAAAAGAAACCGGTGACCCCAAAGACCGCCCCTTGATCTCAAGCGTTTTTCACAATCGGCTGAAAATTGGCATGCCACTGCAAACCGATCCAACGGTGATCTATGGCATTGGCAAGAGTTTCAATGGCAATTTGACCAAAAAGGATCTCAAAACCGATCATCCTTGGAACACCTACACCCGAATGGGTTTGCCCCCGACGCCCATTGCCATGCCTGGGAAAGCCGCCTTGAACGCAGCTCTTCATCCGCCAAGCACTCAGGCGCTCTACTTTGTGGCCAAGGGGGATGGATCGAGCTATTTCAGCCAAACCCTTCAAGAGCACAACCAAGCGGTCAATCGCTATCAACGCCACTTGCCAAGCTCTACCCCTTGAGGACCTCGGGCTCCCCGCTCATGGGTGAGCAATGCGCTAAAGAGTGGAGCGCCACGTGCGCGCGCGAAAAAAAAGAAGCGCCGTCATGGATTCCAAATGAGTCTGAGCAAATAGATATGCCCGTCTCGAAGCACAATTTCCAAGACCTGCAGCAAGATGAGCAACACAAAAACGGACAAGTCCAAGCCCCCAATGGTGGGCAGCCTTCTTCGAATGGGCACGAGCAGAGGCAAGACCATTCGGCTCATCAGATCAAACACGGGCGAGTCCCTTTGAACCCAAGAGAGCAAAGCGTAGGCCAGGGTCAAGCTTGAGAGACACGACAAAATTAAACTGAGCAAGGCGTAAATGGAGTCCAAAAAAAGCGCCAAAGGCTCGGTGCTCAAAAGGCCCAAAAAGGCCAGGGCTGCACACTTGCACACGATGACGAGGTATGCGGCCAGTCCACTGGCACTGTCCAAGCGGCCCCAAGAGGGCACACACTTTCTCAAAGGCATCACCAGCCAGTTGGTGGTCGCAAAAACAAAGGGCGCAAAGGGGTTTCCAGACTTCAGCGACAGGGGAATGAAGTGAAACTGCAAATACACTCTGAGCAAAGCCGCTCCAGCAATGACACTGGCCAAGACTTCAATCAAAAGACTAGCGATGTGATTAAACATGAATTCCTTGCAATAGGGCGCATTGGCAAAACATCCGAATGCGCATCAAGCCAGCCATTGTAAGGAAAACTGCCGTTTTTTTAACTGCAGAAAATCCCTTAAAACAAACTAAAATCAAACCCTCTGACACGTTTCATCCCCTTTAACCCCAGCAATCATCAGCAAAAAACAATGAGCCAAGGCCTATGGATCAGTTTTGAGGGCATCGATGGTGCGGGTAAATCCACCCACATCCAAGCCCTGGCCAAAACATTTCTTCAACAAGGACGCGAAGTCACCATGACCCGCGAGCCAGGGGGCACGCCCTTGGCGGAGTCCTTGCGCACCCTCTTGCTCAACTCGAGCATGGATCCCTTGACCGAGTCCTTGATCGCCTTTGCCGCCCGAAGAGATCACCTCAAAACGGTCATTGAACCGGCCTTGTCCTTGGGCCATGTGGTCTTGTGCGACCGCTTCTCAGACGCCACCTTCGCCTACCAAGGCGGGGGGCGGGGGGTGTCTTGGGACTTGTTAAAACAACTTGAGCAGTGGGTTCAAGCCAAGGAGCTCGACGCGCACGCGTTGAGTCAACCGGATTTGACGGTGTGGTTTGATTTGGACCCTCAAATTGCCGCTGAACGCTTGGTCCAAGCACGCTCGCCGGACCGCTTTGAGTCTCAAAACCTGCAATTCTTCAAGCTCGT
>CANJNC010000114.1 GCA_947475685.1 Comamonadaceae bacterium | reverse complement strand
GATCCGACCCCGATCCACCCTCTGAATTGTCAAATCTGCAAGGCCTAATATAGAATCAATTTGGGACATTGGTATTACCTCTATTAAACATGTTCTTCGTACCAACTAGTTTAATAAATACCTCTGTCCCCCGTTAATGATGAAGAGCCTAGACTTTTAGGCGGTACACCTCAGGGGTCTAGAGACTAACCCTTATTTCCATGGCAAAATAAATGGTTGACAATGTCTACCATTATGGGAAAGACGACCAACGATCAAACACCAATCCTCTTGAGTACACCTTGTGCTGAGGATGTTTTTGATGCGATTCATCGATTGATGCATCTCTACCGCAGTGAGCAATACCTGAGTCCCAACGCCAGTGGCTTGACACCCATGCAGGGCAAAGTGCTGAGGTTTTTTGCCAATCGCCCGAACTCGACTCTCAAGGAGTTGAGGGTTGATTTTTCCAAGGATAAGAGCCAATTGGCCAAGTTGATCAATGGCTTGAAGGCCATGAATTTATTGAAGTCCCAAGTCGATCGCATTGACAAACGGCAAGTCCGACTGGAGTTAACCCCAGAGGGGGCTCGTGTTCAAAAGCGACTTCGCCAACACACTCAAGCCTTGGCGGAAAACGCATGCAAAGGTTTGAAGATCAAAGATCGCTTGGAGCTCATTGCAACCGTCAATCAACTCTCAAAGGGTTTGACGACCCAAGCACAATGAAGAACCCTGGCTTGGGGGCTCTGCAACTTGGTTCTTTTCAATATTCAAGAGGATGGGATATGAATTTTCTTTGCTCAAAGCATCATGGTTTTCAAGTTGTTAAAACATCCACTTTGTTGAGCAAAGTGGCGGGGTCGATCTTGCTTTGCTTGGGATCAATGCTTTGGTCTTCGCAGCTGATTGCGCAAGACTCGACCTTTCCCACGAAGAGCATCAAGATCATTGTGCCCTTCACACCCGGTGGCCCCACCGATTTGATCGCCCGTGTCGTTTCACAAGCACTCCAAAAAGCCTTTACCCAAACAGTGATTGTTGAAAATAAGCCCGGAGCAGGTGGCGCCATTGGGACTCGGTTTGTTGCTCAATCCGAGCCCAATGGTTTGACACTTTTGCTGGGCACGGTGGCAACTTTGGGCTCACTGCCAGCCGTTCAAAAAAGTGCGGGCTATGATCCAGTGAAGAGCTTTGCGCCCATTGCCAAGGTCACCGAGAGCAATACTGTCTTGGTTGCTTCCATTGATGCGCCCTTCAAGAGTATTGCAGAGTTGGTGGCCTATGCAAGAGCCAATCCGGGCAAGATCAACTATGCGTCGGCTGGGATTGGCAATCAAACACAACTCAATGCCGAACTCTTCAAAGCCAGAACCAAGACGAGTCTGCAGCACATTCCCTACAAAAGTGGCAATGAAATGCTCACCGCCGTGTTGTCCAAAGACGCTCAGTTGGCCTTTCTTGACATGTCTTTTGTGCTGCCCTATATACGCGAGAACAAATTGATCGCTTTGGCGGTGACTGGTAAAACAAGGCATCCCAAGCTCGCTGAGATTGCGACCATGGTGGAGGCCGGAGTGCCCGATTTTTCGGCGAGCTTTTGGACCGGTATATTGGCGCCAGCGGGGACACCGGTTGCGATTGTGAATAAGCTCAATGCGGCCATCAACTCGGGGATCGCTAGCCCAGAATTGCGCGCCATGTTGACCAATATCAGCGCTGAGCCCACACTCCAAACACCCCAAGAATTTGGCGCATTCATTGAAAGCGAACATCTCAAGTGGAGAGAACTTGTTCGAAGCGCGGGAATCTCAGAAGAGTGAGGGTCTGAATTCGGCCGTCAAAATTTCAATTTCTAGAGTCCATATCAAACGAGGAGAAACTCTTTGGAATACATCAAGTCACCTCCACCCGATAGGCACACGCGAGTGCCTCAATTGAAGTTGCCCGCCGGTGCGTGTGATACCCATTTTCATATTTTTGGACCGCAAGCCAGGTTTCCCCTCGCACCCAAGCGTCGACTTGAGGTGGAGGATTGCACCTTGGATGACCTCATTGCGATGCACGATGCATTGGGTGTGACGCGTGGGCTCATTGTGCAATCCTTTCAACATGGATTTTCCTATGAGTACTTGCTCCACGCTTTGATGTTGCACCCCAAACGATTCAAGGCGTGCATGATTGCTGCGCCTGACATCACCGACGGTGAGTTAGAAATTTTGTCAAAAGCGGGTGTGGTCGGTGCTCGTTATGCATTCAAATCATCTCCCCAAATCAATTCATCGTTGCAAGCCAGGTGCATCGAGCATGGTATTGAGTCCCATTACCTTTTGCACGGTGAGCAAGAGATCCAAGCGTGGAGAGATCAAATCTTGACAACGAAGGGTCGGTTTGTGATTGAGCACATGGGCTACCCCAATGTGGACTTGGGACTCAACGATGCGTCTTATCGTTTTGTATTGGAGTGCTTGGAGACGGATCGCTGCTGGGTGAAACTCTCACCCAGGTGCACCAATCAAAGCGTTTTGCCCTTTTCAGATGTCTTGCCCTTTGTTCACGATCTTGTCAAAAGATCTCCCAAGCGACTACTTTGGGGGACTGATTGGCCTCATCCCAATTACTTCAACCCCATGCCCAATGATGCAGACTTGTTGGATCTGATGCTGGATTGGGCTGGGGATGAACGTGTCAGAAACGACATCTTGATCCATAACCCAGCCGAGTTGTTGGGTTTTGAATGAATGCTTTTTTAATGTTTAGGAGCTCTTGATATGCCTGTGGTTAAAGTGTCAGACATGGCGTTTGTCAGAATGAACGCCCCCGATTTGGGAAAAGCCGAGCAATTTTTACTTGATTTTGGCATGAGCACGGTCGAGAGAACCCCCAAAGTTCTCTACATGCGCGGGACTGATCCTGATCCATTCATTGAGGTGGTTCACTTGGGCGAGGCCCGGGTCTTGTCGTCGGCTTGGTACGTGGACCATGTGGACGATCTCAAACGCGTGAGTCAAGTTCCAGGCGCAACTGGCATCGAGAACTTGGACGAGCCTGGAGGGGGCAAAAGGGTGCAACTGACCGATCCTTTGGGCTACAAAGTCGAGTTCATTTGTGATCGCACACCGGCTAAGGCCATGCCAACAGAGCCCGCCCAGTTGAACTTGGCCTGGGAGCCGTTGGTGAGAAAAACCTTGCAGCGCTTTGATCGTCGTCCCTCACGCGTCAAACGCATTGCGCACTTTGTGGTGTCCACTCCAGAAGTCAAAAAGACCCTGGCTTGGTACCGTGAAATGCTCGGCTTGGTCAGGTCTGAAGACATCTATGAGGATGATCCTGAGAATTTGATCGGTTCGTTCAATCGGGTGGATCAAGGCGAGGACTATGTCGATCACCACGCTTTTTTTTGTCGCTATGCCCCGAATCAAGGTATGAACCACGTTTCCTTTGAAGTTCAAGACATTGATGATGTGATGCTTGGGCACGATCACCTTAAAAGCCAAGGCTATCGCCCCATGTGGGGGGTGGGACGGCATTTTCTGGGCTCGCAGGTCTTTGACTATTGGTGCGATCCTTGGGGGAGGGTGCACGAGCATTGGACCGACAGCGACCGTTTGAACATTCACGGGGGCTTGGGGCTCTTGTCCAAGAAGCAAGCCTTCAAGTCTCAATGGGGACCTGCAGGCCCCAAGGAGTTTCACGACTGGGCAACGCCCTAAAAGGACATGGTTAACTGGGCTGCTTTTCGAATGTGGCGAGTGTGTCCATGCTCTGGAGCCACGGCATGGAGGAGCGGTGCCAAATGTGCTTTTGTGGTGAGATCAGTGCTCTTTGCTGGAGTGTCCCGACTCGCAGTCCAAAGACCTCTTGGTTGAATTCACTTGTGGCGTAGATCGAGGTGCCGCAGTCTGGGCAAAAGGCCTGCAGTCGGCGGTTGCCACTTTCAGCGATTTTGAGATAGGTCTTGGGTTCGCCTTGGAGCAGCTTGAAGTGTTCTTTGGCAACCGGGACCACCACCCTAAAGGGCGCACCCGTTAATTGTTGACAATCGGTGCAGTGGCAAATGGGCTTGTGCCCATTGCAAGACATTGACCCAAGCGCCTGTTCCAGCTCAGATCATTGACAAGGGTGTGGCAACTCCTGGATTGTTGGCTCATGTCTTGATCGCAAAATATGCAGATCATTTACCGCTGTACCGTCAACAACAGATCTTTGGCCGAGCTGGCCTGGTGATTCCAAGATCCAGCATGGCCGATTGGGTGGGCCAGTGTGGTGCGGCCTTACAACCCTTGGTTGAGGCTCTGAAGACAGAAGTCTTGATACACAATGTCCTTCATGCCGATGAAACACCGGTGGCCACCCTAAGCCCTGGAGACGGCAAAACCCATCGATCCTACATCTGGGCCTATGCGCCAGGACAGTTTGAAGACTTAAAGGCTGTGGTCTTTGACTTCTGTGAGTCAAGATCAGGTGAGCACAACCGTAAATTCCTAGGAAACTGGAAGGGTTCATTGGTCACCGATGATTATTCGGGTTACAAGTACTTGTTCCACAGTGGGATTGAGGAAGTTGGCTGTATGGCGCATGCCAGGCGCAAATTCTTTGATCTCTTTGAGAGTAGCAAGAGCCCAATGGCCAAGCAGGCTTTGGAGTTCATCCAAGAGCTCTACGAGGTTGAGCGGGAGGTCAAGAATCTGAGCACTGAGGAGCGCTTGGCTATTCGGCAAAGAAAAAGTAAGCCAATTGCAGAGCTCATGCACCGGTGGCTACTGGCGCACCGGCTTG
>CANJNC010000113.1 GCA_947475685.1 Comamonadaceae bacterium | reverse complement strand
TAAAGCATCGAGACGGCAGTTGATTTACCCGCACCCGATGGACCAACCAATGCAACTTTTTGACCCGCCTCGACGCTGAAACTAATCCCGTCAAGAGCCAAGCGTTGGCCGTCATAGCTGAAACTGACATTTTTAAATTCAATGCGTCCTAAAGCTCTGTCAAGCTCTTGAGCGTTAGGCAGGTCTTTGATCTGTGGCCTCAGATCAAACACATCAAAGAAATCTTTTAACTTAGGGGTGTCCGCTGCAAGGCGGGTGACAAATTGTGCCGTCTGTTCAAGCCTTCCAATGACCAAGGTCCCAATCGAGATGAAGGTGACTATTTCACCCACTGTTGTGTACCCGCCAGAAAATAAATAAATGCCCATCCCAATCATGCTCAGAATGGTCAAACTAGTACTTAACCGGGTGAAGACTTTTAAGAGTGCCCACCAAGATAAGACTGGAAACTGAGCACTCAGTAGCCTCGTGCTCAGGCCTTTGATCGCTTGGACTTCGTCTTGAATTCGCGTAAAGCTTTGAACCAGTGCGATGTTGACCAAGGTGTCGTTCACGCGCTCCGCCAAGTTGGAGTGGTGCAATTCAACCTCTTGTTGGAGTCGGTGGGTTTTTCGGACCACGAAAATAAACAAAGACGCGAAAACCCCGCACAGCAGTACAAGTAGCCAGGCCATTCGCCAGTTGATATAAAAGGTAATGGGTATCAAGACAATGAGGGATAGAAAAGAGCTCAAGTGATCTCTAAAAAAACCAAGCCAAAGAGCCCACAAGGAGTCAACGCCTTGAAGCATGATTTTCATCAAACGCCCAGAGTGAACATGGTTGTAGTGTGAGGCTGGCAGTTGCAACACATGCTCAAAAAACTGACGCAACACAACCTGCCTCCTGTGATGCGCGAGTTTGTCAGACTGCAAGGCCAAAATGCTTGTGCATGCAATTTCAATCACACCAAAAATCACCCAAGCAACGAGATAGGGCAAGACAGCCTGCCAAGAGCTTGACTGCTTGTCCCCGTCCAAATGCGTCAAGACGTCAATGATGTGCCCAAACAGCACAGGTTCAGTGAACATCGCCAAAACCATGCATAAATTAGCGAACGACAACCAGTACGCAAGGCGAGCGTCTTCCTCCAATTGTCTGAGCACACGGCTGTAAATGCGAAAAAATTGAAACATGTGCAAAAATGTCTACCGAATCGCTGAAATGGGCTGCAAGCAAGGCAAATCAAGCGAGAGCAAAACTTCGGGTGGCCCTGTTTCTTCGGGCAACAGTGCAATCTTGCTCTTGACCATCCAACGCCCAAGAGCGGGGCGAGAGAGTAAAACCGCCATGGGTATGCACGTCATCAGGCCCAGCATATAAAACAAGGCAAACACCACCACGCCTGTATGGCTTAAATAAATCAAGCCCAAAGAGCACAATCCAAAAAGGGTATGTGGCCAGTACTGCCTCAATGCCACGGACCAAGTCACCAAGTGATCGTCGCGTGCTTGACCTGTCCAACCGGTGCTTTGACCCAAGGCCAGTTTCAACATGAATAGGGTTTGATTGAACATCATTACGGGTGATATCAACACAGAGAAGATGGTCTCAAGCACCAAACTTTGGCACAGTTTTCTTGCGCCCCCAAAAGCACTGCGCTGCTGGCTGTGAAACAGTACATCAATGGTGCTGACAATTTTGGGTAAGAAAGAGGACACCGCGGTGAAGGTAAAAAGGGCGATCAAAAGATCTAGATCAATGGCACCGGGTTGAGCCCCATTGGTCAACCCAAAGGCCGTTGAGGACAAGGTGATACAGACCATCAGCATCGTCCAAGCGGGTGCGCTTGTGTACATCATCATTGCGAGCAACAACTGAACACGGCTGACCAATTTCAGTCCTGGCAGACCAATCAATTCACCGTACTGCAAGTTTCCTTCGCACCAGCGCAAATCACGCTTGGAAAATTCAAGCAGTGTGGGCGGAGACTGCTCCCAACTCTCGTCCTCAAGAGGCAAGACCCTGACGTCGAAGCCCGCACGGCGCATCAAGACGGCTTCAACTTGATCGTGGCTTAGGATATGTCTGGGCTTTTTGCCGCCCGACTTGAGAAGGGGAAGCTCGCAGTGTTGGGTAAAAGGGGCAATGCGAAGCAATGCATTGTGCCCCCAATAAGGTCCGCAATCACCCTGCCACCAAGCGCTTCCAAGCGTCCATGAGCGCATGCCTAGGCGCATGCCAAATTGAAAAATTCGTGTAAAGGCATTCGCGCTTGGCATAGAGATGACCAGGCCTTGCAAAATACCGAGTTTCGAGTCCGCTTGCATCATCCGAACGAGCCGAAGGATTGCAGATGCAGACATGAAGCTGTCAGCGTCCAAAGTGAGTGCAAAATCGTGCTCAGAACCCCATTGCTTACAAAAGTCTAGGACATTGCCTGCTTTGTAGCCGATGTTGTTCTCTCGGCGTCGATAGGTCACGGCAACAAGATTCTCAAACGAGCTCTTAAATTGTTCAAAGGCCTGCTCTTCCAAAATGGCGACAGCTGCATCTTGGGTGTCACTTAAGATGTAGATATGAAAATGCTTGGCCACGTGAGCGGTGACAAGGCCATTGATCGTGAGCGCTAAATTGCGGGTGATGGCAGCGGGCGACTCGCTTCTGATGCAAACGAGCAAAGCCGTGGATGTGGTGATGGGGGTGGTGATGGGGGTCGAGATGGAGTCCCCCATCGCTGCATTCACCAAATGCGCGGGCATCACACAACTCAATGGGTTGGAGGACAAGCGCATCACCAAGATGCCTATGAGTGAGTTCCAGATCCCAATCGCCAACCACGGCGTGGTCATGGCATAGCAAAACCACGCCACCAAATAAAATGCACCAATGCCTTGAGGCATCAAGGCCAGGAAAAGCCACGAGCACAGAGTTGCAATGGTTGCCAAGACCAACACGGCAAAGAGTATTCTGCGCGCGTTGATTTTAAAGTCGTAATCCGATTGGGTTGAGGAAAGCAAAAGTAAAGCCTAACATTGCTTTATACTGGATGAACATATCTTTGGCCTTGAGTATATGACAGGCCAACAGATATTTTAATCGTTTTCACTCTTCAACAAGACAAAGTCTGAGGATCAAAGTCCTTTGACAGCAGATTTATGACAACTGCCAAAGCGCTTTGGTATACCGCCCCCAATCAGGCAGACATTATCGAAGAAACTCTTGCTCAGACACAAGCCGGAGACTGTCGAATCAAGAGTTTGTACAGTGGACTCAGTCGAGGCACTGAGATGCTTGTTGCCACGGGCAGAGTCCCGCCCTCAGACTACGAGCGCATGCGTGCACCCTTGATGCAGGGCACGTTCCCCTTTCCCGTCAAATACGGTTATGCCAATGTCGGTGTCGTTGAAGACGGGCCAGATCATCTCTTGGGCCAAAACGTCTTTAGTTTGTCACCTCATCAAAGCGCTTTTTGGATCTCTCCCAATTCAGTGGTGCCCATTGGTCAATTGACGCCTCTAAGGGCCTTGTTGGCCGCCAACATGGAGACCGCGTTGAATGCGATCTGGAACGCGAGGCCCGCTCCAGCCGACAGGATTGCCGTTGTTGGCGGTGGCGTTGTGGGCCTATTGACTGGCTATTTGTGCGCCAAAATACCAGGAACAGATGTGCAGTTGGTGGACGTGAATCCTCTTCGCAAAAATGAGGCTCAAAAACTTGGGATGGCATTTTCTCTACCGATCAACGCAAAGGGCAATTGCGACCTTGTGGTCCATGCCAGTGGTGCGTCTTTGGGTCTGAACACGGCAATCAACTTGGCTGGTGAAGAGGCAACGGTGCTCGAGCTCAGCTGGTTTGGCGCGGGCGCAGTCTCGGTTGAACTCGGTGGTGCTTTTCACAGCAAACAACTCAAACTGCTGGCCAGTCAGGTCGGGCACATTGCCCCCTCTCACCGAGCTCGCTGGGATTATGCCCGCCGCTTAGCTGCGGCAGTCTCTTTGCTTGACGACAGCGTGCTTGATTGCTTGCTTGATCGACCCATTGCCTTGGAGGATATTTGCAGCCATTTGCCCCGCATCTTTGACCCCCAAAGTGGTGTGCTCTGTCAGCCGATTTCATACTGAATTTTTTTATAAGGAAAAGCCCATGTTTACTGTCGAAGTACGCGACCACATCATGATCGCCCATTCATTCAAAGGCGAGGTTTTTGGCCCTGCGCAAGCGGTTCACGGCGCAACGTTCATTGTTGACGCAGCCTTCATCACCAAAGAGCTCGATCCAAACGGTATTGTGGTGGACATTGGTTGCGCGCTTGAAGTGTTAAAAGAAGTCCTTGAGCCCTTGCGCTATATCAATTTAGACACGGTGCCCGAGTTCAAAGGCATCAACACGACCACTGAGTTTTTAACCAAACATATTTTTGATGCCTTGGCCAATGCGGCTCGGGCAGGAAAACTCGGTCGCGATGGCAAAGCGCTTAGCGCAATCCGTGTCACCATCTCTGAGTCCCATGTCGCTCGAGCGTGGTTTGAAGCCGAGATATGAGCCGTCATCGCTTGGCCTTTGCAGTGCCGGGAGACATCAACACGGCCACAGGGGGCTACGGTTATGACAGAAAAATCATGACCCAATTGGCACAGGCAGGCTGGCAAGTCGAACATGTAGAACTGGGAGAAGGTTTTCCAAGTCCAGACGCTTTGACACTGCAGCATGCGCATCAAAAACTAATTGCTGTGCCCCCAAGCATGCCTCTTGTCGTTGATGGACTTGCACTTGGTGTGATGCCAGACACGGCCCACGCTTTGTCCAAAGAGCACACCTTGATCGCTTTGGTGCATCATCCACTTGCATTGGAGAGCGGACTGAGCAATGAGGCCATCGATCGACTCAAAGAATCTGAAACAAAAGCTCTTCAATACGCCAAACACGTGATCGTGACCAGCCAGGCAACCGCCAAGATCATGAAAAATTT
>CANJNC010000112.1 GCA_947475685.1 Comamonadaceae bacterium | reverse complement strand
TGGCCTAAGCACTTCATCGAAGCCTAATGGGATGAGCTTTCTTTTAAGTTCATGCTCTTTAAGACCTGACTGATGTGACTGGACGAATGCTAAGCCCAACTCGCATCCCGGCACTGGAAGCTATGTTCACCAAATCGTCTAGACTAAAAATTGAAATCTTGCCTTTGAGCAGTTGATTGAATCTTGCTTGAGTAATGCCTAGTGTCTTGGCTGCAGCGTCATGTGAAATGCCACTTGCGTTGAACCACTGGACCAAAGCGATCATGGTCTGAGAACGCAAGAGGAGATTTTGTGAGTCTTGTACACCAAAGCCAAGATCTTCAAATACATTGGCACTTCCATGGGTGATTTTGAATTCGGTCATTTTGAGTTCCTTTGCTTGATCAGGTTTTTGGGGGATCAACACCTAGATCAACGTCTTTCTTGATAGCTTGAGCTGTTTTTTTAACGACAACATGTCAACTCGATATTGGTTCGCTGAACTTGGCCAGTCGTGTCAACATTTCAAAGCGCCATCAAATACCCTTGCCCCACAGACTTGAAATGGGAGCCGCCCAGATGCCCTCGCCCACGGGCATGGTGTTCTCACCGTCATAAAGCAAGACCCCCATCTTCAATACTGGACCAGCAAGTTGCGCAAACTTTCTCAAACCCTTGAAATCTGCATGGCGCACTGTCGCCGAAGCTTTCACCTCCACCGCAATCAACTCCCCCTGTGCATTCTCGATCACCACATCCACTTCTAACTGGTTGGCATCGCGGTAATACAGCAAACGATACGATTGGTTTGAAGTGCTAGAGTGCTTCAAGAGTTCCCCAAATACAAAGGTCTCTAGAACATGTCCAAAGCGCGTTCGAGAGAGTTGGACCTGCTCCAAGCTCATGCCCAAGACGGTGCTGAGTAAGCCAGAATCAATGAACTGCAACTTTGGCGTCTTGACCACGCGGCTCAAGCCATTGCGAGTCCATACATCAATGCGCTTGAGCAAATACAATTGCTCAAAAACACCGATGTATTTGGAAGCCGTTTTTCCATCGAGTTCGACTTGAGCACCGAGCTGAGAATAATTGCACATTTGACCTGCAGTTTGCGCCAGTGCACGCAGAAAATGAGGCAACGCGCTGAGTTTTTCAATGCTTGCGATGTCTCTCACGTCACGTTGAATGATGGCATCGACATATTGACGCGCCCATGAGTTTCGCCTTGCAACGAGCTTGCGAGTGGTCGCCTCTGGATAACCACCACATAAAACGCGCTTGACCAATTCATCGCCCAAAGCGGGTAAGGTGTTTTGAGGAAGATGGCCCAAAAAAGCCTCATCAATCCAATTGGTCGTTTGACCCTCCATCTCGCTTTGCGACAAGGGCCAAAGTGACAAGGTCTCCATGCGCCCGGCCAATGAGTCAGCCACTGTGGGCACGGTCATTAAATTTGAAGAGCCGGTCAATAGAAAACGCCCTGGACGACGGTCTTCATCAATGCTTTTCTTCAAAGCGAGCAACAAACCAGGCGCACGCTGAACTTCGTCAATGACAGCAGTATCCAGGCTACGCACCAAACCCTGTGGATCCTCTTGAGCAGACAGCCTAGAGAGCTCATCATCCAAGGTAATGTATCGCAGACCTCTGTCTTGAGCGATTTTGCGCACCAGCGTGGTCTTGCCCGTTTGTCTGGGCCCAGAAAGCAAAACGATTGGCGTATCAGAAAGTGCCTGCGCAATTCTTGGCTCCACCAATCGAGCATAAAGAGGGTCTGTTTTCATGGTCAAAATTATCAGAAATTACGGAATATAATATCGTAAATTACGGAATTTAAAGCCTTTTAATACGGAATAAAACAGGTTCATTGGACTTCAACTTCACTGAAGATGAGATCGGCTATTAAAGAGCAGGCGCAGAAAGAAACTCCGCGCCAAAGCATAGGAGGCGCCTGAGCCCATTCCCTATAACCTAGATGAACAAGATCTTACGTGAAGACACCATGTTGAGTGCTTTGAGCCTATGATGGAGCCTTGTTAGATCGTTTAGATTGAAATTTCAAAATCGATGCAAGTATTTCTGGTTGGTGGAGCTGTAAGGGATGAGTTGCTTGGCCTTGAAGTGGTCGACCGCGATTGGGTGGTCGTGGGTTCAAGCCCTGAAGAATTGCTTAGCTTAGGCTACCATCCTGTGGGCAAAGACTTTCCTGTTTTTCTTCACCCCGTGAGCCGTGAAGAATACGCCTTGGCCCGAACAGAGCGTAAAACAGGCAGCGGTTACCATGGTTTTTCGTTTTACGCGTCCCCCGATGTGACCCTTAAAGAAGACCTCTCCAGAAGAGACCTCACCATCAACGCCATGGCCAAATCGAAGGAGGGCGAATTGATCGACCCCTTTCACGGCGCTGCAGACCTCAAAGCCAAGGTGTTTCGGCATGTGAGTGCTGCCTTTCAAGAAGACCCAGTCAGGGTCTTGCGGTTGGCGAGATTTGCGGCTCGCTGGCCTGATTTTAAAGTGGCTAGCGAAACCCTGAGTTTGGCCCAGACCATGGTCCAACACAAAGAAATTGAAGCCTTGGTGGCCGAGAGGGTTTGGACCGAGTTCGCCAAGGGCTTGATGTCCACCCAACCGTCTCGACTTTTTGAAGTCCTGATGGACTGCAATTCCTTTGGTGTCTTGATGCCTGACTTGCTTGAGCTTGAAGTCAATCCAAAGGCCAAACAAGATTTCTTTGAAAGTTTGAATGTGGCCGCCCAGCGTTCGTGTTCTTTAGAGATCCGATTTGCATTGTGCGTCTACCCTTACACTCCCAAGCATCTGAGCACCACGCAGGCCCAAGGACTTTGTGAGTCCTTGAAGGTACCCGCCTCTTGCAAAGAATTGGCGCTCTTGGTGCTGCAATTGGCTCAGACCCTGCAAAAGACAGATACGCTCAACGCTCAAAACACCCTTTCTCTCCTTGAAGCGCTCGATGGTTTTAGAAGACCTGAGCGCCTTCAAGAGGGTTTTAAAGCTTGTGCTTTTGCAGCTCAAAACACGCAAGACGACTCTTCATCAGAGCACTTGCTGATCTTAAAAAAAGCGCTTGAACATGCACTTGCATTGAACCCACAAGAGCTGTCAGCTTCAGCATTGTCTCGCGGGCTCAAAGGCACGGAGATAGGCCAATTCATTCACTTGGAGCGCCTTCGTGCAGTAAGCAAAGTGCTAGAACAATAATTTTCAGATACAAATTAACTTACTTTTCTTGCGAGACAAAGGTGTTTTTCTTCAAAACGTTCCATGCCAATAGGCTCCTTGACTGGACATCCAAGAGGCTTCTTTGAGCGTTGAGAAAAGCGCTTTGTGCGCTCGCCACATTCAAAAATGGGACGAGACCCGCTTTGTACTGCGCCACATTCACTTCCAAGTTGCGTCTTGCACTTTGAAGCGCCTCGCTCCAAGACTTGGCAGACAAACTCAATTGCTCACTCGCAACCAGGTTGTCCTCAATTTCTTGAAACGCATTCAAGACCACTTGACGGTAAGCCAAGACCGCGTTGTCGAGTTGCGCCTGAGCGCCCTCTTTGGCCGCTTGCCTTAAGCCTCCATCCAAGAAGGGCAACACCAAACTGGGTCCAATGGACCACGCTTGGCTGGACGCACCGATCAAGCTGGCAAAGTCGGTGTTGCGATACCCCGCAGAGGCGGACAAAACCAAAGGCGGAAAAAACGCAGCGCGTGCCACACCGAGTTGTGCATTGGCCGCTTCCACGCGTCGTTTGGCGGCTTGGATATCGGACCTGAATTCAAGCACATCCAAGACCAAGACCAGAGGCAACTCAGGAGCGTTTGGCAAACGCTCTAAGGCATGAACGTCCAATGCCGATGGTTCAGTTGTAGCAAGGTCTCTCTTCGCCAAATGCTTCAAATCCAATTTTGCCGGCACGGTTCCAAGAAGCGTTGCAAGCGCATGCTCGAGTTGCTTTCTTTGTAAGACCACCTCTTGCAACTGTGCCTGGGTGGTTTTGAGTTGGGTGCTTGCAAGGGCGACATCGGCACTCGAGACGACACCCGCTTTGTAACGCGCTTGCGTCAAGCTCAAAGTTTTTTCATACACCTGGACCATTTTGCCAAGCAAAACCTCTTGAGCCGCTGCTGCTTGGGTGGTCACATAGGTTTGCACGAGCAAGGCTTGTGCAGACACTTTGGCTTGGTTCAAATCCCAGGCACTGGCCATGGCGTTTGCAGACGCCACTTGGGTCAAGGCATCAATGCGCCCCCAGACATCGAGCTCCCAGCTCATGGGCGCACTCAAACTGTAACTCGTGCCTTTGGGCACCGACAACTGGTTGGCCGCTCGAGAGGCGGAGAGGTTCACATTCATGCTCGGAAAAAGCGAGGCCTCAGCTTGTTTCAAACTCGCCTGCGCAACCCGCACTTGCGCTGACAACTGCAAGATCGAAATGTTGCCCGCTTGCAATTGGTCTTGCAAACGGTTGAGCTCTGGATCTTTGAGTTCTGTCCACCATGGGCTTGAGCTCAAAAGAGGTCTTTTTGAGCTGGCCGTTTGCGTGTTTGCGTCTGGGCTCTTGTCTGTCAAAGGCGTCGAGCGTTGTAGGGTTGGGTTCAAGACGTTGATGGACTCAACAGCCTGATGCGTTTGATCTGATATCCTGACTTCTTTAAATTGGCTGGGCACTGAAAACCCATCTTCTTTCAAGGTCGGCACCATGGTGCAGGCCACTTGCATCACAGCAAAGAGGACCATGAAAGACCCACGCAAAAAAATTAAGCCAGGTTCATTGACGGAGTGGAATTGCTGGGCCCTGTCTTGAACTTTTGTGCATTCAGCTTTTGAGCATAGAACTCTGGAGCAAAGAGTTCTAGTACATGGACCTCTCTTGCATTGACTCAAACCGCTTCTCATGACTTTGTCCCCCAAGCATTGGTATTACCATTCACGGCATTCGCACTCAAGCCTCGCCAAATTTTCAAACCCATGACCCATGACTTCAAGCCTTCAAGGAGCACATAGACCACCGGCGTGGTGTA
>CANJNC010000111.1 GCA_947475685.1 Comamonadaceae bacterium | reverse complement strand
TGACGCCATTGAGCGACTTAAAGACATGAAAGCGCGTTTGTCCACCAAAATGGTCGGTGAAACACTTGAGCAGCACTGCGAAATTGAGTTCAACCGCGCGCGCTCCATGGCCTTTCCACGGGCTTACTTTGAGAAAGACAACGATGCAAAGTCCGGCAGCAAGGGGGACTACATCTTTAGGGACACCGATGAGGCGGGTCTTGAGATCGTCTCCATCATGTTTGAGATGAAAAATGAGAGCGACAAGACCACGACCAAAAGCAAGAACGAAGATTTCCTGAAAGAGCTCGACAAGGACAGGAATGAAAAGAAGTGTGAGTACGCGGTTTTGGTCTCTCTCTTAGAGCCTGAGAGTGAACTCTACAACACTGGCATTGTGGACGTCTTTCACCGCTACCCCAAAATGTATGTCGTGAGGCCTCAATTCTTCTTGCCACTCATCACCTTACTCAGAAATGCAGCGATGAATGCGCTCAAATACAAGAACGAACTCGCTCTCATCAAAGAGCAAAACATCGACATCACCAACTTTGAAAATGAACTTGAAACCTTTAAGACCGCGTTCGGTAGAAACTACGAACTCGCCTCCAAGAAATTTCAAACAGCGATCGAGGAAATCGACAAATCCATCGACCATCTCCAAAAAACAAGAGAAGCATTGATTGGGACTGATCGCAATCTTCGACTGGCCAATGACAAGGCGCAGGAGGTGAGCATCAAAAAGCTCACGCGTGGCAACCCGACCATGGCGGCTAAATTCATAGACCTAGATCACAACGTAGACCCCAAGTCATAGAGCTGGGGATTTTTTTGTGGCTGCTTCAAGGCTCTTTCAACAAGGGCGGAAAGGCTGCAGGCGGTCTGCGATGCTGGCTTTTTCTTTCATAAGCGGAGGCTATTTTTAAGAGCACTTGTTCAGTAAAGGGCCGACCGAGGAACTCGAGCGAGACCGGCAGCGCAACGGCTTTAGGCCCTAAGAGTTCGCCCGCCTGCACGCTTTTGTCTGGGCGCACCACGGCGGCGCGGTCATAGACCTCTTTGGTAAATCCGGAAGGAACCAGCACCGCTGGCAAACCTGAATTTGGGCTCAAGCGCCACGCCGTGACAGCTCTCGCGTCGAGCACGCGCTGCGTGGTCCTTGTATACGCAATGCCGTCGATCAGGGTGTCCATTTTGTCCGTGACCGATTTGATCGTGGATGGCTCAAGGGGGTTGGCCAAAATCGGTGCTGGAATGGTCTTGGTCGGATAGACCAACGCATCCAGGCGATGGTCGGCCATGACTTTGAAGACCAGCATTTGCAGCACCGTTCTTCGGGTGTGCCAGCCGCTGACATCAAGCGTGGTCACAGGCGTTTTTTGAACCAGTTCACGACCGTCGCTTATTTTGGTGAACCGGCGCGTGACATTGGCGACATCTTCCAAGCGGTTGATGGCTGGTGCGGAAAAGCCGGCAATCGGCGCGTGCTTGTAAAAAATCGACTTCGCGATAAGGTCGTCGTATGTTTTGATGTTGCTGTCACCACGCTGGTGCAGATAGCCGTTCATGGCATATACAGTTTCGCCGGGAGCGGCGGGCTCAGTCTCGAGAAGCAAACGAAAGAGGGCGTCGGTGGGCAAGGATGTGGGATCGGCAGAGATTTTAACCAGGCTTGCAAGGTTGGAGGTGTCACTTGGGAACAACTCCTTGTGGCTTGAGGTAAGTAGGGAGGCCTCAAGCGCTGGTAAGAGTTCAATCACCGCTTGCTTGAACAACTGGCCATTGGCGCCTGGATCAACCACGGTGGCACCGAGTTTGACCAAGTCCGCAATGGCCTCATTGGTGATGCGTATCGAGTCCTCATCGGCCTTGGTAAAGGGCTGCATGAGCTCGCGCACGACGCCAATGCGCATGCCCTTCAAGCTTTTTTCATTGGCAAAACTTCTGTACGACTGGCGTGGCGTGCGATCGATGCTGGCAGCGGTGACTGGGTCTTTCGCATCATACCCGGCCAGCACATCAAGCACAGTCGCAGCGTCTTGCGTACTGCGGCAAAGCGTTCCGGGTCTATCGCGCGTGAGGGACGCCGGAATCAGGCCGCTTCTGCTGATCAGGCTGTGGGTCGCGACGATCCCAACCAAGGCGTTATTGGCAGCGGGGTTGCGCGCGGAGGGTGCAGTTTCCTCGCCGATTGCGCACATCACCAAGTTGGCGCTGACAGCGGCACCGGAGCCGCCGCTGGAGCGGCCCGCGCTTCGGGTCGTGTCATAGGGATTGCAACTCGTGCCGCCTCGTGTGCTGCGATCCCCAGACGCATATTCGCCCATATTGGCCTTGGCCAGAATAATTGCGCCGGCTTTGCGCAAACGCGCCACCACCTCAGCGTCTTTGGGTGGGCGGTCATTTGCATATGCCGCCATGGAGCCGTCGGTCGTGCGCATGTCAAAGGTATCGAATTGGTCCTTGATGGCAAATGGTATGCCATGCAGTGGGCCGATCAGTTGACCGGTTTTGGCAAAATGGGCATCGAGTTTTTTTGCAGTTTCTAGCGCATCGGGCATATCTGGGCTTTGATCGGCGGTGTCGGTTTTAGAGCGTTTGCCTCTGAGGTTAAGCGTCATCAGTGCATTGATTTGCCCAGCGTTTGCAATGGGCGCGATCTCTCCGAGCTGCAGTCCGCTAGCGGGATCGATGTCGCCTGCGACACAGCGCCCGTTGTAGGCGTCGATGCGCTTGAGGTAGAGCTCGACCAACTTTGTTGCAGTCAGTTGCCCGGATTGGATGGCGCGGTGGACATCGTCCACGCTTGCATCTTCCAGGTGAAAACGTTTTATCGTCCCCTGTGTTTTGCTGACTGCTGCAGAATTTGCAGGAGCAGCATTTGCAGTCGTACCAGCAGTGAAGGCGAACACCATCAACAGGGCCATTGTGAGTGCAGAAATTTGAATATGCCGTCTAGTGCGTTCAAACGGGGGTTTTAAAGAACATTGATCCATATCCAGTGCTTTCATTAAAGAATTGCGATTTATTCAGCCTTAATCTCAGTCTTAATCTCAGCCTTCATCGATTGAAGTGACACCTTACCCTTATTTTGCCTATAAAACAATAGGCAATAAGAGGTACTGGCAGCAAGAAGGTCTGGCAATAAGAGGGACATGAAGAAGGGTTCTTCCAAGATCCAAATCCTGGGTGTGATTTTCAATAAAAAAGCCCATAATGAATCTGCGGCTTTTGACCCATTGGCCGACAATGTGTTCTGGTAGGATCGTCTTCTTTATAGGAATTGAAATGTCAATCGTTGTAAAGCTTAAGAACTGGGCCAAGAGCGTTAAGCGTGACGCAGTCACCCTTTGGTTTGCGGTGAAGAACCCGCTAACGCCTTGGTATGTCAAGGCCTTGGGCGCATTTGTTGTGTCCTATGCGCTCAGTCCAATCGATCTGATCCCAGACTTCATTCCCATTCTTGGCTATGTCGATGACGTGCTCTTATTGCCAGTGCTTATTTTGATCACGGTGAAATTAATGCCGCCAGAGGTTTTGCAAGTCTGTCGGCGCCAAGCGGATGAGTGGATGCAAAAGGAAGGTCAAAAACCCATTAGCCGAGTTGGTATGGCCTTTGTAATTGCCATATGGCTCATTGTTTCTTGGCTGGCCTACATGGAACTTCGTGACTTTTTCTAGAAAACACTTGTGATGCTTGGTGGTCGTTAATTGACTTTTAATATTGAACGGTCATCATGGGAGCTCTTTAATCCGTATTGCGCCCATCTCAAGCAAAGACGCTTTTAAATAGATGTTTTTAATGTTTGTGTTCGCTTTGTGAATTTGAAGGCGCTGCAAATGGAGTGAATCTGGCTTGCTCCTGTTGGCCTTTTATGTTGACTAAAACCACTGCCTTTAGCTTAGGGTTGAATGTATAAGATCCATTGCCTTGAAGACGATTTTCACCGTCTGCTTTGAGCTCAATGTACGATTTGTTTGAGCCATCAAGAACCGTGATGTTGGCAGACATACCAACCGATGGAATTTTAGTCCCACCATGATCGGTGATATACAACGCGACTGGATTTTCCTTGCCTGTTTTTTTGTCTTTGCCCATCACCAGTTCTAAGTGATATGCCCCAGCCATTCTGACTTGACCACCGTTTTGCGATTTTTGTGAATCTAGAGCCTGATCAGAATGAGCCCACACCTGAGCGACACACAAAAGCATTGCAAAAGTGGTTAAAACAATTTTGATTTTCATCTTTTTTTTCCATAAAAGCATTGATTTTGGAGTGATTTTTATGAAAATACCGATCTGGTAGAATTAAGCGATGCGCGAAAAAGTGTCCATCACTGTCATTTTAATGATGCTCTGGTACTCGGTGGCCGGAGTTTATCATGTCATGCACGCCAGTGCTGATCGGGGCTTTGATCTGGGACATTTAGATTTGCATGCACATGCTGTGTCTCATCACCACGACGATGAGGGGCAGGTGCACCAGGATCAGTCGGCCCAATCCTCTCTTCACATGGTCATGGATGGGGCCAATGCAATTACCGCAATCACGGTGACTGCTCTTGGTTTTCCCCCAAGTTCTCCATCGTCAGTTATAGAGCATCAATCCGACTTGTTCTACGAGTTCTTGCTTGTTAATTTACCGTTTAGGCCCCCAAGAACTCTGACCTGAATACTTATCCGCCTCCTTGTCAAAGAGGTCAATTCAGGTGCGTGCCACATTAGCTTGGCACGCTTCTTTAAGCGAGTTCCTTATGAAAAGTCACATCTTGATGGTGATGTGCTTGTGTCTTTGGGGTGGTGTTGCGCCCGCTCAAGACAAACAGCACACCCCTTCTGTCACGCTTTCTCAAGCTGTCAATTCAGCTTGGGCCCGAGCCGTAGTCGCTAGGGAGGCAACGGGCCAGCTCACGAAAGCTGATGCCGATAAGTCTGCAGCTCAAAGGCTTTGGGCCAAATCTCCTACGCTCGAATACAGCCAACGCGATAACCGCTTCCAAGCCGATACAGGTCTCAAAGAGACAGAGGTTGGCGTTGTTTGGCCTCTATGGCAATGGGGCCAGCGGGGTGCGCAAAACACCCTTGCAGCTTCTGCTCTCACAAAAGCCGATCACAACGCACAATTTGTTAGACTCAAATTGGCAGCTGAAGTTCGTGAGGCGATCTGGATGATCAAGGACGCAGAGGTTGAGTACGGGGAAGCGGTCTTGCTTACGGAAACTTTGACCCGTCTCGCTAGAGATGTAGAGCGCCGTGTCAGTGCGGGCGATCTGGCTCGCGTTGACAGTTTGGTTGCCCATGGAGAACGACTGGCCGCACTCGCTTTGCAATCTGAGGCCTCGCAAAAGCTCAGTGCAATGCTTGCACGCTGGCAAAATCTAACGGGCCTAAGAACCCCATTGTCCACCGAGGCTGCAACTGAGCAACCCTCAGCACTTAAGAGCGTCATTGCACATCCAGAACTCTTGCTCTCAATTCAAAG
>CANJNC010000110.1 GCA_947475685.1 Comamonadaceae bacterium | reverse complement strand
GACCAGAACATTGACTGTGTCGTCATAGACCACGAGACTCATCTGGTCTTGTGGGGTCATGTGCTTGGCAATGTGAACCACGCAACGAAGAGCCTCTCTCAAGGGTTGACCCTCCATGCTCCCTGATCGATCGACCACCAGGGCCAAACATTTGGGCGTATGTTTTTGCTCAGCGCCTTCAGGCATATCGGGTGCTTGAACCCGCACGAGCAGGTCTAGATAGCCGCCCATGTCGGGTACGGCTGATTTAAGGGGGGTGAGGATAAGGGTAGGTTTTTCCATGAGGGTGATCCTTAATGTTTGATAGTTGTGGGTTGAGGGCGGAGCAGGACTTATGACTTGGCGGCTTTTAAGGGCTTTAATGGATGATGCTTGAATCAATCCAGTTGCCGCTCTGAAGTGACCTTCTTGAGCCACGCAGCCAGAACCTCTTTAGGTCTGCGTTTGATCAAGATGGGTTTCATGCCGTAATCCAGTTGCATGAAGCGTTGGGTCTCGTTCATGACCAAAAAGGAGGTTTTAGGAGCACCCATTTCAGAAAAGTTAGATATCCATAGAGCGCTTTGTGTGCTTAAGCTCATCAAAAGAGCTGCGAGCCAAGGTAGGAACATGGTCATATGCTGTCCTCCCAGTCGCCTAAAGCTTCCATGTCCACCTTGTCTTTGGGGCAAATGGGTGGTCCATAGGAGAGGAACTTTTTGAGCATCGGGACTTGGTAGCCGCATGTCTTGCACTTGGCTCTGGGGCGGTTCGATCTTGGACTCTTTCTCATGCTCACTTTGAGCTGCCCGTGTGGATAGGGGCCCAGTTTGAGGAGGAGTGCGTTCAGAGTCTCTTTAAGCTCTGGACCCGCACCAGCGCTTCTCATGGGTCCTTTCATGCCCATTTTTAAGGCGATTTTTTTGAATTCTTTCCCGTGTTTGTGCTCACAGTCGTCAATGGCATGGACCAATTCATGAACCAAGGTGTCGATGACCTCAAAGGGGCTCTCCAGGGTAGGCGCAATAAAGATTTGGTTGATCTCATTGCTGGAACTTCGTTTTGACCAACACTGGCCAATGTGCCCGCTTCGCACCCCAGTGCTTGTGAAGCCACAAGACACGAGAGCCTCAGGCACCACATAACCTTTGGCACCAAAGAGGGGTTTGAGCAATTCAACAGCGGCCAATAGCCAGGACTCTCGAGTTGTATGTTGTTTCATGAAGGATGAACATATTTTGTAGATAAGTCATCATGAAACGTTGCAAGCTCACAGCACGAGCCTGTGTACTGTTATTTAACACAGTTTAGAGTGGATTTAACTACCTAGATTCAAACTCTCATGGTCTCCAAGCATGAAGAGACTTGATAAACCAATCTTTTAAATAGCTGTGTCGGACAAGCTTTCAGCCTTGCTGCTATGTGCTCAAGTACAGGTAAGTGAGAAGTGAAAATTGAAGATCTGCGCAATTACATTGGTGGCACGCGTAGGGCAATGAACGCATGCGAGGAGGCTTTAATTTGCGATCAATTCCAATTGTGAATTTTTGACAATTTGTGTGAACTTGTCCATCTCGGACTTTTTAAAGAGCGTGAATTCGCCAGGGCTCAGCGCCGTAGCGTCTCGGGCGGACTCTTTATAATTTTTAACGACGTTTGGAAGGCCCATGGCTTTTTTAGTGGTCTGGTAAATCTTCTCCACCACTGCCTTTGGAGTTCCTGCAGGAGCTTCCAAGCCGGTCCACACCTGAGAAGAAAAACCTGGGAACACCTCCGACAGGCTCAAAACCTCGGGAAACACGGGGTCGCGTTTTTCGGAGGTGATCGCTAGCAGTTTGAGTTTCTTGGCTTCGATCAGCGCAAAAGCCGATGTGTCTGCAAACAAAAAGTCAACATTGCTTGACAGCAAGGCGTTCGTCGCTGGTGAGGTGCCTTGAAAGGGGATGTGTTGCACTTTGACTTTGAGATTTAAATTCAAAAGCTCACCAGACAGATGGGGCAAACTGCCACTGCCAGACGACGCAAAATTCATCTGACTGCCATTTTTTTTCAACAAATCAATCAATTGATTCAAGTCTTCAGCGGGGGACTTGGCAGGAACAACCAAATACAAAGAGGTAAAGGACAGTGTCGTGATGGCTTGCAAGCTTGTCAAATAATCGTAGGGCAATGACTTCATCAATAAAGGTGCGATGGCATGCTGGGTTGAACTCAAAAGCAAGGTGTAGCCATCGGGCTTGGCTTTGGCAACGTAGGCCGCTGCAATGGTGGTACCGCCTCCTGGCTTACTTTCAACCAAGACCGACTGACCCCATTCTTGACTGAGGGCTGTTGCGATCATCCGAGCAACGTTGTCGGCACCACCCCCTGCGGGATATGGATTGATAATCGTCACAGGGCGGCTTGGGTAGCTTGAGTTGGGGGTTGTAGCCGTGGGCAGGTTCACTGAAGGTGTGGTGACGCTTTGGGCGAACAAAAGGGATCCGCTCAAGCACAAAGCAGTTGCACTCAAAACCCATTTACAAAGTCGCGTTGAGAGAGTCTTGGTCAGCATATGGGTGGGCCTTCTTTGTCTTTGGAAATGAACAGTCACTCGGGCTTAAAGCCAGCCTCTTTGAGCAAGTCGTGGCTCAAACTGAGTTCTGAGTTGATGTATTGCGTGAACTTGGCGACGCTTTCATTGACGCCTTCAATGCCGTTTTGCGCAAAGATGCCCGACTTGACAAGCTCGGTCACCGACTCATTGGCCACGGTGTTGAGGTACTGAACACGCTCAGGGGCGGTTCCTTTGGGTGCCCAAATCGCATACCAACTCATGAACTGAAAACCTGGCAGACCACTTTCATCGGCCGTTGGAATGTCGGGCGCCAAGGGACTGCGTTTGAGAGAGGTCACCACAACCGGGTGGACCTTGCCCGTTTTGGCCATGGGCAATAAGGAGATGATGGAGTCTAGTAGGATTTGCGAGTGTCCACCGGCCACATCCACAAGTGCAGGCGCGGTGCCTTTGTAGGGCACCATCGAGATGGACAGATTGGATTTCTTGGCCAGATAAAGAGTGGCGACATGGCTGGGTGCCCCAAGCGCAGGGATGGCCGCATTCCATTTCTCACGATTGAGTTTTGCGGAGACGATGACGTCGTTTAATTTTTTCTCTTTCAAATTCGGTGAGATCACCATCAACAATGCCGCCTCGCCGACTCGGGCCACGGGCAAGAAATCGCTGATGGGGTCGTAGGGCACCGAAGTCATCACTTCTTTGGCCAAAATGTGGGTGGCTGCAGAAAAAAGCAAGGTGTAAGCATCTGGGTTGGCACTTTGCACGGCTTTGCTGCCGATGGTGCCGTTTCCACCGGGGCGGTTTTCAACCACAACCGTGACACCGAGCTTGCCTTGCATTTGTTTGGCCACCAAGCGAGCCGCTGTATCGACCCCGCCACCTGGTGCAAAGGGCACAATCAGTCGAATGGGTTGTTCTGGGTATTTGCCCAATTCCTGAGCCAAAGCGCCTTGGACGACGCCCAGTCCAAGACAAAGCCCAAGGCCAAGCTCAAGGCCAAGGCCAAGGCCACGGCTACAGAGTGCAGGCCACGCAAAATTTGTTTTTAAAAAATTCGCCATCAACATAAACTCGCTTCCTCTATAGATTGGATACTGATCTCTAGCGCGTCCAAGACCATCGCCAACTCCTGGTCTGAGAGTTTGGCCGTGTCGTGAACCACATCGTCGAGCAACACACTCAGCGCACTTTTAAACCGCGCATCTCTCATTTCATAGGTTTGAAGGAAGTGATGAATGGCGTTTGAATGGGAGAACTTGTTGAGCAAAAACTCAAGCATCAAGGGCTCCAAGTCTTGTGTCTCGACCCCGTCATCGTAGCCACATAGGCAATTGTTTAAAGCGGGAATACCCGAGCGACTCAAGCGCCGCCACTTGCCAAATAGACGCAGGGCTCGGCCTTGTTGCCCCACACGCGAGAGAGCCAAGGCCGTCTTTTTTGTGGACTTGGGTTGAGCGGGGGAGGCGTCTTGGGCTTGGGCTTGGGCTTGGGCTTGGGCTTGGGCTTGAGGCTTGGGTCTTGAGGGATTGGGCACCAAAGAACCCAAAGACTGCATTGGACTTAAAGAGCGCAAAGGACGCAAGCTGCTCAAGGTCCGCAGGTCAGACGGCGCCTTGGGGTTTAATGTGCCTAAAGAGCTGGACTTCATTTCTTTCTTTTCTCATTGAAGGCTTGGTTTGTGCTGTCAAGAGCGCTCATCAATTCAGCGCTCATATCTTCAGCGCTTAAGACGATTTGGTAATCCTCTTGGGCCTTTTGCAGGCTCACATAACCAAGCGCAATGTCTTGCAGGATGGACGCGCGTTTGCGTTTTTTGGGGTCTCCAAATCCACCCCCCCCACCGGAGTGAAGGACATAGGCCTCGCCCGCTTGAAGTCTCACATTGACTTTGCCGGTTTTGTAGCGCTTTAACTCGCCTTCTCGACTCCTGACGCCGACCTCATTGCCCAAGGCGTTCTTGCCTCCCATCAAGCCCCAGGGCGTGTTGTTCACACGATCGATGCGGGTTTGACAATTGACCCCTGCCAGCGCTCGCACCTCAGCCTCGGCACCCAAGCCACCTCGAAACTCACCTGCGCCTCCAGAATCTTGTCTGATGCGGTAGTACTCCACCACCAAAGGATACTTGTTCTCCACTTGCTCACTGGGCCCGTTGTGCGTGTCGCCATCGTTCATGCAAACAGTGACATTGACCCCATCTTGGTCGTGCTTTGCACCCCATCCGCCTCCAATGAGTCCTCCGGTGTAGAGCCACAACTTGCCATCATTGGGATGGATGCCATTGACATTGGCAATGACCAGGTCCGCGTGATGGGCTGCGATCACCCGCTCAGGGATTGCTTGGGCCATGGCCTTGAAGATCGTATCGATCACCGTCATCGGATAAGTCATCCACACCCGCATAGGGGCAGGGTGCACGGCGCTCACGACAGTGCCTTTGGGCATGATCACTTTAAGGGGCCTAAAGTTTCCGTCATTGATGGGCAAGTCTTGCGACAAGGTCAAGCACTTGAAGGCCACTTGGGCACAGGCCACTCCTGCGCCTGAATTGAAAAAGCCCCGCACTTGAGGGCTCATGCGACTCAAGTCCACCGTCATCTCGTCTGCCTTGACCGTGACTTTGACGCGAATAGGCACGGGCTGATCCAAGTCCACGGCATCGTCGTCCATGTAAGACTCGGCCTCGTAGACCCCATCAGGAATGGATTTGACCGCAGCTCGGGCTTCAAACTCCGTGTTGTGTTTGATTTGTTCGATGCACTGCTGCCACTGACCCACCCCAAAGCGCTTGAGCATGCTGTGCATGTGCTTGACACCCACCCAGCACGCTGAGAGTTGTGCTTGAAGGTCCCCTTCTGCGCGGTCGCGCCTTCTCACATTCATGAGAATGAATTCTTTGATCTCCTCATTCAAGACGCCCGCTTGGTGGTACTTCACAAATGGGATTTGCAGGCCCTCGGCATAGATGTCGGTCGTGACCCCATTGAGCACCCCCCCAATATCCTGCCAGTGCGCCATGCAAGTGCTAAAGGCCACAATCTTGCCTTCATGGAAGACGGGAATGGAGAAGGT
>CANJNC010000109.1 GCA_947475685.1 Comamonadaceae bacterium | reverse complement strand
TGAAAACCGAAATTTGAACACTCAAGTTTTACTGAAATTTTGAAAAATGAATTTTGCAGGTTCGACTAATTAATTTCCTATTTAATTTTTAAACTAACTCAACAGCCGCTTTCAACTGACTTGGGCTGCTGTAAAGGTAAGCAGCAGTAGTACTGATACTGCGGTGTCCAGCAAGCGTTTTCAAAATATGTATCGCTGTGCCCTTGTTCGCCAAATTTGTTAAGAACGTTCTACGGCCGCTGTGACTGCTTGCACCTTCAAGTCCAGCGCCTTCATAAAGCAGGGCAAATGTTTGTGCCAAGCTGTTTGCGTTGAAGCCTGCTTTGATGCCCTTTTGGCTAGCAAAGAATGGATAACTGCGATCCACGCACTTGGCTTGTTGTGCATAGGCCTGTAATTCTGCTTTTAGTTTGGCACTGACAAATACAGTACGTGCATGGCGGCCTTTGGTCATGTCGGGCAGCAAGCGGATCTCATCTTTAATTTCGCCGTCTGTAGTTGTGACATCGCTCCACCGTAGGCAAGCTACTTCGCCGATTCTCAAACCTGCCCAGTATGTAAGCAGCATCATTGATTTGTTACGGGCTGCATATTTGCGTGTATTGATGTGCGCTAACAAGCGCTCAATTTCTGCAGTTGTCAGTGTCTTTGCTTGTGCCATGGTGTTATCTCCTAAATCATGTGTTTACGTTAATTGCATTGTGTTTTCATATATTTATCTGGACAACCTGAGTCCGTCCAAACTGTCGGGTTTCAGAGCGGGAGCAGGGTGAAATGAACTGGCTGTGGATAACTTTTTAACGGTTTTTTTCTTCAATGATTTCAACGCTCAAACCTTGAAATCTGTGAAAAGCTAGATTTTCATAGATTTTTTGTGGATAAAGACCACGATCTGTGGATAACCAGGGCTAGATTGCTTTAAATGCTCTTCAAGCTTTTGTATGGACTTCCAGCTCTATTTGAATTCGGAAGGGTAAATTGATGCGTAGCAGGATGCTTTTCTGCAGATTTTTATATTTATCAGTGGGCTTCCTTTTTTACAAATAGGTGTTGACGTCTTCAATCATTAGTTTTATGATCAAGACTCATTAAGAGTTTGGGCTGTCGTCCATGCCAACCTGCTAGCTTAGTAAGGTGGAAAAATAATGTGGCCCTAGGGGCAATTAAAAAGCGACAGGCCCTCCCTTGATGAGGGCTTTTTTTATGGGTGGATTTTTTCCGTACTTGCCAGACCCAGACACACGTCGAATTGGCTAAAAAAAGGAGAATGCGATGTCATCATCGTCTGGTATTTTTGCTCGTTTGGGCCTTGTTGGATTGAGCTCTTTGGAGCCCCCTATCTTGGCTTCCCTCGTCACTCAAAGCCCCTTATTACTGATTGGCCCTCACGGTAGTGGTAAATCCCTTTTACTAGAACGAATTGCCGAGTCTTTGGACTTGTCTTGGCGGCATTACAACGCGAGCCTTTTAAACTTTGATGACTTGGTGGGCTACCCCATGCCTGACAGTTCAGGTCAATTGAAGTTCATTCAGACTCCTGCATCTGTTTGGGGTGCTCAAGCGGTCTTCATTGATGAAATATCCCGAGCACGCGTCGATATTCAAAACAGACTTTTCCCGATCATTCATGAGAAAAAGGTCCAAGGCCTGCCGCTCACAGAGTTGCAGCACCGCTGGGCTGCGATGAACCCGCCCCCAGACCGAGAGGATGACAACCCTCAGGGAGACTATGCGGGAAGTGTTGAGTTGGACTTGGCCCTAGCTGACCGGTTTCCCTTTCAGGTGCGCATGCCTGATTGGAGCAAATTCTCAGAGGAAGACCAGGGCAGGGTGATCTTGTCATTCCAGTCCAAGATTGATCTTGGCATCAAAGCTGATTTGGCCAAAGTCTTGTCAGATGCCAGGGATGGTCTCCCAATGGTCACCGCTCAGTGGTCTGAGGGCGTGGCAAGGTACGTGAGGATCATCTCCCGAATTTTGCTGGATGCCAAGCGGACTTTAAGTGCCAGGCGTGCCTCCATGCTTGCAAGAAACATTTTGGCGGTCCACGCCGTGCTCAAGTCATTGAAAGCCAATGGCATTGGGGATGAATCACACGCACCCTTGGGTTCATCGAATGGCCAGTTGCCGACGGATATCAAGGAACTGACCCACCCTAGACGGTTCTTGGCTTCTGTTCTACCCAAGACTTCAAAGAAGGAGAACCTCTCCGATGCCACTTGGATTGCACTCTTAAGCAGCATGCCTTTTGCTGCAAGTGGGATCAATTTGGACGAGGGGATGCTTCTTAGAGCCCACAAAGAGGCCTGGAAGCTTGCCGACATGAACCCCAACAGCCCTTTGTTGATGATCTTGAACACCACCGATCCTTTGGAGCGAGTCAAACTTGCGGTCAGTGCCAAAGCCCTGCCAGAAGGGGAATTGACCGAAATCGTGGTGGACGCTCTGACCAACCAACCCATTGGGGCCAAACACGCTTTGGCCCAGTGGCTTTTTGAATCCAAGTCGGTGGCCAAGTTGTCTGTCGTTGCAGCGGACGAGGCCGCCAAGGTCTACCGAGAGCTGACCTGTTTGCAAGAAATACATGAGTCCACCACACCGCAGTCTTTGAGACATAAGATTTGGCAACGCATTGAGCAAAAATTAGGAGTTCTCTCTGGAGAAGAAGAGAAGGCCGAAAGATTGGCCAATATGCTCTCAGCCTTGTTTTGTAGCAAGCAACTCAATGAACCAGAAGATGTTGACCGAGCACTCAATGCATTCAGTTTCACCCACGCTCGCTTGTTTGGGGAAGCTGCATGAGAGCCTCTTCTTCCCTGTCTGCTCAATCCTCAACGGTTGAAGCCACACCTCTTCTTCACAACAGCGGGTGGGCGCCACGGGCCAGCATTTCTTGGCATGGTTTCAAGAGGAAGAACTTCATGGAAAAAGAGGTCTTGATCCAAGAGGCCAAAAACAAGGGCACTTGGCTCACTTGCTCCTTCACTATTCCTCCGAGCAATTCCCTATACACCAAGGATTGGAACAACTGCGGGGTCATCTTGCGGGTATTGGAGCCCGAGCATACCTTGACCGAGAACGAGGCTAGGGTTGAATTGCTCCAGCGCATCGAGACCCATGCAAACACCTTGAAGTGGCCCGCATTTTTAATGACAGCAGATGATTTCTGTCCAGCCAAAGGGGTGGAGCTAAGCCACTCTTTGACCACCTTTGTGGCATTGGCCAAATCTACGGGGAGTGTTTGGATGAAGGATCGGGAGCCACGCTTGGCCCCTCTTCACAATCCCACTGCGGTGAACCATGGCAACCCAGAATGTAGCGTCTATATTGAGTGGAAGGCAGGTCTTTTTTTCCCAAAAGGCCTTCCATCAGATCTCTTACAAGTTGTGAAGGGTGAGTATGAGAATAAGAATAAGCTCATTGTTGAAAAGAAAGCAAAACTTGCTGCTGAAATAGAAGCTAAAAATTTATCCCAATTGAAAATCAAGCGTCCTGGAGGGTATCCCCGATGAATCTAAAAGAACAAATCTTTGATTGCCTGCCCGCTGGCCGGTATGCGTTGTCTGGGCTACTTAGGCTTCTTGATGTGGTGGAGACCGAAGGAGTGCCTACAGCCGCTGTTGAGTGTGTCAAAACCCCAAAACTTTTGGTGAACCCTAAGTTTGTGGCCGAGCATGCCAACACCCCAGAAAAGCTCATGATGCTCGTCCTTCATGAGGTTCACCACGTGCTGCTTGGGCACACCAAGCGCATTCCTTGTGAGAGTCGGGCTGACAACTTTGTCTTTGACTGTGTGATCAACGCCATGATTTGTCGCATGTTTCCAAGTCCCGAGTACACCGCCCTTTTCAGAGATTACTACCGCGAGGATCTTTTTCCAGTTTGCTTACTCAGGCCCCCAGAAAAATGGAACCCAGCGTTTCCCATTGTGGATCTCCCAAGGGGTCTCTTGGACGAGAAATACGCAGCAGCCAGGAGTGTGTACATCTCTTTGTATTCAAGCGAAGGGGTGAGCTACAACGAGATCAGAAATATTCTCCCCAAAGCCCTTGGGAAGACATTGATCGGTCAATCTAAAAAAAATGGATTAAAGGGCAAGGCTAGGGGTCAAGGGGATCCGGAAGATCAAAATGAAAGGGAGGATGTTCCACAGGATCAGTCGGTCTTACCTGTAGAGTTAAAAGACATCCCACTCCTGGGTGACCATGAACACACGTCTAATGGGCAGTCTTCTGCAAGTGAGACCGCGTTTGCCCAGGCCGTGGGAAGTATTGTGAGCGAGTGGCCATGTCCGCCTAACCCTATTAAGGGGCAGTCCTTGAGCGGTCTGCTTCAAGAGTCCAAGCTCATCGTCCAACAAAGCAGCAGCAGTCGCAAAGTGTTGAGATCCTTGATTCGCCGCATTGCCGATGACAAGGCCTTTGGGCGCAGCAGTTGGAGGACAGATACCACCTACACGGTGACCGAGTCTCCCATTCCAGTCTTGAACCGCAGAAGCATTGTCAGTGGTGCTTTGGGGCTCACGCCACTCCTCTTTCAGCAGGCCCTAGAAGAGCACAAACGCGTTCCTGTTGGCGAGCGGGTGCATATTTATGTCGATGTCTCAGGCAGCGTGAGCAACATCAAAGGCGCCATTTATGGAGCGGTTTTGGATTGTGAGCCTTGGGTGTTCCCAGAGATTCATTTGTTTTCGACTGAAGTCCATGATGTGAGCCCTTATCAATTGAGACGAGGTGTCTGCAAGACCACCGGAGGGACTGACATCGATTGTGTGCTTAAACACATGCGTGAGAAAAAGGTCAAAAGAGCACTCCTTTTGACGGATGGCTTTGTTGGTGAGCCCAAAGGGGTCCTTAAAACGTACCTTAAAAAAGTGCAACTTGGTGTTGCGTACACCCAGGCCCATTCGGCGAGGGACTTGTTGGCCTTTACAAAAGTCAGCGCCGTTTTGCCCATTGCATAAACCTCTCAAAATTTAGGAATTAAGATGAACATTCAAATCAATCAGCACGAAGCTCAAAGTCAATCACAAAGTCAAACGGGTCGCACTCAGACTGAGATCCTGCGTCCAGCCGAGTGGGTGTTTCCAGGGCACCCTGACAAACTGGCCGACGCGGTGGCAGAACACTTGGTGCTTGAAGCGGCCAAGCGTGAGGAGAGGGCCCTTTGCGGGGTGGAAGTGGCCGTTCACCGAGACCGGGTCTATTTGACAGGGCGAATTGCTTGCGAAGGGAGCGACCAAATCGATCTTTTGAGCACCGTGCAAGAGGTCTACCGCCGTGCTGGCTATGGGGCTCGCTGGAAACCCGCCCCTGAAGATCTTAAAGTGGAAGGCAATCTTTGCACAGATACCTTGCTGCCCGGTGAGTCCGAGATTCGCGAGATGTCAGATGACCAAGGCATCACCATCGGGTACGCCAACAATTTGGATGCCATTGGTAACATTCCCCCTGAGCAGTGGCTGGTCAGAGAACTGGCCACTGAGATTTACGCCTTGGTCAACTCCCCCTTGGAGTTGTGCCCAGATGGCAAGGTCTTGTTGGTGCTTGGGGAAACTGAAGACGCCATGAGGTTGGTATCGGTCTCGGCCTCATTGTTGGCCCCAGACTTTGTGAGCGGCATTGAGTTGCAACGTGAAGTGGTCAAGGCCATTAGGCGTGTGCTTGAAAAGGCGGTCTCTTTACTTCCCACCTTG
>CANJNC010000108.1 GCA_947475685.1 Comamonadaceae bacterium | reverse complement strand
CCCATGGTGCGCGCAGCATCGTCAGAGTGGGTCACCACAACCAGGCTAATTTGTCTAACAGTGCACAATTCAATCAACAAGGCCAAGGTGTTGGCGGCTGTCGTGGTATCTAGATTGCCAGTCGGCTCATCGGCAAACACCACTTTGGGGTGATGCACCAAGGCACGGGCCAAGGCCACGCGTTGTTGTTCACCTCCTGAGAGGCTTGTAGGCTTGGCGTCCAAGCGCTTTTGCATTCCAAGGTCGCACAACAGTGAGCGAGCGGCCACTGAACCAGCTTCTCCAGATTGTCCACCCAACAAACACGGCACCATGACGTTTTGCAGCGCAGACAGGTGCGGCAATAAATGAAACGCTTGAAAGATAAAACCCATCTCTGTCTGACGCCAAGATCTTCTGCTCTCAGTGGACCAAGCTGATGTTGGCTTGTCAGACCAGTAAACTTCGCCTTGAGTTGGCACTTCCAAGCCAGCCATGATGTTGAGCAAGGTGGACTTGCCACAGCCCGAGGTGCCTTGAATGGCAACGTGCTCGCCTTGTGCAAGTTCAAAGTCGAGGCTTTTAAAAAGCCACTCCTCTGGCAAATAGGCATGACCCACAGAATTCAAACTCAAAATAGACATAAATCAAAGACGCTACGCACAAGTTCGCCATTGTAACTTGTTGAAAGAATTCAAAGGGGCTGACTTCTGGAAAATCGACCCATCGACCCATCGATACACATGCATGAACTCGTAAAGGCGTGAAGCCTCATCATATGAAGGATCGCAATCCTTTTGCAGCTCAATATTCTCTGACCAATTCGTCCCACTGCACAACCGATTAAAAGCCTTAAGCACCATTGCCAGCCATTGCCATTGCCATTGACTGCTAAAGAACTGATCGACGCTTTAATGACCATGCCGTATGAACTCAAGCTTGCAAAGAAACTGATTTTTTGCATCCCATTGATACTCATCCACCTTACTTTGAGTCCCTCATTGATTCAGTCTTTGGATCAAGGGACCTCATTTGAAACACAATTGAAGAAAAGATTTTTTAAATGTCAAGAAAAATAAACTGAAATCTCAATAAAGGGACAATATGACTTAGAAATTAATTTGTAACAATCCTATGTTCTAATATTTACCATGATTACCATCGTTATTTCGTCCTATCAATATGGACATTTGGCCGCTCACTGCATCGAGTCAGTTTTGTCTCAAACAAAAAAACCCAGCAAAATTCTTTTTGTTGACGACGGGGCACACGACTGCCGTCATTTGCCCGAGTTGTATCCTGAAATTGAATATGTTTTAAGGAATCAAAACTTTGGTATTGTGAAAAACTTCCAAGACATGCTCATGAGAGTTAAAACTGAATATGTCATGTTTTTGGGTGCCGATAATTGGTTGCGCTCTGACGCCATTGAATTGTTATCTGAATTTGAAACCGACATTGTCACTTACGATGTGGTGGTCACGGGACAGCTAAAAAATGAAATCAACGAGCGAATTCCCAATACAGCACAACCATTTCATGGCGACTATTATTGGAGTCGAAAAAACCAACATCACGGCTCCATGCTGTATAAAACTTCATTAGGGCAAGACATCGGATACACAAAGAGCAACTCCATACATCCTCAAGAGGATTGGAATTTATGGGACGAGATGATCACTCGCGGCGCAAGCATTGGGAGCGTTGAGCAAGGGCTTTTGTATTACCGCAGGCACAAAGAGAATTTTTTAAAATACTGCCCCCAAACCAATCAGCAGTCTTCGGTGCGGCAACAAGATGACCTTGAAAAGAGGTTGGAATATTCCTAAATTATTAAGAATTGCATTTCACTTCATTCTTAATCTATAGGGTCAAAAGTATGTTTTACGGTTTATTACTTTAATCTTTTGCTAAACGAATTTTACGTGCCTGCCATCAATCCTAATCAGAGGGATTGTTGATTCCAGAACTGCTCATCTCATTTCTGCTTTAACTTTCACATCCCTTGATGCTGACTTCATCATCAGCCTCCTTGACCTCAAAAATACGTAAATCAACGATACAAGGTTTGCCAACAGCTTTTCCAGTCGGTATGTGAAAAAGTCCCTGATGAAAAGGGCACTCGATCTCCTCACCCTCTACATAGCCTTCTGAAAGACTGGCAGCGCCGTGTGTACAAGTGTCTTGGGTTGCGTAAACTTGACCTCTGATTCGAAATAGGCATAAGATTTCTTTCCCGCAGCTCACCTGAAGAGTGCCTCCTTCAGGCACCTGTGCCGATTTTGCAACTGAGATCCATTCAGGGCTCACTTTAATTGATTCCTGAGGTCATAAGGGTGTAGCAAGTAATGTAGGAACGGAGAAGGTATCTACAATAACTTTCTTATCAAACAAAACCAGTCTACCCTTCTCTAAACGAGCCAAGTCCTGATAGCGACCCACACTAAACAACTTGGACTGGCCTTCTAAGTTGGTCTGAAACACTGCATAATTCGCCGAAATTTCAACGACACCGTGCTCGGTCATCTTGGCTTTCACGGAACTCACCAAATGGCGGTCGTAATGAAGATTGTATTCGTTGGCTTCACGCAATGCATTGATGCGATCGCGAAGTTGAGCCTTGTTGCTGCACAAGATCAGCGATACGCGAAGGCCTTGCTCCACGTTCTCTCTTGGGATGACGTCATAGCGCGCGTCTTCAGAGAAAAGCCCTAGCCAATCATCAAACTTCTCGCTATCAATGAAGTCCGCATAATCGACCAATAATTCATGGGCCAATTGTGTAAGTTCGAATGCTTGCACGTTTAGAGCTCCATAGGGGCAAAATCCATCATCTTGGCATAGCCTGACCAAAATCCACGAACTGCAATGTCGTTCACACGGTGTTCCAAATTGACAATCGGACCAGCACCTCCCATTTCAACGACTGAACACGCCCAGTGAGATTCGGTTTTAGTCGCTCGGTGTGTGATCTCGATCGCCTCTCCATCCTCCATGGATATCAAGCCCGCTGGACCAACCATATTGGCTTGGGATAGTCGATGCTCTGTCATTTCATCAGAGTCATCCTCATACCCAAACAAGGTCCAGTACAACTCGAACTCGTCTGGGCCGAACGTTCTGAGCTGTCGGGTTGCCAGGCTGTTACCAATTTGATGAATCGTAGAATTTGGGAAAAGACCACAAATCGCAAGGCTGATGCCGTCATCGAATTCCCTTATGTTGCGAATCATCGAGGGATCTTCGAGGCTTAATTTACTTTCATGGACCTTATTTTCTTTGTATAGCGTCTTGAATTCTTCGTCGTTGTCTGTACCAGCTCGAGCGTAAGTCAGATTATGGCGTTGACTGCTGTCCATTGTGACGCCACCGGACTGGGTTGCACGGCTAGTGCCAAATGTTGACTGAAACTCGTGCAAGAGGCTTCCGTGATAGGTGTCACGTTGGTTTTCGAGATAAAGCTTCCAGTTTCCTGCAATCCGCTGCCTTTGGTAGCCAAGTACTCGCACTGGGCGGTTAAAAATACGAGATAAGTGACTGGTAAAAACTGGGCCCAGGTAGTCCTCTAAGGGTTCTGTTTTTGTACTGAACGTTACAAAAATAACCCCAGCGTGAACGGCAACGCGCAACTGTTGCAAACCATGATCTTGGGTCTTAAAGTCCTTGCCCATTCCGCCTTGGCCTTTGATACCCCTTAAGAAAGGTACACCCGTGAGTTCTCCAGTATCGCTATAACACCATCGGTGATAGATGCAAATGTGCTCGCTGGCGTTGCCTCTGATTTCCCGACGAACTTTAGCCCCGCGGTGAGCACAACGGTTAACCATGGCATGAATTGAGCCCTCCTGTGTTCGCTGTAGGATCACAGAGGTCTCACCCACATAGGTCGTTCGGAAATCACCAGGATTGGGCAACTCCGCCTCCAACCCAACATATGACCACGCTGCGCCCTTAAAAATGCGGTCCTGTTCTAGCTGGTAAACGTCTTTATCGTGATAGAGCCAAAAAGGGATTCGCGAAAAATCATTGCGAAGCCAGTTCACCTTAACTGTTTGAGTCTGACTCACATACTTCTCCATATTTGATGGCAAATCATATTAGCAGAATTTTAAATTACAAAATCATACAATCAATTATATAAACCCAATCAACATCTAGACATGGCAAGGATCAAAAATACGATTGACTCAAACAAGGTATTGAGAACGCATCAATCAATCTTAGCGCCTGCTTTGTCAACCACTGCAGGCCAAAATTTGACCTCATCAGCAAGTAGGCGCGCAAAATCCTCTGGCTTACCTGGAACAATTTCGATACTTTGAGCCATATAGCGATTCACGATCTCTGGATCTTTAAGAACAGCCGTGATCTCTGTATTGAGAAAATGAATGATGTCCGAAGGAGTTCCAGTCGGTGCGAGAAACCCGTACCAAAAATCAATATTTAATACGGGGTAGCCCTGCTCCTTAAAAGTCAAGGCCTTGGGAAGAGACTCCACTTTTCGTTCACCAGTCACCGCAATGGCTCGACCTTTGCCAGACTGTATCAATGGAATTGGATTAGGCATGCTGTCGCAAATCATATCGACCTCACCGCTATTGAGTGCAAACCAGCTCTGTGGACTGCCGCGAAACGGAATGTGAGTGATGTAGACGTTGGCTGCAGACTTGAACATTTCCATGCAAAGATGATGCAGACTACCGTTACCAGAAGAGCCGTATGTCATTCGCCCAGGATTTTGTTTGGCCAAGGCGACCAATTCCTTGACATTGTTGACAGGAAGATCAGCGCGCACTGTCAAAATAAAGGCCCCGCGGAGCATTTGTACAATAGGCGCAAAAGATTTGACGGTATCGTATGACAAGTTTTTATAAAGTGCTGGGCCGACGGTTAAAGAGCTCGCACTTCCAAACAAAAGGGTGTATCCGTCAGCAGCTGCTCGCGCCACTGAAGCTGCCCCAATGGTGCCAGCTGCACCAGAGCGATTTTCTACGACCACTGCTTGGCCGATTCGAGCTGAAAGTTTTTGAGTGATAGATCGAACCGCCACGTCAGGAGCACTTCCAGGAGGAAAACCAACTACCACGGTGATTGGCTTGTCTGGATACGCAGCGAAAGTTAAAGAATAACCAAGCAGTGTTAGAAGAGTAAAAATTAAATTTTTCATTGTGGGCAATCAAAATTGACTAAATTTGAATTTCTGTAAATACGCAGTTCTGTAAGACATGGGGGTGTATCTATATTTTCAAAAAGAATTAACGAAACAGCAAAAAAAGAGTAAAAGAATGTATCACAATTAGAGTTTGACTTTTTTCTTTTCCAAACTCTCTGTAATTGCTTCATTGGCAACCATGCTTGAATTAAATACTTGATTGAAGTCATTGTAAAAAATCACCAAAACTGAATCCTTAAAATAATGTGCAGCCAAATTTTTACCAAGCGTGGGATCTCAACGCCAACTCACCCCAATTTACCAGGATCGTTATTTGGATTGGGAAAAAAGATTTGAATCAAAGAATTTGCCACAAGCTTAGAATCTGTCTTTAATTATATAGGGTGCCCACGCTATTGAAGTTACACATGGCGATTTCTCAAACCGGCGAGAACTTTGATTCAATGCTTAGTACAAGCAGGCTATTAAAAATACCGCAGCTTATCCTTTGAAAATATCATGAGCTGCAATGAGCTCTTTATAGTTAATATAACCACTTTGTCAAAAAGGCAGTTG
>CANJNC010000107.1 GCA_947475685.1 Comamonadaceae bacterium | reverse complement strand
CGTATTTTAAATATAAAGGAAGGCGATGACGCACCGTTTGAATTGAATGGCCCAGTGTCAATGGGAATGTATTTTGATGAACTCACACAAGTAAACAATAGTTGGCGAATTTTAAAAAAACAAACTCAATTGGATTTTCGAAAGTAAAAAAGTCTAAAAGCACTTAAAACCAAATGGCCGCTGATGAGGGTCATTTGCATTGGGCTGTTAATATGTGTTGGCCGCACGGATACAATTGGTAGACGCCCCCAAGGAAATTGCACAAAGCCCTGCTGACCGATTTGTCAAATCTAACTTTGAAGTATCAACGCCTCGCACAATTAATTGCGAGTTGATCTAATGCTGACTTAGTCAAGGGGTACTTTTTTAAAAAGGCATCAAAACTATATAAGTCGCCCCTTGTGACTAAGCTCTACATCTGGAACGTCATAAGGTATAGCGCTCGTTTTTTGTTTCGATCTTTAGAACCTGATTGACTGGAACATAAAGGAACTCAGCCTACTTATCGATCAACGATTGAATTAACCAGGGGCAGGCAATGCGATTAATTTTTGGCTGCTCTCTTGTCATCCATTTCATGACAATTTCCTTATTTTTTTCGAAACTCTTTGTGACAGGTACTACAAACATTCCTAGCCTGCTCAAAAGCTACTTTGAGCTTCTTTGGATCTTTTAACTCCGCCTCCTTAACCAATTTAGTTGTTTTGGTTTCTAAATCTTTGGCAAGCTTTTTGAATTGATCTTCATCAAGCCAAATATCGTCTTTCGCTTTGGTTTTGCCTTTCTCACTTCCCGCCACAAAACCTTCCCACGGCAAGCGACTGAGATACTCGACTTTCCTAGCATCAATAATGACCGCATCGGGGTCATATGGCCTGGTACCTTCAACTGTTTGAAGTATGCGACTCCAATAGGTTGCCATCAAAGTAAAGGCCGCTTGACGATGTTTTATAGCTTGCTCAATTTTTCGATCCTCTTGAGCCATGCTGAAGGTTGATGTCAATAAGGTAACTAAAGCCACCCCAACAATGTTCTTCATTTAACCCCTCTTTTGTATTGAAAATCTTTAAAAAGAGTGACGCTATCTGATTTAGTCCAAACTCCCACAGAACCACCTTTCTGAAAGGTGACATCCTTGAGCTCAATATATTGCTTACCGTCAAGAATCACTTTAATAACATCCCCTACATTCTCCACGCTTAATGTATGCCACTGATTCCTAGCCACAGGAGCATCTTCATATGCAAGCGTATGACGAACCCCATCTTTCGTGTAATAGAGGGAGATATTATTTTCTAATGCATTCGCTCTAGCAACATAATAATTATTGCGATTTTGTTGACGCCAAATTACACCACCGGCTTGATCATTTTGACCAGAGATGGGTTTAAATTGCACTTGAATTATTCCATTCTCAAGCATCACGTTTTGATGAGTACAAAAAGGATAATCTGCTTTTCCTGATTGCTTAAGTACATTCACATCTGTACCGTCAACAATGAGCTCCCACACTGGATTGCCTGAACCGGTTGCTCCACAACTCCATTGATTAAGTTTAACCATAGCGACTTGGGCCTCTTTACTACAAGCCGTGATGACTACCAATGCAAGAGATAAGAACAATACTCGTATTTTCATATCAATGATGAAAAATGGGGTACAGCACCAAGCCCAATAAAGCGGCCGCAAGCACAACGACTGGTTCAGTCAGTTTCTTGTATTTCCATAGCAATGCGGTTGCAACAATCGCCAACAAGGCAGTTGGAATATCCACAATCGAACGCTGAGCAATCACAATGACTGAACCCGTAATGGCCCCAACTGCGGCGGCTGTCACCCCATCGATGAAGGCAATAAGGCTTGGATTGTTGCCGTATTTCTTAAAGTAAGGCGCAGGAATAACTGTAAACAGATAGCAAGGAATGAAGGTGGCCAAAGCCGCAACACAAGCGCCACTAAATCCAGCAATCAGGTACCCAATAAAACCAACCGTGATAACGACAGGACCTGGCGTAATCATCGCAACTGCGACCGCATCCACGAATTGCTTTTCTGTTAACCATTGATGCTCTACCACTACACCACCGTACAAGAATGGCACGATGGCCAAGCCCGAACCAAAGACAAAAGCGCCAGCCTTGGTAAAAAAAATGGCTATTTGACTTAGCAAGGAAACATCAAAGCTACCCCAAATGCTGGTAAACACTGGCATTTGAGTCACCGCAATCGAATTGAGTCCACCCCTTTTAAACCATGATGGCGGAGCCTTGACAAATAAAGTAACAAAACCTGCGGCAAAGACGAGTGAGGCAATCTCAGATTGGGTCACTACCGTACTCACCACCATGACTAAAAAGATAGCCCAAAGCAACTTGTCTTTACCTATTGTTTTCTTGGTAAGCTTTTGAGCACTGATCGCAATGATGCCAATGACTGCGGCGCCCACTCCGTAAAAGACTGCCTGCATCCAAGCCAAGTCACCATAAGCTACATAAGCCCAACCAAGAGCGACCACCATTAAAAATGAGGGTGCTACAAAAGCAATGCCCGCTAAAGTTGCCCCAAGAACTCGGTGGTGAACATAACCCAGATAGATGGCCAACTGAGCAGCCATTGGACCGGGAGCCATCTGCGCCAAAGCCATACCCTCTTTATAATCAGCTTCAGTAATCCACTGATATTTTTCAACCAAATCGCGATTCATGTACCCAGCCAATGCCACTGGACCACCAAAACCTAAAGTGCCAAGCTTGAGGAAGTAAACCACGAGTTGCCACAGTGTGTATGAAGCAATGGAGGGACAAGGTGTTTGAGAATTGCTATCGGACATGGAGCAGCATCTTTAGAAAATATGTTGAGCAGGCAATCAAAGAGTGGAAAAGCTTCTTGAAACAGTTGGTCCTCATTGGAGAAGGATTCAAGTACCCCAGTGAGAGCATTTTCCATTTTTTTTGTCTATAAGGCTTGGAGAGCTCCAAGATTTAAGCAATGAACTGGCATTCAAGTCGCAATAATGCAGTTCTACCACAATCCTTGACATCATCGGCCAAGCCCTTAAGCGTTTACCCTTGCCTGGTTTGATGCAAATTCAGTTGCTCACAGCAGCAGCACCGGAGAACTTTTAGAGCATGCCAAGCGATCAGACGAAACGAAGAGTTCTCAGAACGATAGGCTAAAGGTGAGTGAAATCCTGCTTTTCAAGTAGAAAATTCTATGCCTTGTTAAACAATTTTTTAAAAACCAAGCCTTAGACCACGCCACTGCTATCGCTATTTGCGCTTAAGCATTTAGTCGCCTCTTGCCCCAAACGCCAGTAAAGGATGGGAGTCAATAAGGTGTCAAGCAAGGTAGAACTGATGATACCCCCAAAGATCACGACCGCGACGGGGTGAAGAATTTCCTTGCCCGGCGCATCGGCAGAGAAAAGCAGTGGCGTCAATGCAAACGCAGCAACCAATGCAGTCATCAAAACTGGCGTCAAACGCTCCAATGAACCCCGAACAATCATAGACTGCGTGAATGTCTCACCTTCGAATTTGCAAAGATTGATGTAATGGCTGATTTTCAAGATGCCGTTGCGAGTAGAAATACCTGCCAGAGTGATAAATCCAACCATCGATGCAACCGAGAGTTGAACACCGCTAAGCCACATTGCAATCACCGAACCAACCAAGGCCAAGGGTATATTGGCCATAATGATGAGTGTGAGTTTGGCTGACTGATAACGCGTAAAGAGCACCAGGTAGATGAAGCCCAGTGAAACAACCGACAACAAGGCAATCAAAGTAGCGGCTTGTTCTTGAGCCTGAAATTGGCCCTCAAGTCGAATAAAGGTACCTGGTGGCAATTTAAGTTCAGCAATTTTAGCTCGAATATTACCAACGATTTTTCCCATGTCGGAGCCGTCCGTGTTGGCATAGACCATGATGCGTCGTCTGCCGTTTTCGCGACCAATTTGATTGGGGCCATCTGTCTCTTCAACTGTTGCAAAAGCTGCGACAGGAATGCGTCCCATTGGGGTGTCAATGAGAGTCCTAGCGATATCTTGTGGTGTGCGCTTGGCATCTGCTAGACGTAAAACCAAGTCGTAGCGCCTAGCGCCATCCACGATCTGTGCGATCTGCTCGCCCTCAGTTAGCGACTGCAAGGTGCGAACAGCTTCCCCGGGAGGGAGTCCGTACTGAGATGCTTTGACATGGTCAATGCGAACCATGATTTGGGAAATCAACACTTGCTTCTCGGTGCTGAGGTCCACCAGGCCAGGAATATCCGAGACTTGTGCTCTGAGTGTTTCCGCCAATCCGCGAAGCGTATCGGTGTCATCACCGAAAATCTTAATTGCAATTTGGGCACGAACACCAGACAGCAAATGATCTAGCCGATGAGATATGGGTTGGCCGATGGCTACTTGCACAGGAAGCGAGGACAGTACCTGTCGAATGTGGTTGATGATGACTTCACGCCCACGATCAGAGGGCTTGAGGTCGATGTCGATTTCAGCAGAGTGAACGCCTTCTGCGTGCTCGTCCAGTTCTGCTCGTCCTGTGCGCCTACCGACTTGTATCACCTCAGGGACGCTTTGAATCAAGCTCTCGGCTATTTGACCTACGCGATTTGCTTCTCCCAATGACGTACCAGGATTGAGCATCAAAGACAGCACCAACGACCCTTCGTTGAAGGCGGGCAGAAACGAACGTGGAAAAAATGGAATGCTCACCACCGCAAGTACGACAGCAAGTATTGCTAGGCGTATGAGCTTTGCAGAGTTTTGAAAAGACCAATTGAGTAGCAATCTGTCTTTGTTTTTAAGCCATGTCACCAAAGGCGAGTCGCCGTGATCCATGCTTTTCATGTGCGGTATTAAATAAAAGCACAGCACGGGCGTCAAGGTCATAGATACAAGCATTGAAGCCAAAATTGACACGATGTAGGCAATGCCAAGAGGCGTGAACAACTTGCCTTCAATGCCTGGTAGCGCAAAAAGGGGAATAAAGACCAACACCACGATCATCGTGGCGTACACAATGGCAGTGCGAACTTCAATACTGGCATGCAAGATGACATCTAGAACGTGCTTGGGCGCTGCTGAATTCTTATTTTCTTTTAGCCTGCGCACGATGTTTTCAACGTCCACGACCGCATCATCGACCAGTTCACCCATGGCAATAGCCAAACCGCCCAAGGTCATCACGTTGATAGACAGTCCCATAAAGTGTAGGGCTAAGGCTGTGACGCACAAAGAGATGGGAATCGCCACCAACGAAATCAACGTGGTTCTGGCAGAAAGCAAAAAAGCAAACAAAACAATAGCCACCATCACAGCGCCATCGCGTAAAGCCCCACTAACATTAGTAACGGAGGCTTGGATAAAGTCAGCCTGTCTGAACAGCACTTTGGGCTCGCTCAAGCCCTTGGGCAGTCCCTGTTTAAGTTCCTCAAGTGCAGTCTGAATGTTTTTAGTCAATACAAGGGTATCTGCTGTGGGCTGTTTTTGAATGCTCACGACCACCGCAGGGCTTGCGTTGTATCCTGCGTCACCGCGTTTCAAGCCTGCTGAATAAGATACGGTTGCTACTTGATTGAGCATCACCGTGCGCCCTTGTTTCCAAGCCACGGATACACGACCTAAGTCATCTGGTTTATTTGTTCTGCCGATATGCCGGATGAGGTATTCACGGTTATTCAGATCAATGAAACCACCTCCGGCATTGGTCGCAAATCCTCGAATGGCCTCTTCTATTTGGTTGAGCGTTACACCAAACTGCGCCATACGCGAGGTGTCGGGTGAAACTCTGAGCGTGCGAACCTCGCCGCCAATGGGGATGACCTGAGAAACACCGGGAATGGACAAGAGTCTGGGACGCATCACAAAGTCAACATATTCCCGCGCTTGCAT
>CANJNC010000106.1 GCA_947475685.1 Comamonadaceae bacterium | reverse complement strand
GTCGCAGAGGTGTTCAACAAAATCTCATTGACGCCTGAATAGGCCTTCGCGTCCACCCGAGTTTGTTGTACCTTGTTGTTGGCGTTATCGGCATTCGCTTGTGGGCTGGGCGTTTGATTGTTATTTGAAACACCATTCGGCATGCCAATGGGATTGGCAGGGACAGCGATGGCGTTTCCAGTGCTACCCAAACTGCTCAAAGGGGAGGCCAGATTCAACAACTCACTGCCCTTTAATTGCCCTGTGGGCAACATTTGAGGAAAAGGCATGTTCATGCTGTAAGTGATCGCCATGCCCTTGGCACTCGCATTTAACTCTTTGGCAAAGCGCGTTGAACAAGGCCCCAAAGCGTCCATGCGACAACCCGCATCAAAGGGCGCCAACACAATGGCACCTTGGTTCACAATGGCGCTGACACGTGCTTGGGTGGCTTCCACCACAAAATCTGTCCCCTTGACACCAATGGCCACCAAGGGGGTATTAAGCCTGAATTTGTCCTTGGCCGACTCAGCGGCCTGCCCCGAGATGGCCCTGACCACCCCTTGCTCCAAATCAAACTTGACAAGAGAGGCCGAAGGATTGCTCGCATCAAAAAGGTACTCGTTGATTTTAAGAATGGAGGAGGGGCGCAAACTGACCAAAGCACCATCAACAAAACGAATGTGCACATGACCATTGGCAGGGGTCATCAACTCGTCTCCCACTTTGAGCTCACTGCCAGCGATCAAGGGCATGAGCTCTTGCGTTCTCTTGACATTGGCCTTGCCAATGACAAACGTCACATTGCCCACGGTTTGCGGTGACAAAGTGGGAGTGCTTTTGATCTGAGCAAAGCTCAATGGCACATGCAATGAACAAATAAGGAGGAACGAGCTTAGGCCAAGACCAAAACGACCAAGATGGGAATCGCTTTTGATGCTTTGTGAGGGTATAGGCCCATTAAGAGTCTGCTTGGACAAGGGCCAGGCCACCTTTGGCGCACGAACTGGACTCTCCAAGAGGCGACTCTTGGGGATCAACAAGCTCAACAGTTGACGCAGGTGTAGTAACATGCTTTGATTAAACTCGCTATTTATCTTCAAAGATGTGCTGACGGTCACACAAATTTCATTTCTGATGCGCTTTAATCGTAACGTCTAGACCTAAACTTAAATTAAATACACAATTTAAGTCTTTGAATTGATTGATTTTTTAATACAGCAACCCACATTGCTCTCAAAAGCGCACGCCAGACACCATGACCGTCTCTGTTGACATCTTGCAACAATTTCCCCTGCTGAGCACTTTGCCCAGAATTACTCTGGGTGAGTTGTCAACGCTTGGCGAACTTAAAAGCTACAACAAGCGTGAAGTGGTGGTCAACAAGGGAAGCTCGGTCAGCCACATGCTTTTTTTGTTTGAAGGCCGACTGCAAGGAGTTGACTTTACCTTGGACGGCAAAGAAGTGGGTTGTTTTTTTGCTGATCCAGGCGATTTTCTAGGAGAGTTGGGCGTGATGGATGGACAACCCCACCCTGAAACCATCATCTCCTTGGGCAAATCCATTGTGGCCTGGATTCCATCTCACATCATTCGACCTATGCTCACCAGCATGCCCGCCATGGCCGAGCAACTGACCTTGAAACTGGCTCAAAAACTCAGGCAAGCCTCTGCACAACGTCGAATATTGGGTTTGACCAACCCGATTCAAAAAGTCTGCGCCCAATTGGTGGTCATGAGCCACCCAAGCACTCAAAACCAGACCGTCCACCTGATCACCCAAGTACCAACTCACCAAGAGTTGGCCATCATGATCAATGCGTCCAGAGAGACCGTGACGCGAGTCTTTCAATTGTTGCAAACCAAATCCATGGTGGTCCGAGATGGGCACAATTTGATTTTGCAAAACATTCAGACTTTAAGGGATGTCTCTGAAGGCCTCAAAAGTGATCTTTGAACCCACAGATGGTTAACCGCACCTAAAAAAAGACTTTTGAGCCTCAACCGACGCCCCATGAACCTGCTCAAGACAAAAGCGACAAGATTCAATCCCCACGAAGGCGGCTTTTTATCCCAACGTGTTATTTACGTATACTTTGAAAGACCCATTTTGCTTTCCCCTGCACAAAACGCCAAGGGATTGACCTAAGGGGTCTGGTCTGGTCTGGTTTGGTTAATTTAGCTTGGCTGACTGACCTTGTTAGACTCTTGTCAAACGATGAACTGAATGGGTACTTTAAATGCCAGCGTTAAAGCTCCAACCATCTTGATGAAACACTTTAAACCATTACCCTAGCACATGGCCTACCCTCCTTTAGTTTCCATTGTCATCAGGAGTACCGATCGGCAAGTCTTTCTGGCACAGGCCTTGAAAAGCATTGAAGCACAGAGCTACAGCCATATTGAAGTTATTTTGGTGGCGGCTTGTGCCGCGCATTCACCCCTACCTAGCCAAATTGCGGCCTTCCCGCTTCATTTCATCGACTCCCCCTGCAAAGTGTCTCGCTCAGATGCGGCCAACATTGGCTTGAAACACTGTCAAGGCGACTATATTCTCTTGTTGGATGACGATGATTTTATTTTTCCTGAGCACATTGAAAAACTGGTCTTGGGTATGCTCGAACTGGAGCCCTCACATCAAAACCTTGTCGCTGTTTTTACCGATTATGAAGTCGTGGATGCGGAACTTCTCAACCCTCGTCCAAGCGGGTCCCCGAAATACGACGCACTCAAGCTTTTGTGCGGTAATTTCATGACCATCAACAGCGTTCTTTTTAGCAGACATGTACTTGAGTTGGGTTGTGCTTTTGATCCATCCCTGGATGTTTTTGAAGATTGGGATTTTTGGATTCAACTGAGCCAACACGGCATCTTTAAAAAAATTGAGGGCGTCTCAGCTTATTACCGCATCCACAACAGCTCAGGCGTGCATGAGATCCAAGCTTTTTTAAGCCAAGAGCACCAACTCATTTATCAAAAATGGTTTTCTGACACGCATCGAGCCAACTTTTTAAAACTGATTGAGTTTTCTTGGGGCTCGTTCATTCAAATCGATCAGCAAACGGATGAAATCCATCAATTGAAAGTTCAAAACTTGACTGTCAAAGCTGATCTTCTAAAGGCTCACCAGCGACATGATCAATTGCTCCTTGATTTTGAGAAACTTCACCTTCAATACACTGGCATCTTACAAAGCCGCAGCTGGCTGATCACCCGTCTTTTGAGGCAGAGTACCTATTTTCTTAAGCGCCTGCTAGCCTTCTTGGTAAAACTGCCGACTTTGTTAAAACCTGAATTGATTTGGATGAAGTGCGCATCGTTGGCTGACAGGCATCTTTTATCTTGGCTCATTCGCTTTAGTAGCAAGGAATTTTTTCTGTTGTCATGGCTCGTGCGCCTGGGTAGCAAGCGGCCTCTTCTCGCCAAGATGAGTACTTTGGGCTGGATCAAACGGTATAAAAAAGCCGATCACCACTCACTCGCTCCTTACAAGATCTACAAAGCACTTAGCGAACCGACTGAACATCAAAGTGTCGCCTTGCTCGTGACTTATGCCCCAAACGGCTTGATCAGTGACACGACCTTTTATTATCTTCAGCAACTGCGTCAAACATCTATCCACGTGGTGCTTTGCGTGCATGTCGACGATGAACAACTTGAGTTGAAGGACCATGAAAGATTGAAGGTGGCAGATGCAATTTTAGTGAGGAAAAACATGGGCTTTGATTTTGCGCTTTGGGCGTCTGCCCTAAGCGTCTTTCCACAATTGTGGCAAGCGCGGCAAATCATTTTCACCAACGACAGTATTTTGGGTCCCTTTGCCACTTTTGATCCTTTGATTCAGTCTTTGAACAAGCATCCAGCCGACTTCATTGCGCTGACCGACTCGCATCAACTGAGGTACCATGCACAAAGTTTCTTTTTTGTCCTGCAAAACCAAGCTTTGAACAACCCGGTGGTTCGATCATTTTGGGGTGAGGTTTTGTCTTTTAAAACCAAACAAGATGTGATCAATGCTTATGAGTTGAATTTATGGGAAGTGATGACGTCCCATGCTCAACTTCAATCCGACATTCTTTTTAAAACATTGGACCTGCAGTCTTTGGGCAAGTCTTCCACAGCCCTTAATTTCAACCCAACGCATCAAAAGTGGCAAGAACTCATTGCAAAAGGCTTTCCTTTTGTAAAGTCTGAACTGCTTCAAAAAAACCCAACCGAGATGCCCATTGTCAATTGGGATCAATTTATCAAACCCTATTGCAAGGACGATGATTTGGTCTCTCTCATGCAAGATCACATCGCTTATTTAAAAGCAACTAAGGTGAGGTGATCGACCTTGACCACCTCAAAAGAGTCCCCCATTGAGGGTCCCCATCTGATGAAACCGTGTTTTGATGGTCCTGCCCCCATGCAATTGCGCTACCTGCAACAAAAGGACCTAGGGTCTTTTGAGACCCTCTTTGAACTCTGCTTTGAACACGCGCCAACACCAGGGCTTTGGGATTACAAGTTCAATGCAGATCGAGGCTTTTCGCTGGGCCTCTTTCAAAGGCCCAACAATTCAGCCGATTCAGCCACTTCAGCCGCTACAGCTTATACAAGCTTGGTGGCTCACTACGGCGGCATCAAGCGTGATATCCTCTTTGAAGGCAGTCCCCATATTGCACTGCAAATTGGAGACGTCATGGTGAACACCTCGGTGATCAACTCTTTGGCCAGAAAAGGGCCGTTTTTTCAAATTGCCACCGCTTTTTTGCAAGAGCGAATGGGTTACGGCAAAGAAGCCCTCCTTGGCTTTGGCTTTCCCAACCAAAAGGCCATGAAAGTCGCCTCCCTCCTTGGTATTTACAGCGAGGTGGATCAAATCAAAGAACTGGCCTACCCAGCCACTCAACTTCGCCCGCCCTTTTGGTTGAAATGCACTGAAATCAACGCCCATAACTTTCCCACATTCGTCACCACCTTGAATCGCCTATGGGACGGCATGCGCCAAGATTTATCGAGCGCCGTCCTTGGCGTCAGAGACGCCAACTATCTCTTGAAGAGATATTTTCATCGACCCGGTAAAACGTATCGACTGCTACTCCTTACAAATCGCTTTACCCAAGAGGCCAAAGGCTTGATGGTCTTTAACATCGACCCTTCACGTTTTGAGTTGATCGATCTCTTGTGTCCTTTGTCTAATAGGGACGCTTTGATTCAATGTGCCAGGTTTGAAGCCAGCAAGCATGCCTCTCAAACCCTTCTTTTTAGAACCACGCAGACTTATGCTCATCTTTTCATGACGCAGGGTGCGCAAATTCGGGATCTCGATATTCGTGTCCCGGCCAACATTTGGACCCCCGGACCTGACACAGAACAACTCAAAAACCGCTGGTGGCTCACCTCTGGTGACATGGATTTTGTGTAATGATGGGACTTCACCTGCTCATCGTGACGCGTGAAACCTCTGAGGACAGAACCTATGGCTTGGGCAAAAGCATTCAACCCATCCAAGCAGAACTTCAACGCTTAGGCTGGCAGGCAAGCTACTTTTGCCAAGATAATTTGAGCGATGCACAAAGGTCCCAAAAAAGCCGACTCATCCAATTCGCACAAAAATTAACTTTTTCCAAGTATTTTCAGCATGAGTCCCTCGTGGCCGCTTTGATGGAGCGCTTCTTTGTGGGTCACCTTGCCGCAAAGGAACACTCCCTTCATTTGCACAGTCATGTGCACTTGCACGACCCATGGTTGGCCCTTGGATTCTTGATCAGCAGGTTTTATTTAAAAATCAATTTCTTAGCTTTTTTTAAGCTTTTGTATCCTTTTAAACCCTCTTCTCCAACAACTCGCATTGGCCTTACTGAGCATGGCTTTGGTGCCTATTATCAGGCAGTCAGATGGGACGGTGTGCACATCGGTCCTGTGGCCTTGTTTCTTTTGCGACACCTAGAGAAATCGATCTGCAAAAAAATGCACTGGGTCATGGCGCCCACCCAATTGGCGCTAGATCAGTTGGGCTTGGATTTGGGCCTGCTTAAACAGTCTCACCATGTGTCCAGTGTTCTTTCAACGGCTCAAGCCTCAAGGAAAGAAATAGATCACAAACCCAAAGCCCAACTGCCAGCTCATTGGTACAAAGTTCCCCATGCCTTGCCAAGCTTGGCGCGCATAGACCGCAAAGTGGCAAGAGAAAAGTTGTCCCTTGGACTCCAAGAAGACTCGAACTTGTTGCTCACGGTGGGCCGCTTGGCTCCTTTAAAGCAGTTTGACCTCGTCATCCGAGTCTTTGCTGAACTCTCGGCCTCACACCCTGATCTT
>CANJNC010000105.1 GCA_947475685.1 Comamonadaceae bacterium | reverse complement strand
TTGGTGCAGTCCAACCCCAAGTCCTTTGTCAACGGCAACGTCAACCGAATGCTCGCTGGCAGTTCACTTCAAATTCCCAAAGGCGAGAGCGCCAAACGCTTGAGCGTGCAGAGCGCGCAGGCCGTGGTCGCAGAGCAAAATGTCGCCTTCAACACCTACCGACAAAGCGTCTTGGCAAAGGTCAAAAACAGCAAAGCCTTGCAGCCCAAGTCCAACAAACAAGCCTCGGGCTTGGTCCATGATCCCAAGAAAGACAAAGGCAGCGGCAAAGATCAGTTGACTTTGAACAAGTCCCCAAGCGAGAACTTGGAAGCGCTGTCCAAAGAACGCGCTGACAAAGAACAAGCACAAAAGCTCAAAGAGATCCAAGACAACATCAAAGAGCTCCAAGTCCTCTCCCAAGCCGACAAATCCCCTTGGTGGTCAAAATTTTGGTCCACCCTTTTTCAATCGACCTCAGATCAATGGCAAGAATCTAGCGCTTGGGTCTATGCCCAATTCCCGGCCCTTCAAAACTACACCAACTGGCCCCTGGCGCCCGTGATCACAGGACTTGTTTTTGCCGCCTTTGTCTTGCTTAGCCTTTGGCGCATTCAAAAATCAAGGCAAAGCAACGAGGGCGCCCGCGTCAGTGAGCCTCACCAAGATGTGCCCGGTTGGAGAGACTCAGACCCACCCAGCATGAACGCACCAAGCTTTGATGACTCGTTTGGTAAGCCCTTTGAGTCAGCAGCGTCTCCAAGGCCCACGCACATCAGTGCCAGTGAGCACATGGCAAATCAGCGCCAGCAGGCCGCAACCACTTCGCCCGAGCCCTCAACAGTGGATGACCGCGTGAAATTGGCAGAAGACTTGTGGGACATAGGACAGCACCACACCGCTTACGCCATCGCTCAAGAGGTCTTGCAGCAGTCCTCGGGCAAAGAGTTCGAGCGTGCCAAGAAGTGGCTTGAAAACCATGCCATTTAAGCCCCTTTTTTTTAAACTTTCTTTTTAATCCTTCTTTCTAAACTTTTCAAGCCTTTTGTTAAAGCCTTCTGTTCAAGTCTTGTGCTGCAAACTTGCCCCCCCTCACCCTTCTTTATTTGACTTTGTTTTGATCCAACCCCCATGTCGTTGACCCACCTTGCCTCGCACCGAGATTGATGAAGAACCACTACAAAATTCTCAATATGGCCGATCTCGAGCACGCCTTGATCTCTGCCGCTTACAATAAATCCAAGTCCGATTTACAAAAGCAAAAAGCCTCCTTTGCCAATGAAGAGCTCTTTCACGCCAAACTTCAAGACATCGAGCAAGCCTATTTCGTGTTGTCCAACAAGGCCCTTAAACTTGAGTACGATTTGGATTTGCTGCTGAGCCAAAAACGAGCAAATGCGCCTCATTCAAACTCCCTAAGCTCCTCAAGTCCCATTGGCGCTCCTGCAAATGCCATGCCTTGCAGCAGCACCTTGGCGCGCGATTGGCTGCTTGCCATGCAGCACTTTCCATTGATTGCCGCCGAGTACGATCGACTCAGCAAGTTTGACGTGAACTTGGCCAAAACCTATCAAACCGAGCTGCATGCCAAGGGACAGTACAAAGACTCCACGGTCATCAAAGATCGAATGGAGAAAGCGTATTTTCAAAGCATTTATGGCACCAACGTTCCCGCTATTGCGTATGCCAAGAAACTGCTGCTGAACCAGTGGAGGCCTGCAGCGGATAAATTCAGCTCCTCGCTTCGCCTACTTGGCCACGTCGTCTCCATTGCCGACTTGATGCTGCAAATCGAGCGTGAATTTGAATTTGTCAAAAAGGGCCTGAACTACACGCAGTTTTTTGAGGCCCTCAAAAAAGACAAATGCAACACGCGAACATGTGTCAGTTTCATTGAAGATTTCTTTCAAATCAAGGTCGAAACAAGGCGTTTCTTGTTCGATCAGACGTTTTCTTTCTCCATTGAAGATGAATCTATTTTTCTACACCACGCAGATGATTTGATCGGTTTTCTTAAAACATACTTTTTGAACTTCAAAAAGAGAGATGTCCCCGACAATCCCTTTATCATGGGCCGATAGCGATCCTGGATTGGTCATGCTAGATCATTATGCTAAAAGGCTCGCTCAGTCAGTTCTGACAAACCCCTATAGAGAGAGGTCTTTCAAATTGAGGTCTGCGATCTGCTATATTAGCCCAACTTCCGTTGCTGCCCATGTGGGCCAACTCCTCCAACGTGACGCTTTCTCGTCTTGAACTGATCAAAAAGTGGAACATTTTGAGGACAAGAAGCCCACCCCAAAACCCTGCTTGAACTTTGCAATCCATTTTTTTTTACATTCCAGGCCCTTGAAAATGACCAAATCGCCAATATTTAAAAATGTGTTTTTTGTGTAAAAAAAATGGAACTGCATCCTTCTCTTTTGTGATCCCTTGGCATGTTCTGATGTTCTTTTGTCACCTACCCTTTAAAACTTAAACACCCTCATGATTAAAGTTGAAAACCTCTTTATGTCCTTCTCAGGCAAAGCCGTTCTGCACGGCATCTCCTTTGACGTTGGCGCAGGCGAAGTCCTCGGTTTCTTGGGGCCCAATGGAGCTGGAAAATCCACCACCATGCGCATCATCACCGGGTTCTTGGAGCCAGACTCGGGCGAGGTGAGCATTTGTGGCCACGACATGGCTCAAGAGCCTGTGCGCGCCAAAGAGCGAATCGGTTACTTGGCAGAGTCGGCAGCGAGCTACCAAGACATGAAGGTCAAGGACTTTTTGAGCTTTGCCGCCGATATCCGAGCACTTGAGGGCTCGAGCAAAGCGCAGGCCATCGAGCGAGTCATTGGGCTGTGTCACTTGGAGCCGGTCTTGAGCCAATCCATTGAGAACCTCTCCAAGGGCTTTAGACAACGCGTGGGCCTTGCGCAAGCTTTGGTGCACGACCCCGATGTGTTGATTTTGGATGAGCCCACAGACGGCTTGGATCCCAACCAAAAGCATGAAATCAGAAGCCTCATCACGTCATTGGGACAATCCAAAGCGATCATCTTCTCCACCCATATTTTGGAAGAGGTCGAGAGTGTGTGTACCCGCGCCATTGTGGTGAGCGAAGGCTTGATCGTGGCCAATGGCACACCGCGTGAACTCAAGTCCAGAACCCCATCGGGACGCTTGGACGATTTCTTTCGCGCCATCACCCGAAGTGAACCCCACCAAGAGGCCAACACAGGAGCCAACGCATGAACAACCTTAGCATCATCAAAATCATCACCCGACGCGAATTGGGCGTGTACATGGACTCGGCCGTGGCGTACGTCTTTTTGATCGCCTACCTCTTGCTTGCAGGCATTCTGACCTTCACTTTGGGGGGCTTTTTTGAGAGAAATGACGCCTCCCTGGGTATTTTCTTTAACTGGATGCCCTGGCTCTTGATTTTCTTGGTCCCAGCCATGGGCATGCGCTTGTGGTCAGAGGAGAGAAGGCTTGGGACGATTGAATTCTTGCTGACCCTGCCCATCACCCCCGTTCAGGCGGTGGTGGGTAAATTTATTGCCTCGTGGATCTTTTTGATGGTCGCCATTGCCTTGAGTTTTCCCATGGTGATCACGGTCAACGTGTTGGGCTCGCCTGACAACGGTGCCATTTTGGCAGGCTACGTGGGCTGCTTTTTGTTGGCAGGCACCTACCTCTCGATCGTGTGCTTGACCTCAGCGCTTACCAAAAACCAGGTGATCGCCTTTATTTTGTCGGTCTTGGTGTGCTTGCTTTTGAACCTGATTGGGTTCTCTCCGGTGACCGATTTGCTCGCCCGTTGGCTTGAGCCCCAATCCATCGAGGGCATTGCCAACTTCTCGGTCTTGTCCCATTTTGATGGATTTCAAAGAGGCATCTTGGATTCGAGAGATTTGATTTATTTTGTATCGGTGATGGTTTTCTCACTGTACTTGAACAACATTGCCGTTAAGAACGCGCGCGCGCGTTGAGGATCAAACACATGTCTAAAAAAACAATTCCCCCATGGCTTGCAGTGCTCTTGTCCGTGATCGTCCTCTTTTTGGTCAACTGGCTTGGTGGCTTGGAGTTCGCTAGAGTGGATTTGACCCAAGGTCGGGTCTACACCTTGTCTCAGGGCACCAAAGAAATCCTAAAGAACTTGGATTCACCTGTGACCGTTCGCTTTTACCTCTCCCAAAGCGACGACAGCATGCCTTTGCCTCTAAAGGGCTATGCCAGACGCGTGGAGGACTTGTTGACTGAATTCAAGGCCGTCTCCAAGGGCAAGCTTGTGATCGAAAAGCTCGACCCCCAGCCTGATTCCGATGCCGAAGATGCCGCCGTCTTGGATGGCGTGCAAGCCCAGAGTTTGACCGGTGGGGATCGCTTTTACTTTGGCCTGGCTGTCAAGCGCGGCGAGAAGAAGTCCACCATCTCCTCGATTGTGATGCAGCGTGAACGCTTGCTGGAGTACGACATTGTGCGCGCCATCACGCGCTCAGCCGATGCAAAGAAGCCCAAGATTGGTATTTTGAGCTCCATGCCCGTGTTTGGCAGCCCGGGCTTTGCCATGATGGGCATGCCGCCTTCGCCCAAGCAAACCTTTGTCTCTGAACTTGAGCGCGACTTTGACGTTCAACGCATCTCAACCGATGTCAAACAAATCGATGACGAACTCAAAGTCTTGTTGATTGTTCACCCCAAAGGTTTGAGCGAAAGCACCGAGTTTGCGATTGATCAGTTCATTTTGCGTGGCGGCAAAGTCATCGCTTTGCTCGACTCTTATGCTTATTTTGATCTGGTGCCCTCTCAACAAGGCATGCAACCCGGTGGCACCTCCTCTGACTTGGAGCGCTTGACCAAGGCTTGGGGAGTCTCGCTTCAAGGCAACAAGATGATAGCGGATATGAAGTACATGACCGGCCAAGGCAACCGTGGTCTTCCAACGCTCCTGACTTTGAACGACAGCGCTTACAGCGCCTCTGATATTGCAACCGCTCAGTTGGGAGACACCTTGTTTGCCTTCTCTGGGGCCTTTGAGGGCAAACCAAGCGAAGGCTTAAAGCAAGACGTGTTGATCAACAGTTCAACCTACGCTGAAATGGTCGACAACACGCTGGCCATGGAACAAGGTGAGAAATTGGCCAAAGGGGTCAAGCCCACGGGGCAAACATACCCCTTGGCCATTCGCTTGGAGGGAAAGTTCAAGACCGCCTTTCCTGAGGGCGCACCGGTGCCCAAGGTAGACGCCAAAGACACTAAAGACAAAGCCAAGGGCAAAGAAGCTTCTGGCAATCCTTCGGCTGCAAAAAAATCCGCTGACAAATCCAAGGCGTCTGACGCAGCCGTGGAGCCCGCAGCACCTGTGATTGAGGTCTTGAAAGAGTCCAAGGCCAACAATTCGGTGGTTTTGATCGCTGACAGCGACTTCATCAACGACAACGTGGCCGTTCAGATTCAAGAGATCTTTGGCCAACGCGTGGTTTATCCCACCAACGGCAATTTGGCCTTCCTGCAATCCTTGGTCGATCAGTTTGCAGGCGACTCGGCCTTGGTCTCATTGCGAACGCGTCAAAGCGCTTCACACCCGTTCACGGTCATCAAGGAGATGGAAACACGCGCTCAACAAGCCTATGTGGGGAAAATCAAAGCGCTTGAAGAAAATCTTCAAAAGACCCGTGAGTCCTTGGCTCAAATGCAAAAGAACAAGAGCGCCACTGAAAGCGCTCAGATCTTGACGCCAGAGCAACAAGCGCAGGTGGACAATTTCAAGAAAACCGCTGCTGAGACCCGCCTTGAGCTGAAAAACCTGAGGAAAGATCTGAGAGCCGAGAGCGAGGCTTTGCAGTTTTGGGCCAAATTGACCAACATCGCCTTGGTGCCCTTTTTGTTGTTGGTGCTGAGCTTGTCGGTTTATGTGCTGCGCAACAGGCAAGCGAAAGCCGCCCGCACTTAGAAAAGTCGCCCGCACTTGCAGCCGTCTTGCTGCACAACGCGCCTTGAAGGCCTGGGCCTTGAGTCTGCATGGGGGTGGTGTCTTCAAACGGTTCTGTCTTGAAAGAGCCCAAGGGCATGGGATAATGGTCCCATGCTTAGTTTTCGCGCTCACCGTGTTTTGACCCTGCTCTTGGTCGCTGTGTGGCAATTGTTTTTGCCCGTGCTCGCCTATGCGCACCTGTCCAAAACAGGTGCACTGAGTCAAGAGGTTTGTACCTCTTGGGGCATGAAAACCGTTGTCATGGCTCAAAGCGCAGAGCCTCAAAGCGAGCGCAGCGCACTCGAGCACGCCTCGCCCAATGATCACCCGTGTTGCGTTTTTCATTTAAGCGCTGCACC
>CANJNC010000104.1 GCA_947475685.1 Comamonadaceae bacterium | reverse complement strand
GCACACGGTTTTAGTGAACGCTATGATCTGCCCGTTCCCATGCGATGGGTCATCTTGTGCGCGTGCATGGTGGTTTTAATGAGCTTTTTGTGGACCCCCTTTCTCAAATCGAAGGCCCCCCAAGCACCCTTTTTTATTTTAAACCTTTCTCCCTCCAACGCGTGCTTTCAGCCCCCCTCTCGGACCTCCAGGCAAGAGGCTTTATTGCTGAGCCTCTCCAGTGGTTTGCTGGCATTGACTTGGGCTTGCTCGGCATGGGGATCAGAGGATCCTTTGATGAATTTTGCACCCACCTTCATCTGGATCATTTGGTGGCTTGGCGTGTCCTTTGGCTGCATGCTCTTTGGTAACTTTTGGCACAAAATTGATCCTTGGAGAGGTTTTTACCTGGGCTTTAGATACGCAAAAAACTTTCTTGCTCACCCCCCGTTGAACCACAAGCGCGATGCTCAAAATCATGCATTGCTCAATTGGCCACCCGCTTGGGGTCTTTGGCCTGCTACTTTAAGCCTCTTGCTATGGTGTGGACTTGAAATCATTTACCCCATCGCGTCCATGCCTCATCGCCTGGGCCTCTTCATCGCCCTGTATAGCCTTTACATGTGGCTTGGTATGTATGTGTTTGGTCAAGCCCAATGGTCTGCGCGTGCAGATGGTTTTTCTTTGTATTTCGAATTGATTGGACAAACCCGAGACATGCTCATTGAGGCCCTCAAGTCCAAATCCTTGAGGGCACCCGACTCAGTCACACCCATCCCTTCAGCGGCTTTAGGCTCTGAGCGCCATGAACCGCAATTGCATTTGAGCACCGTCTCTTTGGGGCTTGCCATGTTCACAAGTGTTTTGTTTGATGGCTTGCACGCGGGGCCCACTTGGTGGTGGTTTGAAAAATTATTGGCCCCTTTGCCGATCATACGCAGTGACGTGAATGGGTACCTCACTGGCGCTCTTGGCCTCATCGCTTTGTGGCTTGGTTTGCTCGTGATTTACATTTTGACGTGTCACCTGACAAAAAAGATGTTTTTATGTGTTCCTCAAGTCAAGCAGCAACAAATTGCATTCAAGATCAGCACCTTGGGTTTGGCTCACTCATTTCTAAGCAGCCTCCTACCCATTGCGTGCGCCTATTTGATTGCGCATAATTTTTCTGCCTTTTTCATCCAAGGGCAAAACATCATCGCCTTGGCCTCTGACCCCTTTGGTTTAAGCTGGAATCTTTTTGGCACAGCCCACTATTACCCTGACATCCGTTGGATTGACGCGAAACTCACCTGGTACGTGGCGAGCATCTCCATTGTGCTTGGGCATGTGGTGTCGATTTTCATGGCACACAAGGTGGCAAGCTGCTACAGCGCTCAACTCCACCAACTCAGCTTCAAAGCCATGCTGGCTGACCCCACCCTTCAACTGGAGGTCACCACCCTCAAGCCTTGGATCTTGAATGTGCCAATGACACTTGTGATGATGGGTTTTACAGCCCTCAGTTTATCCATCATTGCAGAACCTTTGACCAATGCCATGCCCGGCTGAGCCCAAGGGTGAAAGACCCTCGCCTTCAAAGCTTCTTTACAAGGGCCTGAGTCCTTGCTCAGAGAGCAACCTCTTTGCCTGTGCGCCTTGGAGCCAAGTGATCAAGCTCTTCATCACCGCAGAGTCCGGCGTCTTGATCCACAAGGCATAGTTGGTCGAGAGATCAAACTCCTCAGGAAATGCGCCGACCAAGGTTTGAGGTGCCGCTTGCACGATTTCACTCAACTGTGTGACGCCCAGCTCGACACTCTGGTCTTTGACCCACTGCATCGTTTGAAGACCCTCGCGCGCTTTTTTGGATTTGAGCAATACCTCTTTCTCAATGCCCAAAGAGCGAATCACTTTGATGAAATGCAAGCCCACTGTCGCACCGCGCTCGGGGTCTGAGAACGCCACACTTTTAACCTTTAAAAGCAAAGCCTTCAAATCCTCCTTGGTCTTGATCACCGGCTTGGGCTCAAGCGTGGAGGCTATGCCAGCGACCGTGGCCGCAAACAGGAACATTTGACCAGTCTTTAATTCACCCTTGGCTTGAGACTCTTTGATCCTTTCTTGCGTGGTGATCAACATCTGCGCGCTTGGATCGGCCAAGTACTGTGCTTGTGCAGCACCAGCGGTGTCAAAACTCAATTCAAAATGTTGCCCGCTTTGCTTCTCAAAGGTCTCCAAGATGTTTTCAATGGGACTTTTCACACCCGCAGCCGCGTACAGGCGAATGGGTTGTGCAAACAGATCTTGCGGCATTAAATTCAAAAGACAACACACCACCAAGAGGACACTTTTCATACCAAACCTTTCATACCGGCCTTTGAGGCGGCTTACTTGACTAGAAACAACTTGGCCCACTGCTGAGCCCATTTTTCTGACTCCTCCACCACAAGAGCGGGGTCGGTCAACACATAATTGAAATTGTTCAATTCTGTTTTGATGAGTTTACTCGCCGGAGGCCGCCCCATTTGATTGAACATCTGTTGGGCCTCTGGGGACAATACAAAGTCAGCAAACAAAGCAGCGCTATAGGGGTGTGGCGCATTTTTCATCAACGCCACGCCCTGAGGTCTGGCCAAGGTTGGCTCGATGGGCAGCCAATCAATGGCGGCCCCCCTTTGCTTTAAAGACTGGGCATTGGCGTTGTAGACGGTCAAACCGACCTCAATTTCGCCGGAGGCAATCATTTGCGCCAAAAGAATGTGGCCTTTTCTCACGTCGGGTTTCATTTCTGAAAGCTTTTTAAAAAAAACACTCCCTCGACTCTCTCCCAAGGCGTTCATCACCCCACCCATCCACTCAGCATCGGTTGCTTCAAGGCCCAATTTGTCCTTCCACTTTGGATTTAAAAACCCCTCCAAATGCGCAGGCAGCTCTTCTCGCTTGACCTTTTGGGTATTAAAGGCCACCACAAAGAAGTTCAAACGATCGGGCATCCATAAGCGGTGCTTGGGGATCATTCCCGAGGGCAAATCAACTTGATGGGGGCTATAAAACTCCAAGAACATGCGCTCCTTGGCAAGTATTTCCATCTCTGGACCATTGGTCTCAATCACATCGGCTGAAAACCGCTTTGCGCGTGACTCATTCAAAACCCTTTGCAACACGCCTTCACTCAAGCCTCTCCAAACCTCAACCCGAATGCCATATTTGCGCTCGAACTCTTTGGTGAGTGGAATGGCTTCAGTTGGGGCCAAGGAGGTATAAAGCGTCAATGTGCCCTCTTTTTTAGCTCGCTCCAAAAGCCACGACGAGCGGTCCAAAGCCTTATAGCTAAAGATCTGCTCATTGCTTAAAGCCGTCTGAGCGCCAACAGATGCTTGGCTTGTGCACAAAATAAGCGCGAGTCCCAAACCAAGCAATGCCCCTGCCTTTTGTTGAAACCTTGTGAAGCAGCAAAGCGCTTTCAAGCCGCGACTTGCAACTGAGATCCAGTCCCTTTGAACATTCATCATGGCAAGCCTTGCTTTCCTTTTTTGAGGAGCTTTAAAAAACCCAGTTGTCCAAAACTTTGACCAATGCACTGGCCAAATCCGAGTCACTGCTTGCATGGCCTGCTTGCCTCACCAATTGAAGCTCGCAGTCCTTGAGCGTTTGACTCAATCTCCAAGCGGTCTGTGCGGGGGTGACCACGTCGAATTGGCCTTGCACAATGGTGCAAGGGATCGTCTCAATCGTGTGCATCCTATCCCACAACTGGTTGCTGTTGAGCACGGGGTCGTTCAAAAACAAGTGGCAAGAGATCAAGCCCATGTCGTAGTTGCGCTGGTGATCAGCTGCACTGCTGAGCGGCACACCTTGCAAACTCATGATCGATTGCTCCCACGCACCCCAAGCATGTGCTGCTCGCTCTTGGATCTGCCGCGCCTCATGGCGCAGTGCATGATCAAAGACCTCCAAGATGTCTCGCCATTTCAAGGCCTTCTCTGCGCCCTTGGGCTGCAAACTGCAGGCCTCACGCAAGGCATCAAGATGCGAGAGAAATACATCCCACTCCTTTGGAAACATTTGGGCTGCGCCGTTGGGGGAATACAACCAATTGATTTCACTGGGGGTTGCCGTAAATACACCTCTTAAGAGCATTCTTTTGACCCTCAAGGGATGCGCTTGCGCGTAACCCAAAGCCATGGTGGTGCCCCATGAGCCACCAAAGATGCTCCACTGCGCAATGCTTAAATGCGCTCTTAGTGCCTCCATGTCTTCAAGCATGTTCGTGAAACTCAAATGCTTGAGCATCCTTTCTCTGTCGCCTGGGTTTTGCGAGCTGCTGGCCGAGCGCGCACCCCCTCTTTGATCCCAAAGAATCACCCTGTATTTGTTTAAATCGAAAAACCGTCTCGACATGGCCGAGCATCCCGCACCAGGACCCCCGTGCAGCATCACGATGGGCTCGCCTTTGACATTGCCACACTCTTCATAGTAAATTCGCCCACCCGCGCCTCGCTCTAGATAAGCATGGTGGTGGGGTTCTACATGGGGATACAACATGAATCGAGCGCTCAAGTGGGTTGAAAACCCGTTTTACCAAGACCAGGGCTTACTGGAAACACCAAAGATTTGATGACCACGGGCACCGCGCCTGAAGTCTCTAGCAGGGCACCAATGTCCACAAAGTCCAACTCGGACAAGGTGATGCCATCAACAGAAATCACCGGCACACCCACCTTGATCTCCTCTTGGCAATGAATACCAATCAAGCCCGCACAATCGGCCTCACCAATGAGCATCAAGGGATGCCCTTTTGCAATCAAAGCTTCAAAGCCTTTGGCCACTCCCTTGCAAAAGTCATCGAGTCGCCTAAAGCTCGCGCTCCCGCCCCATGTGTAGCACAAGGCAACCGGGTTGTCACTGTCTGAGAGATCCAAGCGCTTTAAGGCGCGTTTGATCTCTTTTGCGATTGCACCACTGTCAATGCTCTCCTCGGACAAGGACAGCTTTGGCGCAATCACCGGAACATTTCGAAGCGGCAAGGTGCCTTTGGGCTCGACAAAAATGGTGCTGCCACTGACTTGAACGGTGTATTGGGACGCACCCACCACGGTTGCGCGAATGCCTTGCTCAGGCGTTTGCACATCGATCTGTGGCCACTGCGCTTGAAGAGCCTTTGAAATTTCTAGAGCCAGTTGCGGACCCAAATCATCAAAGTGCTCAGACTGTCTGCTGTAAATGTACTCCGACACGCCGCCAGAGAACGTCAAGATGCCAGGCGCGTGTTCATGCCTTAAAGCATCCAAGCGCAGCAAAGCACGGGTGGGGGGGCTCAACTGCTTTGACTTGGCCACTTCAATGATTTTGTGCGCCATCAAGGCCACCAGTGCTTGTCTGTGTTTTGTCGCTAGAACTTGACCGATCTCGATTTCAAAGCCGCATTCTTGGGCCAACATCTTGGCCGCTTCTTCCAGCCTGCACACTTGTTGGTTTTGATCAAAGGCCACGATTCTGGCACCCACGTCAAGGGCGGTGAGGTCCACCACTTCGCCCGCAACACACACCGCCATCTTGGTGGTGCCCCCTCCTATGTCAATGTTCATGACGGTTTGGTTCAGTCTGATGGACAAGGCAGCCGCGCCCGAACCAAACGCTGCAAGCGTGGTCTCTAACGCATCTCCTGCGCTGACGGAGACGAATTTACCTGCATCCTTTGCAAACAATTCTCCTATCGCTCTTGCATTGCTTCTCCTGACGGCAACGCCAGTCAAGATCAAGGCACCGGTGTCAATTTTTTCAGACGTGATGCCCGCATTGTCGTATTGGGCCTGAATGAACGCACCCAAAAGACGTGCGTCAATGCTTTGATTCTCAGCATAGGGTGTGAGCAACACATCGGACTCGTACAAGACCACCCTTTCGCTCACGATGTAGCGGTTGTCGAGTCGCTCCATCACCAAGCGAGAAAAAACCAAATGCGAGGTCGAGGACCCGATGTCCACGCCCACACTCACCAAGACGATCTCATCCTCCTCTTCTAAAGAGCGTTTGACGTTGGAGAAAAATACACGGCCTCCCACCTCCTCTTGACTCATCGCTTGAAAATCTTTGACAAACCTTCTGGCACCTCGTACCACTCAGGCTTCATTCGATCCTCCACACCATTTTGCTCTAACAACTCTTGATACTCTTGTCGAATAAAGGGGTCTTCCATCCAATAAGGTATGGCCGTGCCGCCTTCTTCGGTGAGTTCTTGTGCCGTGTAATCGGTGTGCTTTTCTCCTGGCGCACCCGGGTCGCGCCCAGGATTGTGCGGCCCAAACCAAGCGGTCAAACGCAATGCGTCTTTGCCTGCACTGAAGTGCTGGTGGTACCACCGAGCGCCTCCAGGCGCAGCTGACACCAAACCAACGGGCTCGTAATCAATGCGCTTTACTTTGTCGGCCTTGCCGTCCTTCCAAGGCGTCTCGCCCTCGCGCTCGGGCCAAGTGTAGGTGTAGCCCTTGCCGCTCAAACATATCAACACCGCAGCAGACGTGTGCGCATGGGCTTTGGAGTAGCGGCCGTTTTCATGCTGACCCACCCAAAAGTAAAAACAGTTGT
>CANJNC010000103.1 GCA_947475685.1 Comamonadaceae bacterium | reverse complement strand
GGCTTTTTCTGTGACGGATTGGATAAAGACGCGGCATTGGGAGATTTTTAATTTAGACATGTGTAAGTACATTTGAGGTGATAATCATCGAATATTTTCACCTAAATTCGAAAGCAAAATGAAGCGCTCTTTAAATAAATCTAGAACATTTTTTGTGTTTGTGCTGTGGATGATGACTTGGTTCAATTCAAGTTGCGTTGCAGCAGACTTGAATTACCCGAGCAAGCCCTTGAAGTTGGTGGTGGGTTTTCCAAGTGGAAGCTCAGCCGATGTGACGGCCAGGATTGTTGCAAAAAGACTTGGTGAAATTTTGCTCCAAGCGGTGGTCATTGACAACAAGCCAGGAGCGAGCAGCAGCATTGCAACCGAGTTTGTGGTGAGGGCGCCTGCAGATGGTTATACCCTGCTCGTGGGCTCTGTGGCCAATACGATCAATTCTGGCATGGGTAAAAACCTGCCCTTTAACTTTGCAAACGATTTGGCGCCCATTGCGCTCATCACCAGTTTGCCCAATATTTTGGTGGTTCATCCTTCGCTGGGAGTCTCTAGTGTTCAAGAGTTGGTGAGTTTGGGAAAGACCAAGCCCAACTGGATCAACTACGCCTCCTCAGGAAACGGAACTTCACCCCATCTTTCAGGCGAGTTGTTCAATTTAATGGCCAATATCAAAATGACCCATGTCCCCTACAAGGGAAGTTCCCAGGCCATCACGGATGTGTTGTCCGGATTGGTGCCCGTGATGTTCTCGCCCGCATCGACAGCGATTGCACACATCAACAGCGGCACATTGAAAGCCTTGGCCGTCACAAGCGCACATAGAAGCGCCGTGGCCTCCAAAATACCCACGGTCAGTGAGTCAGGCTTGAGCGGCTATGAAACATCGGTCTGGTTTGGTATTTTGGCGCCCTTGGGCACTCCCAAAGAGGTCTTGGATAAATTAAACGCGAGCATCAACCTCTCACTCCAGTCCTCGGAAGTGAGAGGTCAACTGTTGGCGCAAGGGATCGATGTGTTGGGGGGCAGCAAGGAGGACTTGGCCAAATACGTTCAGAGCGAAACGGATAAATGGGAAAAACTCATCAAGCTGTCTGGTGCAAAAATGGATTGAACTCAGCGCATGTCACGCATCAGTTGAAATTTTTCTTAAATCCAACAACAGCCCCAGAAGGCAATAGAGTCAAACTCCAAGGAACGCTGCGATTGATCGCAAGGTAGCCCATGCCAGAGCCCAAAGCCAAGCCAGCCAAGACATCGGTTTGCCAATGTGCTTGTGACTTCATCCGCGCAATACCCACGTAAGCAGGCAGTGCAACCAGGCCCCAAACCTTTGGGTTTTCGTCTTTGTAGTTGAGGATAAAGGGCGTGACGATGGCGGTGATGTGTGTGACTTCGCCGCTTGGAAAGCTTTTGTCATTGGGGTTGTTGTAAAACGCATTGGGGTTGTTGCCGTCAATGGGGCGTTGACGTTTAAAAACTGATTTTACGATTGTGGCCGTCACGTCTGCACTGACCATGGCGTCGATGGCTTGCCAATACGTTTTGCCCAGTTTGCTCTCACTGCCTTCATACAGTGCACCCAAAACCAGTAGGCCTGCAGAGCCCAGTTCAACGCTCTTTTGTGTGTCTCTGGACCAAATACCGCTGTTATCAAATGGCAGTTTGTGATCAATTCCTAAAAATCCACTTGAGTCAGCAAGGCACAGTTGAAGATTTAAAAAGATCGCAGAAAGAAGAAGTAATTTTTTCATAGGGGAATGTCTTGCTTGTAAGGGGGGTGAGAGTGGATAAACCCAAAGCAGTTCGAGCTTTTGGGCAAAAAGGGTCACGTTGAACGCAGCAACAACTGAGAGGCCAGTTGAATCAAAACCTTTTTGTAAACTGACTCTTTCAAAGGGGCGATCGATTGAATGGCCAAGAGAGCTTGTTGATGAGCCATTTCTTTGGTGGCTTGCATGGCCCCAGTCTTTTGAAGAATAGACAAGATGGGGGCCAACTCAACCTCTTCATTTTGTTCAATGGCTTTTTGAATCAGGGCTTTCTCCTGCGGGGAGCAACTTTGCATGGCAAAAATCAAGGGCAAAGTGGTCTTGCCTTCCCTTAGGTCGTCACCTAAGTTTTTGCCCAGCACGGAGCTTTCACCTTCATAGTCCAGTACGTCATCAATGACTTGGAAGGCCGTGCCTAGGGCAAGACCAAACTCCGCACAGGCCGTCTCAATCTGTATGCTCTCTTGAGCCAAAATAGCAGGAATGCGAGCACTTGCCTCAAAGAGCTTGGCTGTTTTGGAGCGAATGACTTCCAGGTAGCCTTCTTCAGTGAGGGTGGCATCGTGCAAGTTCATGAGTTGTTGCACTTCGCCCTCGGCGATGACGTTGGTTGCATTGGCCAAGACCTGCATGACTTTCATGTTGTCACAGTCCACCATCATTTGAAAGGCCCGCGAATACAAAAAATCCCCCACCAACACACTAGCGGGGTTGCCAAAAGAGACGTTGGCCGTGGCTCGACCTCTTCGCAAAGTGGAGTCGTCCACAACGTCATCGTGCAAGAGGGTGGCGGTATGGATGAATTCAACGACGGCAGCCATGTCATACCTTGATTGGTCTGTGTAAGCCAAAGCGCCGGAAAATAAAAGCAGCAGTGCAGGGCGGATTCGTTTGCCGCCAGCTGAGATGATGTATTTTGCGACCTCCCCCACAAGAGGAACCTCTGAGCTGAGACGCCTAGAAATGACGCGATCAACCTCTTCCATTTCTTCGCTGATGAATTCAGAAAAGCTGGGCGTTTGGGTGGTGTCTTTGATCAAAATGAATGCAACGTCGATTTGTTTGCAATTATAAGTTGTGCTTTGGGGCCTTGTGCGGCCTTCTTTGATAAGCGGTGGTTCGCAAACAAAAGGAGCCAAGGTTCTACTGATTTCAAGCCTTGAGCGAAAAAAAGACGATCCAGGCGACTTGGCTAATACTTTATATGTACATTAATCTGGTTGACGACCTGCTTTGCCACGCCCTTGGTCGTTAAGGCGAAGGCAGATAGTCATGATGAGGCTTGGACTGCTATAATCATGGGCTCTGTGGAAATTCGTCCATAGGGGTCAAAGATTACTTTGTATTCCAAGAGGTTCATATGTACGCGGTCATAAAAACCGGTGGCAAACAGTATCGTGTTGCTGCTGGTGAAAAAATTAAAGTAGAACAGATTGCTGCGGACGTTGGCCAAGAGATTGTTATCGATCAAGTTTTAGCTGTCGGCGACGGCGCTACGCTCAAGATTGGAACTCCCTTGGTGTCCGGTGCGACTGTCACAGTCACTGTTGTGGCTCACGGCAAACACGACAAGGTTCGTATTTTTAAAATGCGTCGTCGTAAACACTATCAAAAGCGCCAAGGGCATCGTCAGCAATTCACTGAATTGCACATTGCTTCAATCCACGCTTAAGACAAGGAGCAGTTGAAATGGCACAGAAAAAAGGCGGCGGCTCTACGCGAAATGGACGCGATTCCAATCCAAAGATGTTGGGTGTAAAAGCGTTTGGTGGTGAAAAAATCACAGCAGGTGCGATCATTGTTCGTCAACGTGGAACCAAGTTTCATGCGGGTGTGAATGTAGGCATTGGCAAAGATCACACTTTGTTTGCGTTGGTGGACGGTCAAGTCTCCTTTTCAATCAAGGGCGCTTTGAACAAGCACATGGTCAACATCACGCCGGCTTAATGCGGTTTTGATTTTTACTGAGCAAGTTCTTGCCTTAAGCCCCGACTTGTCGGGGCTTAATTGTTTAGGCTTTGAACAATTGGGTGTATCGATCTCGAGTGCTTGCAGCCAAGGCATGAATGGGTTCTTAGGGGTTTTATAAGCCTTCATAAATTGCACTATCATTTCGCCAAGAGGCCTCTCTTACTTATTCATTTTCAAAAAAAAGACAGCCATGAAATTCGTTGATGAAGCCCTGATAGACGTTTGCGCAGGCGACGGGGGAAATGGCTGCGTGTCTTTTAGACACGAGAAGTACAAAGAGTTCGGTGGTCCCAACGGGGGCGATGGTGGGCGAGGCGGCAACGTCTATGCCGTTGCCGACGTGGCGTTGAACACCTTGGTGGATTTTCGATACGCCAGACGCCATGAGGCCAAGAAAGGTCAACATGGCATGGGCTCCGATATGTTTGGTGCTGCGGGTGAAGATATCACGCTCAAGATGCCCGTGGGCACCATCATCAGCGATGCCGAGACGGGAGAGGTCTTGCATGAATTGCTCGTGCCTGGTGAAGCCATCTTGATTTGTAAAGGTGGCGAAGGTGGGTATGGCAACATGCGCTTTAAAAGCTCCATCAACCGCGCCCCAAGACAAAAGACCATGGGTGAGGCGGGTGATAAAAAACAACTTCAATTGGAACTCAAGGTCTTGGCCGATGTGGGTCTGCTTGGTATGCCCAATGCAGGCAAGTCCACCTTGATCACTGCCATCTCCAACGCCAAGCCGAAAATAGCAGATTACCCCTTCACCACCTTGCATCCCAATTTGGGAGTGGTTCGAGTCGGTCCAAGTCAAAGCTTTGTGGTCGCCGATGTGCCTGGTTTGATTGAAGGGGCTTCGGATGGTGCTGGCTTGGGACATCAATTTTTAAGGCATTTGCAAAGAACACGCTTGCTTTTGCATTTGGTGGACATGGCGCCCTTTGACGATGCGGTCGATCCAGCTCTTCAGGCCAAGGCGATTGTTGCTGAGCTCAAAAAGTACGACCCCGCGCTCTTTGCCAAGCCGAGGTGGTTGGTTTTGAACAAGATGGACATGGTGCCTACAGATGAGCGCGTCGCACGCGTCAAAGCATTCCTAAAAGCGTTTAAGTTCAAGGGACCTGTTTTTGAGATTTCTGCATTGAGTCGCGAAGGTTGTGAAAGTTTGGTTCAAGAGGTCTTTAAGCATATTCAAGCGCAACAAACGGCCGAGCAAGAGCCTGTGTATGTCGACCCTCGTTTCATCGACTTGCCCCAAGTGCATGCAAAGGATACCTAGGGCGAGCATGCTTAGGTTTTTAAGCTAAGATAAAAAAATGTCTCTCACTCAATATGACAAGCCTTCAAAGCCCCTCTTTGAACTCTGACTTGCAAAAAGTCAATTTGCTTGGTGACGACGCCTCTTTGATGAAGGCGCGCTCCACGCTCAAAGACGCGCGCAGATTGGTGATCAAAGTGGGTTCTAGTTTGGTCACCAATGAAGGTCGCGGCTTGGATGAGCAGGCCATTGGGGAGTGGTGTCGTCAAATGGCGCTTCTCATCAAAGGAGATGGGCTTGAGCCGCCAAGAGAGTTGATCATGGTCTCGTCTGGCGCAATTGCAGAAGGCATGAAGCGCTTGGGTTGGCCAAGCAGGCCCAAAGCCATTCATGAGCTTCAAGCCGCTGCGGCCGTGGGTCAAATGGGCCTGGCCCATATCTACGAAACCAAGTTGAGAGAAAACGGTTTGGGCAGTGCTCAAGTGCTACTGACGCACGCAGATTTGGCCGATCGGGAGCGCTATTTGAATGCCAAGTCAACGCTCTTAACGCTCTTGAAAATGGGCGTGCTGCCCGTGATCAACGAAAATGACACGGTGGTGAACGACGAAATCAAATTTGGCGACAACGACACCTTGGCAGCCTTGGTGGCCAATTTGGTCGAAGCCGATGCCTTGGTGATTTTGACTGACCAAAAGGGTCTTTTTGAATCAGATCCACGATCCAACCCCAAAGCCAATTTTATCGAAGTGGCCAGTGCCTTGGACCCCAGTTTGGAGGCGATGGCTGGCGGAGCTGGGTCGAGCATTGGCAAGGGGGGCATGATCACCAAAGTGTTGGCGGCTCAAAGAGCTGCGGGCTCTGGTGCTTCTACAGTGATCGCTTGGGGGCGAGAGCCTGACGCTTTGATTCGCTTGGCAAGAGGAGAGTCGCTGGGGACCTTGCTGTGGGCAAGCACCTTAAAGCAACAAGCCAAAAAACAATGGATGGCCGATCACTTGCAGTTAAAAGGTTCACTCACCATTGATGAGGGCGCTTGCAAAAGGCTACGAGATACGGGCAGCAGTCTTTTGCCGATTGGGATGCTGGGTGTAGAGGGTGAGTTCTCCAGGGGCGAAGTGGTATTGATCAAGGATATGCAAGGCGTGGAGGTGGCCAGAGGGCTGGCCAATTACGCCTCTGCTGAAGCCAGATTGCTCTGTAAGAAGCCTTCCAGTGAGTTTGAACGCTTGCTTGGTTACACGGGCGAGCCTGAAATGGTTCACAGAGACAACATGGTTCTCATGAGGGGCTGAGATGAGCTCCAGGGCCGCTTGGCTGCACAAGCGAGTTGCAGCGGATTTGAAAAATGCTCGAATGGATTGTTGTCCTCGAGACGCAAGTCATGAGTCGATTGCATCATGACAAATGAAGATGGCTTGATTGGCTATGAGGATCAATGGACTTAACCGGGATTTTCCATTCGAAATTTCTAAGGGGTAAATACAGGGCTGAAAGTGACGGGTTTATCAAAGGTTTTGGTCTTGTCCCAAACCCCCTCAAACCAGCTTCTTTGCCGGACATCCATCACCAGGTTCAGATAATTTTTCCTCC
>CANJNC010000102.1 GCA_947475685.1 Comamonadaceae bacterium | reverse complement strand
TTGTGCAGAGTGATCACGGCGCAATTGTCTTGGACTTGGAGATGAGCCGTGTTGGTGGAAGTAGGCGAGAGTTCTTGTTCTGTTGAAGACATAAATCTATGAGCAAATTAATGCCGTGTGTTGTATCAGTTCGGTAGAAAGGAATTTTTCAATTTAGCTTTTTGAATTTTTCCATTGCTCGTTCTTGGGAAATTTTCAACGATCTCAAGAAATTCTGGCCAGTAGGGCTTAGCAACTCCCTTGTTCATTAAATATGCTTTCATTTCTGCAAGAGTCAATATTTGATTTGGTCGACACAGCACAAATGCACAAACACGCTCTCCTAGGCGTTCATCGGGTTGACCGACCAAGGCAACTTCTAAAATTCTTTCATCTTCAAAGAGAATATTTTCAACATAGCTGACAGGTATTTTCTCACCACCTCGAATGATCACATCTTTGAGTCTTCCCGTTATTTTCAAATAGCCCATTTTGTTCTGACTGGCCAAGTCCCCAGTGTTGAACCAACCATCTTGTATGGACTCGTTTAGTAAATTGGGGTGATTGATGTAACCAATGCACATGAAGGGTCCCCGAGTTTGGAGCAAACCTTCTTGATCATTGGGTACTTCCATGCCATCTTCCCCAACAACTCGAACTTGCATACCTTCTTGTGCCACACCATCAAGACTTGCACGAACTTCAGCCGGATCGGATAAACGAGACAAGGTCACCACCCCATTTTCAGTTTGTCCCCATCCGCGAAGGACGGTTAAATTGTTGATCTTCTGCTCGCTTTCGTTGACCACCGCTATTGGGATGGGTCCTCCACCCGCCCTGAATATGCGAAAGCTAGACAAGTCATAATCAGTTAATTCACTTGAGCGAACCATATCTAGCAAATACGTTGAACTGCCACTAGAGACTTCAATGTGATATTTTTGAACAAGCTTGAAAAAATCAGTTGTATTCCAAACATCTTGTAACACTGTGCACGCACCGATTTGGAGGGTGAGTTGTATTCCATTTAAAAACCCCGTTTGATGGGCCAAAGTTGAGGCCATGTGAAGAACACTTCCTTGGCCAATTTCCAACGATCGTGCCATGGCAATTTGGGGTGCCATGACCGTATTGTGGGTATGCATCACACCTTTTGGCTCTCCAGTCGTACCTGAGGTAAACACAATTTCCGTCAAGTCGTCAGGGCTGGGTTGAGATTTATTGAGGCCTTGAATTGCTTGGGGCGTTACCGCAACCGCATTGAGGGCTTGCTCCCAACTTGATTCAATTCCAATCACATGAGATACACAGAGCACTTTGAGGGCTTTGAATGCCGGTTGTTCTTGCAAGGACTGCGCCATGGCTTGAAAATTGAAACCTTTAAACGAGTCTGCACATACATACCACTTGGCATTGCTTAGTTGAAGCATCATGGCAACTTCATTTTCTCTGCACATCGGGGGAATTAAGCTTGCGACCGCGCCCAACCTGACCAAGGCAACATAAAGGGCTGGGAATTCAATCCAGTTAGGTAATTGAATTGCGACAACATCGCCGCGTTTCAGACCCCTATCTTGAAGACTTAAAGCTATTCGCCAGGTCAATTCTTGAAGCTGAGAATAAGAGATGGATTGTCGACTATCAACAAATGCAATCTGATCAGGCGCTTTTCTCGCGTGTTGATCCAGTCGGTCAGAAATCAGGCAGTCCGCCCAAAAACCATCTCTTTTCCAGGTCAGGATTTGTGCATGAGGCAGATAGTTCCATGCCGTCATCAATTGCTCCACCAATTAATCTCCCGCTTTAATCTCAAGTTCCTTGACCAAACGACTCCAGCGCTCGAGATCGGTTCTCATGAATGAGCCAAAATCGTCGGTCATCTCTCCATTCATTTGAGCGCCCATGGTTTTAATCTTTTCTTGAATCAAATTGCTCTTTAGAACCCAAGAAATGTCTTGCGCAATGTTTTGACTCAAAGACCGTGTCATTGATTTTGGAGCCAAAATTCCAACCCAAGTCGAAGTCTCAAACCCAGCGAGTGAACTCACCCCAGATTCTGCAATGGTGGGAATATCGGTGGCTAGAGCTGATCTTTGTAAGCCGCTTACACCCAAGGCTCTAAATTTACCAGCCCTGATGTGAGGCATGGTTGAATTTAAATCTCCAAACATAAGTTGAGTTTGATTTGAAAGGGTGGCTAAAACTGCAGGAGCTGAGCCTTTAAATGGAATATGGGTCATCTGGATACCACTTACCGACTGTAGAAGTGCCATCCCCATGAAGGGAGTAGTACCAGTCCCACTGCTAGCAAAACTTAAACGGTTGGGTTGGCGTTTTGCATACTCTATCAAGTCTTGTACTTTGTAAATGAGTAGAGAAGGATGAACGACCAAAAAATTGGGAATTGACATCACCCTTACTATTGGTTTTAAGTCATTCAAAGGATCAAAGGGCAAAGGATTCAGGGCCGGCGTGATGGTAATGGCGTTCGAAGTGATCAAAAGGACAGATCCATCGGGATTATTCTTGGCTACAAAATCGGCTGCAATGTTGCCATCCGCACCTGGTTTGTTCTCAACCAATACCGTTTGATGCCAGTATTCCCCGAGGGCAGCAGCAATAAAGCGCGCGCTAGTATCCACGGAGCCTCCAGGCGCAAAAGAGACGATCAGTTTGACTGGTTTGCTAGGGGAGAAGGTCTGAGCATTGCTCAATATGTGCCAAATACCGATTGTTAAGCATAAAACAAATCGCAAACAAAGTATAGAAACGGGCCGCATATTTTTATCCTTAAATGATGAAGTTCAATTTAATTCAACTGGGCTTGGTTTGACATGTGCGCTTATTCAGCTTGAACGCCAGCCTCGCGAAGGGTGCGAGCATAGACTTGAAGTTGTTCGGCGGTAAAGATCTCGAGTTCTTTGGGTGTTGAGCCTTGTACAAAAAATTGTTGTGCTTCTAGTTTTTCTCTAACGTTTGAGCGAGATAGAACATGCCCCATCTCTTTGGCCAATTGCTCAACAATGGATTGAGGCATACCTGGAGGGCCGTAAAGGCCGGCCCAAAGTGAAATCGAGAACTTGGGCAGTCCCGCCTCAGCCATGGTCGGTACCTCTGGCGCACCAGGACTGCGCTGGGGGAGGGTGGTTGCTAAAACTCTTAATTTTCCCTCTCTGGCGTAAGCCTGAGCAGTGGTTGGTGTTGCAAACATGACTTGAATATTATTCGATACCAAATCAATGAGGGCCGCTGGCTCACCTTTATAGGGCACATGAATGAGCTTTAAGTTTCCTGCAAGAGACAAGGTTTGCGCCATGGCAACGATTCCCCCCGTGTTCCCGGTTGCGTAATTGAGTTTGTTGGGGTTTGCTTTTGCATAAGCAATGAAGTCTGTTAAGTTGACGATAGGCAGTTTGGCATTGACCCATAAGAAAGAGGAATACCGTCCAATCAGTGTGATCGGTGTGAAGTCCTTGATGGGATCATAGGGTGGCGTTTTTCTTAAAGCAGGTACTGCAGCCATAGGGCTATTGGTTCCAAAAAGAAGGGTGTATCCATCTGGGGCAGCGTGGCTCACTTCTGACGCAGCAATGGCTCCATCAGCACCAACTTTGTTGTCTACAACGACACTTTGTTTCAAATTGGCAGAAAGCTCAATGGCGAGAATTCGAGCGACCGTGTCTGTTGCGCTTCCTACAGGTAAAGGTGCAATAAGTCTTAATGGCTTATTTGGATAAGTTTGGGCATGAAGCTCAATGCCGTATACCCAAAAAAGAGTACATAGTAAGAATGAAATTTTTTTAAAATTTAGCACGGCTAGTTCCTATAAGCATGGGTTTTTAAGTGATCACACCCAGTGTTGCGTAATGTTTGAGTTGTTCAGCATTGAGCCAAGCCGATAGAGCATCGCGTGTATTTTTTGCATTGATGCTCTCAGGTGGTGTTGGTAAACCAAGTGGTGTTCGATCGAATCTGGGAAAAGCGTTCGGTTGCAAAACGCCATCAACTTCAACAATGGTTTGACGCTCAGCCATATGAGGGTGGGTATGTGCTTGATCAAAGGATAGAACAGGTGCAAAGCATACATCTGTACCTTCAAGCAAGTCGCACCACTCTTGTTGAGTTTTTGTTTTGAAGATATCAGTCAAGACTTGTTTCATGCGTGGCCACTCTTTGGTATCCATTTGATCACCAAAGGTGTTTTTGTCTATCCCCAATTTCACTAGCAGCAAATCGTGAAACCGAGCTTCAACAGGTGAGATGCTAATGAAACGTTCGTCAGCACATTCGTAGACGTTGCAAAAGTGGGAACCAGAATCAATTGAATTGCTTCCTCGTTCCTTGGACCACATTCCTGCGGCCATGAATCCATAAAACATTGTAGACAAGGAGGACACGCCATCCACAATGCTAGCATCCACAACTTGACCCAGTCCCGATCTTTGTGCCTCCAGCGTTGCTGCCAAGACACCCATGGCCAAGTAGAGTGCACCACCGCCAAAATCTCCCAGTAAATTCAATGGAATGGATGGAGATTGGCTTTTTTGTCCAATCGCGTTGAGTGCTCCAGTCAGCGCGATGTAATTCAAATCGTGACCAGCCGCTTGAGACAGTGGTCCATCTTGTCCCCAACCGGTGATGCGACCGTACGCCAATTTTGGATTGACTTTATGGCAAGTTTCTGGCCCCAAGCCCAAGCGTTCCATGACACCTGGGCGAAACCCCTCGATCAAAATATCCGCGTTCTTGACCAAATCAAGAACCAATCCAATGCTGTCGGCATTTTTTAAATCTAGGCCGATGGTCCGTCTGGATCTTTTTAGCAGGTCAAACTTTAGAGGGCGTTTGAGGCCTAAATCGATTTCTTGCAATCGATCAATTCGAATGACTTGTGCTCCCATTTCAGCCAATAACATGGCACACATGGGGCACGGCCCAAGTCCTGCCATTTCAATCACTTTAAGATGTGCAAGAGGACCCATGGATTGGTTTTTGGAAAAAAGTTATAGATAAAGAGTGTGGGCGACGAGAAGTCAGTGAATTTAAAAAACGTGCAATCACGGCATGTAAAAACCGCCCGTCAAATCAAGAACTGAACCCGTCATAAAGTCGGCTTCCGTGCTGGCCAAAAAAGAGACGGCCCCCACCACGTCTTGTACTTCTCCAACTCGCTTCAAAGGGCTTCTGGAGCGATAAATTTCTTCAACTTCATTTGACTTGGCATATGTGGCGGCCATGGAGGTTTGAATTTTTCCAGGTGATACGCAGTTGACGGTTACACCAAACTCGCCGACCTCACCGGCTAGGACTCTTGAAAATCCAATAATTCCGGCTTTACTGGCGGAGTAATGCGCACTGGCAAACCCCGTAAACATTCGACCCGCTTGGGAGCTCATGTTGACGATGCGACCCCAACCAAGTGGTTTCATGAGTGGCAGGGCGTACTTGCATGTGTAAAAAACGCCCGTCAAATTAATGGCAATTGTTTGCAACCATTGCTCCGATGGCGTCGTCTCTAAAGTGGGTTTCTCGCCATTGAGTCTTGGAGAAATTCCTGCATTGTTCACAAGGACATCCAGTCTTCCAAATCGCTCTTTGATGAGGGTGAACATATCTTCTACACTTTGTTCATTGGACACATCTGCGCTCACGCCAAAGACGCGCTCTGCTCCAATTTGTTGGCCCATGGATTGAGTCGCCTGCGAGACCGCTTCTTTTTGACTTGAATTTAAGATGATTTTGTAGCCATCTTGGGCAAGGCGTTGCGCGACTGCCTGGCCGATACCACGGGTTGATCCGGTGATCAATGCAACTTTTTCGGTTTGTGGCTTCATTTTGTAAAGTCGACTAAGTGACTCATTCCATTTTTGTGCCTGTTTCTTTCACGACCGGGCCCCACTTATTCATTTCAGACTTAATGAACTGAGCTGTTTTTTCAGGTGTGAAACCCACACTTGGGTCTACGGCGATCGCTTCAAGTTCTTTTAAAAAGGCCGGATCGTTAAAAGATCTTTCAATGGCTTTGTAAAGTGTCTCAATCACTGAGGTGGGACATTTTGCAGGCGCTAAGAGCAACCCCGATGTGCCTGATGTGAACTTGGTAAACCCTTGCTCGATGGCTGTGGGAATGTCGGGTGCTGATTTAGAGCGTGTTGTTCCAGTCATTGCCAGCACTTTTAGTTTTCCTTGCTTGTGATAGGGATAGGTCGTACTAAAAGAGTCTGAAATAATGGGTACATGGCCAGCCAGGACATCTTGTATGGCGGGACCGCCTCCCTTATAGGGGATGTGAACAATATCCAAGTTCCCAGCGATTTGTTTAAACAGTTCAGCTGTTAAATGCGCAATCCCTCCAGCACCGGCAGAGGCGTAGGACAGTTTTCCCGGTTGCTGTTTCGCCAAAATTGCCAATTCGTTGAGATTGTTCACACCAAGAGATGGGTGAACGGCCAATGAAAAGGGTTGCGTACCCAAGAGTGCGATGGGTGCAAAGTCCTTGATTGCATCGTAGCTTGGGTTGCTCATGGTAAAGGGGTTGATGGCATGGGTGCCAGTTGTTCCTATGAGCAAGGTGTAACCATCTGGGTTGGATTGCGCAACTTCTGCGCAACCAATTGCACCGGCTGCACC
>CANJNC010000101.1 GCA_947475685.1 Comamonadaceae bacterium | reverse complement strand
GCCAGCAAGGAGTCTCTTAAAAAGCAGCTCCCCGATTTGAGCGAAGCACAATGGGTGTCTCTGGATCACATCATTCGGTCCAATCAAATTTTAAGCAAAGACTACGAACTTGATGGTTTAACCCGTGCATTGGATGCGCGCTACATTGAGCCCGCACCAGGGGGCGATCTACTTCGCAACCCGGACGTCCTTCCTACAGGCAGGAATTTACACGGCCTGGACCCCTTTAGGCTTCCAAGCGCCTTTGCCGTTCGCGACGCCAAGCGACAAGCCGACAAACTTCTTGCTCGCTATGCACTGGATGGTCAAGGTCTGCCCGAGAGCGTGGCCATGGTGCTTTGGGGTTCGGACAACTTGAAATCTGAAGGCGCTCCACTCTCTCAAGCCCTGGCTCTCATGGGCGTGCTGCCGCGCTTTGACAGTTATGGTCGACTTGCAGGTGCGAGTTTGATTCCATTGAGTGAATTGGGTCGTCCTCGCGTTGATGTGGTGATCACCCTGTCTGGCATCTTTCGCGACTTGTTGCCCATGCAAATCAAACTCTTGGCTGAGGCTTGCTTTTTGGCAGCCAGTGCAGATGAGCCTGAAGATCTAAACTTTGTACGTAAACACAGCTTGGCCTTTATGCGTGAGCAGCATTGTGATCTCGAGACCGCCTCCCTAAGAGTCTTTGGCAATGCAGAAGGCGCCTACGGCTCCAACGTCAACCTATTGATTGACAGCAGCGCTTGGCAAGAGGAGGACGAATTGGGCAACGCGTTCACCAGCCGCAAAGGCTTTGCCTACGGACGAGAGGGTCAGCCCATGAGAAACAATGCTGTGCTTCAAAGTGCACTGGCCAATGTGAGTTTGACCTATCAAAATGTGGACTCGGTCGAATTGGGCGTGACCAGCATTGACACCTATTTTGACACCTTGGGCGGTATCAGCCGAGCGGTCTTGCAAGCCAAACACCAACGAGATGGCAGTGATGCGAAAATACCCCCCGTCTACATTGGAGATCAAACCCAAGGGGATGGCGTGGTTCGCTCGCTCACAGAACAAGTTGCCTTGGAAACACGCACTCGCATGCTCAATCCAAAATGGCATGAAAGCATGCTTCAACACGGCTATGAAGGTGTCCGGCAAATTGAGGCTCACCTCACCAACACCATGGGCTGGTCAGCCACAACCGGTCAAGTTCAACCTTGGGTCTATCAGCAACTTGCTCAGACCTTTATGTTGGATCCAGAAATGCGCGAACGCTTGGCACAGTTAAATCCTACTGCGTCAGCAAAAGTAGCCGGTCGTTTGTTAGAAGCATCAAGGCGCGAATATTGGAAGCCCGATGCTGAAACAATGAAAGCACTCCAACAAGCTGGAGACGAGTTAGAAGATCGCCTTGAAGGCGTCCAAGAAGGAGTACTTGCATAATGGAAACATCAACCATTTCCCCGTCCGACATTAAACGCTCGCGCCCTGATGGTGAGGGCAGTGTTCAAGTCCAGATGGACCCCAGCATCAAAATTGGAACCGCCAAAGTATTTGCCATCTATGGCAAAGGCGGCATTGGCAAAAGCACGACCTCGTCGAATTTGTCGGTTGCGTTTAGCAAAATGGGCAAACGTGTTTTACAAATTGGATGTGATCCCAAACATGATTCCACTTTCACATTGACCAAAAAGTTAATGCCAACCGTCATTGATGCGCTGGAGGCGGTGGACTTTCATGCTGAGGAGTTAAGGCTTGAGGACTTTGTCTTTAAGGGCTACAACGGCGTCATGTGCGTTGAAGCCGGCGGCCCGCCTGCTGGGACAGGATGCGGCGGCTATGTGGTGGGACAGACGGTCAAACTCTTGAAAGAGCACCACTTGCTTGAAGACACCGATGTGGTGATCTTTGACGTTTTAGGCGATGTGGTGTGCGGTGGGTTTGCTGCCCCCTTGCAACACGCTGACCGTGCACTGATCATCACCGCCAATGACTTTGATTCCATCTTTGCCATGAACAGAATCGTCCAAGCCATTGGCGCCAAAGCCAAGAACTACAACGTTCGCTTAGGGGGCGTCATTGCCAACCGAAGCGATGCAACCGATCAAATCGACAAGTTCAATGCAGCCACTGGACTTAAAACCATGGCTCATTTCCCCATGCTCGATGAAATTCGTCGCTCTCGCTTGTCCAAATCAACGCTGTTTGAATTGGAGGCCACGCCTGCAGTCAAAGCTGTTCAAGATGAGTACATGCGACTGGCTGCCAAATTATGGATAGGCGGTGACCCCCTACCCGCCGTTGCCATGAAAGACCGGGATATTTTTGACCTATTGGGATTTGACTGATGGAACACGCAAGTTACCTCGAACGTCGCGAAAAAATCGAACAGTACTTTGACCGCACAGCGGCCAAAGCTTGGGAGGTCCTCACCTCCAATGCCCCTGTTGGACGAATTCGGCGAACGGTCAGAGAGGGTCGCGATCAAATGAGGCAGACCTTGCTCTCGTGGTTGCCCCAAGACATGAAAGGCATGCGGCTCTTGGATGCAGGATGTGGCACGGGCGCATTGGCCTGTGAAGCGATGAAGCGTGGCGCCAATGTGGTGGCCATTGACTTGTCACCCACTTTGGTGAAATTGGCCCGCGAACGAACGGCCTTTGAGCACCAAAATGGACACGGGCGGGTTGAGTTTTTATCTGGCGATATGCTCGATCCTGGCATGGGGCAATTTGATTACGTGGTGGCCATGGACTCTTTGATCCATTACGACACACAAGACATCGTCAAAGCCATTCACGGCCTGACCCAACGCACGCACAAGGCGATCATCTTTACCTTCGTGCCACGCACACCGCTTTTGGCTGCCTTGCACAGCGTTGGCAGATGGTTTCCAACATCCGACCGCTCTCCAGCCTTGAAGCCTGTTGATCAAGCGCTTTTAGAAAAAGGCCTCAAAAGCTTACCTGACATTGACAACTGGCACGCTCAACGCACGCAACGTGTGAGCAGAGGATTTTATAAATCTCAAGCCTGGGAATGGTGTAAATCGTAATGCTCGCTCAATCCATCCTTGCCAAGTTCAAAACACAAAGTTTGCGCTTCGTGCCCTTTGCGGACGCAGCCTCTGCAGACCTTCCCATCGCAAGACTGCTGCGACTCTCACTCTTTCAAGTCGTCATTGGCATGGTGACCTCTCTTTTGGTGGGGACCCTAAACCGAGTGATGATCATTGAGCTGGGCATGCCAGCGGTATGGGTTGCCTTGGCCTTTGCCATTCCCTTGGTGTTTGCGCCTCTTCGGGCTTTGATCGGTTACAGAAGCGATACGCACCCGTCTGCGCTGGGACTCAAGCGTATTCCATACTTGTGGATGGGCACGCTTTTGCTGTTTGGTGGCTTGGCCATCATGCCTTTCGCATTGCTTCTCTTATCAGACCCCACGCCGCAAACGCTTTGGCTGGGTCAGTTTGGCGTCACACTTGCATTTGTGCTTGTGGGCTTTGGCATGCAAGTCACTCAAACGGCAGGTTTGGCCTTGGCCAGTGATTTGTCCACTGAAGACAAGCGCCCCCGAGTCGTGGCCTTGCTCTACAGCATGTTGCTCCTTGGCATGATTGGCAGCAGTGTGCTGTACGGCGTTTTCTTAAGCAATTTCACACCCACCCATTTGATTCAAGTCATTCAAGGCTCGGCTGTGGTGGTGGTGGTCTTTAATCTCATGTCCTTGTGGAAACAAGAAGCCCGTGCGACCAAAAGAGGTGCACGGGAAGAAAATGGCTTTCAAAAAAATTGGCACACTCTTATCAAGAAAGCGAGCATGCGCAGGTTTTTGTGGACGGTGGCTCTTGGGAGCGCTGCATTTAGTATGCAAGACATCATTTTGGAGCCCTTTGGCGCTGAGGTGTTGGGTCTTGAAGTCAGCATGACCAGCTCCCTCACCGCTTTGAGCGCTGGGGGCTCTTTGCTCGCCTTCTTTTTGTCCTCAGTTTGGCTCAACCGCGGTGTGGATGCCTACCGAGTTGCCAGCTTAGGTGTGGTCATTGGTCTACCGGCCTTTGCATTTGTAATTGTTTCTGCTCCGTTGGAGTCGGTCCATTTATTTCGACTTGGCACATTCTTGATTGGTTTTGGTGGCGGCTTGTTCTCGGTTGGAATGCTGGTGAGCGCCATGTCCTTTAACGATGACAAGTACGCTGGCTTGGTGCTTGGCGCTTGGGGTGCCGTGCAAGCCACGGCATCAGGACTGGCCATGGCCACGGGAGGATTGCTGAGAGACATGATCGCGGGGCTCGCCTCAAGTGGTGCTCTAGGTCCAGCTCTGAACACCCCCGCAACAGCCTATAGCTTTGTGTATCACATTGAGGTTTATATGTTGTTTGTTGTTTTGATAGCGTTGGGGCCTTTGGTTCGCAACAGCCGTCAAGAGAGTGAGCCAATCAGTAAAAATCATTTTGGTTTAGCTGAGTTTCCGAGTTGAAAGAACTCAATTTTTTTAAATGGAGAGATGACCATGCAAACTGGTGAAATAACACAATACGTCGATGTGGCACAAATTGTTTTGTACCTATTTTGGATTTTCTTTTCGGGCTTGATCTACTACCTCTTGCGCGAAAACCACCGCGAAGGTTACCCCATGGACAATGGGCGTGAAAATGGTCCCAAAATGGATGGCTGGCCACCGGCTCCTGCCCCCAAAACCTACAAAATGGCCAACGGCCATGAGTTTCAAAGCCCCAACCCCAATCGCATTGAGGCTCAATTCTCCGGTAAACCCTCTCACCCTTGGAATGGTGCGACCTTGGAGCCCATTGGTGACCCCTTGCTTGCCGGTGTTGGACCAGGAGCCTGGACCAACCGCATCGATGAGCCAGAAATGACGCACCACGGTGAAGTCAAAATCGTTCCCCTTCGCGTGGCAAAGGACCATGGCGTGTCTGTCCATGACACCGATTCACGCGGGCACCCTGTCTATGGAGACGACAACCAAGTGGCAGGAACCGTACGCGACTTTTGGGTTGACCGCGCAGAGATGATGTTTAGATACATTGAAATGACCGTCACCTCCTCAGGCAAAAATGTGTTAATTCCCATCAATTTTGCCCGCATCCATGAAGATGCAATTGAGGTCCACGCCCTCTTGTCACATCAGTTTAACAATGTGCCTGCCACCAAATCTGCCGATCAAGTCACCTCTTTGGAGGAGGAAAAAATCATGGCTTACTTTGGCGCTGGCTTGTTGTATGCAGAACCTAATCGCCAGGAGCCCATTGCATGAAAGCGCACCATGAACACGAGTTCGAGGCGGCTTTGGGGTTACCAGAGAAGCTGCCCAAAGACGAATTCATCATTTGGCAAGGTCAACCCGATTGGAAACAGTTGGCCGTGGACGCCTTTCATGTTCGCAAACTTGCGGTGTATTTCTCCTTCATGATCATGCTGCAGTGTCTTCATTTGATGGACACTGATACAGCTGCATTTGACATGCTGATGAGCCTTTTTACGAGCCTGGCGTTGGCCTCATTGGCTTTGGGCTTGCTAGCGGGCAGTGCTTATTTTTCAAGCCAAGCGACAGTCTACACCTTGACCAACCGTCGAATGGTCATGCGCATTGGCATCGTGTTGTCGCTCACCTTTAATCTGCCCTTAAAGAAGATTGTCTCTTGCGAGCTCTTGGCTTTGAAGAATCACATTGGCAACATTGCACTTGGTACGTCATCTGATAGTCCCATTGGTTGGCTTAATTTATGGCCCCATGTGCGCGCTTGGAGGCTCAACTCTCCTCAACCCTCATTGCGCTGTGTGCCAAAGGCTCAAGAGGTTTGTGAGCACATTTGGCAAGCATGGCGAAAAGAGTCCCCGAGCGAACAACTCGTTTCAACCCAGAACCAAGACACCCTAAGCCATCCACAACATTTGGAACACGCATGAAAACTTTCACCACAAAACACTCACAGCCCTCTGCACACAGGGACGTTCCTATCGTCGTGCGTTGGATCTTGGTGGGCTTGGGGGTTTTGTTGGTGAGTGTGTATTGGATAAGACAAAGCAACACCCAAACCGCAGAGCCTGAAAGCAAGCCGCTTTGGAGCAAGGCCTTCAAGTTTGAAGACGGCAGCCAAGGTGAGATCGTGGTGCTCGACCCCAAAACCAAAGAAGTCGTTGCGACATTCGAAGGTGAACAAGGCTTCTTGCGCGGCACCTTGCGTGCCTTGGTGAGAGAGAGGAAAAAAAGATGGATTGGTCCAGATGAAGCCTTTGAATTGAGCGACTATGGCAATGGGGCCATGGTCCTGAGCGACCCAACGACTGGCGAAGCCATTTACTTGAGCTCGTTTGGACCCAGCAACGCCATGGTTTTTAAAAAATTAGAGCACAATTACTAAGGAGTATCTGAATGTCACAAGTCATGACACCCATTGAAAGCGCCGTAGATGCAAACAAGCGGGCCGTTCATAGCGACTTGGTGAGCCCTCGCTTTTACACCACCGATTTTGATGCCATGGACAAACTTGACGTCTCATTGGTGCGTTCAGAATGGGATCAAATGATGAAAGAGTATGAGGGTGACAATAACCACGACCACTTTCAAAGAGATGCACAATTTGCAGATGAAGTCGAAACACTCATGCCACAACTCAGCCCTGAGATGAGGCAAGAATTTTTGGACTTTTTGGTCAGCTCCCTCACCTCCGAGTTCTCGGGTTGTATTTTGTACAACGAGATCAAAAAGAACGTCACCAACCCAGACATCAAACAACTCATGACCTTCATGGCCAGAGACGAGTC
>CANJNC010000100.1 GCA_947475685.1 Comamonadaceae bacterium | reverse complement strand
TTGAAAAAGGTGGGCACCCAGTTTGTCATTGAGCCGCACATTCGATTTAAGGGCCAAGTCGGTGAGCAAGCCACCATGTTTTTCTTAGACCCCTGCGGCAATGCCGTGGAATTCAAAGCATTTGCAAACCCTGAGAGTTTGTTTGCCAAGTAGGGCAGTGCAAGCCAACGTCTCAATACACTGAACTGGAGTGAGCTGAATGGCCACATTGCACAATTTCAACGCGGGTGGTTATGCCTTTTTAGAAGGTGGTTTTCCCTACTCGCAAGCGGTCATTGCCTTGCCCGGATTTGCATTTCGGCGCATTCGCTTTTCCAGCGTCGTTCCCGCAGAAAAAGGGTTTGATTGGATCAGTCAGCACCTCAAGCAAAACAATCGGCCGTTAACCGCTTTGGCCGCTTGCGAGTTGCGATCGCCTTGCGCTTTCACGATGGAGGGTTTTCGGGGGTTCAATCAAAGTTATGTGCAAGTGCTCAGTGATTGGGGCTTGATCCAAAATGGTCTCAACCCAGTGGCGCGCAGCAATTTGGCACCTGCTTTTTCTCCGCCAGATGTTCCCGGCTTTTATGCTTTTACTTACACCGTGCCTGAAACTTGCACCGACCCAGACTGGCTGATTGCAGGCAGCGGCGAGTGGCCAGAACACTTGCCTTTTCCTGAAGGTATTGTGGCGCGAGGTGATACCAGCTCTGAGGGTATGGCGCGCAAAGTACGCTATGTGGTGCAAACCATGCAAGAGAGAGCGCAGGGCTTGCAAGCTCAGTGGGCTCGATTAACAGCTGCACAAATTTACACAGTCCACGATTTCTCGGCTTTGATTCCAACGGTGTTCAATCCTGCAGCCATGATCGGCCCTGGACTGTCATGGCACATTTGTAATCCGCCTATTCAGGAGTTGGAATTTGAGATGGACGCTCGCAGTGTGCAACACGAACGCGTGGTGCATATTTAGGTTTTTCGTTCCATCCACGAACCCAAGATACCCTTTGGCATTCGGATGATGAAAAACACCAGCAAGGTGCCGTAGATCAGCAAGTCCAAGCCATGAATTTGATTGCCAATTAAGACCCGCAATACTTCTTGAAGTGCCAGTAAAAATACTGCGCCAAAGGTGGGCCCCAGCATGACAAACATACCACCGGCAATCACACCAAAAACCATTTGCAAAGAGATCGCAATGCCCGAGACGGTATCTGGGTTGACATAGGCTTGGTATTGCGCATACAAAACGCCGCCAAAGCAAGTCATGGCTGCCGAGAGCACCGTAATTTTCAATTTGGTTCGCGTCACGTTGATGCCAATCGATGCAGCAGCATCCTCATCCTCGCTGACGGCTTGCAGGGCATCGCGCAACATGCTTTGGTCCACTTTGCGCCAGACCCACAGTGAGAAAAGCCAGCAAGCCAAAACGATGTAGAACCAAACCACACGGTTTGAAAATTGAAAGGACCACAAAGAAGCGGTGGCCTCATTGGCCAAGCCTGGTTTGGGTGTTAAGCCCAATGAACCGCCTGTAACTTCTCGCGTAGCGACGATAACCAAGCGCACCACTTCGGCCAAGGCCAAAGTGACAAGTGCGAAATAGTGGCCCACAATTTTGAAACGGAAACAGGGATAGCCAATGACCAAGGCCAGTACCACCGTGACACACAAAGCCAGCAAGGCGCCTGCCAGAGGCGGCACGCCATATTGATTCCACAACAAGACCACGCCGTAAGCACCAATACCCAAGAAGGCACCGTGCCCAAGGCTCACCAGCCCAAGGCGTCCCATCAGGGCCCAACTGGTGTAGATAAAGCCCATCAACAAAGCCATGATGATCAAGTGCAAGGGGTAGGAACCGAGGCCTAGCCAAGGCGCCAGCATCAAGCCTGCGATCAGTGCGCCAAATTTAAAGGTGGAAGAAAGGTGGGGCATGCTTTAGCGCCTGCGAAACAAAATACCTTCAGGGCGGATGAACATCATGGCAATGAAGAACACAAACGCCATCACATAACCCCATTCAATGGCATAGACATAGCCGCCCACGGAGATCAACTGCGCAAATATAAAAGCAGCCACAAAGCCACCCAATAAATTGCCTAAGCCGCCCATGACACAAACCAAAAATGTGATGGGCCCAAACGACAAACCAATGGCGGGGTGAATGTCGTACTGCAGCACCAACAAACAAGCGGCCAGCCCGGCCAACGCGCCTCCCATGGCCGAGGTGATCAAATAAATGCGCTCAGGGTTCACGCCCATCAAAGGCATGATGCTGCGGTCTTGGCTGATGGCTCGAATGGCGGTGCCAGCAAAAGTTCGGTTCAAGAACAAATAAGTGGCGGCAATGGCCACCATGGCCACGCCAAAAGCAATCAAGCGCGCCATCGACAAGCTGATGTCACCCACCATCAAACTGGGCAGTCGTACGCCCAAGTTTTTGAAATCAATGCCAAAAATCACGGTGGCCAAGGCTTGCAGAAAAAACAAAACGCCGCCCGTTACCAGCAGCTGATTGATGGGCTCTGCCGACAAAACGGGCCGGATGATAAACCAGTGCATGGCCGTGCCCAAAGCAGCCACGCCCACAATGCCCAAGACGAAAGCCAAAGCCAAGGGCAGGCCTAAGCTGGTGTGCGACCAATAAATGGCGTACATGCCCACCATCATCAATTCAGCATAGGAGATCCACACCACATCGATCACACCAAAGATCAGGTTCAAGCCCAAGGACAAAAGCGCTAACAAGCCCCCAAGCAGTAGCCCATTGAGAATCGCTTCAAGTAAAAAGATGTCAAAAAATTCCATCACACCCCCAAATAGGCTTTTTGAACTTCATCGCTGGCCAACAATTCGGCAGCAGTTCCGGAAGCACGAATTTTTCCAATTTCAAGCAAGTAAGCACGGTCCACCACCTTGAGTACTTGTTGGATGTTTTGCTCGACAATTAAAACGGTATATCCTTCAGCGCGAATGCGGTGCATCAGTTCAAAAATGGATTGAACAATGACAGGCGCTAAACCGGCTGAGGGCTCATCGAGTAGCAGCAGTTTGGGGCCACTCATCAGGGCGCGACCAATGGCGCACATTTGTTGCTCGCCTCCGGACATGGTGCCCGCCAACTGCTTTCGCCGCTCGGCCATGCGAGGAAACAAGTTGTAGACATAGTCCAAGCGCTCTTGCAGTTTGGCGCGGGCGGCAGGGGTGTAGGCCCCTATTTTCAGGTTGTCCTCCACACTCAGTCGCGGGAACAATCGGCGCCCCTCTGGGACTTGTGCAATGCCCAGCCCTACCACTTCATGAGAGGGCAAGTCTCGGTAGGATTGGCCTTCCATTTGCATGCTGCCTGCAGTGGCTTCAATCAATCGGGAGATGACGCGCAAGAGGGTGCTTTTGCCTGCGCCGTTGGGTCCGATGACGGCTACAGCCTCGCCCGCTTTGACGCTAAATGAAACATCAAACAGTGCCTGAAAACTGTTGTACCCAGCGTTGATGTTTTTCAGCTCGAGCATCAGGTGTCCTGACTCGATGCATTGCGTGCAACTTGCTGCTGAACACTTTGGGCGTCCGTGCCTAAATACACTTCGATCACACGCGGGTCATGCGTCACTTCGGACGGCGAGCCTTGAGCGATCAACTCGCCATGGTCAAGCACCAAGCAGCGGTCAATCACTTTCATTAACACCCCCATGATGTGCTCCACCCAAATGATGGTGATGCCCCGTTCATCGCGAATTCGTTTGAGCATTTGCGCGGCTTGCGCCATTTCTGTTTCGTCTAGACCCCCTAAACTTTCATCGGCCAGCAGCAACTTGGGTTGTGTGGCCAAGGCACGGGCCATTTCGAGTTTTTTCAGACCGGCAGCGCCAAGCCCATCTACTCGGGCAGCGGGGTCGCGCGGTAAATCAATCAAGGACAAGGCGTCATGCGCTCGGCGCTCGGCCTCGCCTTTGGTGATCGGTTCGCTGGCGCCGTAGTAAGCGGCGAGGGTGGCATTCTCAAGAATCGAGAGTTTGCGAAACGGCCTTGGAATTTGAAAGGTTCTGGCCACACCCTGCTTGCAAATGTGTGAAGACGATAAGCCCGACATGGGCTGTCCATCAAACATCACATGGCCTGATGTGGGTTCAAACATACCGGCCAATAAATTAAAGGTGGTACTTTTTCCGGAGCCATTGGGGCCAATTAGACCCACAATTTCTCCGCGTTGGACTTCAAAAGAAATTCGGTTGACTGCTGTGAAACCACCGAATTTCTTGGTCAGTTCATGGACTTCAAGCACAATCAGTTGGCGTAAGAGTTGCCTTTTGTAAGAGGCATCACAGGATCGCGGCTTTTGATGGCTTTAGGCCAGACCACAAAGGTGTCGTTGCCCGAGTACTGGTGAACGACGGGTGTAGAGCGCTCGTTCTGCCCAGACATGGGGTGACCTGGTGGGAAAAATTTGACGCCATAACCTTGGATCGTCCCGCCTTCAGGAATGTCAGTCTCTAATGCGGCTTTGCGCAGTGATTCTGGGTCGTAGCTACCATACTTTTTGATGGCACGCGGCATGACGTCGCTCAATAAAATCCAAGTTTGGTTAAAGCCCATGGAGACGTGAGTGGGAATTTCGTCGCCTTTGACATCGGCTTTGTAGCGCTTGATCATTTCGGCTGTCAGTGCGCCCATGCCAGGCTTGAGCGTTTTAGCGTCAAGCAATTGGGCTGCCACGGGGTCCACGTTCATGATCAGGTTGGCGTCGTCTTTAAATGTGGCAAACAGCTTGTCAAATTGACCGTGGCCTGCGCCGTGGCCAATCAAGGCATCCCACTTCAAACCTTGCTCTTTGGCTTGGCGCAAGAACAAAGTGATGTCGGGGTTGTAGCCCGTGTGCAAGATCACATCGGGTTTAGCGCGGCGCAGTTTGGTGACCAAGGGAGACAGGTCAGGAGAGGTTGCAGCGTAACCTTCCTTCAAGACCACTTGCATGCCCAATTGTTTGCAAACCAAGTCGTTGCCTGATGCAACGCCTGCACCGTAAGGGCCATCTTCATAAATGATGGCCACTTTGAGATCTTTCACTTCTTTGCCCAATTTGGCTTTGCTGTTTTCACCCAAAAAGCGGCAAGAAGCTTCGCCCATTTGATCGGAGTGAACTTGCGGCCGGAACACATATTTCAGGTTCTTGTCTTTGAAAACGGCAGAAGACACGCAGACATTGGCCCACATGAATTTCTTGGCTTGGTCAACGCGCTGAGCCATGGGAACGCATTGGGCAGATGAGAAAACACCCAAAATCACATCCACCTTTTCTTGGTTTAGCAAACGCTCGGTTTCATTGATGGCCACTTCGGTTTTGCTTTGGGCATCAACGTAGATCGGAACAATTTTGTGGCCCTCTACACCGCCTCGCTCATTCATCAAATCAATGGCGTATTTGGTGCCCAGATAGCTGGCATTGGAGCCGCCCGCTGCCAAGGGGCCTGACATATCAAAAATCACACCCACTTTGATTTGTTTGGTTTGTGCCATGGCAGCGCCTGAGAGCCACAAACTTGACACCACGAGAGCGGAAAGAAATTTCTTGAACATGAAGCATCTCCTTGAGTTGTGCGTGATCAGCCCCTAGGTGGGCCAAGATGACATTCACAACTTAACCAGTTCGTCGCCATTGCAATAGGATGAAAACCCTATGACCTAGCTGAGCAAAGATGTTTTTTAAAGGCGCTAAGGCGTTGAAGGGGCGTTAGCCTCTTTCAAGCCCCTGCATGACGCGAGCAATGCAGTCATTGGTTTTGGCCGCCTCGATCCAGCGCATCACGCAAACCAGTTCAAGCAGGGGGTCAACCCAAGTGATGGAAGAACCGGCTCCAATGGCAAACCAAGAACTACGCGGTGCGTCTTTGAACAAAGCACCATCTTGGTTGAGCCAAATCAGGTAGCCGTAGTAGGGAACCACATCGCTAGGCTGGCGCATCATTTGCACCCACTTGGCTGAAAGAATTTGTTGGCCTTGGTAGGCGCCATTGTCCATGAGCATTAAGCCAATGAGCGCTTGGTCGGTGGTCGAAATAGAGACGCCGCCTCCCCAATGACTACCCCCCGGCACGGACATCATGCGTTGGCCGTTGACATCGGTCCAGCCTTGCTCGTAGCCCACCCACTGAAAAGAATCTTTGCAGCCTAAGGGCTTGCGAATGAATTCTTCAAAAACTTCTGGCAAAGGCCGTTTGAACAAATGCAATAGCGCCAAAGAGAGTTGGTTAATGCGGACATCGTTGTACTCAAACCTAGTGCCCGGCTTGCCCAGGGGTCTAGCGTCACCCTTGATGCCGTCGGCTTTTCCGGTTTGGTAGGTCAACCAGCGGTAACGATCGACTTGTTCGGGAATGCCAAGGCAGGTGCCTTCCCACTCACTGGTTTGTTGGAGTAAGTGATGCCACGTGATTCGACTTAAGCGTTCACCCTCAAAACCAATTCCTGGACACTTTCGAATGACGGGCTCGTGAACATAAGGCAGCAGACCTTGATCAAAAGCAAGTCCAGCCAGAAGGGCTAAATATGTTTTGGCCACACTGAAGGTCAGGTCGGCCTTGTGCGGTTCACCCCACTCAGCCAACTGCACATGCTTGTGAAAAATAACGCCCGAGACCGGACCTCTGCCATGCACGGGACCATACAAACGGTTGTAGGGCGGCGGATCTAACTCATGAATACCCCAAGGCGGTGAGGTGTCACGCGACCATGGCGTCTCGCACTCTTGAATGTATTGAATGGCCTCTTGAAATGCGGACGACATGCTGAATGGGCTTGTGATGGACTATTTAGAAAAATAAGAAGTAGCCGTTGATTGTGCTCACAAAACCCAGCGCCCCTAACACCGTACCTGCCCAATACAAAACAGGCATGGAGGCTACGATTGAAACGGAGAGCAAAACAATCGCAATTTGCAAAGCGCC
>CANJNC010000099.1 GCA_947475685.1 Comamonadaceae bacterium | reverse complement strand
CTTTGGAGGATAGCCCATTCAATTTTGTTGGTGAATGCGTATGCTGGGCGCGATCTTGGCTTTCAAGTCACGCTCCATCCTTCGTAAATCAAAATCAGTTTGCAAGTTCAGCCAAAAACGAGGCTCCATTGCAAAGAAAAGGCCTAAACGAAATGCCGTATCGGCGGTTATAGATCGATGACCACGCACAATTGCATGGATACGACTTGGAGAGACGTCGATGTCTGAGGCCAGTTGTCTTGTGGTGATCCCCAAGGGCTTCATCAACTCTTCCAACAAGATCTCGCCAGGATGTATTTCATCTAAAAGTTCAGTCATGTCCCTGCTCTCCCATGGTCCTCTAAAGTTTTACTTGGTATGTGTCGTTGGTTTTTTAAAATATAACAAACCGGCCGTTGGTCATTGTTCCTGATGAAATGTTCCCCTTGACAAGGGTCTCAAGGGGCCTCAGCTTGGTAAAAAAGCGAGACTTGTCAGTGGCACAAAATTGATCTTCCATTTAACGCATGTTCACAAGGCTTGTGTATGCGGTTCAGGCTTTAGATCAAGTGTTGATCTTAAACCAAAGGTGGATGGTGCATCCATCGATTTATTTTGAAATGGATAGAGGTATATGATGAAGCTTGATGCTTGTTTTGAATTCTTTATCCGCCATTGAAAGTCCATTCGTTTTGAACACGTCCTATTTTGCACCCAGACCACCCATCGACGCCTCTTCAAGTGAGAGGACTCAGGTGCTCTCCAAGCCGCTTTGGCAACTCTTGAACCTCACGGCCAAATCGGTTGGCGAAGTGATGCTTGGGCGCTCTGCGACGGCAGTGCTTTTGGGGCTGGACGCGAGTTTCAAGCCCGGTGTTCAGTCTTTGCTTTTCTTGAGTTTGAGGCAATGGGGAGTGGCCCGAGCGGTACGCGCGCACTTGGTCGAAAAAAAACCTACTCCCCAGATCGACCATTTGCTGTGCACCTCTTTGGCCTTGATGTGCCAAGACAGCGACATGCCCTATGAACCGCACACCTTGGTCAACCAAGCGGTGCAAGCGGCCAAGGCGAACGTCAAAACAGCTGGGCAAAGTGCGATGCTCAATGCGGTCTTGAGACGGTTTTTAAGAGAAAAAGAAGAAATTCTGAAAGCGATCGGTACACAACTGGAGGCGCAGTACAACCACCCCCTGTGGTGGATCAAGCAGCTGCAAAAGGACCACCCACAGGAGTGGGCGCATATCTTGGACGTGGCCCAAACGCCTGCGGTGATGACTTTGCGCGTCAATGCGGCGCAGCAGTCTAGAGAAGCCTATGCCAAGGCCTTGGCAGACCTGGGCTTTGACAGCAAGGTCATGGGAGAAGACGCCTTGGTCTTGGCGCACCCGGTTGGCGTTTACTTGTTGCCAGGCTTTGAGGCGGGTGCGGTGTCGGTGCAAGACGCCAACGCCCAATTGGCGGCGCCCATGCTGCTCAGAGCTTTTGATGAAGCGAGCTTGGCCCAACTGAGTGAGGCGAAAAAAACAGTTGGATCAGAGCCAGAAAACGCATTGGACAAGCCCATCTTTGCCATCTTGGACGCTTGTGCAGCTCCTGGGGGCAAGACCGCGCATCTCTTGGAGTTGTTGTCTTCAAAGAACCAGGGCACGCCCTTGGCTTTGAGGGACAGCAAAGCGTGGTCTTTAGAAGTGCATGCGGTCGAGTTGGACCCCAAGCGCGCACAAAAGGTGGTGGAAGGCTTGGAGCGCCTGAGGCTCAAAGCGCGGGTTTGGGTGGGGGATGCGGGGGCGGACAGTGCCCAATGGACCTTGCTCTCGGGCCCGTCTCATGGGAACGGGCCAAGCGCCTACCGACCCCCTATGTCGTACCAAGCCATTTTGCTGGATGCGCCCTGCAGTGCCTCCGGCATTGTGAGGCGGCACCCCGACATCCGTTGGCTTAGACGAGAGAACGACATCGGGCGTCTTTTTGAGACGCAGTCACGTCTTTTAAAGCAACTGTGGGGCCAGTTGGTGCCAAGTGGAGTTTTGCTTTACTGCACGTGCTCGGTTTTCAAGGACGAGGGCGAGAGACAGATCAATTCGTTTCTTAAGCACAACAGTGACGCCCAATTGCGTCCATCGCCAGGACATTTAATTCCACAAAAAACCATAAATAAGCCCACTCTCTTGGACAATCAAGCCAGTGATCAAGATGGCTTTTATTACGCGCTGCTTCAAAAGAACGTGTCTCTTTGAGACGGGCATTGGCCTGTCTGAACCCCTTTGGACAAGCTCAGAGACGTTCGAAGCGCTTAAAGACTTTTGCTTGGGGCCGGTCAAAGCACTAATCAAAGCTCTAAACAAAGCTCTCATTCGCATCTTTGTGTTGATTATGTGGGGTTTGAGTGGCCTCTTGGCTGTTCAAAGCCTTCATGCACAAAACGCCAACGGCCCAGTGGTTCAGTTGAGTGCTTTTAAATTTGAGCGGCAAGAAGACGCCTATCTTTTGTCAAACACGCTGAGCTTTGAGCTGCCCCAAGCCGTTGAGGACGCCTTGTCCAAGGGCATTGCGCTTTATTTTTTGGCTGAAGTCCAAGTGGCCAAAGAGAGGTGGTATTGGTACGACAAGTACTTGGCCCGCCAAGAGAGACACTTTCGTCTGAGCTACAACCCCTTGTCCAGAAGGTGGCGTTTGGTGACCTCTTCTAAGACCATTGCCAATTCTGGATTGGGAGTCACCCTGGGTGTCGCCTATGATTCTTTGGAGGAGGCCTTGTCGGCCATCAAGCGTTCAACCGATTGGCGGGTGGTCGACGCCACAGACATTGAGCCCGGTGGCAAATACCGTTTGGATTATCAATTCAAACTGGATTTGACACAGTTTCCCAGGCCCTTTCAGATTGGCACCTTGGGAGAAAGCGACTGGACCATGAACGTCAAAAGAAGCCAAAGCTTTGCGTTTGAGCCCTTGAAGGCGCCATAAAGAGATGAGCGAGCTGCATCTAGATCGAAGGCCCCGCCACTTTGAATGGGCCTTGGATGTGGTCTTAAACTTGTTTTCAACATCTCCCCTTGGGTTTACCTGAATGCGTCGCATCTTAGGCACTGAAGTTTCCCTCAAAACCATGCGCTGGAGCTTGGGCGTGGGGGTGTTTGTGATTTTGGCGCTTGGCATGGTGCTCTTGTTCTTGCTCACCCAAGCGACCCAAAAATGGGACTTGTACGAGCAAAACTACACCACGCTTTTTGTGTTGAACTCGGTGGTGGCGGTCTTTTTACTTTGCGTGATTGTGTGGATCATTGTTCGCTTGACCCTCAGGTGGCGAGCCGGCAAATTTGGCTCCAGGTTGCTGGCCAAGTTGGCATTTATCTTTGTGGTGGTGGGCTTTATTCCAGGACTCTTGATCTATTTGGTCTCCTACCAGTTTGTCTCGCGCTCGATAGAGGCTTGGTTTGATGTCAAAGTCGAGGGGGCGTTGGACGCGGGATTGAATTTGGGAAGAGCGACCTTGGATGCCTTGGCCAATGACTTGGGCAACAAGACCAAAACCGCGGCCATGCACTTGTCGGAATCTACTTACTCGAGCGCTTCTAGTGCCCGTGGAGCTGAGCCCAAGGGGTCTTCAGCTCAAACACACTGGGCGTTGACGCCAAGCGATTTGCAAAAACCATCCTACCAATTGGAGGCCAAGGGGGGTGCTGTGGGACTGGAAGGCATGAAGCTTGATGCTCGTGCTGCACGCTCCGCAAGCTCTGCAAGCTCTGCAAGCACATCGCCTACCAAGGCGACAAAGCCAGAGGCTTCAAGCAAAGAGAGCTTGAAGGACGAGGGTAAAAAAGCTGAGGTCATGAATGCAGAGGGCAGGAATGCAGAGGGATCAAAGCCTGTGCAAGGTGAGCAGTTGTCAACAAAGACACCAAGTGTGCAGTTGTTCTCCGGCTCTGCGCTTGAGAGGCTGCGCGAGCAATTGGGGGCTGAAGAATTGATCATTTGGTCTGCAGACATGAGCCCTTTGGCCACCGCTGGGGGTGAGCGCTATCAGTTAAGTCCCGAGCGGCCCAGTGCAGCTCAGTTGAGACAGCTTAAAAGCCAGTCGGTGCTGACCGTGATTGAGGGCCTGGAGGATGCGGCGGCACACCCAGAGGTCAAGCCTCAAATCAAAGCCCTGGCTTTGATGAACCCCACGGCGTTCAACTTGGGCCTTGCCTCACTGATGGAGCCCCAAGTGTTGCAGGTCACCCAACGACTGCCACCCGCATTGGTGGCCAATGCCTTGGCCTTGCAAGCGGCCAACTTGGAGTACCAAGAGCGGTCCTTGGCCAGAGAAGGTTTGGCTCGCATGTACATTGGCACACTCACCTTGAGTTTGTTCTTGTCGGTGTTTGGGGCGGTGCTTTTGGCGGTTCTTTTGGGCAATCAATTGGCCCGTCCTTTGCTCTGGTTGGTCAGGGGCGTGAGAGATGTGGCCGCAGGAGACTTGAGTGCCAGGCCCGTGCTCACGGGCGCTGATGAGTTGGACGGTTTGACGAGATCGTTTTCTCAGATGACGACCCAACTGCTCAATGCCAGGCAAACGGTGGAGCAAAGTTTGGAGCAGGTCAACTTGGCCAGAAGCAACTTGCAAACCATTTTGGACCATTTGACCGCGGGTGTCATGGTCTTGGATCACCAAGGGGTCATTGTGTCGACCAATCCGGGAGCGACGCGGATTTTAAAAATACCCATGGCCGCCTTTGTAGGGCAAGCGCTTCACAAAATCGCAGGTTTGGAGGTGTTTGCCACGCAGGTCTTGGCTCAGTTTCAGGGCTTTGAGAACGAACTCGGTCAAGGTGGGCAAGACTATTGGCAGCAGTCCTTTGAGATCCAGTCGTTGGACGCTCAGGGCTTGAATGCCACCCATGGTGTACCGGTGTCTGCGCAATCGCCAACCGACGCCAATGCATTTGAAGACTTTAAAAAGAAGGGCTTGACCAATGTCATTGCCCGTGGGGCCTCTTTGCCGAACTCGGCATGGCTTTTGGTGTTTGATGATATTTCGGAAATCGTCTCTGCCGAGCGCGCACAAGCTTGGGGAGAGGTCGCGAGAAGACTCGCACATGAAATCAAGAACCCCTTGACGCCCATTCAGTTGTCTGCAGAAAGACTGCAAATGAAGTTGTCTGGAAAGCTTCAGGCGCCAGAGGAGCTCATTCTCAACAAGTCGGTCAAGATGATTGTCGACCAAGTCGACGCGATGAAACGTCTCGTCAATGAGTTCAGAGATTACGCGAGACTGCCTCAAGCGCAGTTGGAGCGCTTGGACTTGAATGCCTTGGTTGCAGAAGTGGTGCAGTTGTATGGCACCAGCTTAGAGGTTCAAGAGGGTCTTGAAGAAACAGTACGCAAAGAAGAAAAAGTAGAAAAAGTAGAAAAAGAAGCTAAGGCGGGACAAGTTGCGCACCTGCACTTCAAGAGCGTGGACGCCAGTGGTTTGAGCTTGGAGGCGATCTTGGAGGCGTCTTGCCCCGAGATCAAAGCAGATCCTCTGCAGCTGAGGCAAGTGGTGCACAATTTGATCCAAAACGCCCAAGACGCAAGCGAAGGCAAGCTTCTGCGTCAAGTGCGCTTGTCCACGCAGTTCAATGCGGCATCGGGCCGGGTGCGTTTGCGCGTTGAAGATTCTGGCGGGGGCTTTCCGGACTTCATTTTAAAGCGGGCGTTTGAGCCCTATGTGACCACCAAAGCCAAGGGGACGGGTTTGGGGCTGGCGGTGGTTAAAAAAATAGCCGACGACCATGGCGCTCGCATCACCTTGAAAAATCTAGAGTCTGAGGGGGTTATCATTGGGGCCCAAGTATCTTTATCCTTCGCAGTTGTGCAATCACAACAGAATGTGGTCTAATTCTAACTATGGCAAATATATTGGTGGTTGATGATGAGTTGGGAATCAGGGACTTGCTCTTTGAAATTCTCAATGACGAGGGGCACACGGTTGAGTTGGCGGAGAACGCCGCTCAAGCGCGGCAAGCCAGGCAACTTGCCCGTCCGGACTTGGTGCTATTGGACATTTGGATGCCAGACACCGATGGCGTGTCTTTGCTTAAAGAGTGGTCTGCCCATGGTTTGTTGAACATGCCCGTCATCATGATGTCGGGTCACGCCACCATTGATACCGCTGTTGAAGCTACGCGCATTGGCGCATTGGCCTTTTTAGAAAAACCCATCACCCTTCAAAAGTTACTCAAAGCGGTGGAGCAAGCGCTGCAAAAAAAACCCGCACCCGCTCACGCACAAAGTGCGGCAGCCTCAAGCGCCAGTTTCTCTGCCAACGCATTGCCTGGTTCAGGCACGCTGTATCCGCCAGGTCAAAATCCATTGAGAGCCCATGCGTCTGGCTCATTGGCGGCTCGTTCCGGATCTGTTTCAGGATCACCCCAGTCGAACATGGTGCATGGGGTTCAACAAGGCAGTGGTTTTTCGAACGATGGCCATTCGTATGGCATGGACACGGGCGCGCAGATGGGCGCCATGCATTTGTCGGCCACGCAACAAGTCTTTGAGCTCGATCAACCTTTGAGAGAGGCGAGAGACGCCTTTGAGAAGGCGTATTTTGAGTTTCACTTGGTGCAAGAAGGCGGCTCCATGACCCGAGTGGCTGAAAAAACGGGGCTAGAGCGCACCCATCTTTATAGAAAACTCAAACAACTCGGTGTCGACCTCTCCAAGACCAAACGCAGTCTGGGGCATTGATCGATTGGACACTTCGTGTCCATTGGTCTCTAGGGCGCTGGCAGTCACTTTCTGACCTAGGCCTGTATAGAACGCTTCAATAAATTGTGATGGGCCCTGTACTTTGTGCCCTGAGCCCTTAAGCTCTATTTTTAAGCAACCATCGCAATTGATCCCCATGATCGAAGAGATCGGGGGCCTTGGGCAAGTGTTGGGTGTCAGCCCAACGCTGTAGCAATTGTTTCGTTTCTGTCAACAACAAAGCCTCCCGCACTTTGGCCAAATCCAAGGCGGCTTCACTTGCGCGCGCGCGTTCAGGCCTACCGATGGCCAAAAGTTGGGCTGCGGTTTGAAGGTGTTGAATTTCTCGCAAAAGACTCACCTGAGTGTTCAGGACTTGTGGGTTACTAAGTGAGGTCATTGAATGATAAGCATGAGGACGAACGCATGAAAAGCTCTCCTAAATCCTAACACAATAGATTTTTGATAGAAAGCTCATGCGTGCAAGCTTTTAAATCAAAAAAAGATGGCCTTAAGCGCAGTATTTGGAGCTATCTTTTACTCGGATTGGAATTAGCTGAGCTTAAAGGGTCGAACGATCATTCGCTATTGACTTCTTTACCAAACCAACAGTATTTTATATAATACGATTTAAAATTCTGTTTAGGGGGTTGTTATGGGTGCTGTTGTTGCGAATGATTTAAAGATCAAGGG
>CANJNC010000098.1 GCA_947475685.1 Comamonadaceae bacterium | reverse complement strand
TTTTTTAAAACGTTTCCCAAGCGACTGGCGTGTGCAGCTAAAGGCCCTTAAAACCCCAGCACGAGAGGGGCAAACGCCGTCTCAATTGATGCTCTTGGAGGCGCAAAAAATCACCGACGCTTTGCCCAAGGACGCTTTGGTGGTGGTCTTGGACGAGCACGGCACTGCGCTCACGACCCTTGAGCTTTCAAAGCGTTTTGATCGTTGGCGCGATATGGGCCAAGACATTGTGTTTGTGATCGGTGGGCCAGATGGCATCGATGAGGCCTTTAAAAAAAGCGCCCATGAAATGATACGCTTGTCATCCATGACTTGGCCCCATGCCATGGTCAGGGTCATGTTGCTGGAACAGTTGTACCGCGTATTTTCCTTGCAAACTGGGCACCCCTATCACCGCGAGTGAGGGCTCAGTGAGAGCGCATCCCTTTCAAACAACCCCTTGAGGAGCCACGTTTTGAGCGCTTTTGTATACCTTGCCTCTCAAAGTCCAAGACGCCAAGAGTTGCTGGCTCAAATGGGCGTGCCTTTCAAACCCCTCTTGCCCGAGTCCAAAAACGCCCGCTCCTTGCATGCTCAACTGCTAGCACTAGAGGCACTGGAAGCGCTCAAGCCTTCAGAGTCGGCCATTCAATATGTTCAGCGTGTGACTCGACTCAAGTACCAAGCCGCTAGGCTTAGGGCGCAATCCTTGGGTTCGAAGTTTGATGCCAGTGCACCTGTGTTGTGTGCAGACACGACGGTCTGTTTGTCGGGTCGTATTTTGGGCAAACCCATGGATGCCAAAGAGGCCCAAGAGATGATTGGCGCCTTGTCTGGACACACGCACCGCGTCTACACGAGTGTGATGATCGGCACTGAACACCAGCAGCAGCAGCGCTTGAGCCGATCTTGGGTCACCATGGCGCCTTGGAGCGCCTCGCAAATAAAAGCCTATGTCGCCTCAAAAGAGTGGCAAGGCAAGGCCGGTGGCTACGCCATCCAAGGAAAAGCCAGTGGCATGATTTCATCCATCAAAGGGAGTTACTCAGGTATTATGGGTCTGCCCGTCTTTGAAGTCTCGCAGATGCTCAGAAGCTTTGGCATCGAGGTTTTGCAAAACGCACGGCCAGACTGATTTCACTTACCCAACAAGCCATGCAGCAAGATATATTGATCAATTGGACCCCCCATGAAACCAGGGTCGCTGTCGTTGAAGGTGGTGCACTCCAAGAGGTGCACTTAGAGCGTGCCTTGGAGCGAGGCTTGGTGGGCAATGTGTACCTCGGACGCGTGGCTCGGGTGTTGCCAGGCATGCAGTCTGCGTTCATTGATATCGGCTTAGAGCGCGCGGCATTTTTGCACGTGGCCGATTTGCTCTCGAGTTTGAATGCCAGGCATGCCGATCTAGAAAGCCAGGCCAATGCGAGCGTGCTTCCCATTGAAAAGCAGGTCTTTGAGGGTCAAACTCTTTTGGTGCAGGTCATCAAAGATCCGATTGGCACAAAGGGCGCTCGGTTGTCCACCCAAATCAGCATTGCGGGGCGCTTTTTGGTCTACCTGCCTCAAGATCAGCACATCGGAGTTTCGCAAAAAATTCCTCTAGAGACGCGCGAGGTCCTAAAAAAACGGCTGATCAATTTGGCTGTCGCGGCCTTTGCACCCCAGCCCTCGGGAGGCTTTATTTTGCGCACGAACGCAGAAGATGCCAGTGACCAAGAGTTGTCTGATGATTTGGTGTACCTTAGAAAGACATGGGCTCGCATCCATGAACAAAGCAGCAAATTGCCACCTATGTCCAATTTGCACCAAGACTTGAGTTTGTTGCAACGCGTTTTGCGAGACATGGTCAGTGACATCACACAAAGCATTCGAATTGACTCCAAGGAGCAGTTCACGGCCTTGCATGCATTTGGAGAGGCCTTCATGCCAGCCTCGGTGAGTCGCTTGGTGCATTACACCGGAGAGCGCCCCATCTTTGATCTCTTTGGCATTGAAGATGATTTGGGCAAAGCGCTAGGGCGCCGGGTGGACTTGAAGTCGGGCGGGTACTTGATGATTGATCAAACCGAAGCTTTGACGACCATTGATGTCAACACCGGGGGCTTTGTGGGTGCAAGGAACTTTGATGAAACCATTTTCAAGACCAATTTGGAAGCCGCGGGTGCAATAGCCAGGCAATTGCGACTTCGAAATTTAGGGGGGATCGTCATTGCTGACTTCATAGACATGAGCAGTCTAGAACACCAGCAAGCCATTTTGCAAGAATTTGCCAAGCACTTGCAAAGAGACCGCGTAAAGACCATGGTGAGTGGGTTTTCTGGGCTGGGTTTGGTGGAGATGACTCGCAAGAGAACACGAGACTCGTTGGCGCATTTGTTGTGTGAGCCTTGTAAGGCGTGCCAAGGAAAGGGCCTTGTCAAAACGGCCAGAACCTTGGTCTATTCCATTTTGAGAGAGATTCTACGGGAAGCAAGACAATTCAATCCAAAAGAATTTCGAGTTGTGGCAACCCAAACGGTGATTGACATGTTGCTCGATGAGGAGCGAGAGCACGTGGCCGCCTTGTCTGAGTTCATCGGCAAGCCCATCTCCTTGCAGGTCGACCCTATAATGGGAATAGAGCAATTTGATATCATTTTGATTTGAGCTGCACGCACCCAAAGCGCATGTAAGCGTGTGCTTTGCACACGGCTTTTTGGAGTGCTCGGGGTTGGCGTTGAATTTTCTACATTGGGGTCTTTTATCCCCAGGCATTCGGTCCTTGAATTTTGATTAACTTATGCAGCACTTCTCCATTTTGACTTACCATCAAATCGACCAAGCTCCACCGCCTCCAGCGACATTTCGAAGTCTGTATGTCACGCCTGCATCTTTTCGCTTGCAAATGATCACGCTCAAAAGACTGGGCTATCAAGGCGTGTCCATGCAAGAACTCATGCCTTATGTGCGTGGAGAAAAAAAGGGAAAAGTCATTGGATTGACCTTTGATGATGGATACACCAATAATTTAACCAATGCACTGCCTGTTTTAAAAGAGTTTGACTTTACTGCCACTTGTTACGTGGTGAGCCATTTAATGGGGCAACACAATCAATGGGATACACCCAACGGTGTGCGCCAGGCGCAATTGATGAGTGCCGAGCAAGTGAAGGCTTGGTCTGATGCGGGCATGGAGGTGGGAGCGCACACCCAAAATCATGTGGACTTGACCCAAGTCGATGACGCCACGGCCCATCAAGAGATTGCCTCCTCTCGCCACGAGCTCACCGAGTTGCTTGGCAAGGAGGTGAAAAGCTTTTGTTATCCTTTTGGCTTCTTTGAGAGGCGACATGTCCGCATGGCTCAAGAGGCGGGTTATCAAAGTGCGACCACCACGAGAAGAGGTCGCGTGGACGCCCGTAGCGATGTGTTTGAGTTAAAACGCATCCCCATCGTGAGATCAACCTATTGGCCGCAATTCTTGTTGAAAATTCTAACCAATTACGAGCACAACAAGAGCGCTCAAGAATGAAAGACGACTGAGCCATGCAAGAAAAAGTCAAAGTGGCTATTTTGAGTAGACACTTCAGTCAAAGTGCAGGTGGTGCTGAGAGCTACGCGGTGAACTTGGCCCTAAAGCTGACCCAAGACTACCGCATCCATGTCTTTTGTGAGCGCTCAGACGTCTTGAGTGAAGACATCACGATTCACCGCATGGCGTTCAATATAAAAAGACCGAGATGGATTGCGCAGTGGGCTTTTGCGGTGTGGTCTTGGAGGTGCACGCGAGAAGGATTTGCGATCGTTCACGCGCACGAAAACACCTGGCATGGCAACGTTCAGACCGTGCATGTGAGGCCCATGCGCTACAGTCTTTTTGCAAAGTCCCTTGAGCCTCTTCAGAGGTTTTTTCGCTATATCAAGGTGCTAACAAGCCCCAGGTTAATGGCCCATTTGATGTTGGAGGGACTTCGTTATTCGCTCTCAGCCCCGCGTTTGATTGTTGTGGTGACCCCCGCGTTGGGTGATATTGTGTCGTCTTATTACCATGTGGGCTCGTCCAAGATTCGCGTGGTAATGCCAGGTATCCAAGACCAGCATGAAGCCCTCACAGCCCACGCGCAAGCCCTTGTCAAGCAAGAAGCGCGTGCGTCTTTTGGCCTGCAATCTGCTGCTTGGGTCTTGATGGTGATTGGGCACAATTTTGAGAAAAAGGGACTGCCCGCTGTGCTGCGCGCTTTAGAGCATTTGTCCGGCGATGTCTCTCTCTTGGTGGTGGGCGGCGGTGAGGCACAGGTCAAGAAGTGGAGGAGTCAGTGCGAGCAATCGGCCTTGGCTCAAAGAGTTGTTTTCACGGGTTTGGTGAGCAGTGCATCAAAGGCTTATGCGGCGAGCGATTGTTTGGTTCATGCAACTCTTGATGATATTTTTCCACTGGTGGTCCTGGAGTCCTTTGCTGCCAGAGTGCCCGTGGTCTTGAGCGTCTCGCCCTATTGCTTGGCTTCAGATTTGATGGAGAGCTCACGCACGGCCCATATGCTTAAAAACCCGCAGCAAGAGGCGGAAATTGTCAAAGCCGTGAATCTTTTGCGCTCTGATGACAGTGCTCGCTTGGCCATGATGGACCGCGCAGAGCTTTTTGCAAAGCAACACACTTGGACAGAACTTGCCAGCAGGCAAAGGGCCATTTACGAAGAGTTGATCATCGCGTCCTCCAGCGCTTCACGCCTGCGTTGATGACCTCAGAGGTCAAGAAAAAAAATGATTTTTTAAGAGGCAGTTTGCTCAAGGCCTTGTCCGAGTTTGAAGTAGCTTGCATAAACGCCACCCCGCGCCAAAAGGACTTGATGCGTGCCCATCTCTATGATGCGCCCTTTTTCAAGCACCACGATTCGGTGAGCGTGTTCAATGGTGGAGAGTCTGTGGGCAATCACCAGCGTCGTTCGGCCCACGGTGAGTCGGTTCAAGGCCTCTTGAACCAAGCGCTCTGACTCGTTGTCCAAGGCGGAGGTGGCCTCGTCGAGCAACAAAATGGGTGCATTTTTATACAAAGCGCGTGCAATGGCCAAACGCTGCCTTTGGCCTCCAGAGAGTTGCTGCGCGTTGTGGCCCACCAATGAGTCGGCCCCTTTGGGCAGGGTTTGGAGGTAGTCGGCTAAATTGGCGGCCTCCAAGCATTGGAGCGCTTTTGCTGCATTCGCGTCTTGTCCAAGCATGACGTTGTTGAGCAAGGTGTCATTGAGCACCACCACGTTTTGACTGACCAAGGCAATGTGTTGGCGCAAACTCTTTAATTTCCAGTCCCGAACATCCACGCCATCGAGCAAGACGTGCCCCTCAGTGGGGTCGATCAAGCGAGGAATCAAATTGGCAACAGTTGTCTTGCCTGAACCTGAGGCACCGACCAGTGCCAAAATTTCTCCGGCTTGAAGCTTTAAGTTCAAGCGCTCGATCGCAGGCTCTAAATCAGCCTGGTAACGCACGGTAATGTCCTTGAATTCAAGCTCACCCAGCACCTTGGAGGGCTCAAAGTTTCCTTGCGTTTGGTCCTGTGTTTTCTCAATCAGATCCAAGCCTCTCTCGATGGCGGCCAGTCCCCGGGTCAAGGGAGTCGCGACCTCTGAGAGGTGTTTAATGGGGGCGACCAGCATCAACATCGCTGTCACAAAGGAGGCAAACCCGCCTACAGTTGTATGGTCCGTGGTGCTTTGAAACAGGGCCACGCTGATGACGGCGGACAAGGCCACGGCCGATAAAACCTGGGTTAAAGGGGTGATGGCTGCAGAGCTCACCATGCCCTTCATGACCAAAGACTGAAGCGCTGCGCCCAGTTTTTCGAAACGACTCTCTTGCTGCAACTGAGCCCCTTGCAGCCGAATCTCTCTGTAAGCCAAGGAGTTTTCCTCCACCGCGTAGGCCAACGCATCGGTCGAGGCTTGGCTTTGGTTGGTCAATCTGGTCAAACGGTCGGTCAATACGCGCATCACCCCCGCCACAGCGGGCAGCAGCAAGGCCACAATCAGACTGAGTTTCCAATTTAAGAAAAGCAAATACCCAGCCAAAGCCAACAAAGTCAAGGAGTCTCGAGCCAGACTCAAGGTTGCATTGACCAACAAACCGGCACCGTTTTGAACTTCAAAGACCAAGGTGTTGGACAAGCTGCTGCTGGGTGTCAAAGCGTAAAGACTGGGGTGTGCTCGTTGGAGTTTGGCAAACATGGCAATTCTTAAATTCAGCACGCCTTGGTTGGCAATCTTGGCCAAGGCCATTTGAGCCAAGAAAGCGGCCAGTCCCCGAACGCTAAAGAGGGTCAAAATCGCCAAAGGAACCGACCACAGTTCAAGGGAGCCCGCGACAAAACCGTTGTCCAACAAAGGCTTCAAGAGAGCTGGGATCATGGGCTCCGAGGCGGAGACCACAATCACCGATATCACCGCCAAGCCCCAAGCCCGCAAGGGCGTGGAGAAATAGGGCCAAACGCGACGAAAGCGCTTGATAAAAGGCTCAACAGGTGCTTCAGACATGGGGTGGAGGGTGGCTATCTCAATTCACTCAATTCGAATAAAGTTTTACTTTTTGGGTGAGCGTTTCCAGCACCACCTAGGCCATGCACTCTTTTGTAAGGCATGATTGGGCAGGTGTTGGAGGATCACGAGGTGGGCAATTCAAGCCCCATCAAGGTAGAATTACGGGATTGTATTGGAATGTAGGCCCGTGTTGCGCGAGACCCAAGCGTGCGGGGCTTTAAATCTAGAGCAAAAGGCATGTTTGGGCATCTTTGGGCCCCTTTGGACCTCTTTAATTCTTTCATTCTCCCCGCCATGTCCCTATCGGTTGTGATCATCACGTGCAATGAAGCGAAAAATATCCAAGCTTGCTTGGAAAGCGTCTCCTTTGCATCAGAGTTGATTGTGCTTGACAGTCTCAGCAGCGATGAGACTGTGCAAATTGCCCGGGAAATGGGCGCTCAGGTTCATCAAACGGCCGATTTCCCAGGTTTTGGCGAGCAAAAAAACCGAGCCCTTGACTTGATCAATCACCCTTGGGTGCTCAATATGGATGCCGATGAGCGAATCAGCAAAGAACTCGCTCAAGAGATCATGGGTGCCATCAAGGGTGCTGAAGATCGTGTGAGTGCATTTGATGTGCCGAGAAGCACTTACTTTTGTGGGCAATGGATCAAACACTGTGGCTGGACGCCGGATCGGGTTTTGCGTCTTTTTAGGGCCGATCGTGCTCGGTTTTCAGATGACAAAGTACACGAGCGACTGGTGCCAAAAGGGAGAAATTACTGGGATAATGGGGAGATTGGGCATTTAAGCACGCCTATGCTTCACTATAGTTATTTGAATCCCGATGATTATTGGAGAAAACTTAGGAGCTACAGCCAAATCTGGGCTCAAGAGCGCCACGCATTGGGACAAAAGACCTCAATGCCCAGGGCTTTTGCCTCCGCTGTGTTTGCTTTTTTGAGAAGCTATGTTTTTCAAAGAGGGTTTTTAGATGGTGCGATGGGTCTTGCGGTTTGTGTGATGCAAGCGCAAGGCACGTTTGCGAAGTAC
>CANJNC010000097.1 GCA_947475685.1 Comamonadaceae bacterium | reverse complement strand
CCCTTTGATTTTGGTGGTCATGGGACAGCAAACCATCAGGCCCGTTTTACCGTTGTAACTGGCCGGACTGATCACCAACGCAGGGCGATGGCCAGCTTGCTCATGCCCGGCTTGGGGATCAAACTCCAACCAGACCACTTCACTGGCATCGGGAACATAGCCGCGTGTGGCCATTAAAAAGCCTCTTTGCCAACCGGCTTGCCAAAGCTGAATTCGCTGTGCGCGTTACCCGCTGTGATGCCCCTCAGCAGGTTGTCCAAGCTGTAAGTCACATTTTCTGAGGGCTGAATCACAATGCGCCCGCGTGAAACGACCAGCTCCACTTTTTGCTCGAGAGCGTAACCAGCGGCCTTCAATGCCGCGCTGGGCAGACGCAGTGCGGGACTATTGCCCCATTTACGGATAACAGCTTCCATAGAAATTCTCCTTGAACGTATCTACATTGTAGACACTTTCTTTCCATGGATCAACACAAGCAGCGGGCTGCCATGTTCTACCCCATTGCGATCCTGAGATGATTCGGGTCATGAGCGAACGCCCAACCCACTCACCAGATCCAACACCACCGCCAATCCAGCGCTGCGCCGTCTACACACGGATGTCTTTTGACGGCTCAGAAGAAGACAAGTTCGACTCCATCAATGCGCAGTTCATAGCTTGCCATGATTTCATTGCCAGCCAAATTAGTCGGGGCTGGGCGCCAGTCGATCGGATCTATGAAGACCGCGGGTACTCCGGCGGTAACACTCGCCGACCGGGCTTGCAGCAATTGCTCTCGGACATTGAGTCAAACCTGATCGATGTGGTCCTTGTGTACCGCCTTGATCGACTCTCGCGTCACACGCCTGACTTGAGCCGTCTGATGGTGACCTTTGAGCGCCACGGCGTAGCACTGGGCTCTGTGACCCAACCGATCAATACGGCTGAGCCGCAAGGAAGATTAGCGCTGCACTTGCTGACATCTTTTGCTCAGTTCGAACGTGAGCTGGCAGCTGAGCGCAACAAATACAAATACTCTGACGCCCGCGCCCAAGGCCTCTGGCAAGGCAGCGCATCCCCATTGGGATACTCACTTGAACTACAGCGCCTCGTTGTTCACGCCAGTGAGGCCCAGACAGTTCGTAGTATTTTTGAGCGCTTTGTGGCGCAGCCCTCGGTAACCGATCTGGTCAAAGACCTGCATGACCAGGCGGTAAAAACAAAGGCATGGAAAACCAAAACAGGTCAGATCAAAGGTGGGCGCGAGTTCGACAAAAATACCTTGTACAAACTGCTCAACAACCGGATGTATCTCGGTGAGATCTTCTATGACGGGCAGTGGCACCCTGGCATCCACGTGGCCATCATCGACCAGCCCCTTTGGGACAGCGTCCATGATCTTATGCAGTCGAGGGCTCGTAGAGCGGGCATTGCCAACAAGTCTTGGCAAGAAGACATGTTTCCACTCAGAGGGTTAATCTTTGGCGAGGATGGCCGCAGCATGTCGCCATGGCTGTCTTCAAAACAGCGTGGACGCTACGTCCATCAAGCTGAAATCACGGTTGGCGCTGGTGCGTCCGGTTTACCGCGTATTTCTGCGCCAAGACTGCACGACCAAGTGATTGAGTATTTACGCGAACATTTCCGTGACCCAACGCCATGGCTCAGCGCGATGCCGCAAGCGCTTCTCGATGAGCCAACATTTGATCAGGCACGCATTCGAGCGCGATTTGCAGGAGCGGACCAAACCTTTGATTACCTGACCCTTCGAAATCAAGGACTCCTGATGCGCATGCTGGTCGAGCGTGTGGTCATCGGGCCCAACGACTTTTTGATCCAAATTCGACTCAGTGGCGTCTTTGATCTCATCACCGAGCTGTTTTAAAAAGTCGATTTCAAGAATATTTAAAACCGACGTCCGAGCGTCATTCGATCACGCAGCCGAGCATGTTTCATATTCTTTTCTACTCGCTACAAAGCAAAGATGATCGCTTTGCCTACCAAGGCCAGAAAAAAACTCGCATGATTAGTCCGCGCGTAAGAGGTTGATTTATATGGTTTTTTACTTTCAACCTTCCGGACTCCGAGCCTGGTGATATGCCCATGCTGCGGAGAGAATGGCACCAGAGAGAGCTCAAAGGGGCCCAATTTGAGGGGGGTAGATAGGCGGTCTAAGTCCGCAATGACCCGCAGGAACCCGCGTAAACACGCGGTAGCAGGCAAAAAAAAAGCCAACTGGCGAACCAGTTGGTTTTTTAATTTGGTGGAGCTGGGGGGATTTGAACCCCCGTCCATAAGTCTTTTTCGAACAGTTCTACATGCTTAGCCAATTGATTTAAATCTCACTCAAAACAGCGAACAAAGGCATTCTCTGAGTCAAGCCAGTACCCTTGAATCTCACACCACTCCAAGGTACACGAAGTGATGCCAGCCCATATTGATTACCTTGCAGCCTGGAGGTTTTTACGCCCCCTTGCCCAGCCTATCGGCCAACTGTTGCAAGGCTCACCGGATTAAGCGGCGAGTGCGAAACGTTCGTCGTTTGCAGTTAAGTTTTTTTCTGCTGATTAACGAGGTGACAGAACCTCGACATGCCCTGCGCCGCGTCCGAACCCATGTCGAAACCAGTGCAGCCCCAAGAACTCTATCTTATAACACTTGAAGACAATTTAATAGATCCAAGGGCCTCTTTATTTGGAAATCAGCTCCCCATGTCTCAATGGGCTCACCGCCCCCAATGTAGCCATAAAGGGCAGCAACACCCACCATTCCTGCGGCTTTTGCAGCCAGCATGTCGCGATGATCGTCCCCCACGTACCAGCACTCTTGAGGACTTAAACCCATTCGCCTAGAAGCCTCAAACAATGGCTCTGGGTGTGGCTTTGCATGGGGTGTGGTGTCTCCAGAAACCACCGTCTTGGAAAGCGCAAACAAAGGATAACTTTGGGTCAAAGGGGTTGTGAATCGTTCCATTTTGTTGGTCACGACACCCCAATGCAAGCCCATGTCCATTAAGGCCGTCAATAGCTCTGGAATGTCTTCAAAAAAATGCGTTTGCTGTGTCAACATAGACTGGTATTGATCAAAGAACTCATGTTTCATTGAGTTATAGAGTTCATGATCCGGCGACATATCAAAAGCCAACCTCAATAAGCCCCGAGCTCCTGAGCCACAGACTTCACGGTAATGCTCAGCGCCTAGAGGTGCTAAGCCTCTTTTTACTCTCATGACATCAACCGCAGCACCCAAGTCCAAGGAGGAATTCACCAGCGTCCCATCCAAATCAAAAAGGACAGCTTTGGGCATCTTTAAATTTATAGAATTTTGCATCACCCCAGACTGCGCTGTGTCGCGACCCAGTAGTTCACACTCACATCTTCATTGACCCAGTACCTGCGGGTTATGGGGTTATAGCTCAGGCCTTTGATGTCAATCTCTTGCAATCCATTCTCCCTTTGAGCACGGGCCAGCTCACTGGGCTTGATGAACTTTGCATACTCATGCGTGCCCTTGGGCAAGATATTCAAAATATATTCCGCTCCTACAATCGCAAATAGAAATGATTTGGGTGAACGGTTCAGAGTTGAGAAGTAAACATATCCCCCAGGCTTGACCAATTGACTGCACGCCTTCACAACAGAAGCATAGTCGGGCACATGTTCGAGCATTTCCATACAGGTGACCACATCGTATTGACCGGCTTCACTTTCAGCCAAAGTCTCGGCACTGACCTCTTGGTATTGAACATTTTGCACTCCAGACTCAAGCGCGTGCAGTTGAGCAACTTTAAGGGATTTCGTTGCCAAATCAATGCCTTTGACACTGTTCGCGCTGACAGCCATTGCCTCTGCCAAAAGGCCGCCTCCACACCCAACGTCCAGCACTTTAAGCCCCTTTAAAGGAGAGCATCCAGAAATCCAAGCAAGGCGCAGTGGATTGATCTCATGCAAAGGCCTGAATTCACTTTGAGGGTCCCACCAACGGTGTGCCAAATCGGAAAATTTACTCAACTCAGAGGGATCAACGTTAGGAGTCTCAGCCATAAAAAAACGCCCGCTTAAATTTCATCATGTTAAATACACAAGTTTGTTTCAAAGAACATTGTCCCCCAAACGTTCTGTCTGAGCAAATTCATCTTGCTTGACCCTAATAAAAAACCCCGCCAAAGCGGGGTTTTTTATTCAATACAAACCTAAATCACTTTTTGGCTCGTGTACCAACAACTTCCAACTCGACGCGTCTGTTCTTGGCGCGACCTTGTGCTGTCTTGTTGTCAGCAACGGGTTGCTTCTCGCCCTTGCCTTCTGTGTAAACGCGATTTTTCTCAATGCCTTTGCTGACCAAGTAAGCTTTCACAGCCTCAGAGCGGCGAACCGACAATTTTTGGTTGTACGCATCGCTTCCAACGGAGTCGGTATGACCCACAGCGATGATGACCTCTAGATTGATGGTCTTGATTTTGCTCACCAAATCATCCAATTTGGCTTTGCCTTCTGGTTTGAGAACAGACTTGTTAAAGTCAAAGAACGTATCCGCTGCGTAAGTTACTTTAGTAGCCGCTGCTGGAGCTGGAGCTGGAGCTGGTGCTGGAGCTGCTCTGGGAGCGGGAGCGGGAGCTGCTCTGGGAGCGGGAGCGGGGGCGGATACGGGAGCAGGTGCTGGTGCAGGCTTGATCGCGCCGTCACAATCGGGCGCTGCAGTTGCAGGCGTCCAGTTGCTGTCTCTATAGCACAAGCCTGTGCTGTTTTTCCAAGTGTCCCCGTTAGAGGAGCGCCAGTTGTCAATGGATTGAGCACTTGCAACACCGATCAAAAATACGGCTGAAAGTGCGAATGTGAAACGAGTGAATTTCTTCATATTTTCCTCTTGGAATGAAACATAAGCAGTCAAGCTGCGAAATTAAGGGTCACATTCCGTCACCCTGATTCGCTTATTGTGCCACACTGATACGCTTGAATCGAAAAGGATCAAAATTGTCTGATGGCAATTCGCCAGTACAACGAGGGTTGTTGCTTTAAAGATACATAACAATGCTCCTATTTAGGGCTCTAAAATGTGAAGTTTGTATGAAGATCGGCCAAATTCAATGACCCAGTTCGCTAAAGAAACTTTGCCCATCAGCCTCGAAGAGGAAATGCGCCGCAGCTACCTCGATTACGCCATGAGTGTGATCGTGGGTCGTGCTCTTCCAGATGCCAGAGACGGATTAAAACCTGTTCACCGAAGAGTTCTTTTTGCAATGCATGAGCTCAACAACGACTGGAATCGAGCTTACAAAAAATCTGCCCGCATCGTGGGCGATGTGATTGGCAAATACCACCCCCATGGAGACAGTGCGGTCTACGACACCATTGTGCGAATGGCGCAAGATTTTTCTCTAAGACACATGTTGGTCGATGGGCAAGGTAACTTCGGCTCTGTCGATGGTGACAATGCCGCTGCCATGAGATACACGGAAATTCGGTTATCCAAAATCGCTCATGAAATGCTTGCCGACATCGACAAAGAGACCGTTGATTTTGGGCCCAATTACGACGGCTCGGAAAAAGAGCCCCTTGTTCTTCCAAGCCGAATTCCAAATCTTTTGGTCAATGGCTCTGCAGGCATTGCTGTTGGCATGGCCACCAACATTCCTCCGCACAACCTCAATGAAATCATTGATGCTTGCTTGTTTCTTTTGAAAAACCCAGATGCAACCATTGATGACCTGATGGGCATTGTGCCAGCGCCCGATTTCCCCACGGCCGGTATCATCTATGGCATCAATGGCGTCAAAGATGGCTACCGCACGGGTAGAGGGCGCGTCGTCATGCGGGCGAAATGCCATTTTGAAGATATTGACAAGGGTCAACGCCAAGCCATCATCGTGGATGAGCTTCCCTACCAAGTCAATAAAAAGACCCTTCAAGAGCGAATGGCTGAATTGGTGCACGAAAAGAAAATTGAAGGCATCAGCCACATCCAAGACGAATCGGACAAGTCGGGCATGAGACTGGTGATTGAACTCAAATCACGTGAAGTGCCTGAGGTGGTCTTAAACAATCTCTTTAAGCAAACACAACTCCAAGACACGTTTGGGATCAACATGGTGGCCTTGGTGGATGGACAACCCAGGCTTTGCAACTTAAAGCAGCTCATTGATATCTTCCTTCAACACCGCCGTGAGGTGGTGACTAGGCGCACAGTCTATAACCTTCGCAAAGCCCGTGAAAGAGGCCATGTGCTTGAAGGCTTGGCTGTGGCCTTGGCCAATATTGATGAGTTCATCAGAATCATCCGACAAGCTCCCACACCGCCCGTTGCCAAAGCTGAATTGATGACCTTGGCCTGGGACAGTCAATTGGTGCGAGAAATGCTCACGCGCGCACGACTCGATGGAGAAGCGGTCGATCCAAAGGACTACAGACCCGATGGATTGGAAGCTCAGTTTGGAATGGGCCAAGATGGGCTCTACCGTTTAAGCGATACTCAAGCGCAAGAAATTTTGCAAATGCGCTTGCAACGCCTAACAGGCCTTGAGCAAGATAAAATTGTCAATGAATACAAAGAAGTGATGTCCGAGATCGATGACTTCGTTGATATCTTACTCAAGCCCCAGCGTGTCTCCAACATCATCTCTGAAGAACTCGCTGAAGTGAAGCAAGAGTTTGGACAAACCAAACTCGGTGCGAGAAGAAGTGTCATTGAACTCAACGCACAAGACCTTGGGACTGAAGACTTGATCACGCCCAACGATATGGTGGTGACCCTCTCACACAGTGGTTACTTCAAGAGTCAGCCCCTGTCTGAGTACAGCGCACAAAAAAGAGGCGGGCGAGGCAAACAAGCGACCACCACGAAAGATGATGACTGGATAGACCAGCTCTTTATTGCCAACACTCACGACTACATTTTGTGCTTTTCCAACAAGGGGCGACTGTATTGGCTCAAGGTATGGGAAGTTCCAGTGGGCTCCAGAGGCTCAAGAGGCCGCCCCATTGTCAACATGTTCCCACTTCAAGACGATGAAAAAATCAACGTGGTTTTGCCCTTGACTGGCGACATGCGAACTTTCCCAGCTGACCATTTCGTCTTCATGGCCACCTCCAAGGGAACGGTTAAAAAAACGGCGCTCGATGAGTTCAGCAATCCTAGAAAAGCCGGAATCATTGCAGTGGACTTGGATGCGGGAGACTTTTTGATCGGTGCAACCCTCACCAATGGACACCACGATGTCATGCTCTTTAGCGACGGGGGCAAAGCGGTGCGCTTTGACGAAAACGATGTACGTCCCATGGGCCGAAATGCCAGAGGCGTGAGGGGCATGATGCTTGAGGAAAGCCAAAGTGTGATTGCCATGTTGGTTGCTGGCGACGAGAGCCAAAGCGTGCTCACGGCCACCGAAAACGGCTTTGGCAAACGCACATCCATTGCAGAATACACAAGGCACGGTCGTGGCAACAAAGGCATGATTGCGATTCAACAGTCCGAGCGCAATGGCAAAGTGGTTGCTGCCACATTGGTATTGCCTGAGGAGGAGATCATGATGATCACCGATCGCGGCGTCATTGTGCGAACTCGGGTCTCTGAAATCAGGGAACTTGGTCGTGCAACGCAGGGGGTCAAATTGATCGCCCTAGACGAAGGATCCCAGTTAAGTGGCCTTAAGAGAATTGTTGAAAATGACGCCGTCATTGCATCCGAAGATGGCGATGGCGCAAGTGATGAGGTTGATTTGAACGATTCTGG
>CANJNC010000096.1 GCA_947475685.1 Comamonadaceae bacterium | reverse complement strand
GGCAAAGCATGCAAGACATCAGTGTCAGCAATGCTTACTTGGCCTTTGGAAGCGTGATCTTGATGTGGGGCTGGCATGAGCTCGCCTTTCTCACGGGGTGGCTCACGGGCCCAAGAAAGACCGCCATGGAGGCAGGCGCCACAGGATGGAGAAGGTTTGATCAGTCTTTGAAAGTGGTCTTGCACCACGAGTTGGTCTTGGTTTTGAACTTCTTGATCTTGTGTCTGATGCAACGCGGCCAATCCAACCACATGGCATTGTGTACATTTGCATTGCTGTGGTGCATGAGAGTGAGCGCCAAGTTGAATTTATTCTTTGGTGTGACTGAAAACGGTGCCGAGTACTTACCGGATCATCTGAAGTATTTGGCCAGCTACTTTCGCCAAAGTAAAATGACCCTTTGGTTTGTTTTTTCTTTCATCTCTTCGAGCTTGACGTTTGCATGGCTCATTTGGCAAACACAGCAAGACGCAATAGCGATCACCACTGGGTGGATCTTGCTCGCAAGCTTGCTGGGATTGGCCATTGTGGAGCACCTGTTGATGATTTTCCCTTGGCCACTGCAAAAAATTTGGGGATGGGCGATGTCTCGCACCGCATCTCACCCAGCCAACTCAAGCCCCTCTTCTGCCAGTGTTTCTTCTATTTAAAGACTTCTATGAATGCTTTTCGTCAGCCTGAGGACTACACCACGCAAGTGTTGAGCTCTTCGCATTCATCAAGCAAGCCCGTGGCCGTGGTCATTGGCAGTGGTTTTGGAGGTCTTGCAGCGGCCATTCGCCTAAGCGTCAAAGGCTATCAGGTCAAGATTTTTGAAAAACTAGACGCTCCTGGTGGAAGAGCCTATGTGTTTAAACAAGATGGGTTTACGTTTGATGCGGGACCCACAATCATCACAGCACCTTTTTTGCTGGAAGAGTTGTGGCAACTGTGTGGCCGAAATTTTGCAGATGACGTCGATCTTCGCGCCATGGATCCGTTTTACCGCATTCGCTTTAGCGATGGCACGTGGTTTGATTACAGTGCGGATCACGAGAAGATGGTCGAGCAAATTAAGAAATTTTCCCCAAGTGATGTGAAAGGCTATGAGGGGTTTTTGCTTGAGGCGGAAAAGTGCATGCGTTTGGGTTTTGAAGGTCTTGGATCGACCGCGTTTGACAGCTTCACTGACCTGCTCAAAGCCATCCCCTCTTTTGCAAAAATGGGGGCATGGAAAAGTATTTACTCGTTGGTTGCGAAATACATTCGCAACGACAAGTTGCGCATTGTGATGAGCTTTCACCCGCTTTTGATTGGCGGCAATCCTTTTTCTGTGACATGCGCTTATGCGTTGATCAACTCCTTGGAGCGCACTTGGGGTGTTCACTCTGCAATGGGTGGCACGGGTGCCATTGTGAAAGGATTGGTCAACTTGCTCCAAGAGCGTGGTGTGGACATTCGTTTGAACGCGCCAGTCACCAAAATTCGAATTCAAGACAAACGAGCTGTGGGCATTGAGTTGCAAAACGGTGAGTTCATATCTGCTGACATTGTGGTGAGCAATGCAGATACGGCCTGGACCTACAAGAATTTGATCGAGCCCCAGCATCGCAAACACTGGAGTGATGCCAAAATCAACAAAGGTCGCTACTCGATGGGCTTATTTGTTTGGTACTTTGGAACGTCTGTGCGCTACCCCGAGGTGCCCCACCACATGATGGTTTTAGGTCCACGCTACAAGGAATTGTTGCACGACATCTTCAAGCGCCATCACCTCTCGAGTGACTTTAGCCTGTACCTTCACCGCCCTACCGCCACCGATCCAAGTTTGGCACCTGAGGGTTGCGACACCTTTTATGTGCTCTCCCCTGTGCCCCATTTGGACAGTGGCACCGACTGGCCAAGCAAGTCCGAGGCTTACCGCTTGGCCATTGCAGAGGTCCTTGAGCAATCGGTCTTGCCAGGATTGCAGCGCCACATTGTGAGCTCACGCGTCATGACCCCTTTGGATTTTCAAGACCGTTTGTGGTCTTTCAAAGGTGCGGGCTTTGGTTTGGAGCCTTTGCTCTTGCAAAGCGCTTGGTTCAGACCCCACAATCGAAGCGAAGATGTGAAGGGTTTATTTGTTGTCGGCGCAAGCACCCATCCGGGTGCTGGCGTGCCTGGCGTCTTGATGTCTGCAAAAGCACTTGAAACGGTGGTTCCACATGCACAGTCCTTCCACACCTGAAATGTCCTCCCAAGAAGACTTGCAAGCCTGTGTGGCCATGATGCGAGGCGGCTCTAAAAGCTTTTTTGCAGCTTCTAAATTGTTGCCTGAGCGAATTCGTGCAGCCTCAGTGGCCTTGTACGCGTTTTGTCGCGTTGCGGATGATTTGGTCGATGAGGGCGAGTCCAGCACCGCCTCTCTAGAAGTTCTTAGAACGCGCCTAGACGCCATCTACAGTAGCAAACCAGAGCCCTACATTGAAGACAATGCACTCAGAATGGTCGTTGAGCAGTATGAACTGCCTCGCGCAATGCTAGATGCGCTCATTGAAGGGTTTGAGTGGGACGCGCAAGGCAAGACCTACGGGACCATTGAAGATGTCCATCAATACGGTGCTCGGGTCGCTGGCAGTGTGGGTGCCATGATGTGTTGGATCATGGGCAACCGAAAGGCCTCCACCTTGGCTCGCGCTTGTGAGTTGGGCGTGGCCATGCAATTGACCAACATCGCACGCGATGTGGGAGAAGATGCGCGCAACGGTCGGCTTTATTTACCCACCACATGGATGAAAGAAGCGGGCATCGATCCGACCCATTGGCTTGATCAACCCAGCTTTTCACCCGCCTTGCAAACGGTGATTGAACGCTTGCTCGCTGAGGCCGACTCTCTTTACGCCAAAGCGCACACGGGCATTGCCGACTTGCCTAAAGATTGCAGAGCCGCCATTTTGGCCGCGCGTTTGATCTATGCTGAAATCGGCCACCAACTCAAGCGCGAGGGTTGCAACTCGATCAACCACAGAACGGTCGTCAACAGCACGCGCAAATGGGCCTTGTTGGGTCAATCTAAGCTACAGGCCACTTGGTTATCAAGCCCCAAGGACTGCGCACCACCCTTGGAGGCCATTCGCTATTTGATCGACGCGTGTGCGACGATGGATATCAACGTGCAAAAGACAAGACCACGCCTACCCAATCGAAACATCGTGGAGAGAATTGAGTGGTTGCTGATCTTGTGTGAGCGACTTGAATTTGAACGCCGAGGCGCAAACAGTCCAACCAGGCATTGATGCTGGTTTGAGCCGGCTCAATCAATTAATCAACCAGTTCAACATCACCACGATCAGTCCATATCGAGCACGGCGCACCTGTTTGGCCAGGAAATCTGCATTGAGCACCAGATGCGATGTGTCAAGAAATTAAAAATAAGGGTGAATGGATTCTTCATTGGGCTAGCTCTATTTAATGAGGGAAGCTTCAAATCAGACTCGATTTTATATTTTATGACCAAACGCCAAATCAACTGAGGTTTAACGGATGATCAAGATGTCCTGTTTTGACGTAAATGGTTGCACCTTCAGATTTTGTAAAAGGGGCATGGCGGCTATAACGGGGACTTCTGATCCATGTGCCTTTTGGATACGATCCATGTTCATCGTGAAATACACCTTTTAGGACATAAATTTCTTCACCACCTGGGTGCACGTGTGGATTGAAAATGGTGTTTGGCTCCCACCGAACCAAGGCAGTCCCCACGCCGTCAAAGTTATGAAGGGGCATGACAGATAAACCGGGCACCAGGCCGGGAAACCATGGTGCTGTGTTTGCATTGACGCGCACGCTAGAGTCATCGTCAGGGTGAAATTGCCGCAATTTTACAAAAAGTGTGCACCCCTTTAAAGAAAAAGGCGAGTGAGCACTCCGGGGCGGATTGCGGATGTAAGTGCCAGCGGGATAAACGCCGTACTCATCAGAAAACGCACCCTCAATCACGAGGATTTCTTCACCCTCATCGTGCGAGTGTTCGGAAAAGGTTGAATTGGGGGCGTAACTGACAATTGATGTTGCTTTGGCAATTTCATCACCCACGCGATCTAGGTATTTTCTTTGAACACCAAAAATGGGAGATAAATTCCAATCTAAATCATCAGTCTCGATGACTGCTCTTTTTGTGAAGTCAGCATTAATTTTCATATGACTTGATCGCAATTCAGATAAATATGAATATTGGGATATTTGAAACAACATTTAGGCATTGAGTTTTTTAGAATCTAAACCCATATCAAAGTTTTCAAATGAAGACTATTGTGAGCGGCTCTTTCTCAAGCAACATTACTTCAAGGCAGGTGGCACAAGGTGATCACAATGAACACCTTTGACAACTTCTAAAAAAAACAGCTGCACGAAAAAATTGTCCTTGAGCTAAATCGCAATACAAACTGCTCAATCGCTTGTCATACAGGAAATACTTAAACCAGAGTTTTTTGCCGCCCGTCTCAAATCTTTATCCAAGGTTGCGATAGGGCAATTGAGATTTTGAGCCAAAAGCAAATAAGAAGCGTCATAGGCGGATAAGTTTTCTTCAAATGCTTTGTAGGCAACGTGCTGAGCCTGAACAGTGGATTGCGGTGACGCAATGTTGGCCTGCATCGCATTGATCAGATCAAAATGCAACTCGCATTGCGTTTTGGAGATGACCCCTGCCTTCAAAGCACGAGAAATGACATTGGCGACTTCTGCAATAAACAATGCTGGCAGATGAACCTCTGATGTTTCAACCACCTTTGCAACACTTGCAGCGTACATCAAGTCCGCCTTTGAGCCGTCTTTGAACAACCATCGCATGACGACGGAGTTATCGACAACCAGCTTCATTTTCGACCTTCTAGCAGAGCAGCGGTGATGTCGAATTGCGGTGTTGAGGGGCTTTGCATGAGAGACAAAACTCGTTCATGAAAACCTTTTTTGGTTATAGGCTCGCTGATGGGGACAAGCATAGCCACGGGCACACCGCGAACCGTGATTTCAAAGGTGTTTCCGTCTTGTACGGCTCTCACGTATTCGGACAATTTGTTTTTGATTTCGGCCAATTGCACTTGCATGAGAGTGTCTTCTCCGTTCCTAGGTCGTTAATTATAAATCTAATTGGATAGATATCTAGCTATATGTCTATTAATATAGTAAAAAGTAATAAAAAAAAATTCTTTAATATAGACAGCGAAGACCACCGTTTGTAAGACAGTGGACAAAAACTTTCAATTACACGTCGACTTTTAGCTTTTTAAGTCATTGATCTTCAAGGTATTTTTAATAGCCAGAGGTTCTGTTAATCCGTTGCAGGCTTGTACAAAATCAGCTTCAGGAGCCACCTGAAAAAGCTTACCCAAGAGCCCTGCTTTTTCCTTATTTACTAAGAACTTTGTCGCGCTGAGGGCCTATGGGTGACTTTTTACCCTCTGCCTATATTAATTTATTCCACATACAATACAGGTTAGATGCATGGTGTCAAGGGGTTTTCTACAGCATGTTTATCTACTGCCTCCCTTCATCTGTCGGTGCCACCAGCTTATCTGCAGGCAGTCAAAATATCTTTGCCTTGACCAATCTTGATCTCAATTTCGCGCAGCTTGGCCACAATCTGCTCGGGCTTTAATCGACCGCCTATTGGTATGATTTAATCCTTATCGAATGATAAAAAACAAAGTTTCTCTCACTCAAATTGGATCATTTTTTTAAACGTAAGTCAGATGAGACCTACATCAAGGTGTCGGGCCAGTGGAAATATCTCTACCGGGCAGTTGACCATCCCTGGCCAACACGAACAGTCAATGCTATTGACAGACAAATACAAAGCCGGGAACATCCAGTAGAACAAGGCAAGACAAGTGCTGTTTTTTTTTGATTGTTCCCCATCACTAAATCGTATTCCAACTCAATAAATTTCAAATATGTCCAACACACAATTTTTCGCACCAGGTAACTACCGTTTCGTTCCCGGCGTTTTTCAATACTCAGCTGGGGTTGCAGCCGAGCCTGGGTTTCGGATCGAACGTGTCCGCTTTATGAAGTTCATTTCGCTTGCTGAGGGATTTAGCCAGATTGAGCAAGTTCTAAAAGCGGCAGGCAGGCCGCTCACTGCCTTATGTGCCTGCGAATTGCGTTCACCAAGACCGTTCGATGAGGCTGGCTTCGAAGTTTTCAACAAGGAATATGTTGGCACGCTTGCACGTTGGGGACTCTTTGATGGGAAAATCAACCCAGTGGCAAGGAGCAACGTTTGTCCGGTAATTGATCCACCAGAGGCCCCCGGTTTTTACGCGTTTTCCTACACAGTTGCCGATTCGTCTGCCGCACCCTCTTTTGTCGTCGCCGGCAGCGGCGAAGCGCCGGAAGGCAAGGGCAACTACAAAGATCACATCGTCAATCTGGGCGATATATCGTCGCAAGGCTTACTTAACAAAGCACGTTTCGTGCTTGGTGAAATGGAAAACCGGATGCGTGCTCTGGGCTTTAGTTGGTCCGACGTAACGTCCTCTCAACTTTATACCGTGCACAACATCTTCCCCCTCATGGCACAGGAGATTGGGCGGCGTGGTGCGATGCGTGGTGGTTTGACATGGCATTTAAACCGCCCCCCGGTCGTCGATCTTGAGTTCGAGATGGATTGCCGTGGTGTGTATTTTGAAAGGGTACTCGTTGTTTAATTTAAGCACGCAATAATTTCACGAATTCAAAATTCACAAAATATTCGTCTCAGCAACTACCAAGGAGAAAAAATGAACACATCATCCATGAGCGTTCGACTCAGGCAGCTGATCGAACAGCAAGGTCTTTTACGAATGCCCTGTGTCTACGACGGTCTGACAGCTCGGTTAGGACAGGAAGCAGGTTTCCCTGCTCTGGCCACTTCTGGCAATGCAGTGGCGGCTAGCTTGTTGGGCATGCCAGATGTCGGCCTGCTTGGCCTGGCTGAAAACGTCCAGCATGCCGCCCGTCTCGTCAACGTTCTCTCTGTTCCCTTAATTTGCGATGCCGACACCGGTTACGGTGGCATCCTGAACTCGGTGCGAACCTTGCGCGAGTTCGAAGCTGCTGGCGTGGCGGGCATCTACCTAGAGGACCAAGTATTTCCCAAGAAGTGTGGCCAGCTTCTAACAGACACTGCTGTGGAGCCAATCGACGAACAGTGCCGAAAAATAGAAGCCCTGGCCAAGGCCAAAGTGAGTTCAGATTTCTTTTTGATTGCCCGCACCGATTCCAAATCCATGCATGGTTTGGATCATGCGGCCCATAGAGGGCGGCGTTACCTTGAGGCTGGTGCCGATGCCGTGCTGGTAGTGGGTGCTGACACGGCAGATGAGCTTGAGCATGTGGCAGAGGTGGTGCGTGGGCCGCTCATGACGGTGCTCCATGAGCACCCTCCATCTGGCGATCTCGATGACGCATTTCTTCGCAGCGTTGGATGTGTCATCGCTATTCACTCGGGCGTACTGCGCTATGCGGTCGTCAAGAAGTTGCGCGAGGTTCTCGCCACCATGCGTCAGGATGGATCGACTCGCGCCCTGCGTCACGAAATGTGCAACCTTGATGAGTACAATAAGCTATTGGGAATAGACGACTGGCTGGCGCTTGAATCCTAGAGCGGCAGGCGCTTCATTGATCAATCCTTGACTGCGCTGATTCTGTTGACAGCTTAAGGTTGGTTTTGTGTTGAATTAAATTTGACAAATTTATTAGGGATTATTCACAGTATTTTCCAATCCTGGTATGAGCCTGAAGCTGAGTCTTACTGAGGACTTTTGCATTCAGGTCGATTGGTTATGTGAAGTTGCTAGTTTACGATCTTTTTCTAGACCGATTGAAAGAAGCAAAGAGCTTGCTTTTGGCCAAGCCCAT
>CANJNC010000095.1 GCA_947475685.1 Comamonadaceae bacterium | reverse complement strand
TTCGCCTGTATACAATGACTCTTTTTTGAATTGTCTTGCCATGCTGCATTATGAAACCATTCCCGTCACGCCCTTTGAGCAAAACTGCTCGCTGATTTGGTGCGATGAGACAAACACATGTGCACTCGTTGATCCTGGGGGCGACCTAGGGCATTTGCTCGAGCGCATCCAATCGCTGGGTTTGAAGTTGGAGCAAATTTGGGTCACCCACGCGCACATCGATCATGCAGGTGCAGTGGGCACCTTGGCGGCTCAATTGAACGTGCCCATCATTGGCCCACACATCGAGGATCAGTTTTGGATCGATGCCTTGCCCGAGCAAGGAGCGCGCTATGGCTTTGAACATGCCACCACGTTCAAGCCCACACGCTGGCTCAATGACATGGATGAGGTGAATTTAGGCACCCATCAATTGCTCGTGAGGCATTGTCCCGGACACACCCCCGGGCATGTTATTTTTTATTCCAAAGAACTCCAGCGTGCCTTTGTTGGTGATGTGCTCTTTGCAGGCAGCATCGGGCGCACCGACTTCCCCAAAGGCGATCACCCCACTTTGATCAGGAGCATCACCCAACGCTTGTGGCCTTTGGGCAATGAAACGGTGTTTATTCCAGGCCATGGTCCAGAGAGCAGTTTTGGGCACGAGCGGGAAACCAACCCCTATGTGGGGGGCACTTAAAGGGGCCTCAAAACGGTCTTAATTTTTAGGCTCGATATTGTATTTCTCAAGCCGCTCCAGGTGTTGTGCTTTTTCAAACAAAGGCATCACCTTGTTCAAATTGGCCTCGATGTCTTTGACTCGGTTGTTGCTGCTTGGATGGGTGCTCAACCACTGGGGTGGTGTTTGCGCATTTTGTACGCTCATTTTCTTCCACAAGCTGATACCAGCCCTTGGATCAAAACCCGCTCTTGCGGCCAATTCCATGCCGACCAAATCGGCATCGGTTTCATCCTCCCTTGAAAATTTCAAGCTAAGCAACCCCGCCCCTTGTTTGGCCACGTAGTCGGTGATTCTTGGATCGAGGCCAAAAATGCCTGCAATCACTGCACCACCTAGGCGTGTCACCCCTTCCGTGGCCATGCCTTTGCCCATTCTTTGCCTGGCATGCTCTCTGAGTGCGTGTGCAATTTCATGGCCCACCACCATGGCCAACTCATCTTCGCTCAGACCCAACTTGTAAACCAAACCCGTGTACACCGCAATTTTTCCCCCTGGCATACAAAACGCATTGACTTGAGGGGACTCAATTAAATTGACCTCCCAAGACCACTGCTTGGCACGGTCGTTCCACATCGAGGACTGCTCGATTAGTTTTTTGGCAATTTCTCTAAGCCGAATGACTTGGGGCTGCTCTGAAGACTTCAGCACACCCTTGCCGTAAGCGTCTTGGATCAATTGGCGGTATTCGCGAGCGGCCGTGGCTTCAACCTCTGCCGCTGGCACCAACTTGGCAAAGGCCGACGTGTCGCCCACCTCCACGCCGTCTCTTGCTTGAAGAGGGGATAGGGCCAAGATGAGACAAGCCAAGGCCATGCGCAAAGCAGCACGAATGTGTCGCCTCTTTAACGTGCTGACCCAGCGAGATTGAATTTTGAGGTTGAAAGGCATGAGCTTGAACCGAAAAAATGAAATGAACATTTTTGTACGCCACCACTTGGAGTACTCCCCTAGTTTAGAGGACAATGGGACGGAAATGAATAGCAATGACCCCACTCCAGGGCCTTCTAAAGAGACTGCAGCGCCAGTAGCGCCTTCAGCGCCTTTAGCGCCCCGCTCATGGCGCGAAAGCCTTGCCTGGTACCTGAGCCCCTCAAGCCTCAGAATGGTGGCCCTGGGCTTTTCAGCAGGCTTGCCCCTTTTGTTGGTCCTTGGGACCTTGAGTTTTCGTTTGCGAGAGGCGGGCATTGAGCGCACGACGATTGGCTTCTTAAGCTGGGTGGGGTTGGCCTACGCTTTTAAATGGGCCTGGGCCCCTTTGGTGGATCAAGTTCGCCTGCCTTGGTTGACGGCTTGGTTGGGCCGGCGGCGGGCATGGCTTCTTTTGTCGCAACTTTTCATCATCTGCGGCTTGATCGGAATGGCTTACTGTGAGCCCCAAACACATCTTGACTATTTGGTCATGTGGGCGGTTTGGGTGGCCTTTGGGTCTGCGACACAAGACATCGCGCTTGACGCCTACAGAATTGAATCCGACAGCTTGCACCATCAAGCCGCATTGGCTTCCATGTATCAATCCGGATACCGCCTTGGCATGATTTGGGCGGGTGCGGGCGCCCTTTGGATCGCAGCGCGAGCGGAAAGCACCGCTCTCTTGGGTCAATACCAAAATGAGGCTTGGCGCGTCTCTTATTTGGCCATGGGGGCTTCGATGGCGGTGGGTTTGTTGTGCGTCTTGTGGTCCAAAGAAAGCCCGGATGTGGCCCCTACTTCAGCCCGAACAGCCCAAGAATGGATACGAGATGTTTTGGTCACGCCCTTTGCCGAGTTTTTTGCACGCTTTGGTTGGCATGCTTGGGTGATCTTAAGCCTCATTGGTCTTTACCGCATCAGTGACATCGTCATGGGGATCATGGCCAACCCCTTTTACATCGACATGGGTTACACCAAAGATGAAATCGCCATGGTGACCAAAGTGTTTGGCGTCCTCATGACCTTGCTTGGCGCTTTCTTGGGCGGACTCTTGAGCTCGAGGTGGGGACACATGAAAGTGCTGATGTGGGGCGCCATCCTCAGTGCGGCAAGCAACCTCTTGTTTGCCTGGTTGGCCGGCTTGGGGCACGCCTTTTGGGCCTTGGTGTGGGTCATCAGCGTGGACAATTTATCGGGCGGCATCGCCTCTGCCGCCTTCATCGCTTACCTCTCCGGCCTCACCAAAGTGCAATACTCTGCCTCTCAATATGCACTGCTAAGCTCCATCATGCTCTTGGCGCCCAAGTGGCTGGCTGGATTTTCAGGCCTCTTTGTGGATCAATTTGGCTACCCATTGTTCTTTTGCAGCACAGCGCTCATTGGCCTACCCGTTTTGTTGCTGATTTTTTGGGTTCATCGAATTGAACCTGCTTGATTGAAGGATCCGTCTGCAAAGCCCATTGGTTTACTTATCTTTACCAAGTCTTTAACACAACTCCAAGTCTTGGGCGCATGCTATGACCATGGAACAAGTACTTATCATCGAAGACGATCAACGGCTGGCGCAAATGGTGTGCGACTACCTGAAACAATTTGGCTACAGCTTAGAGCACGCACCCAATGGCGCCTCAGGTCTGCGTCAAATAGAGAGCAATGAAAATCTCAAGTTGGTCATTTTGGATTTGATGCTCCCCGACATGGATGGCTTAGAGGTCTGTCGTCAAATTCGCCAACTGCCCAGCCCCACTTGCAACTTGTCCATTCTGATGTTGACCGCCAAAGGAGACCCCATGGACCGCGTCGTTGGCCTGGAACTTGGGGCCGATGATTATTTGGCCAAGCCCTTTGAGCCCCGTGAGTTATTGGCTCGCATGCGAGCCATCCTTAGGCGTCAATCTGCCGCCCATGAGCACCAACAAAATGGCAAAGAACTTTTGCCAAACCTTCAATTTGGACGACTTGAAATAGATCGTGACGCCAGAACAGTTAACGTGGCGGGTCAAGTCTGTGACTTGACATCCTATCAATTTGACTTGCTGCTGGTTTTGGCAGAACGCGCTGGCAGGGTCCTGAGCCGCGATCAAATCATGTCCGCTGTCAGGGGACGAGAGCTTGAGGCCTTTGACCGATCCATTGATGTGCACATGGGCCGAATCAGAGCAGCCATTGAAGATGACCTCAAAGCGCCCAAACGCATCCTCACGGTCAGAGGCGTGGGCTACGTTTTTGCCAAGCAACAAGATTAAAGCTAAGATCGATCAGATGGTCCAATTGGCACATCGTTTCAGGAGATTTTCTCAATGATTTTTCGCGCGCTCATGCGTCGACTTTATGCGCGCATTTGGTTGGCCGTGGTGTTGAGCATTGCCTCTTTGAGCTTGATTTCAACTTGGATCATGAAAATCTATCTCGAGCCGCCTTTAAAAGAAGTGGTGGTGCGTTCCGAGCAAGGCATTGTTTTAGGTCAAGGCTTGGTGCGCCTTCGCCCCTCAAAGGCCAGCACTCCCAATGAATCCAACCAACCCGATGAACCCCTTAAATTGAGCAATCCAAGGCTTGCACAACAGCAAGATGTTTTTGCCCAACGTGTCCCCGAACTCGATGAGGAGCTTCACAAACCTCTCTACAGTGACATCAATCAATCCCTTCCCCAAGGTCAATTTGGACCCGGCCCCGAATTTTTGGTTCAACTGAGTGACGGACAAGTGATGCACATTCACTTGCCAAGCCCCGTCGTGAAGACCTCTTTTTTCCCACGGTTTGGGTTTGTCTGGTCCATGGTCATTGTGGCCATCGCGGTTGCTTTGGCCACCTACCCGATCGTTCGAAGGTTGACCAGGAGACTGGAGTCTTTGAGAGCTGGCGTGGAGCAGTGGGGAACGGGTGAGCTCTCCACGCGCGTCAATGCTGAAGGGGACGATGAAATCGGTTTCTTGGCACAACGCTTTAACCATGCGGCAAGCCACATCGAAGCCTTGGTGGTTGCGCACAAGTCCTTGCTGGCCAATGCCTCTCACGAGCTGAGAACGCCCTTGACACGCATTCGCATGAGTCTTGAGCTGATGGACCCCAAACAAAACCCCGAAATGGTCGATGAGGTCAAGAAAAGCATTTCCGAACTTGACCAATTGATCGATGAGATCTTGCTGGCATCTCGTCTGGAGGCCAAAAATGTTGATGTGGGTCGCTTTGAAGAACTTGATTTGACCGGTTTGGCAAGCGAGGAATGCTCCAGAGCAAAGGTCTCGCTTGAGCTGGGGCCCAACCCGCGCAGCATAGAAATCACTTGTATTCCTCGACTGCTGCGCCGCTTGCTGCGCAATCTCATTGACAACGCCATTCGCCACAGTGGTCAACTCAAAGGCGTTGAAGTTCGTCTTGACGTCTTACAGGCCGCTCAAGTCATGATCAGCGTCTCTGACCTCGGACCTGGTGTGCCATTGGAGCAAAGAGACCAAATTTTCAAACCCTTTTTCCGCCTTCAAGGCAAAGACGAGTCCGACAAAGGGGTTGGCCTGGGTCTGGCTTTGGTGCAATCGATTGCCCAACGCCACAATGGCAGTGTTCAACATGTCCCCAGAAGCGGGGGGGGCAGTGTGTTTGAAGTGAAACTGCCCATGCGCCGAGCTGAAACGATCAGGGCAAGTTAACGTCTTGCAGGGCCCAATTCACGCTTTGAGCGCTTGCCAGCCCTGCATGTGATGGCGCACCCGTTGTGCGCTGATGTCGGACAAACATCGCTTGTGACCCAAAGGACACACGCGCTCATAACAAGGCGCACATGCCAAGGGGGGCTGGTATGAAGCGTCCCATTTGAGCCAAATCATCTGTGCTTGACTCGACAAGGCAGGCGTGTGCTCTGGGGAAGATGAGCCAAACAAGGCCACTTGGGGCACACCTAGGGCTGCAGCCACATGCATCAGCCCAGAGTCATTGGATACCAGTCCAGTGGAGCACGCGATCAAAGACATCGCTTGCTTTAAAGTCGTTTGACCGCACAAGTTTTGGACATTGCATGCGCCCAAGGCCACAACCCCTTGCGCGATCTCCTCTCCCAACGCCTGATCTGATGGAGCGCCCAAGAGCACCACCGTTTGATCGATGCTTGCTATCAGCTCACAAAATTTCTCTTTGGGCCAACGTTTGGCGTCCCCATACTCCGCTCCAGGGGCAAGCGCCACATAGTTTTGCAAGGACAGGTCAAACAGATCCAGACTTGCTTGACACGTTTGAGCATCGATCTTTAAAGCGGGTTGGGGTGCTTGCATGGGCGCACTCAAGCCTTCAGGCTCTGTGCCTTGCGCCAATGCCAAATAAAACATCACCATGCTGCCTCGAACGTGCTTGCCGGGATTGGGCAAACGGTGATTCAATAACCCCCACCTCATCTCACCGCTGTAGCCCACTCGCAAAGGAATATTGGCCAAATAGGGCAACAGCGCACTCTTTAATGTATTGGGACACACATAAGCTTGGTCAAATTGGCCTTTGATGCTCTTTGCCCAGTCGCGCCTTTTGGTAAATTCAAGCAAGCCGCGGGAGAAAGGCAAGATCAGCACGGACTGGCATTCAGCCATGGCCTCATACACGGGCGCCACCCAAGGAAGTGCAGCCACAGTGATCGCATGGCCTTGGCTCTTCAAGGCCGACAAAAGGGGCTGGGTCATGACGGCATCCCCAATCCACTGGGGGGCAACGATCAGCGTGCGAATCTCACTCAAAGTCTTGACTCGTTAAAGCGCATCCCAGGGGAGCGGGCTATGCTTGTTCAGGGGCGATTGCGTGAACTTCTTGCGACAAGGCGTATTGAGTTGAACAATAGGGACATTTGGCATGACCGAGTCTGGCAACGTCTAAAAAAACTTTTGGATGTGCATTCCAAACGGACATGTGCGCCAAGGGGCTTGGACAAAATATACCGCCATGGCCATTTAAGTCACTTTCTTGAACCACGATGGATGAAGTCATGTTGTTTCTATGCCTTGCAGTATGCGGTGAATTCGCGAATTTAAGAGATGTGCTCGTGCGTTAAACCAGCGTGAGCCAATGTGCGTATTTTGGATTTTTACCCATGACGACATCAAAGAAAGCACTTTGAACTTTTTCTGTAATTTCGCCTCTGTATCCACGACCAATTTGGATGCGATCGAGTTCGCGAATGGGCGTGACCTCCGCGGCCGTGCCGGTAAAGAACGCCTCATCGCTGATATAGATCTCGTCTCGCGTGATGCGCTTTTGAACCACTTTGAGCCCCAAGTCTTCTGCAATGTGCAGCACCGTGTTTCTGGTGATGCCATTCAAGGCACCTGCAGAGAGGTCTGGTGTGTAAATCACCCCGTCTTTGATGACAAAGATATTCTCTCCCGCACCCTCAGACACAAAACCACTGGGATCCAAAAGCAAGGCTTCGTCATACCCATCCTCCGTGGCCTCCATGTTGGCCAAAATCGAATTGGTGTAATTGCTCACGGCCTTGGCCTGGGTCATGGTGATGTTGACATGGTGGCGCGTAAAGCTAGATGTTTTGACACGAATGCCCTTGGCCAAGCCTTCTTCCCCCAAATAGGCGCCCCAAGACCACGCCGCCACCATCAAATGGATGGTGTTGCCTTTGGGAGAGACGCCCAACTTTTGGGAGCCAATCCAAGACAAGGGCCTGAGATAGCAACTCTCTAAATGGTTTTCTTTGACAACGGTCCTTTGTGCTTCATTGACCACCTCTTGGGTAAAGGGGATTTGCATGCGCAAAATTTTGGCACTGTTGAACAAGCGCTGCGTGTGCTCTTGCAAACGAAAAATGGCCGTCCCTTTGTCGGTCTTGTAGGCCCTCACGCCCTCAAATGCACCACAGCCGTAATGCAGCGTATGCGAGAGCACATGAATCTTGGCATCTCTCCAATCAACCAAACGCCCGTCCATCCAAATTTTTCCATCGCGATCATCCATTGACTGGGGTATTGCACTCATCTGTGTCCTCTAAACTGTAATGATTAATTGGTGATTTTTAGGGTGGTCTTTTCTTTAAGACGATTCTAAGGTCTTATGGCTGATTTCTTCGTTGTGTTGGGGCCGACGCAACTCCCACACCGTCAAGCGTCCGCCCACAAACTCACATCGCACCGAACTGTCGGAGCCATCCGTCCAAGTGTAAATTTCTGGGTCCACTGGAGGGTTTGTGATCTCTCCTTGTTTTTGACCCAAACTTTTGGTCAGCGCTATGACTTTCAGCAAAGGCATGCCCTTTTTAATTTTCACATGCATCATCACCGCACTGTCCACATACCCCAGGGGTCGTTTAGC
>CANJNC010000094.1 GCA_947475685.1 Comamonadaceae bacterium | reverse complement strand
ATACCTTCAAATTTCTAATTTCACTGCTGTGTACTTGTGGCAAATGGTCACTCGCTCATGAGGGTTGACCCCTGGGTGACTTTGAGTGAATTTATGTTCAAACAAATGATCTTGATCATCAAAGAAAAAACGGGAGATTGAATTCCTCAAATACCAACCTAGTCATTGGACGTTGAAAGCATCTAGCCAAAAGAGCTCAAAGGTGATTTGAAGCCTTACTTTTTCAATGATTTGAGTCGTTTGCTTTTTCTGGATCGTTCTTTGAAGTCAAGGGGCTTGGTCTTGATCCAGCCCACAAATTTTTTAACATCGGGGTGCTGCTGAAGCGCATGAATGGTATTGAAGTGGTTGGCAAGTTCAGTTTCTGTCAAAAGGGCATGAATTTGTCGATGACATACACTGTGCAGCAACTGAGTTTCCTCCCCCCCTTTGGACTTTGGAGTCATGTGATGCGCTTCGATATGCTGCTTTGGAATTTCTCTTTCACAAAGTGCACAAATCTTAGGTGTTTCGGTGCTGCTCAAACTGAGGGACAGAAGGGCTTTTCTTTTAATCTTGCCCACTTGACTTCACTGAAAAGATGTCGATTGTGGGACAAAACAGCCTGAGAGTTCGCTTGGCAATTCTGGCACTTGTTTGCCTATGTAGTGTCTTAAAAAAGGGCCCGCTTTCAAAGGCTTGGTGTAGCCACTCCAAACCGCCCGGGGCAAGATGGCCCACTCTCCCTGTGTTCTTTGTAGAACAACCAGGGAAGGGAGAAGCTCTTTGAATTCAACCTCAACCAAGATCCAATCCGAGAGGGCCCATGCGCTTGCAATGCTCAGGAACTCAGAGCTAGGGGGACTGTAATTTTTAATTTGTTCTTTGGCTTGAATGTAGTGCGCATCGTCTGGACTTAAGCGCTTGACCAAGTCGCAACGGGTGCTCCAGGCAGTCCATCGGTTGGACAATTCCCCTACGACATCCATTGGCCTGCCGTCAACGAGCAGCAAGGGGCCATTGTCTGCGTTGGTCCATGAGAGATGGCTCAAAACCACACCCACCAAGACCATCATCAGTACGATCAACGAGATGCGTCTATTCATGCATCTGTTTCACTGATTTTCATTGAGCAGTTCAATGTGCTCGTGCTCTGCAATCATTTCCAGGGCACGTTCAAACAAAGCCCTGGCCGAGCCCGAGATGGAACTCAAATGAGCATGCAACTGCGCATCTTTGGTGCTCTTGTTCAGGCACTCGTGGCTGTACTGCTCAAAACCAGCCAAAAGCGTGATGATCTCGGCAACATGTCTTGGGCACTCGCACAAGATATTGGAGGAGATGCCAGAGACCTTCAAAAGAACGGCATCGCTGTATTTTCTGGGCGGAATCAAGGCGCCCTCAGCCAAATGCAAGGCATTTTTACTGGTATCGATCATCAGTCTGGAGTTGATCAATTCGGCCAAATCCGCATCCGTAATCAGGTCCCTTCTCACGATCAGGCCATCTCGTTTCAATGCGGAGATGGCGTGCTCTTGACCAAAACCGTAGAGAACGATGCCTTGAAGCGCTTTGGAGGCTTTGACCACCTGTTGAATTTGGTTTTTTGACACCAGGTCCAGTGAATTCACTTTGATCAGCAAGATTTCAACTTGCTCGTCAAAGATGGCCTCTTGCGCTGCAGGAAGGTCGGTGAATATATCGGTGATTCGAATGGGTTGATGAATGAATTCGAGGGTGAATTTCTTGGACTCCATTCTGGCTGCCAAGGTCACGCCCACAATGGCCATGGAGATCGAACTGTTGGTAGGGGTTTGTAAACTTTTCAAATCATTGGATGACTGCTGAAGCAGCAAGAGGTGATTGAGCTCAGTGGAACTCAAGCGCGAGAGGCTGCTGATCGCATGCCCTTTCTCAGTCAGTCGTTTGAGCAACGTCGCTTTCAAAACATCATCATCGCTATAAAGGCGATGGTTTCCCTGAGTTTTAAAGGGCGTAAAGGTGCCATATCTGATTTCCCAGATCCGAAGCGTCGGTGTGGGCACCCCACTTAGACTTGAAACAGCACCAATTTTATGGGTCGGTGTATGGGAAGGTTTGATGAGGGCCATTTTATTTGCAGAGGTATTGAGTAGATATAGCCTCGTATTTTAGCCACAGAAGTGCCTGAAACTTACTCGCATGCTAAAATGCACCTCTTGGGAAAGTGGTTCTTTGAAAGATCTCGTGCCTCTTTTTTCATACATGCATCCTTCACCCCAAGGCTTCCCCATTTTTTTTTCATGACTTGTTCATGCCTAATAAGCGCTCTTTATCTATAAGCCCATTGAATGAGGCCGATGTCTCGGAAGCCATCAAATTGGCCTGGGAGGACAGGACCGCATTTGAAACCATCCAAGAGCGTCTTGGCCTTTCTGAGACTGAGCTTATCAGTCTCATGCGCAAAGAACTCACCCCCAGTTCATTCAAAATGTGGCGCATGAGAATGCGGGGTCGAAAAACCAAGCACCGTTTTCTTCGAGTCCCTGAGATGAAGTTTGACGACGTCCTCATTGCCAACCACAGAAGAGCCAATTGCTAACGAACAAAGGACGTGAGGTGAGCCATGAATGAAGATAAACGCTGTTGTGGAACGGGCACTTGCATCATCGATGCTGAGGGTCTTTGCTGGTGTGGACAAAAATGGAATGGGCACAGCATGTCCTTTGCCCCTCCAGATCATTCACCCCCGCCATCCAGCCCATCGGTGCCCCATAAGACCTTGCAAAGCGAGCCCACCGACTCAAGACAGGCCTTCAACGACTCAACCAACTCTAGGCAAACCAAGGTGAACGGCAGCGAGTCGCACCGGTGAGACCAAGGCATGCCCAATTTCTCACTCTTTGATCACGATTATCACGCCTTGGTCATTGGATCGGGCGGGGCGATTGGATCGGCTTTTTTAAACGCTTTTAAAGCTGACCCCCACTGCAAGCACGCTCAAGGTTTGTCTAGATCTGAGGAGAAGGGTTTTGATCTCTTGAGCTTGGAGTCGATCCTCTTAAGCGCTCAGGTCTGTCAAAAGTGGGCTCCTTACCATGTCATCATCGATGCCACAGGGGCATTGAGCATTGAGGGCGTGGGCCCAGAGAAGTCCTTGGCTGCGCTTGAACCCGAGCAACTGCAAAAGGCCTTTCAAGTCAACGCCATTGGGCCAGCGTTGGTGCTCAAGCACTTTGCGCCATTGATGGCGACGGGCTTGGCTTTTTATGCCAAACTCTCTGCCCGTGTTGGGAGCATTTCTGACAACCAAAAGGGTGGGTGGTACAGTTACCGCGCATCCAAAGCGGCACTGAACATGCTGCTTCAAACCGCGGCCATTGAGTTGCAGAGAAGAAATCCACTTCTCCAAGTCCTGGCCCTTCAGCCAGGAACGGTTCAATCCAAGTTGTCTCAGCCCTTTATCGCGTCTGTCAAAGACCCTTTAACGCCTGAGAGATCGGTCTCTGGCATGCTGTTGGCCATGAAAGCCCTGCCAAGCGCACAAGGCGCTCAATTTATCGACTACCAAGGCCAAAGAATCGAGTGGTGAGCTTACGTAAGCACCGTCCAAGCTTCATTTGCAGTGAACGTAAACCCTTTGCTCAGTCTTGAGCCTATCAAGGACATTTAATTTTAAAGAGGTCTCTGCGTTGACGCTCTTGATGACCATTCATGCCCAAGCTTTGTCCAAGTGAAAAGTGAAAAGTCAGAAGTGTGGCATGCCTGGCCTTTAGCCAAGAGCGTTCACACCAGGCAAAGAACATCCCGCGTTGAACTGCGAGCGTAAAAATTCAGCCCTGGGCTAGGCCCAGAGCAGGAAAGAAAAGCCTTAAACTTTTTCTGTGAAAAAGTCTCTCATCAACAAATAAGATTTTCGGGTGAGGGCTTCGCTAAAACCTTTGTTGGTTGGATCGGTGAAGGAGTGCGGTGCACCGCCAAACATCATGACTTGCCAATCCACCTTGCCCTGTGTCAACTCTTCCGACAAGGCATCGATCATGGGGACCGGCGTCACAGGATCTTTAGAGCCGTGCACCACCAAGACGCGGCCCTTGAACTGGTTGTCTGTACCCGCTACAACCGGATTGGGGTTGGTCACGTGAAACACCACAAGGCCCTTGAAGTCAACGCCGCTCCTGGCATGCTCGAGCAAGTATCCCCCGCCAGCACAAAAGCCCGCAGCCCATATCTTGCTGGTATCAGCGAGCTCTAATTTTTTGACCGCCTCAAGCATGCTTTGAAGGGCTTTGTTGCTGCAAGCGACGGTGAACGCGCGGTCTTTGTGTACGCTTGCCATGCTCGCGCCCAGCTCTTGGATGGTTTTCTTCTTTCGACCATAGCCCAGACCAAACATGTCGGCCATGAGCACAATGTACTCTTTGCCAGCCAACAAACGGGCCGTGGCGAGGGTGTCTTCATCAATGCCCTTCCAGTCAGGCTGCATGAAGAGAAGAGGGCGCTTACTCTGAACAGACGCGTCAAAGACCAGTTGACCCTCAAAGGCTCGACCATTGAGCTCGTAGGGCACGGCTGTATGGACGCTGGCGGCTTTAGAGATGCTTGGAAGCAGCAACTCTTTGCAGCTCAAAAGAGAGGCCGCAAAACCCGCATTTTTTAAAAATTGTCGCTTTCCAGTTTGGAGTTCAGTCATGGGATCTATCCTTTTTGGTTTTGATGATCAGACACAAGGCTTTTGAAAGAATTCAGTAGGACACACCTTGGAGTATGCCAAAACTTCCGTCCTTTTTTTAACTGCACGCAAAGAGCCACGGTGTAAACCCTAGGTTGAACTCAAATTGAAATGCAACTTCGTACATACCCTCTTGGGCAAAGCCTTGCACACAGGTAGCCTTGAGGGCTAGGGGGGAGGCTCAGCGTTTTTTTCACCTCTGTTTGTCTCATCCCTTTTTTTTCATTGCTGATTTTTTTATTGCCCTCCTACTCCATCCATGTCCCCATCTGCTCAGCCACAAAACGCTCACGCTGAACTTGGATCCGCACGAGAGCCGCCCACACTGATCCTCACCACGCTCTTGAACCTGGCACATGGGATTGACCATTTGTTTTTGCTTATTTTTGCGTCTGCCGTTTCGGCCATTGCCCAGGATTTTGGTTTTTCAAAATGGGAAGATTTGATGCCCTATGGGACTTGGGCTTTTTTGATGTTCGGTTTGGGCTCGATCCCCTGCGGACGGCTGGGAGATCTTTGGGGCAGGCGACAAATGATGCTGATCTTCTTTTTTGGCATGGGCGTGGCTGCCGTTGGGTGTGCCTGTGCGCAAACGGTTTTGCAAATGACCGTGGGCTTGACCTTGATTGGCACCTTCGCCTCCATCTACCACCCCATTGGGATCCCGATGCTTTTAGAGAGGTCCACCAATGCAGGGGCCACGATTGGATTGAATGGCTTGGCAGGCAACTTGGGCGTTGCATTGGTTGCGATCTTGACGGGTTTTTTGATCAAATATTTGGGCTGGCGTGCAGCCTTTGGCGTGCCCGCTTTGTTGTCGGTGGTTTGTGGAGGCGTCTTTTATTGGGTCTGCCCCAAAGAGACCGAGCCCCCTGCAAAACGCATTGGGGGCGCGAAAGTGCAGCTGACATCTCGAATGCTCACCAAAGCGCTGGCGGTGATGACGGCAGCGGCGGCGTCAAGCAGTGTGTTGTTCAATGTCAGCACCAACGGAAACGCACAGTTGATCTCCGAGCGCTTCACCGGGATGATTGAAGACCCCTCGACCTTGGGTCTCTTGTTGGCCGTGGTCTATACCGTGTCCTCCTTTGCACAAGTGGTGGTGGGTCATTTGATTTCTAGATTTCCCTTGAAACCGTTTTTCTTGCTCATGGTTGTGGCCCAAATTCCCACCTTGATTTTTGCCTCCATGGCACAAGGCTGGTGGCTGCTGTTTTGTCTGTTGTTGTTGATGATCTTTATTTTTGGAGCCGTGCCCTTCACGGATGTCTTGATCTCAAGGTATGTGGATGACCGCTTGCGCTCGCGCGTTGCAGGCATGCGGCTTGGCATTTCTTTGGGCCTGAGCTCCTTGGGGGTGTGGGCCTTGGGCCCCGTGGTGAAGTCCTTGGGCTTTGCCAATGGTTTGTTGATCTTGGCCTTGTTTTCGATCACGACCGCTTGCATTTTGACGCTTTTACCCAGCGCAAAAGATGAACTGTTGCCGCACTGAAGTTCAGGAAAAAAAACCTTCCCTTCAAGCTTGAGCTTGGAGCGGTGACGGGTGAGCTTAAATGTTCTTCTTGAACCAGGCCTCAAGGGTTTTAAAGTTCGTGTTGCCAGCATACGCTTTTTGAACCCCATGTTTGTCAATGGTCACCGTGTAGGGGATCTCGCCTTGCCACTTTGAATCTATCTCAAAGCGCAAGAATTCATCAAATTTGGAGAAAACCACATAGTTAGAGGCCTTGTCAATGCGCATTTTTTTGACCAAAGTGGCGGTGATGTCTTTGGAGACATCGTCGACTTGAACAAAAAGGACTCTCGAACTCTCCTTTGCAATGAATTGACCCCATTGAGGCATTTCAGTCAGGCAGGGCCCACAACTGACCCCCCAAAAGTGAACCACCAAAGGCCCTGAGCCCCTCTTGTCGACCAACTTTTCCCAATCCCCTCGCACATAGGGCGCCAAGCCATGGCTTTGCGACAGGCATGCCGTCCAGGCACAAAAGGTGAGGAGAAACACAAGGATTAAAGAGCGCGTGCTTTGGGTCATCATGTTCATCAGTTTAATGCCAGGAGTTGAAAGCCTTCTATGCGCGTTAACCACGACAAATAGACACGCTCTCGGTGCTTGAGGAGCAAAGGGTGGTCAGAGTAGCCCGCTGTTTGGGCCAGGACTTGCTCGGTGCTCCACGAGGCGCCGTCGTTAGTCGAGCGGCGCATCATCACCTTGGCGTGTTGTCCGTCAAAGCGTTTCCAAACCATCCAAACGTTTTGATCCTGGGCCAAGACAAAGGGGCGGCTCTCGTTGGCGTGCACGTCACCAAGGGCCATCGGGGGGTTAAAGTGACGGCCCAAATCCTTGGAGTAGGCATAAAAGAGTCCCTGCCTGTGCTCTCCTTGGGTGAACCACACCGTGTGGAGGGTTTGGTTGACACTCACAGCCACTGAAGGACCTTGGTGCGGACAGACATCGGTTTGCCAACGATCGTCGGCTACCTTTGTGGGCTCTAGGGGGTGGGCCTCGTTGCTGAACACCTGAACCGCGTGGTCGCGAACACCACCGCTAAAGAGGCCACGGTAAGCCATGACCTTGGTTTTCGGCATGCTCACATCCAGCGCGATGCGACAGCACTCGCAACTCTGAGGGTTCACAATGCGCTCAGACTTAAAGCTCAGACCCCAGTCCGCAGAGTAAGCCAACGCAATGGAGCCACCCAGTTGCTTCACCCCCTTTAAGCGCTGTTGATGCACCACGCGTTTGTCCACCCAAGCCACAAAGAGACGCTCTTGGGCATCTAGGCCCAGGCTTGGAAAGCGTTCACTCACGCCATTTTTAATCAAGGGCTTGGGTGTTGAGAAATGCTCCCCAAAGTCAACAGAGGTGGTGAGGTTGATTTGTGCATTCCAGTGCTTGTCTTTGAAAAAAGCATACGCCACCATCACCCGACCGTGTGCATCGCCAATGATCTGCGCCCTGGCGTCTGCACCGGTGTCCAGAAACTTCTCGTGACGAGCAAGCTCTTGAGCCTTTGCAAAACTTCGACCTCCATCTGTCGACTTAGCGATCATCACCGAACCCATGGCGGTCCACGCCAGCAACACCGACCCGTCGGCTTGAATGAGCGGGCTTGCGGCGTGGGCGCATTCAAGGGCCGTGGAGGTACAAGCCTCTTTGCCAGTAGTCCCAGTAGTGCCAGTAGTTCCAGTAGTTCCAGTAGTTCCAGTAGTGCCAGTAGTGCCAGTAGTGCCAGTAGTGCCAGTAGTTCCAGTAGTTCCAGTAGTTCCAGTAGTTCCAGTAGTTCCAGTAGTTCCAGTAGTTCCAGTAGTTCCAGTAGTTCCAGTAGT
>CANJNC010000093.1 GCA_947475685.1 Comamonadaceae bacterium | reverse complement strand
CCATCAACTGCTGTTCATGTGGATGCTCAAAGGAGCCTCTGTTCAATCGTGGATACGATCCTTGGTCGCACTTTTGATGGTCTCCGTTGGCGTGATGCTTGCAGTTGCGATTCACACCGTCAACCATTCAGCGCTTGCCTCATTCGGGCAGGCTTTAGACACGGTGAATGGACAAGCCTCAGCTCAGTTGGTCGCACCTTTAGGGGATATCGATGACCTGCAAATCGATGTCTGGGATGGCCACCGCTCGGCCCTGGGCATACGCACCATCAGTCCCGTGCTGGTGGTGCAAACCGATCGTTTGACCGTGCTGGGCCTTGATTTTTTTAAGGCCGCAATTGTCTCTGCCTCATTGATGCCAAGCGTGGCTGACAGCACGGCAGACTTATTCAATGCAAGGTCCTTGTTTTTATCCTCTGCTGCCTTGAAAGCCTTGGATGTTCGCATGGGCGACAACTTTCTTTTGCGTCACGGTGCTGAGTCTGTCTCTTTGGTGGTGGCGGGTGAAGTGCCAGGTGCGGCTTCTCAGGTCATAGGCGTGATGGACATTGGCAGTGCCCAATGGGCGTTCAATCGGCTGGGTGTGGTGTCGCGATTAGACCTTCGCCTTGAAGACTGGCAAACTCCTGAAGGGCTGAGGGCCACATTAAAAACGCAGTCCGAGTCGCTGCAGATGGTTGCCACGCAAGACCGTGAGCGCCGAATGTCTTTGCTCTCGCGGGCCTACCGTGTCAACCTCTCTATGCTGGCCATGGTGGCTTTGCTCACGGGTGGTTTTTTGGTTTCAACGGCGATCAATTTGTCGATTGTCCGTCAGCGCTCGGAGCTCGCGTTGCTTGGGGTGTTGGGTGCGAGCGAAGCCTGGCTTCGCCGTTTCGTTTGGGCGCAGGGCGGGTTGATGGGGTTTTTAGGCGGTTTATTGGGTATGGGTTTGGGCCTTTTGCTCGCGGCAGCTTTGATGCACTGGTTTGGTGGTGACTTGGGCGGCAATTATTTTGCCAGCACCCAACCGCCAATGGTAGTTGACTGGTTGGTGATGGCTCTATTGTGTCTGGCTGCAACGCTGATGGGCCTGGGTTCAGCGTGGTTGCCTTTGTTACAAATCAATTGGCGCCACCCCATGGCTGTGTTGCGTTCGGGCCAAGCTGAAACACTGGTGTTCACGCCCCCTACGCTTCAATGGAGCATATGGGCAATGGTCGTTTCTATGGGTTTGCTGCTGATGCCAAGTTTGGACGAATTGCCTTGGGCTGCCTACGGCTCCATTGCCGCTTTGCTTTATTCGGGACTGCTCGCGATGCCTTGGATCTTGAGCCATCTTTGGGGTGGACTGTCTAAAGCTTTGGTTCATTCGCGTGTGCCTGCTTTTTTGCGTTTGGCTGTTTGGCGGCTTGCACAAGCGCCGTCAGCGACCACGCCTTTGATCACGGGAACGGTTGCCGCGTTTTCGTTGACGGTTGCAATGATGGTGATGGTCACAAGCTTTCGCACCTCGGTTTCAGATTGGTTGGGCATGGTGTTGCCAGCCGATATCTACACCACCAGTCAAGGCTTGTCCGATCAGCCCGGGTTTAATGCGGCCGTGCAAGAGATGGTCGCCTCTGTGCCTGACGTCCAGAGGGTGCAAACCAGTCGAATCAGAAGTCTGCGTTTGTCTTCTGACCGTCCAGAGGTGGTGTTGATTGCAAAGCCCATCGACTTGCAAGACCCCATGCAATCTTTGGCTTTGGTGGGTTTGGCAAAGTTGCCGCCGAAAGAGGGTCAGAAAAGATGGGTTGTGTTTGGCTCAGAAGCGATGGCCGATTTGTATGGCTGGCGCGCAGGACAAGAGGCCTCATTGCCTTTGGCCGCTGAGGGTCAACAAACGGTGTGGGTGGGTGGTCTCTTTAGAGACTACGGTCGACAGCATGGCTCGGTTGTGATGTCGACGCCCGACTATGAGCGACTGACGGGTGACTTCACCCGCTCCAGTGTCTCGGTGTGGTTGGCAGACGGTGCGGATCCAGGCAAAGTCATGGCGGACATTCAAGCTCAAAGGCCTGAGCTGGCCCACTTGAAATGGGTCAGTGCAAAAGATGTGCGGCAGTTGTCACTTAAAATTTTTGACCGAAGTTTTGCAATGACTTACGCCTTGGAAGCCGCTGCCTTGTTTGTGGCGATCTTTTCGGTTGCTGCAGGAGTCACGGGCCAGCTCATTTTGCGTCGCCGTGAATTTGGTGTGCTTTCTCATTTGGGCATGTCCCAGCCAGACCTTTGGCGCTTGGTGTCTTTGGAGGTGGGTTTATTGTTGATGGTCGCACTCGTGTGGGCCAGTTTGTTGGGGGGCTTGATCAGCCAGATATTGATTCACAAAGTCAACCCCGAGTCCTTTCACTGGAGCATGAACACCCATTTCGCTCTTGGGCAGTGGGCGCTGATCAGTGGGGTGTTGTTGGTGATTGGTGTGCTGACTGCAAGATGGGCGGCACGTCAAGGACTCGACCCCAGGAGATTGGCTGAAAGTTTGCGAGCAGATTGGTAACACCGATGTCCCATTCAATCTCGCCTCGTCGCATCGCTATCCAAACAGCTGCAGTGTTGTTGGCAGACCTGACTGCGTGGCCGACCATGGTGTCTGCCACTGAAAACAAGACTGAAACTGACACTGAGTTTTATCCTCAAGCCAAACCTAGAAGACTGGTTTTTCCAAGGGACTTTGGTGCGCATCCGAGTTACCGCACCGAATGGTGGTACCTGACGGGGTGGCTGGGACAGGGGCCCACGGCCATGGGGTTTCAGCTGACTTTTTTTCGCAGTCGAACGCAACATGCAACTGAAAACCCCAGCCGTCTTGCACCTCAACAACTTCTTTTTGCGCATGCAGCCGTGTCTGTTGCCAAGGAGGACGTTTTCTTGAGCGCAAATCGCGCGGGCCGGCTGAGTGGGACTCGCTTGCGCGCAGAAACCACAGACACGAATTTACAGTTTGAAGATTGGCATTTAAGCCGTGTGCAACGCGCAGCATCAGAAATCTACGAAGGGTATTTTGCGGGGGAGGGCTTTGCGCTGTCATTTGAAGCGCTCGCTACACAACCTGCCATTTTGCGCGGGCAGACGGGATGGTCGCAAAAAGGCCCCCAAGCACAGCAAGCGAGCCACTACTACAGTCGAGCACCTTTGAGTGTGAAAGCCAGTGTGAGCTTGGGCAAGCAAACACACATGCTGGAGGGCAAAGCGTGGCTAGATCACGAATGGTCCAGCCAAATGTTAATGCCTGGGGCTGTGGGATGGGACTGGTTAGGCATTAATTTTCTAGACGGTGGAACGCTCATGGCTTTTCAAATCCGCAACAAACACTCACAGCCTCTCTACGCTCATGTCGACGCGCGTGATCGACTTGGCCGACCCGCGAAAGGCTGGAGTGCACTGAGGTGGCAAGCTCATGGAAGTTGGCGCTCAAAGTCATTGATCCATTACCCGATACCCATGGACTTGGTGGTGGGTGGGCAAAGCTTTCGTCTCGTGCCGCTCATGCTGGCACAAGAGGTCGATGCGCGTGCCAGCACAGGAGGCTTTTACTGGGAGGGGGCAGTGAGTTTGATGCAAGAAGAACGCTTGCTTGGTCATGGGTATTTAGAGCTGACCGGATACGGTGCGCCTTTGCGCATGTGATGACGTACAGGTCGAGTTGACCCGCATTGTGCGCTTGATGGGGAATGTTGCCTAGTGAGCCTGAGTTCAGTTTTGAGCAGCCATCCAACGCTTAAAGAAAATAAAGGAATGCAACAAAAGCCTTAAGCGGGAATGACCTTAATATTTTGGGGTCACTACCAAGCGCTGCTGCCAGGCTCACCCTTGAAGGGGCCAGAAAGATCAGGCGTGATCCAGCCACCGTAAAACCCACCTGCCTGTGCAACAACTGGGGCTCCATCCACGCTGCAAGCGAGATGGTGGGAGTAAAAAGCGATACAGTCAGCCAGCTGCTGCGCACCAGCCAAGGGCTGAGGATAGCTCCAAGCGACCTTTGGCAAGCTGCGCTTGTCGTCTAGAAGATCCCAATAGTGTGCAGGTCCTTTCCACTCGCAAAAGGAGCCTCGTCCCGCAGGCCGCAAGAGTGCACGCTCTACGTCGGCCATTGGAAGGTAAAAGGTCGGCGGGTGCGAGGTCTCCCTCACCGCCCAGGCTCCTCGTGTGCGAGCCACCAGCGTCTTGCCCCAAAGAACCACAATATCTCGCTCGTCGCGAAAGAGTTCCGGTGGGCGCGGAAAATCCCACACTGAAATTTGTCCTGGCTTTGGAACGTGCGCAAAAGGGGGGCGGTCCTCACCTCTCCATCGCCACTGCGCGCGGGCTTGCTCCAATGAATCAAGATCTTCTATGCTCATTTGTACCTCTGGTGTGGGCAGTTGGCACCCTTGAAGATGGATGCCCCCAATCTGCATCACAAACCGATCGATCAGTGGATAATATACACTGATGAAGATTTGCCTCTCGTTGGTCAATCAAACCGATTCACATCGGTCATATTGCCATGATCGTGGCGTTTGTGTTCAGTTTGGTCTATGGCCTTGAAGCATCAAAGGTTATTTTTTGAATCGCATATTGAGTTTACTGCTACAAGCCGTTCGCGTGCCTGGCTTTCGCACGCCACTGAAACTACTTTCTTTGCTGACTCATTTTTTTTCGAAGGCATGCCTGTGCCTGTGCGTGTCGTTTGCATCTCAAGCGCAAAGCCTTGACAGCCAACTTCGCTTGAAGGAATCCAGGATTTTTTTACTGGGCGAAATACACGACAACCCAAACGGTCACAGCTTGCGCCTAGATCTTGTCAAGCAGTTGATCGCCCAGCGTGAAAAACCAGTCCTTGCGATGGAGCAATTTGATCTTGAAAGCCAACAAACGCTCGATCTGGCGTTGAGCAGCTGTACAGAGGTTGATTGTGTTTTAGCCAAAGCTGCAAGGAAAGGCTGGGAGTGGCGTTTTTACAAGCCATTGGTGCAATTGGCGTTGGACAAAAAAATAACACTGCTTGCCGCCAATTTGTCCAACGCCGATGTGCGCAAAGTCATGACTGAGGGTTTTTCAAGTGTGTACAGTGCGAGTGTGATCGCCGAGTATCAGCTCAGTCAACTTCCCACCAAGTTGTTGAGCGCTCAAAGAAAAGCCATTCAAAAAGGGCATTGCGATATGTTGCCAGCGCAAGCCATTGACCCCATGGTCCAGGGCCAAATTGCCCGTGACATCGGGATGGCTCGTGTGATCAATGGCTTAAAAGACCAAGCGGTGATCTTGGTCGCTGGAAACGGCCATGTGCGAAAGGATGCAGGCGTCTTTCAATGGCTCTCCCCAGAAAATCAGGCTCAAACTCAAGTCCACGGGTATGTTGAGCAAGCTGAAAAAAGCGATGCCGATTGGTTTGATCACGTCCATGTGATGCCCAGCATTGATCGCGAGGATCCGTGTGAGGTGTTTGTCAAAAAACCGGCTAGAAAATAGGATATTTCCTAAACCTTGGATGAGATCTCTGGGGATTAAAAGCGTTTAAGCTTTCAGCCGTTAAAGCAGATGTCCAGCTTTGTCAGCCTTGGTTTGCAAATATTCTTTGTTGTAGGAGTTTGAAGCAAATAAAAGGCTAACCCGCTCCCTTACATCAATGCCATGATCGACCAAAGATTGGACTTTGGCGGGGTTGTTCGTCATCAGCCTGACTTGATCGATGCCCAGCAGTTTGAGCATCTGAGCGGCGGGCAGGTAAATTCTCTCGTCTTCATCAAAGCCGAGTTGTAAATTTGCGTCCACCGTGTCAAATCCCTCGTCTTGGAGTTGATAGGCGCGAATTTTATTGACCAAGCCAATGCCACGACCCTCTTGAGCCAAATAGAGCAAAACACCTGAACCCTCTGCAGCGATTGCAGAGATTGAACCCCTGAGTTGGCTTCCGCAGTCGCAACGCATGGAGCCCAGCATATCGCCCGTAAAGCACTCAGAGTGCAGTCTCACGAGCACGGGCTTTGAGGCCTGAGGCTCGCCGATGACAATCGCAAAGTGTTCAACGCCTCCGTCACTGGGCCTGAAAGCGACCAACTTGGCTTGCTCAGCATCTTCTAGTGGCACTTTGGCTTGGCTCACAATGCGCAAGGAGCGTGCGGCTTCTTTGGCGTATGTTTCAATATCGCTTGCGTTGACCACCACCCAGTCATCGGACAATTGAGCAAAATGACCCAAGAGCGCAGAGGGTAAAAGTCTTGATAGCTTGGCCAACTTCAGGCACGCCCTTTCTAAAGAGCTTGCCACAGTGAGTTTGAGTTGGGACAAATCCTCATCTTTAGAAACCGACACAGGATCACAGAGAAACTCTAAGGTCTGCGCTAAAAGAGGGCGATCACCCTGAACCAGGTAAGCTTGCCCAGGGTCATCGCTCAGGCCCAAGGCTTGCGCGCGTCGACCAGTGATGGCCACACTGACTTGCCCTTGCACGAGGCTTAGAAAGTTCGACAGTTCTTGCGCTCCAAGGCCTTCGCTTGCCACCATCAAGACGCTGTCGTTGCCATCTTTGACCACAAGCTTTGCGCCTCTTCGCACCTCAGAGATGGCCCGGTCCACCTCTACAAGCTTTTGAGTTGTGGTTGCATCGCTGTGATCACTAGAAGACAAAATTGAGTACTTTCAGATAAGTTTTGAGATCGCTTAAATACCGAAGGTAAAAATCCAAAGGCGACGGTTTTAAATTCATTTTATGTATTTAGGGAATACCCTGTATTATGCCAGTATTATGAAAAACAAATTCTACAGCGCTCCAAGTGATGCCGAATGGCTTGACTTTCTCAAGTCTTTTCTGAGCCCATCAGACAAGCCTCAAGGGGATTTGAACTTGATGTTTGGACCCCTGAAGACTGCAATGGGCGTGACGGTGATTGGTCAACTCGGTCAATCATTGGACGGACGAATTGCCACAGTCACGGGTCAATCCAAGTACATCAATGGTCAAGCTGGTTTAAAACATTTGCACAGACTCAGGGCACTTGCCGATGGCGTGATCATTGGTGTGGGTACAGCCATTGCCGACGACCCATTGCTGACGGTCAGGCTCGTGCCTGGACCACAACCCGCCAGAATTGTGATTGACCCATCGGGCAAGCTCAGCAAAGGCGCCAAAGTATGGCAAGAAGACGGTGTGCGTCGCATGGTGATCACTCGACAAGATGCGCACCCAGATATTCCAGAAGGTGTTGAACATCTGAGCTTTTTGGCGCCTGGTGGCGACATTTCTCCCATCGAGATGATCAAGGCGCTGAATCAGTGCGGCATGCGCCGCTTGCTGGTTGAAGGTGGGGCAGACACCATCTCTAGGTTTATGGACGCGGGTTGTCTTAGCCGCTTGCACTTGATTGTGGCACCTGTTATTTTGGGTTCTGGCCGCCAAGGGATTAATTTGGCTGAGATCAAAGAATTGAACAGCGCAATCCGCCCAAGCGTCAACTCGCACCCCTTGGATGACGAGATGCTATTCGATTGTGACCTGAGCGAGCAATGCATCGCTTTGAATCTTCTTGCCACAACGGCAGAAAACTTGACCCTCAAATAGCAAGCACGACATTGGCAAATGCAGCCGCAGCAGCTTGCCAGCTCGGTAATAAAGAAGCGGTTTTCAGCGCTTCTTTTGCATACATTTGCCTGGTCATGGGCTCACTCACCATTTTGGTGATCGCATTTGCAAGCTCCACCACATCATCAGGCGTCACAAGAATGCCCGCTTGATGGGGCACCGTATCGGGAATGGCGCCCGCAGTGGTGCCAATGATCGGTAAGCCATGCGCCATGGCCTCAGTGTAGGCCATGCCGTATCCCTCAAAGCGCGAGGCCAGCACAAACACATCTGAGTTCGCATAAAGAGTCGAGAGCTGAGCTTGCGAGAGTATCCCAATCATTGTGATTCGAGTTTGCAGCCGATGCAGCTGGATCAGTTGGATCACTTGACTTGCGCATTCATCATCTCGGCTCGTGTCTCCCACAATGCTCAAGTGCCATGTCAGATCTTTGATCAAAGCCAATGCGTTGATCAAGACATCAAAGCCCTTTCGGTGGGTGACGGAGCCGACAGAAAGCAGCTGTGTGCTTGAGAACTTGACTCGAGGGGCCACTGGGGCTAGGGTCACCTCTGTGCCAGGGATGACCACACTCATGCGGTCCTCAGTGACGCCAAAATTTTTCATGATCTTGGCGGTTGCCTGGCTGGTCACGATCACGTGTTTGGCGTATTGAAGAGCTTTTGTTTCAGATTCTTTGAGTCGATCGATGGCCTCATTGCTCAGTCCGCTCTCCAATGCAAGTGGATGATGCACCAAAGCGAT
>CANJNC010000092.1 GCA_947475685.1 Comamonadaceae bacterium | reverse complement strand
TTTTGGCTGACATAGGAAGCCTTGGTGCCAATCACAATCCCAAGTTCTGCCTCCCAATCTGATTTGACAGAGCCCTTGGGCAGCATCACATCATCATGAGCGCCTTGAATGCAACTGGTGGCTTTCAAGAAAATGATGGGCTCCTTGGGAAGGGGCATGCCAGCCTCCTTGGCATGGTCTGCATAGTTCAAACCAATGGCAATGAATTTGCCCACATGGCTCACTGGACACGCCAAACGAGGTTTGCCTTTGACCAAGGGCAATTTGGCGGTTTTGAGCTTGCTCAATTTTGCCAAAACCTTATCACTCAACTGCTCTGGACCCAAGTCCTCCATCACAGCGCTCAAATCTCTCAATTGGCCATTCTCATCAATGAGACCGGGTTTTTCTTTACCAGGGTTGCCATAACGAACGAGTTTCATACAGACCTTTCAGTTAAAAAATTTCATGCGGCAAGTCAAGAAATATCTTTTTCTTTGTATTTGCTTGTGCACACCTAGTAATGTATTTGATTTTGAAGTCTTTTTAAATGGGGGCGTCCTTTTTTTAAAGTCAATCTTGTTGCTCTTAAGCGTCCGCTTTGAATTGGACTTAAGATCAATGCTTGGCATGGAGTTCCCCTTCAAGCTTCAAGCGCTTGCCCAAAAATTCAAGAGCCATCCATTGAGATCAAGTGCGATCAAGCCCAAACTCAACTACATTCAAATGTTCTTACATTTCACACCCAGATGCAAGCCATGATGCACACACTATTGCCCCATCAATTGCGACAAGACATCTCCCAACTTTTTGAGCACGCGGGGGTTGGCAAAGAAGAAGCCGAGCAAGTCGCTGCCAATTTGGTTTTATCAAATTCTAGTGGGCACGATTCCCACGGTGTGGGCATGGCGCCCCGATATATCGATGCCATCTTCGAGAAGAGGCTGATGCCTGGCGCCAAAGTCACTGCACACATCGACCATGGCTCTCTTTTGGGATTGAATGGCCATGGGGGTTTTGGCCAAACCGTGGGGGTAGAGGCCATGAACCTCGCCTTTAAAAAGGTCAAGAGCGAAGGGGCTTGCATCATGTCTTTGTCCAATTCCCACCATTTGGGCAGAATTGGACACTTTGCCGAAATGGCCGTCGCCAAGGGTTGGATCTCTATTCACTTTGTGAATGTGCTCTCTAGGCCCGTGGTCGCGGCCTTCCAAGCAGGAGACGGCCGCTTTGGCACCAACCCTTGCTGCATAGGGATTCCCATTGGATACCCAATGGGCATGGAAAACAAACCCCTGAACAAGCCCCAGAACAAGCCCATAAACAACGCATTCATTCTGGACTTTGCCACCTCTGCTGTGGCCCAAGGCAAGATGCGGGTCGCGCACAATCTGGGCTTGAGCGCCAAGCCCGGTCTCTTGATCGATGAAAACGGGCAACCCACCACCAACCCAAGCGTCGTGGTCAAAGCGCAAAGCAATGGCAAGTTTGGAGCGCTTCTCACCTTTGGCGAGCACAAAGGCTCAGGACTGGCCATTGCCTGTGAACTCTTGGGTGGGGCTTTGAGTGGGGGTGGCACTTGGAGAAAAGAAGCCAACAGCGCCAGAGCCGTGATGAACGGCATGCTGAGCATTGTGATCGACCCCAAGGCCATGGGACAAGACAACTTCTTTTATCCTGAAACCCAGGCCTTCATCGATTGGCTCAAAGAAAGCCCTCCAGAACCCGGGACACCTGGCATGATCTTGGCCGGCGAACCGGAAAGACAAGCCCGCCTTGAAAGAGAGACCGGCATCGAGATCGATGAGACCACCTTGAAGGAACTTCAAGCCAGTGCTTTAAAAGTCAACGCAATCGGTTTGTTCCAAATTTAAAGGAAACGGACAAAGCTCAAGCCATAAGTGCTTTTGACCGTTCACCTCATAAAAGAGCGGTGCTACTAAGACAGCAACACCGCCAAATTCGCCTCCAAGTGTTCGGTGGGCATTTTCTTGAACCCCGAGCGCACAAAGCGGTGCAGTCGGCCCATCACAAAGGTGGTCATCAAGGAGGCCCATTGGTTGTTCAACACCGTGGGTGTCGCGCTTGAGCGCACTTTCTCAGACTCCTTCAAGACTTGTCGAAGGCTTGACTCGATGCGATCAAAAAAGTGATTCATCCTTTGATTCAAACGATCGTGCTCGAGGATCAATGCGTCACCCACCATCACGCGAGACATGCCGGGATTCTTTTCTGCGAACTGCAAGAGCACCCCAACCATCCTTTGGGCCTTCACCGTGGCGTCTCCCTCTTTTTCTGCAATTTGGGTCAAAAGCCCATAAATGCTTTGCTCTATGAAGTCGATCAAGCCCTCAAACATCTGAGCTTTGCTCGCAAAGTGTCTATACAAAGCGGCCTCACTCACACCAATCTGACTGGCCAAAGAGGCGGTCGTGATCCTGTCGGCTCCAGGACGCTCGAGCATCATGGCCAAAGCTTGCAGGATTTGAACACGCCTCTCACCTGGCTTTAGACGAGTTTTGGGCATGGGCGTCTCCCCCTTGGCGTCGTCATGGCCTGATGCACCTTCTTCACTTGGAAATTGAGACTTGGAAGCTTCTGACATGAAAATGTGGGGTGCAATGAACAAGGTTAGGTGGATGAAATGCCCGACTGGCTGAGACACGTCCAATCAAGTCAAGAGAAAATTGAACGCTGGACCCCTTTGGGTCTCAAGCCTGAGGCCAAATACTTGATCGAATCGTCCTCTTTCTCTTGATCTCTGTCAATAGACAAAAGCCATCAATACGTTTGGTCTAGCCCAGGACTCGCCAAAGAACTGGGCTTCATTGGTCAAGATCTGATCCAATGAGGCGACTTCAAAGCGGTTAAAAGGACCGGATCATGGTGCCAAAGGCCTGGTCGGTCAAAATCTCGAGCAACAAGGCATGGGGAACTCGCCCGTCAATGATGTGGACCGTGTTGACACCACTCTTGGCTGCGTCCAAGGCTCCACTGATTTTGGGCAGCATGCCGCCGCTGATGGTGCCATCGGCAAAGAGTTCATCGATTTGCCTGGCCGAGAGGTCGGTCAAGAGTTGGCCCGCCTTGTCCAACACACCTGGGGTGTTGGTCAACAAAATGAGTTTTTCGGCACTCAGCACGGTTGCCAGTTTGGCCGCCACCACGTCGGCATTGATGTTGTAGGTCTCGTTGTTCTCGCCAAAGCCAATGGGGCTGATGACAGGAATGAAGGCGTCGTCTTGCAAGGCTTTGACGACGCTTGGGTCAATGCCAATGATATCACCCACCTGTCCCACATCGTATTCTTTGCTGGGGTCCTTGTTGTCGGTCATCTTGAGTTTTCTGGCATGAATGAGGCCTCCGTCTCGACCGGTCAAACCCACCGCTTTGCCGCCCGCTTGGTTGATCAGACCGACAATGTCTTGCTGCACTTCACCGGCCAAGACCCATTCGACCACTTCCATGGTTTCCGCATCCGTCACCCGCATGCCCTGGATGAACTCACCCTTTTTGCCCAAACGATTGAGCGCCGTCTCAATTTGTGGTCCTCCACCATGGACCACCACGGGGTTCATCCCTACCAACTTCAAGAGCACCACATCAGACGCAAAATCCGCCTGCAACTTGGGGTCCGTCATGGCGTTGCCGCCATACTTGATGACAATGGTCTTGCCATGAAAACGCCGGATGTAGGGCAAGGCTTTGGCCAAGATATTGGCCTGGTGCTCAGAAGAAATCGAGTGTGTATCTGTCATGGCTTGGCATTCAATTGGGGAAACATGGAAATCAAAGAAACGGTCTGCACTGGACCTTGTCTCGCAAAAAAAGATTCTAAAGTGATTCCGCGCCCAATCCTCCTCCACTGAGTCACTGAAAGTGAGATATTTAAAAATTTTGATATTGTCTTTCTTCGCTTGGCCCTCATAGCCCAAAGGCTCGTGTTTGAAGGGGGAGAGGTTAAAATGCGTTTTTAGATCAAGATCTGACTGCTTCGTGGGATTTACAATGACATGGGACTTCACCCAAGTTCCCCAAAACCTGAAGGAATGATTTGCAAGAAGGCGCGTTCAACTTGGACTCCAACATGGCGGTCAAACCTTGGCCTCTAAAGTCGCTTTCCCTTTGGCAAGTCTCCCTGTCCAAGCGAGCGGTCCTCCTGGGTGACCTCTTGGCCATTGGACTGGCCTTTGTCCTTGCCACCTTGCTCAACATTGGCTTTGAAGGTCAATCCTTGAGCCTCGCCTCCAAGTGGTTCTCCACCCAAGACCCTGCCAGGTACTGGGCTTGGGTTTTGTTGAGCCTCTTGGCCTTGTTCATTTTCTTGTTTCGTTTCCAGCATTACGTCAACCGACGTCCCTTTTGGGACGAATTGAGCGATGTCTTGTGGACCGTGGGTGCCATGGCCCTCCTGGACATGAGCTTGGTCGCGGTAACCCGCTGGAATGCGTCCCGACTTTGGTGGATCACTGCATGGGTGTGTTTGGCCTTGATGCTGATGCTGATGAGACGGGTCATGCGCATGCTGCTGACCCATTTGGGCTTATGGGCTCGACCAACCATTTTGATCGGACATGGGAAAAATGCTCACGATGCCATCGAGGCGCTCATGAGCGAGCCTCACTTGGGCTACGAAATTGAAGGCTTTGTAGATGTAGATCACGTGTCCGATTTCAGTTCCAGTCACACGGATTCAAGCCCAGTGGCACCCTTTCATGGACTTGAACACATCCATCCAGAGCAACTCAAAACCTTGGCCCAACAACCGGGCGTTCAATGGGTCTTGGCCTTGGACCATGGACAATCTTTTGAGCGCGAGCATTGGCTCAGACAACTCTCACAATGGGGCGCTCAAGAGATTTGTGTGATTCCTGACATGCGGGGCATTCCGCTTTACGGCACCAACATGTCTTACTTCTTTTCTCACGAGGTTGCGGTATTGAGGATTCGAAACAATCTCAAACGTTGGCCCACGAGGCTGACCAAACGTTTGTTTGATACGCTTGTTGCGTCCTTCCTGATGGTTCTTTTTTCTCCACTTTTTTTATACCTCTTCATACAGCTCAAAAAAGACGGTGGTCCCGCGTTTTTTAAGCAGCAACGCATCGGGCGCAAAGGAGAGGCCTTTGAGTGCTTGAAATTTCGCACCATGGTGGTGGATGCAGAAAGCCGCCTTCAAAACCTGATCCATCAAAACCCCGAACTTTTAGAGCAATGGGCGCGTGACCATAAAATTAAAAACGATCCTCGCATCACACCTCTTGGTGCGTTTCTTAGAAGAACAAGCCTTGACGAAATTCCGCAGTTACTGAATGTCCTGAAAGGCGAGATGAGCTTGGTTGGCCCCAGACCCATCGTCAAAGCCGAACTTGAAAAGTACGGAGACGATGTGGAATACTTTCTGATGGTCAGGCCTGGCATGACCGGTCTTTGGCAAGTCAGTGGCCGAAGCGACATGAGCTACGACAAACGCGTCTATCTGGACACGTGGTATGTCAAAAATTGGTCGCTTTGGTATGACTTGGTGATACTTTTTAAAACCGTGAATGTGGTCATCCAGCGAAACGGTGCATATTAAATTTGATGTCTTCATTGCAGAACTGTTTTAATCAATCTCTTGTACGGACCCGACCAAACTCAGTCAAGCCAATTTTTAAGAACTCCGAACAAACCTTTCTTTGACCACCGCTAAATTCTCAATTTGTATCTTATTATTTACTATAATAGAATTTTTTGTTTATAATGTGATACATGCCAGCAAAACCTCAACCTATATTTCCCTCTGAAGAAAAAATCTTGGTCAGCTTAGGTGAACGTATTCGACTTGCTCGCCTCAGAAGAGGTTTGTCAGCTGAAATTGTTGCTGAACGGTCCTCAATCTCAAGAATGACATTGCATCGGGCAGAAAAAGGATACCCTGCTGTCTCTATAGGAACGTATTTGAGGATACTTGCCAGCTTACAACTTCAAAACGACTTTAATCTGTTGGCAAAGGATGATTTGCTTGGCAGGAGACTTCAAGACTTGGCTCTTCCAAAACCAAAGGTGAAAAATGCAAGGCCATGAGTTAGAAGTTTGGATGGATACACGCTTTCTTGGACAAACGCCAATTAAAGTTGGCTTTTTGAAGCATGATAGAGGGCATATTCGTTTTAACTATGACGAAGAATGGCTAAAACTGCCTTCAAGTTTTGACATAGATCCTGATTTAACTTTGGATCATTCTGTTTTTCATCCGGATCCGGCAAAAGGAAACTTTGGTGTATTTCTAGACTCATCACCCGACCGCTGGGGTCAAACACTGATGAAACGTCGTGAAGCCTTGGAAGCCAAAGATGAAGGTCGAAAGGCCAAAACCTTTTACGCTTGGGATTACTTGATCGGGGTGCAAGATCAAACAAGGCAAGGAGCACTTCGATTTAAATACCCAAGTACAGAAGTTTTTTTATCTTCGCACCAACTCTCTGCTCCCCCAGCAATTCAATTGGCCGAGTTGGAGAGCATTGCATTAGAGTTGACTTCGAAAAAAATAGATGATTTAGACAGATTGAGAAACTGGCTAAGCGTTTTAGTTGCTCCCGGCTCCTCTTTAGGTGGCGCTAGGCCTAAAGCCAATTTTACTCAGAAAGATGGTACGCTTTGGATTGCTAAGTTCCCATCAAAAGATGATCAACGCGACATGGGAGCTTGGGAAATGTTAGCTTACACATTGGCCAAAAAAGCCAAAATTGAGTTGCCAAATGCAAAATTGCTCCATTTGGGGCAATCGCATCGGACCTTTTCAGTCCAAAGGTTCGATCGTTTGAATCACCAGCGTAATCATTATGCATCTGCAATGACCATGCTCAAGCAAACAAATAGCGATGAATCCAGCTACTTAGATATTGCCCAATTTATTATGCTAAGAGGTGCCCGTGGGTTCGTCAAAGAAGATTTGGAGCAACTTTTTAGAAGGGTCGTTTTCAACCTTGCGACCAGCAACAGAGATGATCATTTGAGGAATCATGGATTTATTTTGGATGTCTCTGGCTGGAGATTGTCTCCAGCATTCGATATAAACCCCACCATCGAAAAAGCAGAACACACATTAAGTTTAGATGTCAGCGATCATCTCCCATCCTTAGACAGTCTTATATCAACAGCTGAATATTATGAGTTGACAATTGACGAAGCCAACACAATAGCCCAGGAGATTATTCAGGTCGTTAAAGCATGGGAATCATTGGCTCAAAAATTAAAAATTGCAAAAGGAGATATTGAATTGATGAGGACTGCATTTATGACTGATTTGGAGCCCCACTGAATCGAAAAAGCTGTTGAAACACGGCAATTGCGAGGGTGTAAATTAATCTGTGTAAATCGACTTCGGTTATTGGTGAGCGTTTAAACGATCTCCAAATTCAATTTCAAATCTATTCATCGCAGCTCTCCAATTTTGAATCGGCATGGTCCACTTTTTAGATGCCTGCATGATTGCTAAATATACCACCTTCATCGCAGAGTTCTCATTGGGAAACATTTTCCTGCGTTTGGTTGCTGATCGAATGACACTGTTGAGGGATTCGATGGCATTGGTTGTATAAATGGCCCTTCGTATCTCTGGCGGGTAGTCAAAGATGGTTCTGAGATTGACCCAGTTGCTGGTCCAGGATTTGCCGATTTGCGGGTACTGATCACTCCATTTCAAAGAGAACTCCTCAAGGGCTTTAAGACCCTGTGCCTCGGTGGATGCTTGGTAGATTTCTTTAAGCCCGGCCGTGACTTGCTTGTAGTCTTTCCAGGAAACGTATTTCAAACTGCCACGCACCATGTGAACAATACAAAGTTGCACACGGGTCTCAGGAAACTCCGCGGCAATGGCCTCAGGGAAGCCCTTGAGGCCATCCACACAGGCAATCAATATATCTTGAACGCCTCTGGCTTTGAGCTCTGTCAGCACAGAAAGCCAGAATTTGGCTCCCTCGTTTTGCGAGATCCACAGACCCAACAGCTCCTTGTGACCTTGAGTGTTGACACCCAAGGCCACATAGATGGCCTTGTTGACGACCGTTTGATTTTCTCGAATCTTAATGACAATGCAATCAAGGTACACAATCGGATAGATGGAATCCAAGGGCCTGGATTGCCAGCTCGTGATTTGCTCCAAGACCCGCTCTGTGACCTTGGAGACTAAGGTGGCAGACACATCAGCGTCGTACATTTCCTTAAAGGCTGCAACAATTTCCCTAGTTGACAAGCCCTTGGCATACAGGGTCAGGATTTGGTCGTCCATTTGGGTCAACCGACTCTGGTGCTTGGGTAACAATAGTGGCTCAAAGCTACCATCTCGGTCACTGGGAGTCTCAATTTCGATCTCGCCGTGGTTGCCCTTCAAGCGCTTCTTGGTGGTGCCGTTGCGGGCATTTGTAGCGCCGTCTGGGCTATTTTGATGCTTCTCGTAGCCCAAGTGCTCAGTCAATTCG
>CANJNC010000091.1 GCA_947475685.1 Comamonadaceae bacterium | reverse complement strand
GGTAATCCATGGCCAGTGCCAATTGAGCACGTTCATGCTCTTTGGTGGACAAGTCATCTCTTGCCAGAAGGTGTTGATGAACACGAACGGATCGTTCAAACTCCCCTCGTCTTCTAAATAGACTGCCTAGTGCAAAATGCAGCTCTGAGGTGTCGGGGTCTTGTTGCACGGCTTGAATGAATGCGTCGATGGCCTGGTCTTGTTGTTCATTCAAAAGATAGTTCAAGCCTTTGAAGTAGGCTTTTGGATTTTGACGATTTTCAAATCGAAGTTGTCTTAAATCCATTCTCGAGGCCAACCACCCGAGCACAAACGCCATTGGAAGCCCGAGCAAGATCCAACCCAAGTCAAATTCCATGGGCTTCTCCAGTTGAAGGGGATGCGCCCGCATGGCGAGCATAAAGTGTTGCGCTTACAGCGGGCTCGTTCACAGGCATGAGGGAGTTGGTGTTGGAATGCGCACCCGTTTCTTGAAGTGTGGCATGGGCGTCTTGTATTTTCTTCAGCGCTCGGCGGTGTCGCCACCATTTGGGAAGCATCCCTAAGACGCCTGTGACAACCCCCAGCGTAAACACGCCAAAGACCATCAAAACCAGTGGTCCTGTCCATTGCGTGCCAAAAAAGAAATGCAAAGTGACGTCACTGGGATTGTTCAATGCAAAGGCAAACAGGGTAAAAAATATGGCCGCTTTGAGCGTCCACTGTAAGAGTCGAAGGATCTTTTTCACGTCACGCACTCCTGCTTCATCTGAGGGCATTCTAATTGGAGAATGTGGGCCAAGAGGCGAGCCCAATACAAAATGGCGCAAACGTCAAAGTCGAGAAAGCGCAATGCTTAACTTTGGGGCGAATGATCGACTGCTTCTCGGAGGGCTTTTCCTGGCTTGAAATGAGGCACACGCTTTTCAGGGATAGAGACACTTTCGCCGGAGCGGGGATTTCTGCCAATGCGAGGCGCACGGCGGTTGATGGTGAAGGTGCCAAAGCCACGAAGCTCGATTCTGTGGCCTTTGATCAACGCTTCGCTCATGGCGTCAAGCAAGGCCTTGACCGCTGACTCGGCGTCGGTGTGGGTGAGTTGCGAGAATTTTGAAGCCAACTCGCTGACCAAATCACTGCGTGTCATGATGCATTCATCAACGAATTGAAAAAGAGCCCGCAGGCGCCTAAGACTTTTTGCATGTCACAGTTAAAGATGTGCTTCAAAGCCAAAGGTCTCATGTGGGCTCTTGTCTCGTTCGGTGTTTAATTGTTGTCAAGCTTTGCTCTAAGCAATGCGCCCAAACTTGTTGTTCCGGCATTTTCTTTGCTGGATTGTTGGGTGAGTGTTGCCATCGCTTCTTGTTGGTCAGCGGCATCTTTAGCTTTGATGGAGAGTTGAATGTTGCGAGTTTTTCTGTCAACGTTCACAACAACAGCGGTGACCTCATCGCCTTCTTTAAGAATGGTGCGAGCATCTTCAACGCGCTCGCGTGAAATTTCACTGACCCTCAAATAGCCCATGATGTCTTCGCCCAATTCAATCTCGGCACCTTTGGCGTCCACTGTTTTGACTTTCCCAGTGACGATTTGACCCTTGTCATTGACGGATACAAATGCAGTGAAGGGATCGGCGTCAAGTTGTTTGATGCCAAGGGAGATGCGCTCGCGCTCAACATCCACAGCCAGCACGACAGCCTCAACTTCTTGCCCCTTCTTGTAATTTCTAACGGCCACTTCACCGGTTTCATTCCAAGACAAATCAGACAAATGAACCAATCCATCGATGCCAGCGGCCAAGCCCACGAACACACCGAAATCGGTGATGGACTTGATGGGGCCCTTGACCTTGTCACCCCGTTTGGTCAGCTCAGCAAATTCTTGCCATGGATTGGCCTTGCATTGTTTCATGCCCAATGAAATGCGACGCTTGTCTTCGTCAATTTCCAGGACCATGACCTCAACTTCGTCTCCCAAAGCCACAATCTTGTTGGGGGCCACATTTTTATTGGTCCAATCCATTTCTGAGACGTGGACCAGTCCTTCAATGCCTGGTTCGAGTTCCACGAAAGCACCGTAGTCAGCAATGTTGGTGATTTTGCCAAACATGCGCGTGCTTTGTGGGTAGCGGCGACCAACGCCCATCCAGGGGTCGTCGCCCATTTGTTTCAAGCCCAAAGAGACACGGTTTTTTTCTGTGTCGAACTTTAGAATTTTGGCTGTGATTTCCTGTCCAGCTTGAACCACCTCGCTTGGATGGCGCACACGCCTCCAGGCCATGTCGGTGATGTGCAGCAAGCCATCGATGCCGCCCAAGTCAACGAAGGCACCGTATTCAGTGATGTTCTTGACAACACCGTGAACAACAGAGCCTTCTCTGAGGGTTTCCATGAGTTTTGCGCGCTCTTCGCCCATAGAGGCTTCAACCACTGCGCGGCGACTCAAGACCACATTGTTGCGTTTTCTGTCAAGTTTGATGACCTTGAACTCCATGGTCTTGTTCTCATAGGGAGACAAGTCCTTGATGGGGCGCGTGTCAATCAAAGAGCCTGGCAAGAAGGCACGGATGCCATTGACCAGCACGGTCAAACCGCCTTTGACTTTGCCACTTGTGGCGCCTGTTACAAACTCACCGGATTCGAGGGCTTTTTCTAAAGAGAGCCAGGAGGCCAAACGCTTGGCAATGTCACGGCTCAGAATGGTGTCACCGTAGCCATTTTCTACGCTGCCGATTGCTACTGAGACAAAGTCTCCTGCTTTGACTTCAAGTTCGCCTTGATCGTTTTTAAATTCTTCAATGGGCACATAGGCCTCGGACTTTAAGCCCGCATTGACCACCACGTGGTTGTGTTCGACACGAATGACTTCAGCGGTGATGACTTCACCAGTGCGCATTTCTGAGCGTTTGAGGGATTCTTCAAACAGGGCTGCAAAAGATTCTGACATTAATAAGTTCCTTGGAACTCAAGCAAAGACAAGCTTACTGCGCAAACCAAAGGTTTGCGAACGTATTCAAGTCGGATTGTTCGAGTTTGAATTGCGGTAAACCGCGGGTTAAATTTTAAAAATCCGATCCACCAATGTGCATGCTGCACGACAAGGGGTCAATCGGTCCTGAGACAAGGCTTGAAAGTTCAAGCGATGTTTTTGCTTTGCCAGCAGTTCAAGACCCATTCGAGAGACTGTTCTATCGATAAGTCAGAGTTGTCCATCAGCAAAGCATCTGCTGCGGGTTTTAAGGGCGCGACCGTTCTGGACATGTCCCGCTCATCTCGAGCCTTTAAATCTGCATACAGACTGTCCATGTTAGCAGAAATACCCATAGAAATCAATTGCTTATGTCTTCTTTTTGCACGAGTCAACGCATCGGCGGTCAGGTAGATCTTTAATTGAGAGCTTGGAAAGATGACGCTTGCCATATCGCGCCCGTCCGCGACAAGACCAGGCAGGCACTTAAAACTGCGTTGTAAATCGATCAAGGCGCCTCTTAACAAGGGCATTGCCGATACTCTTGAGGCATTCATGCCCACCACTTCACTTCTGATGAGTTGACTGATTTCTCGGCCGTTGGCGAAGATAGACGAGCCCTCAAATCGAAGTGAGAGCTTACTAACTAAGTCGACGATGGCTTTTTCATTGGTCAACTCAAGCGCGATGCCACTTTCTGTGGCCATGAAAGCACTGAGTCGATACAGCGCACCTGAGTCCAAGTAATGAAACCCCAAGCGCTTGGCGACTTCGCTTGCAAGGGTGCCTTTGCCAGAGGCGGTGGGCCCGTCGATGCAAATGACAGGAATGACGTCCCCTTGAGTTTGAACCAACTTAAAAAGCGTCTCAAAGTAATTGGGGAACGTCTTGCCCACGCATCTGGGGTCTTCGATTCGAATGGTTCGAGCGCTTGGATTGAAGGCCGCCAGAGAAAAGCACATGGCCATTCGGTGATCATCGTAGGTATGGATACTTGCACTTTGCCATTGCGTGGCCTTAATGGGTTGGATGCGAATCCAGTCAGGCCCTTCTTCGACTTGGGCGCCTAACTTTTCGCACTCCTTGACCATGGCGCTGATGCGGTCGGTCTCTTTGACACGCCAGCTGCCGATGTTTCTAAGTAGGGTCGGCCCTTCAGCAAACAAAGCCATCATGACCAAGGTCATGGCCGCATCTGGGATATGGTTGCAATCCAAATCGATGCCGCGCAGTTGCCTTTGATTGGCTTTGATTTCAAGGTGATTGGGCCCCATCGTGATGTTGGCACCCATTCGTCTTGCTGCATCGACGAAACGAATGTCGCCTTGAATGGAGTGCTCTCCAAGGCCAGTGATTTTGAGCACCTCGGATCCTGCAGACAAGGCACCTGCGGCGATGAAATAACTGGCCGACGAAGCATCGGACTCGACGTGAATTTCTCCCGGCGACGTATATTTAGAGCCTTTGGCGATGGTAAAGGTGCTCCAACCCTCTCGTTTGACTTGAACACCAAATTGGGCCAATAAATTGAGCGTGATTTCAATGTAGGGCTTAGAGATCAATTCACCCAAAACTTGAATCTGAATGTCCGAGTCTTGGCTACTCAAGGGAAGTGCCAAAAGCAAAGCGGTTAAAAATTGACTCGATACGTCTCCTCTGACCTCAATGGGGGCCGAGATCTTGATGGTTGATCTTTGGAGTTTTAACGGGGGAAAACCAGGCTCTTGCAAGTACTCAATGCGAGCGCCTATTTGCTCTAAAGCTTGGACCAAATCTTTGATGGGGCGCTCATACATGCGCTGAACACCGGTCAGGGTCACATTCGCACCAAGCAAAGACAAAGCCGCACACAAGGGTCGCATGGCCGTTCCTGCATTGCCTAAAAAGACGGTGAGTTCAGAGGTGTTTTTGAGCGAGCCGCCAAGGCCCGTGATGCACACGCTGTGCTCCTTTTTGATCAACTGACAGCCCAGTTGCTCCAAGGCATTGAGCATGACTTGGGTGTCATCCGAGTCCAGCAGATCATGCACCCAAGTTTGCCCCTCACTCAAAGCTGCCAAAAGCAGAACTCTGTTGGAGATGCTTTTTGAGCCAGGCAAGGAAACACTTCCGCTGGCGCTCAAAAGCGGGGGTAAATCAAGGTGAGGTTGGGTGAACATGGGCGCTCAATGGGGAGGTCAATTAAGCCAATTTTAAAGGGGGGCCTATTTCTTTGAACCTGTTGGTGTCCAATCTTTTCTGACGGTGCTAGCAGACTCAATCAGATTTTCAATTATTTGGGGGTCTTTTCTCATAAGCGCTTGCTCAAAATTGGCGATGGCTTTTTTAAACATTGAAAGTTGATCCAAGACTTCATTTGGGTTGGATAAAAAGATGTCTACCCACACAGAAGGGGCGCTGGCTGCAATTCTTGAAAAATCTCTAAACCCAGGTCCAGCAAGAGATAGAAACAAGTCCCTTTGGTCTTGTTGAGCAATGGCGTTGACCGCGGCAAAGGCGATCAAGTGGGGCAGGTGACTTATGGCCGCCAAGGCTTGGTCATGTTCCTCGGGTGACATGATGCTTACAGTTGAGCCAATGGTTTGCCAGACTTGTTTGGCCAACGCAACCAGATGGGCATCGCTTTGGGGGGTAGGTGTCAGAATGGTTTTGTGATGATCAAACAAAGTCGCCTCAGCGTGCGCAACACCGTGACGCTCTTTGCCCGCGATGGGGTGAGCCGGAACGAAGCAATGCAAGCGCTCTTTGAGCGCTCTTTGTGCAGCAAGGGTAATTTGGTGTTTCGTGGAGCCCACGTCCATGACCAAGGCCTCATCGCTCAGACTTTCTCGAATGTTTGAAAGACACGCTTCGATGGCGTTCACGGGGACGGCCACAAGGACCAAATCTGCGCCTTGAACCGCCTCTTGAATGCTATTGGCAGATTCGTCAATGACGTGCAATGAAAGTGCTTTTTCTCGGCTGCTCAACGATGCACTAAAGCCACTCACGCGTTCAATGGCTTGAGCGCGTTTGAGGGCCAAAGCGAATGAGCCTCCAATCAGACCGCAACCAATCAATGCAAGTTTCTTAAAATGCATGGCAGCTCATTCACCCACTGGGTATGAGCCCAGTATTTTGTAATACGCGCACAGACCCTTTAATTCTTCCAAGGCTTTTTTGACATTGGGGTCGGTGATGTGGCCTTGCAAATCAATATAAAAGAAATACTCCCACTGGCCTGATTTGGCAGGTCTTGACTCAAAGCGGGTCATGGACACGCCGTTATTTTTCAGAGGTACCAATAAATCATGCACGGCACCAGGTCGATTGGGCACGGAAACCACCAAAGACGTGCAATCTCTCCCTGAAGCAGGCGGAGTGGGCAGTGTTTGAGGCAGGCAAATGATTGCAAAACGGGTTTTGTTGATGGCTTCATCTTGGATGGCATGTGCCATGATGTTCAAGCCAAACTGCCTTGCAGCCCTCTCTCCAGCCAAAGCGGCCCACTGGGGGTTGGTGGCGGCCAAGCGTGCACCCTCGGCATTGCTACTGACTGCGCGGCGCTCAACGTTGGGCAGGTGCTTGGAGAGCCAGGATTGGCATTGCCCCAAGGCTTGTGGATGAGCCATGACCACTTGCAGGTCTTGCAACGATTCGTTCACGCCCATGAGATTGTGTTTAACGAGCAAGCTCACTTCGCCAATGACGTGAACGGGAGAGCGTAAAAATAGATCAAAGGATCTGGCCACAACACCTTCAGAGGTGTTCTCCATACCGACGACACCAAACTGCGTGGTGCCAGCAGCTGTGGCGTGAAAGACTTCATCAAAATTTTGAAAGTATTCAAGTTGACATGCGCTGCCGAAAAACTCAAGGGCAGCCTCTTCGGTGAAAGTGCCTTGAGGCCCCAAAATGGCTACTCTTTGAGGTGCTTCAAGGGCCAAGCAAGAGGACATGATTTCTTGCCAAATATGGCCTACGTGAGAACTTAAAAGCGGTCCTGTATTGGCCGCTTTTATTTTATCGATCACTTGAGCAACGCGATCGGGCCTAAAAAAGGGACTGCCCTCTTCACGTTTGATTTCTCCGACTTGGAGTGCAACCTGTGCCCTGGCATTCAGTAGGTTGAGCAGTTGTTGATCGATATGATCAATCTCGTGCCTGAGTTTGGCGAGTTCTTCAGATTGAATGGGCTTGATCATGGTGAGGTTTTGTGTTTAAAGAGATATGAATTTATTCACTCAGATTAATGGGGGCCGTGAGAAAGGGGTGGAGCTTAGTTTTAAGCAAAATGGACTTCAAATTCTTTTAAAAAATCAACCAAGGCTTGAACGCCATCTAGCGGCATGGCGTTGTAAATGCTCGCCCTCATGCCTCCAATGGATTTGTGTCCTTTAAGTTGAAGCAGTCCCTTTTCATTGGCTTGCTTTAGAAAAATAGAATCTTTTGCTGGATCTGCTAAAAAGAAAGGCACATTCATCAATGAGCGTGAAAGTGGAGCCACAGGGTTGGAAAAAAAGGAGGAGGCATCAATGGCTTCATATAAAAGACGCGCCTTTTCTTGGTTTCTTTTTTGCATGGCCCATACGCCTGTGAGGGAGCCTTCTCTTTGCTGCTTGAGCCAATCAAACATCAACCCTGCCATGTAGATGCCATATGTGGGGGGCGTGTTGTACATGCTGGAATTTTTGGCAACCGTTGTATAGTCAAACGCACTTGGACAAATGGAGAGAGCGTGACCCAGCAAGTCCTCTCGCACCACGACAATGGTGAGTCCAGCAGGACCAATGTTCTTTTGTGCTCCAGCAAAGGCCAGTCCCACACGGCTCCAGTCAACCGGTTGAGACAGCACGTGGGATGAAAAATCGATCACCAAGGGTGCAACGCAGCCCATGGATTTTAAATCTGGCAATTCATGGCACTCCACGCCGTGAATGGTTTCGTTGGTACAAATATGCACGTACTGCGCCTTGGGGTTCAAGTTCCAAGTGCGAGGTGATGGGAACTCATGAAATCCATTGGACTCAGAGGAGGCGGCAATTTTCGGCGAGCAATAACGCATGGCTTCTTTGAGGGACTTTTGGCTCCAGCTGCCGCTTAGCACAAAGTCCACCTCTTGAGCGCGACTTAAATTAAGGGGGACAATCGCGTTTTCTCCAAGCCCGCCCCCTTGCATAAAGAGGATTTTAAATTCCCAAGGGATGCTCAAAAGCGCTCTAAAGTTACTTTCAGCGTGCTCGTAGATAGAGATGAATTCTTCTCCTCTGTGGCTCATCTCCATGACCCCCATGCCGCACCCATGCCAGTTGCTCATCTCTTTTGCCGCGCGTTCAAGCACCTCAAGCGGAATGGCGGCGGGTCCTGCAGAAAAGTTATAGGGACGCATAGTGTTGATGTCAGTTGTTTGTCGCCTCAGTTCAGGGTTGAACTGAGGTGACATGCACATTAAGTTTAAAACGCAAGGGCCTACACATTCACTCAAGCATGAAGAGTTGGTGGTTTAAATTTAAGTTGGCGGGCTTGGATCTTGATCGCCAGAATCGTTCAAATCAACCTCATCACTTGCGCCATCGCCATCTTCGGATGCAATGACGGCGTCATTTTCAACAATTCTCTTAAGGCCACTTAACTGGGATCCTTCGTCTAGGGCGATCAATTTGACCCCCTGCGTTGCACGACCAAG
>CANJNC010000090.1 GCA_947475685.1 Comamonadaceae bacterium | reverse complement strand
AAGTCTAAGCCAAATTCATTAAATTATGCAACACTTGGTTTGGGTACAAGTTCACACATTTGGGCAGAATTGTTCCAAGCTCAAAGTGGAACACGATTCACAATGGTGCCATACGCTGGTGAGCCTCAGGGCTTGGTGGATGTGATCAGTGGAATAGTTGATTTTATGTTTGTCGTGCCATCTGTAGCATCTGGGCATGTTAAGTCCGGAAAAATACTAGGGCTAGCCGTGACCGGCAGTTCCAGAATGGATTTGCTTTCTGATGTTCCTACTGTTTCAGAGGGTGGTCTACCAGGTTATTTTGCTTCGTCTTGGGTTGGTTTTATAGCTCCTGCTGGCCTAGATGAGTTTGCAAAAAATAAACTTATTGATACTTTTAAAATTGCTTTAAATGATCCCTTGGTAAAGTCTAAACTCTTGAATTTGGGATTTACTGCCAAGGGTCTAGATCCTAGAAGTTTTGAAGCACAATTGTTAAGTGATCTAAAAAAAGTAAAAGAAGTTGGAGCTAAATCAAATATAGTTCTTGGGCAATAAATTTAGACCAAGCTTAAATATCATTTCTCGATTTAAAAGATTCCTTATTTTCTGAATTATCTGATATTTAAGAGTTGGCGGTTTTAATGAGCAAGTACAATTTTGATATTTTGCATAACTAAGATTGCTAAAAAATAAGAAATAAAAGTATTGCAATAGCAACTAATTTCTTAAATTCATTTCATTGCCTTAAAAAAAATCACAACTCAAACTTGTGTTCTCAACAGTGTCATTCGATCAGCAACAAAACGCAGGAAATTATTTCGCAAAGAGAACTTTGCTATGAAGCTGGTATATTTAGCAATCATGCAGGCATATAAAAAGTTAACCTTGTCGATTCAAAATTGGAGAGCTGCTATGAAAAGATTTAAAAATTGAATTTGTAGATCGTTTAAACGCTCACCCATATCCGTAGTCAACTTTCACAGATTAATTTACACCCACAAAAAATATTTTTTTCACACCATCAATGCTTTTTCCAGCACGTTATTGCCATCTCATGAATGTTTCGTACACCATAACCATTGTCTTGCTCATTGAAACCGCCGAATCTAAATAAAATCAATAAGGATCAAAAACTTGCTCATAAAATGCAAGAAGAGCTAAAGAAATATTTAGAGCTAATGAATAAATTAGAAAGGTCTGACGATTTGAAGCAGTATCTAAAGTGATTCAATAAGAGCAAAGTTTGGTTATGGGAGGATTAACGGAATCCAAAATTTTATTATCTTTCTTGGATTCACACACGAAGTGCAACACGGTTTAAGGATTCATGAAACACCTCATGTGGCGTCCTGAATCCCAATCTCTTTCGAGGTCGATGGTTTAACTTGTTCTCAATCATTTTAAGCTCTTCCTGTGTTACCGTTGATAGGGGTCTATCTTTGGGAATGTATTGTCTCAGTAAGCCGTTAAAGTTTTCATTGGTCCCCCTTTGCCAGCTGGCAAAGGGATCTGCAAAGTAAATGGTGCTTCCTAACTCCAGGTCAACCCTTTGATGATCTGCAAATTCCTTCCCATTGTCCAGGGTGATCGTGTCAACCAAGCCGTCAAATGGCTTGAGAGATTTAATCATGGCAGCGCTTACCAGCTCAGCAGTCTTGTTCTTAACTTTGAACAATTTTGCATACCCGCTTTTCCTCTCCACCAAGGTGACGATCGCTTGCTTGTGCCTAGCTCCTATGACCGTATCGCCCTCCCAGTGCCCGACCTCAAGCCTCAAATCAACCACGGCAGGGCGCTCGTGAATCGAGCGTCTATTGGGGATTTGGCCCCTTCGCTGCCTGCCGCTAGCGTAACGCTTTCGTCGTTTCTTTTGGCTGCGCAGATGCATAAACAGCTTACCTCCACACTCCTTATCCGCATAGACATGGCGGTAGACCGTTTCATGGCTAATGTTCATGGTGCCAGCAATTTGTTCTGGACTCCATTCCTGTCTCACCAGGTCAAAGGCAGACTTAAGCGTGTCAACACTGACCTTTTTGGCATTTCTGCATCCCAAGGACCGGACCTCGGATTTCAGGCTTGCTTGCTTCGGTCGGTACCCCTTCAGGCCCGAGTTTCTTTCAATTTCTCTAGAAATGGTGGACTTGCTTCTACCCAAGGTCAATGCAACTTGAGTTTTATTAAGTCCAGCTTTCATAAGGGCAAAAATCTGATATCGTTCGTTTTGGCTGAGATGGTTATATTTCATGGCAACTTAACTGGCAGGTCAAGAAGCTATGGATATTAATCCATCTCCAGCCTCTTAACGTTTTAGCTAACGTTGCACTTCGTATTTGAATTCAGGTTTCATAAAAATCATTAGATTTATCATGAAACAAACTTGGCTTACATTCGCACTCCCAGACCACGCCTAAGAATATTTTTTATGCAATTTTTCCAGTTGATCGGCAAATTCCAAGATCATGTCATGATAGATCTGTCGCACGCTTATTTCAGACGTGATCTGGCCGATAACCTGACCCGCTGGATAGGTCGCCAGTGGCTCGGAACGGACCTTCTGTGCTCTTGCCATGGCTTCCTTAACCAACAAGCTTTGAAGCGGCATGGGCAAGGTGGGCGGGGCGTCGACAGCGGCCCATGCGTCCGTCCAAGCGCTTTTCAAAACGCGGCTATTTTTCCCTGAATAGGATCGGCTGACAATGGTCTCTGAAGAGCGCGCCGACAATATGCGTTGCTTAACCTCAGGCGGAGCGTCGCTTTGCGGGGATGCCAACCATACCGATCCGCACCAGACGCCCGCGGCTCCAAGCGCCATGGCAGCGAGCATCTGTCGGCCACTGGCGATTCCGCCAGCTGCCAGAACGGGCATGGGTGCGACCAGGTCAACCACCTGCGGCGTCAAAACCATGGTGGAAATCTGGCCGGTGTGACCGCCTGCCTCCGATCCTTGGGCAATGATCAGATCTACCCCAGCCTCGCGCTGGCGGCAGGCATGTTCCGGCGAACCAACGAGTCCTGCCAGTTTCATCCCAGCGGTCCTGGCACGCGCCACCGTTTCCGCCGATGGTGTGCCAAGTGAGCAGACGAGCAATTTAATGGGATGGCGAAAGGCAATATCGAGGATCTGCACGTGCTGAGTTGGAGTGATCGTGAAGCGATTAAGCGTTGCGCGTCTGAGCGTCTCAGACTCTTCTACCGGCATGGCAGGCACACCATGTCGAGTTAGCAATTCATCCACAAATGCTACCTGTTGATCAGGTAGCAAAGCGGAGGTTGGCTGCCCGGGCTTTAATCGCACGGTTTCGTAGCTGACCGGCATCAGTAGATCGAGTCCATAAGGTTTGCCATGAACATGTCTATCGATCCAGTTCAACTCAATTTCAAGCTCTTCGGGGGTGAAGCCTGCCGTACCTAGAACCCCCATGCCGCCAGCCCGAGACGCTTCAACAACGACATCCCGACAATGCGAGAAGGCGAAGATTGGTGCATCAAGACCGAACATCGTGCAAACTTGGTTACCCATGTGATTTTCTCTCCATTAATATTTCATCGAGCGAGTTCGCGCGCCCGTAACTGTGCGTAGGTGCTTCAGCGCAGGGAGGCGGGACCATCTCGGTGATCGCTAGTGAGAAAGGCAGACAGATTACTTAAAGGGCTGCCGATTTCATCGGAAAAGCGACCGAAACTCCAGCCTACGACGTCTAGCCATGCAGAAGTCACTTCAAGCATTAGCGCTCTCCACCAAACTTATTGTGCATATCCCTCATTGCGCTAGAGTCCAATCGTTTTGGCGATGATTTCACGCTGAATCTCGCTCGTGCCTTCGCCGAACGTATAAAGACGAGCATCACGCCAATACCGTTGCATCGGGCTTTCCAACGCATAGCCCGCACTGGCAAGGATTTGCATTCCGTGTTCCGTGACGAATCTCAGTGTTTCGGTCGAGGCCAGCTTGGCCATTGGCGCAATTTCTGCCACGGATTCTCCTTTGTCGATGCGCCGCGCAAGTTCTTCCACCAAAAGTTCGGCTTTGACAATTTCGAACTTCATATCCGCCAGGCGATGGCGTATGACCTGGAAATGCCCAATAGGTCGGCCGAATTGCTCGCGTTCACGAGCGTGCGATACAGCCAGATCAAAAGCAGCGCGAGCCGTTCCTAAGGCACTGGCAGCCATGCTGGCACGCGAAAAGGACAGTGCCGAGTCGATGACTGAGAAACCCTCTCCAATGGGACCCAGCCGGCATTCATCGGAAATCAGCACATCATCAAGGCCGATGTCCCAACTGGGCATGCAGTGGTTTCCAACCTTGCCTAGCGATGTCATGGCAATCCCTGCGATTTCCCGATCCACGAGAAAAGCGGTCAATCCCGTTTCGCCTTCAGTGCGGCACAAGGTCAGCAGGTAGTTGGAATCGGCAGCATCGCTGATCCAAGTTTTACGTCCGCTCAAGCACCAGCCATCCCCCTTGCGGCGCGCCAGTGTACGAACGCCCTTGGCGTCGGAGCCAGCCCCTGGTTCGGTCAAGGCAAGACAAACCAGAGCCTTGCCATCCAAAAGTCGTGGTAAGATATTTTCGCGTTGACGCTTGGTGCCAAACCGGATTATCGGAATTGCACCGAACGTCACAACGCGGTTGAGAATCGATGCCGCAAAATAAGCGTTGTAGGCGAGACGCCGTTGAATTAGGCAAAACTGTCCCCAAGGCAGTCCGAAACCACCATGCTCGACAGGCAAAGGGGCACGGATCAGACCTAATTCTGCAAATTCGGGAAGTAAATCGTAGGGCGGTTCATGTGCTTCGTCACGGCGGCGCACTTCGACCGCAGTCAAGCGTCGTTCACAGAATCGATTAACCGTTTCATGCACCTGGGCAACATCTCCCTCCCCCCATTCAAGTGCCTGTTTCATTTGACACAACCCTTTCGACGGTATTCAACGCCATGTTCTCAAATAGGCTCCTAAGTTCGGACTTGACAACTTTGCCTCCACTATTGCGAGGTAGCACCGGCATAAAGACGAAATGTCGCGGGATCTTATAAGACGCGACCTCATTCCGACAGAACGCCTCGAGCGCCTCTGCGTCGACGGGTTTGGATGCGACAACGAAAGCGGCTACCTCTTCACCCAGTTCAGCACCGGACACTCCCAGCACGACAGCGTCTGAAACATGTGGATGACGCAGCAAGGCTTGTTCTATGTCACCGGGGTATATATTGATACCCCCGCGAATGATCATGTCCTTGAATCGGCCCCTGAGTCGAATGAAACCATCCTCGCCGATCTCCGCAAGGTCACCCGGGTAGAACCAGCCGTTGCGGAACCCGCTTTCGGCAGCATCACCACCCAGAAATATTTCCGGCGTTGCTGGGCTGCGGTAACGAAGCGCGCCGGTTTCATTGGCTGGCAAAGCCTTGTCCTGCGCGTCCACCACCTCCACTTCGACCCGAAAGCAGGGTCGCCCGACAGAATTGGGGTGAGCCTCAACATCGTCGGGGCTAAGCACCGAAACCGCACCGCTCTCGCTAGAAGAATACATTTCGTGCAGATTGGACGAGAGGCGTTGTCGTATTTGATGGCGCTCGTTTGGAAACAACGCAGAACCACTTGATACTAAGCAGCGCAAGGAAGGAAATGCCAAGCCCTGAAATTCTGTTTCTAGGAGCCTTCGGATCATGGTCGGAACCAAGAAGATGGACGTTGCACGGCATGTGCGCACAAGGTCGATCAACTCCAGCGGCTCAAAGGGCGGAGGAAAGAGATGAACCGTTGCGCCAGAAAAGAGATTCGCCCAGGTGAAGCCCCGTCCTCCTCCAAAATAAAGAGGCGTCGCGGAAACAAAGCGATCAGATGCATTGAAACCCAGATTGATCCAATACGCCATGAATCGGTTCTCGTAGGTCTGGTGCGATGCACAGGGTCCTTTGGGCATTCCGGTGGTTCCTGATGACAGCGAGACCACCAAGGGTGAGTCAGACCCAATCTGAGGGTCATGATAGGACGTTCGGCTTTCTTCGAACCAGGCCGAATCGACACGCATCCAGCCTGTGCCATTGCCCGGCTGATGAATATCCACAAGGGTGTACCTTACGCCAAAGCGCATGGCAACCGTTGCAAGTTCCGAGCTGCTCCAGCGATGATCCATGGGCACTATCACGGCCCCCAACCTTGACAAGCCAAACCAGGCCATGATGTGTTCGGCTGTGTCACGGAGCGCGACGCCCACAAATTCACCACTCTGAACTCCGATCCGGCTGAAAGCGTGGCTGAAGCCGTCGACCCTTCTGTCGAGTTCACCATAAGTGATGATACGTTGACCGTCAACGATGGCGACTTTGTCGGAGCGCAAGCGACCGTGCATACGAATCACATCCGCGATATTCATTAAAGCATCATACCTTTAGCTTGAATACCCGCTCGGCATTTTCGCGCAGAAATTTTGGAAGTACGGATTCGCGGAAGTTTAGGTTCCTAATTTGATCCATGGTTTTCTTGAAGTCGAGTACCGGAAAATCGGTGCCAAAGATCACCTTGTCCTGGCCAAAGGTGTTGATGTAATGGATCAGCGCAGGATTCCAGTATTTGGGTGCATGCGCATCAGAAGCGATGTATACGTTTGGATGCTTCCAGGCCATCGCAATCATCTCCTCGGTCCAGGGAACACCAATATGGCTTCCGACGATCTTTAGTTCCGGGAAATCACAAGCGACCCCGTCAAGCGTGATGGGACGAGCCACGCTACGGCGCGGCATATCGGGAGCATAGATCATTGATTGACCAACGTGGATGATGATAGGCACATCAAGTTCCACGCATTTTGCATAGAAGGGGTAATAACGAGCATGATCGGGAGCGAGTTCAAACCAATGGGGGTACACATGTGCCGCAATGAAACCAAGTTCCTTAACCGAATTCTCGAAATCACGCACTCCGGCCATGCCCTCGGTGGGATCAATGCCAGCAAGACCATAGAAGCGATCCGGATATTTCTGTACTGCCTCAGCGACCAACCGCGGCGGCAAATGATACGTAGAAGCCGGACCGAGCGAGCCACATTTGGTGGACACCAGAAATCCCTTGCGAATTCCAGCCTCGTCCATTTTCTCAATCATGCGCTCCAGAGACACGGCGGAGGAATTATCGGCGGCAACCTTCATCTTGGGACCATAAAAGGTATGCCTCCAATCGGGGCGATAGCTTAGCGATTCTTCAGTCCAGATATTAACCACCGCATCGATGGCTCCGATTTTAGAAATATCCATATTTGAAACTCTTCCCTTTTTGCGTTGTGAAAATTAGAAAATAAATAAGTGGAATTTTGTGGCGAATTCTTTATTTTTACTTTTTGCTAAGCCCGGCTTTCTTCACCATACTTGCCCAAAGCGCTAATTCCCGACGGACTTTTTCGCTATATTCCTGCGGCGAGCCGCCTCCTGGATCCATGCCGAGAGATGTCAGGCGCGCCACCATATCCGGCTCCCTGAGAATAGAGTTTATTTCAGTGGACAGTCTTTGCACAATTGCCTGCGGCGTGCCTGCGGGCAATTCGAATCCGTACCATGAGGCGATGTTGAAGTCCTCAATTACACTTGCCATCGGTAGAGTATTCGGCGCAAGCCTGGATGGAATACTCGTGCTCAGCGCGATGGGGCGCACTCGCTCTGGGGGAGCAAGATAAGGGGCAAAGGATGCAAGTGCTAGGAAGCCGAAATCGATACGCTCACCGAGCATGTCCGTCATGAACGGCCCAGCTCCGGTATAGGGAATATGGTTGACTTGAATGCCGGCTTCAGACGCGAGCCATTCAACTGCAAGATGGGTGGTCGAACCAATGCCTACAGATCCATAAGGCATACCAGGATTTTTCTTCGCATAGTCAATAAACTCCTTGATTGTCTTAATCGGAAGACTGGGACGAACTGCAAGCAATAATTGCTGTGTAGTGAACAGGGTTACATGCTCAAAACTCTTGATTGGATCATAACGAATGTTTTTTTCAAGAGCTGGGCTAATTGCCATCGGTCCCACATGTGACATAAGGACGGTGTAACCATCCGGCTTTGCGCGGGAAACGAGTTCATGACCGATCATACCGTTCGCGCCAGGACTGCTTTCCACGATGACGGGTTGGCCTAAGACAACCGCCAGCTTGTTGGCAAGGGGCCTTACAATTGCATCCGAAGGGCCACCAGAAGCCCAAGGACTAATGATCCGAATGGTGCGAGAAGGATACTCTTGGGCAACAACACAAGACGAGAAAATTGTCGTGAGTCCTACAATTGTTACTACTAGAACCGATTTCAAGATTTTCATTTCATCTCCTTGTGGCGTTGTCAATTGGTGAAATTCTTTTATAGCGCGATTAATGAAACTATGCCAAAAGTTTATTGATGGTAAGACCAAAAGTAAACACAGTAATTAGAGCATTTTGAATGTATAAAAGAATGATAAGAATAGAGATTAACACCTATTTGACTCATAACTGGACTTCCCAGGGTGCAGTAGACATTTCGCGTCTATGATTTCTTCATAGGAGTAGGCCATGTCAACATTAAGTTTTACCCCAAAATATAAAGACGAAGAAGTTCGTCAAATCACAGAGAGAGGCTATTCAGTTGCTGAGGTCTCAGCTAGGCTTGGCATTTCAGCAAACAATCTCTACAAAAGGGGCGGTGCTGTAAAACCAGACAAAACACATCAGCAAACTGACCTGAGTTAAATGTTGATCCATTCACAGTTAGATTTTTTAATCTAACTGATTTCACTATAAACACAATCGTT
>CANJNC010000089.1 GCA_947475685.1 Comamonadaceae bacterium | reverse complement strand
GGTGGGGGGTTTTTAATCGTGCCGTTGATGAGACGTTTCACCCATCTTGCACTTCCTGGGATTGTGGCAACCTCTTTGTTCGTCATCACTTTGGTGGGAAGCGGGGGCGTCGTCAACGCGTTGATAAGCGGTGCCCAATTGCCTCTTGCTGAGACCAGTGGTTTTGTAGGCGCAATGATCAGCGGAATGCTGATGGGCCGTCTTGTTTCTCGCAAATTGCAAGCTTGGCAAGTTCAGCTTGGGTTTTCTGCTTTATTGATGTGTGTGTCCGTCTATATGCTTTTTAAAGCGTACAGTGGGTTTTCGCTTTAAAGCCATCGGTGTGAATGGTTTTCATTTTTGAAAAAACCAAATACTTTTATAATTTATTCCAAACAACTCAAATTTAACAAAGGACGCTAAAGATGACTGATTTATTCAAAGAAAAATCGACAAATTGGGATGCCAATGAGATGAGAACCAAGATGTCTCAGGCCATTGGATCCTCGATTTTGGAAAATGTGAAATTAAACGAACAGATGACAGTCATGGATTTTGGCGCTGGAACAGGGTTGATCAGCGCGCAAGTGGCACCCCATGTGAAGAAAATTACCGCTGTGGACGTATCCGAGTCCATGCTAGAGAAGTTGATCGCAAAAACAGAGTTAAAAAGAAAAGTTGAAATTCTTTGTCAAGACATCACGCTCAACCCCACTGGCGTTCAATACGATCTCATCATGAGTGCAATGGCCATGCACCACGTCAAAGACACCAACAACATGATTCAAAAATTTGCCGATCATCTAAAGCCCGGTGGCCATATCGCACTGGCAGACTTGGACACTGAAGACGGTGGCTTTCATGCCATTCCCACGGAGGGAGTGTTTCATCAAGGATTTGATCGCGATGAATTTGCAGGAAAACTTCAGCAATATGGGTTCACAAATGTTAAATTCGTAACGGCCCATATTGCAGAACGGAAAAATGGGTCTTATCCGATTTTCTTAGCCTTGGGATCCAAAAAATAGCAGCGAAGGATCGTATGCTTTGCGATCAGATCCATGTGTGTCTTGTTCAAGTAATCGACTTTGATGGGTACTTCTTTTTAGAAATAGTTGCTTTGAATATAGGTTTCATTTTTAAAACTTGGACATTTGATTGAATTTAAAGGAATTTAAAGGCACTGTTGATAAGAAATTTATTGCTCGTGAAAATAATTCAAAGGCAAGATAGATGGATCAATGATTAAAATTTAAACTGAAATATGAGTTCTTCAAAATTATTGATCCGTACTGATCTAAAAACAGGGTTGCTTCAATTGAGCTTGTTTTTATTTTTATTTTTCATGGATAAGGCATTTAGCCAAGCTGTAGAGGATGGTCAGGTTTTAGAAAAAGAGATCCCTATTAGTGTCAGAGAAGTTGCTCCTGGTTTATTTTTCCAATACCATTTCGCTGAATCAAACAACGCTTGGCTAGTGACGGATGAGGGTGTTTTAGTTGTCGACTCGCGTCAACATCCTCAAAGAGCAAAAGAGTTGATGACTGCAATTCGGAAAACCACAGATAAGCCAATAAAGTGGGTGATCAATACGCACTTTCATGGGGACCATTACTTTGGCAACGTCATTTTTAAAGACCTTGGAGCTCAATTTATTGCTCAAAAAGACACGGCAACCATGATGAAACGGTATTTTGAAGAAGAACTTAAAAGACGATCTGGATATTTTAAGCAAAGGCAATACAACTCGGATGAGGTCAAACTCATCATGCCTGACGTAACGTTTGATCATTCCCTGGAATTGACTTTAGGTGGTAAAAAAATTTCATTGATTTATCTGGGTGCTGGTCAAAATCCAGGAGACGCAATTGTTTATTTTCCTGAAGAGAAAGTCCTGTTTGCTGGCGGTCCAGTTGCAAAAGACAGTTGGACCAATCCATCATTTACGCCTTCAATTACAAATTGGATAATACTTTTGGAGAAAATTAAAGGAATGGATGTTCAATTTTATCTGGGAGGTCACGGTGATATTTCTGATCAAAATGACATACAAAATGAAATAAATCTACTTAGGTATTTTGATTCAGGTATGAGGGAGGCTGTATCCAAGAATTTAACGGTTGATGAAATAATTAGGGACTATAAATTCGATAAATTTAAAGACTACAGAAATTATTATCGGTTGAATATTTTTATTAAAAATTATTTTTATACACTTACAAATGGAAAACCCAACATATTTCTACCTTAGTGCATATTGCACAAGAGGTCAAAAATCAAATCCCAATTGCTGATCGGACACAAATTCTGCGGATTTTCCTTTGCTTGGTTCAAGAAGGGTTTTTCTTGAAGCATGTTTGTTGACGACGGCTTCATTTCCATCATGTACCGCTTGTGTTTTACGAAGGGCATGAAGTTTATTTTTGGAGTCCCGAGTCGAGAGAGCCAGGTCAACAACTGGAATTGCGATGGCAGTATTGCTCACATCGCTTGAAGTATCTTGCAGATGAGTTGGCATTTTCCAAGGCTCAAAAATCCAAACGATTGGAACTCTTCTCATGACTGGAAGCCATCGGCGAACAAATATGCCTTTCGGGTCGTGGTCTTGCGCTTGCTTGATAGGGTTGTAAACGCGAACCGTATTGATGCCTGTCGTTCCAGATTGCATTTGCATTTGACTCCAGTGAATGCCTGGTTCATAGTCTAAGAACTGAGTTGCCAACCATTCTCCCACGGGCCGCCAGTGGAGCCACAATGGGTAGGCCGCCACTGATACCAACATGGAGCGCATTCGAAAGTTTAGCCAGCCAGTTTCACGCAGCATAGAGACGCAAGCGTCCACCATTGGCCAACCTGTTCGAGCTTGCTTTAATGCGTCGAAATGCTCTTGGTTAAAGTCTTGTTCGCGCAGATTGTCATATCCACGATGCATATTTCGCCATTCAATTTCAGGTTCGCTTTCTAATTTTTGAATGAAATGGCAATGCCAGTAAAGGCGACTCATAAATGCAGTTAAACCAGAGCGATGTCGGCTGGCCTGGGGTGGGAGTTGCGCCAAGTGTTTGCGGGTCGCTTGGACCACCTCTCGCATGCTGATGCAACCGTAGGTGAGGTAAGCAGAGATGCGCGAGCAAGCATCTGGAGCGGAAAGGGGAGAGGAGATACCACCTCTATAGCCAATGCTGCGAGCATTTAAGAAGTTGTGCAAGATACTCAATGCATGTGAGCGTCCCCCAAGCTGTCTCAATGGTGGGTTGTGTTGTAAATGCTCGGGAGCTGACATTAAAAAGGGTTCAGGTGAGGGCATTCTCCAAAACTTGATTGAGCCAACTTCTTGGATAGGTAACGACATGTGTCTTTCCCACTCTCTTTGCCATAGATTGCGATTTTTTAGGCCGCGCACAACACCAAACTGAGCAAACTCTTTCCATGTCACATCATTGCCCTTACACCAGAAAGCAACCTTCAGGTCACGCGCATAGGTAAATCCATTGCCAGTTTCCTCGTGAGAATAAAGTTCTGCAAAAGGGGATTCTTGCCACAACCGTGTTAACACGTCACTGGCCTCACCGATATGGACTTCAAGGCATCCACCTTGGGTGCGTAAATAGGCATCGAGCTCTGACAATGACTCGTGAATAAAATCAAAATGCTGAAGTGCACTCTCAGGCTGAATCCACAATTCGGGTTCTACTATATAAATGCATCTCACAGATCCATTTTTAGATGCTTGTGAAAGCGCTGCGTGATCTTGCCAGCGCAAGTCGCGTTTAAACCAAACTAAACCATAGTTCATGCGCTCTTGCTTGTTGATTTGTTTTGTCGACAAGCGTTTGAGCAATAAAGCACTTGCTCCCAGTTCTTGGCCCAAGCCTTGCGCCATGTCATGTCGCGGCCACATGCTTTGCAAGGCTTGCTGGGTAAGCTTTGTTTATTGCCTTTAAACGTCGACGAAGATTTCATCTGCTATTGAATTTAGTGATTTAAAGACTTTTTATTTCTGAGCTCATTGGTCGATGCTTCACACAGGGTCAATCGAACTCCTAGAGAACCGCTTCCATTCAAGACCGGAGATTTCCGGAGATAGATTTCAACGGCCTTGACTTCTTCGTAAACTGCGCACGCATACGCTATGCGTGTCATCAGGTGCTCTTGCGTTTCGTATAAACGCTCAGCAGCTAAGCGATCAATCTCTTTTATCAAAGGATCATAGTCAAATACATACTGCATTTCATCCGAAGCGATGAGGACCTTATCGATGTTTATTTGCAGCACTAGATTTAAAAGGTGAAATTCTGGTTTGACGTCAAAGGGCCCGTAAGTTCCAATTTGTGTGACTAACTTGAGATCAGTCAATTCAATCGTTGCTTGTCTCTTCATGATTCAAGCTGCTCTAGGGTGACGTAATCGAGAGCTCGGATGTGTGTACTCTCGAGCACGACTTTGGGTGCAACGCCCGCCGCAAAAGATTGCTTCCAACGCAGCGCACACAGGCACCACCGATCGCCTGGCTTGAGTCCCTTGAACCGATACTCTGGGCGAGGAGTGATCAGATCATTACCTTGCTCAAGTGAATAGTCTAGAAATTCTTGAGTCACTTTCGCACAGATGACATGGCTTCCTTGGTCGTTTTCGTCTGTGTTGCAGCACCCGTCTCGAAAGTATCCTGTCAAAGGGTCATAGGAGCAGGGTACGAGTTGCGTTCCGAGAACGTTGAGGGCGTCTTGATTCATGGTCTAACTTTCTTTTCTGCTATTTGGAGTAGCCCCTCAGAAGCTTCTTCAATTAAGTCCAATACGTATTCAAACCCTTCTCCTTCCTTGCAGTAAGGGTCAGGAATCACTGAGGCTTTTGTTGTAAGTAAGAATTCTGCAAAGCCCTTAATTTTTTGCTGGTGTTCAACCGGGCAACGCTCTTCTAATAGCGCGCGATTATCCCAATCCATTGTCAGTAAGAGATCATACTCTTCGAAGTCTTTGTCTTGAATTGCCCTGGCTCTTAAATTAGAGAGATCGTAACCGCGCTTTAGGGCATGCGTTTGAATACGTGCATCAGTTGAGGAATTGGGATGGTTGTTGTGTGTTCCAGCAGAGTCGATGTGAATTTTTTCTGATAGACCACAATCACGTACTTTTTTACTAAAAACACCTTCTGCCGCAGGGCTTCGACAAATGTTGCCCATACATAAAAAAAGAATTCTTAGTTCATTTTTATTCATTGGGTATTTTCGCTTAAATCAATTCCTTCGTGCTTTGCAATGACCTCTAAAGCAGATTCAAATAACGCACGAGCCGAGCCTGATATGGAGCTTAAATAGGCATGTAAATGCGCGTCCTCGCTAGCTTTATTGAGGCAGTCATGGCTGTATTGCTCAAAACTCGTTAATTGAGTAATGATTTCAGCGACATGCCTAGGGCATTCGCACAAGACATTGGTGGAAATTCCCGCAACGCGTATCAAAGTTCTATCACTGAATTTACGCTGAGGAATGACAGTACCAGCCGCTAAATTACCGGTGTTTTGTTTCGTGTCTACCAACAAAACTGAATTGATTAAATCTGCCAATTCTGAGTCTGGTATCGGTTCTCGGCGCACCAACATGCCAGTGAGCTTCAAAGATTCAATGATCTTTTCTTGCCCAAAGTTATACAAAACAATCGTTTGAAGGGCGCGACAGTATTGAGCCAATTTATGGATTTCTACTTGCACGCCAGCGTGCAAGGAATTTACTTTTACAAGCAATATTTCTGGTTTTTTTTGAAAATTTGATCCTAGAGCGTCTTGAAGATCGTTGAAGATATCTGTGACGCGTATGGCTTGGTTATTGAAGCTGAGCGTAAATTTCTTAGACTCAATGCGTCCTGCAAGCGTTAAGCCGACCACCGCTAGCGATACGGACTGACTTTCAGTCAAAGCGTGTGACTTGGATTGATTAGAGGCCTGTTGTTGTTGCAATAGGTTGTTTAGTGCATGTGATGAAAGCTTTGCGATATTGCTGATGGCGTGCCCTTGTTCAGTCAGCCTCTTAAGCAAGGTGGCCTTCAGAACATCATCATCTGTATACAACCGATGGTTACCCATTGTTTTGAGGGGGGTAAAAGTTGCGTATCGAATCTCCCAAATGCGCAGTGTAGGCGTGGGAACGCCACTAAGACTGGAAATAGCCCCGATTTTGTGAATTGCGGTGTTCTCAAGCTGGTTTTCGTTCATTTCTGCCTTTTGTATAGATTATGAGTAATTAAAATGTAAAATTTTAGTAATATGTATAGAAAATATCTTTATTTCTGTTGGATTATCTATTCATTATATTACAAAAGTAACTAAATGTTAAACAAAAGAAATCTTCACGGTCTCAAAGTTGTTGCTCACATTGCCATAGCACCTTCACATCAACCGGTCACCACGGTCAAGATGTTTAAGTTGCTTGATCTATCGGTTTCTTACATTGAGAGTTTGATGAAAGATCTCAAGGATGGTGGCCTTTTAATGTCGCATCGCGGTCCGGGGGGCGGCTACTTGCTTCAAGTGGGTGTTGACGAATTGTCGGTTTGGGACATATTTAAGTGTTTCCATCACAGAGAAGAATTAACAGAAAGCAAACTTCCAAGTCCAGAAAGTGCGGGTTTATCGTTGCTGAAAAAAGAATTTAATGAGATCAAGCAGCACTTTTTGCAAAACTATCCCTTGAGTCAAATTACAAAACATATTCCCAAAAATCAAGGTTTACCTGAATCTTTATTTTTAGCTAGGCACTTTAAACCATTGACAAGAAATGTATTGCCTAAGGTGCCTAATTCGGTATTTGATCTGTCTAACTTCATGAAGCCGCGTGCTACTTAAGGAGTCTTTTTATGAAAATTTCGTACATGCTTTTTAACAGATATGGTACCAGTCGGACAATCCCTTTTGGAGAGGCCTGGCAGTGGATACATCAAGTTGAGGATGAAAAACATATGAAGTCTATTTTTGCAAAGCTTAAAAAAAGAATCCGTGAATGCAGATTAACACTTGCGAATTTACATATAGAACAACGCCATAGTTCAGACGATTTTCTTGAACAAGCAACCTTTACCTACAATGGCCCCGTCATTTATGACGTGAGCATTGTTCCCAAACGGATTATCAATACCCATGAAAATTTGTTTGAAGAGAATAGAACCGAGGCAACTTGAGATCTGAGCGCTATTTTTTTAACCACTGCCAGTATGTTCTGGTTTTAATTGAAGGGAAGTCATCATGACCGTAAAAAGCGTAAGCAATAGCAATATTGAGTAGATATTGAATAGATATTTATTCTGATTTAGAGTAAAATATTTATATATTACTTCGGTTATTTTATTAAAAAATTATTTCTTAAACATATGAACACCATCAAACAGTGCATTGATAAAAAAAATAAAACTATTTTTTCTGTACGTTCCACATCATCCGTTGAAGACGCTTTGATACTGATGCGTGAAAATCGAGTCCGAGCCATTCTGGTGATTGATGATGAACAACTCGTGGGTATCGTCAGTCAAGGTGACTGTGCCATCAAAGTTTTGCTGCCACACCGCGACCCTAAGACGACGATCATCAAAGAAATCATGACCTCCAACCCATTGACAGTCTCGCTTGCCAATAGCTTAGAGGAGTGCATGGCAATCATGGTGCACAAGCATATCCGTCACCTGCCTGTGCTAGAACTCACTAAAGTCATTGGAGTGATCTCAATTGGGGACTTGGTTAAGAATATCATTGAACTTCAAGGCCAGCAGATCCAGTTTCTTGAGACTTACATTAGAGGACACGGAGCGTAGTATTTTTTAAATAAACTTGTAATTGTCAATAATTGAATTTGCATTTTTAAGATTAGGCTCCTTTTTTTATGCTGTGTAACCGTCAGCTTTTTATCTACTTGCTTTCCTGAGTTTTTAAAAAGTGTACTTCGCTGAGCTGTTTTCGTGAAAATAAAGCAACTCAAAGCAACTATTAAGAAGTAACTTACTTTCTCAAGCAATTGACCTGTGAAGTGGGCTTCATTTCAAAAAAATAGCCCAAGCATAATCAATTGGATCGTATCCATCAAAAGAAAACCGCTCAATTGAATTGGTAAAAGATATTTCAATATGGTTGAACCCAAAAAAATAGCAGATCTCTTGTGCCGGTTGGAGTCTGTCATTGATTTGATCCAAGAATCTTCAATCTAATTCTCCAAGGAATGAAAGCTACTTTACGCTCTATTGAAATTGTGACCCCTGCGCCTGCTGGGAGTTTGCATGGAAATCGCATGACAGCGCTTCGTTGGGAGAAATTTTTAAAGAAATTTAGGCATTCAGTCCAAATATCTGAATCGTGGTCTGGCAACAAAACAGACCTGCTTATCGCGCTGCACGCATTAAGAAGCCATCATTCCATCAAACTGTTTAAGAAAGCTTTTCCCGATCAACCCATTATCTTGATCGTCACGGGGACGGATTTATATCGAGATATGAAAGTCTTTCCTGAGGTTCAAAAATCTATGGAGATAGCTGATGCAATTGTTGTACTTCAATCAGCTGCTTTGGATTTAATTGCGAAAGAGCACCAAAATAAAACTCACGTTGTTTACCAATCTATTAAACCTACAAAACGAAAACCACGCTTAAAGAAGAGCTTTTTAGTAAGTGTCATAGGTCATCTTAGGCCAGAAAAAGATCCTTTTTGTGCTGCACGGGCTCTCAATTTACTTCAAACCAAAAGCAATATTCGCGTCATTCATTTGGGTAAAGCCATGAGCGAAGAAATGGGTAGGGAAGCGCTCTCTTATAGCTCCCAAATAAAACGATACGAGTGGCTTGGTGAATTAAGCCATCAAGAAACTTTAAAACAGCTGTCTCGCTGCCATCTGATGGTGATATCAAGTCTGATGGAGGGTGGCGCGCATGTGGTGTCCGAGGCGATCGCAATAGGTATCCCCGTGATTGCATCGGACATTCCTGGCAACCGAGGACTTCTAG
>CANJNC010000088.1 GCA_947475685.1 Comamonadaceae bacterium | reverse complement strand
TGGTTCATGATGAGACTTCCCCATTGACTGGAAAAGCCTCATTATTGGAGAATTATTGTTGAAATCGGAACCAAGAAAAAACATGAATTTCTTAAATAAAATCAATGAGTTGCAACGCGCCGGGCGTTCAACGTTGGGACACTACTGATTGAATTTATATAAATATATTTTTTGATATCTGAATTTTTTTTAATTTGCGATTTCTTTTCTACAGAACGAATAAACATCATAGGAGTCGTGTTTTTGACTTTAAATAAATCTATCAACTGACGAACCGATAAATTGGTTTGATTGCACAATTCTTTGTATCCCAACTTTTGACAGGAGCTTGTTTCAATTAACTGAACGACATCGTCGATGGATATTTGTTTATTCATTTTAAATTTTTATACTAATAAATATTTATTTTTAAACTAACATTTTCTTTTTTTAATACATTTAAATTAATAAATATAGGTTGAATGATATGGTTTTTTGAATACTTTTCCAAGCGGTTCGTCTTATTAACGAATTCACGTATGAAATAATTCATCCCTCAAAGAGCTAGTATTCATGCGCTCTTCAGGCGTGTGATCAGCCTACATAAACAGATTCACGTTTATTAATATGTAAAATGAAGTTATGAAATTATCAGAAATGCTAGAACTGACCGGCGGATATAAAAAGAAACCATCTCAAGCGCGGTCTAATAAAACCGTTGATGATTTATACCAATCCGCAAAGGAAATTTTTGAAAGTGAGATTGATGAAGAGTTTTCAACTAAATTACTTTCAGAAAAATAGGGCTACAGTGCAGGAGTAATTTATAGGTATTTTAATAAATTTGAAGATATTTTTTTAACAATATTATTCGAAAAAGCGGATCTGCATGTTATCGAAGTTCAAGAAATCTACCTTAATCATAAACCCACTGAAAATATAGATTTATTAGTTAAGAAAATTGTAGGTCATGCTTTTAGTTTTTTTTCTAGTCGCTCAATGTTTGTTAATAAGCTTCCTTTGCTTTTCAAATTTGCAATGAGACGATTAAAAAATCCTGATGAAATTTTTACCTTTGGCGATAGGTTTGCTCCTTACTTGATGGAGTTGCAAAAAAATGATGCGACCAATACTTTTGAAACGATGGACGAAATGGAGTGTACTTTAAGGCTTCGTGCTTTTGATCTTTTTATGAGAGTCCCCTATATAACCTCAAATAATACATTTAGTTTTCAAGAGCACAAAAAAAGCTGTATTAAATTTGGCGTACAAATTTTTTCTAAACATTCTGATAAATAAGTACAGAACCCCTTTTTTCAGATTTATCGATAATTACAAAAAGAACGATCCCTACCGCTCTGTACCGCAATTGTTACCGATTAAATAAGTGAAATAAAATTGTACTTGATTGCGCTTATTCAGTCCCACAACGCAAAAAGGCGATTGCGGCGTAGGTTTTATAACCGTTATCAGATTCTTCGCTACCCACCTCTTCCACGTCACAGTAAATTTAGCGCGTATATGTGGGTGAAGACCAAATGCAATAGAACACATGACATTCAAAATGGATTTGATTAGTTAAGCATTATTTAAGTTCTCTAAGAATCCTTCGATTTAAAACAATGCTAAACAATTTCATCCCAAGGATTAATTAGAGCTACCCCGGTACTTTCAAAATCCAAAGAATTACGTGTCACAACACTCATTCCATAGACGAGCCCGGTGGAGGCAATCAAACAATCTCTAAAAGGTCTTAGTTTTGGACTGTTAAGTGCAGCACTTTGCCTAATAATCGGCAGACTAATTTCTATTATTCTTTTTTCAAAGGCAGGTAGGACTTGAGCATTTAACCAACCTCTAAGTATTTTCCCTTTTTGCTTATCTTTTAATTCCGCCTGAAAAACTCCAACTTCAAGTTCGTGAATAGTAATAACGGATAAATAGCATAGGGAAAAATCGATACCCTTAACCCATTGAGTAACTTGTTTATTTGCTTTACCAGCTTTAACTTTTCTGATTTCAGAAATAACATTGGTATCAATTAAGAACATTTGATTAAAACTTCACATAAGTTGTTTTGTCTTCAATTCTGACTGGCTTAAAGGCATCTTTACCATCATCATCCAATGCTAAAAGATCGGAAAGTGATTGAGATGGCCTAGATATTCGATTGAATTCTTCGTATGTTAACAAGACATGCGAAGGCAGACCTCTATCGGTAATTACAACAGGGCCGAGCATGGCAGCTTTTTTCGCCTTGCTTGAATCTTGATTGAACTCTCTGCTTGAAAAGGTAGTAAGACGCATATTGCCTCCACAAAAAAACGGCTATGTAGGTATGTTACTACATTTTAGCTTTAATGCTGAAACAAATTTAGATAAATAAAGGTTTTTACCTGCACGTCTCATATTTAACTCACCAGAATCCATAAAAAACCTCATTTCAACTGGTATTTATGAAATAAAAAAATCGTACTTGATCTGGCTAATTAAAGTTCACAAAACAAAAATGTGTGAGTGATATGGGTTCTGGTAGGCGTTATTAGATTCGAACCAACGACCTCTTTCATGTCAAGGTACTTATAGCGGTGATAAGAGAATGTAGGGTAAAGTATACATAGGTTACACAGCCAAACAATCCCTCACTCATGAATAGCCACCAATCACATTTCATTGCAAATAGTAAAAGCATCTGATGAAGTCATATGACTAGTCATATAACCACATTAAAGGCTCAATCACGAACAATCATTGGCCAGTTCAAGAAGCAAAAGCAAGGTTCAGCGAATTACTCAATACCTGCATTAACTTAGGCCCTCAAATAGTCACAAGACGTGGACTCGAGGAGGCGGTTTTGGTCCCCATCAACAAATGGCGAGAGCTTCAAAACTCAACAAAACCATCTCTAAAATCTTTTTTACTGTCTGAACGTAACCGATTTGAATTGACCATCCCAAAAAGAGTGCAAAGGAATCATCGTAAATCGATTACAAAGTAAATTTAATGTACCTTCTAGACACAAATGTAATTTCAGAGTTGCGAAAACCAAAGCCTCACGGAGCAGTACTCCAATGGATTTCGAATATCAAAAATTCTGAATTGTTTCTTTTCGCTGTTTCTATAGGGGAGATTCAGTCTGGAATAGAAACAACCAGAGATCAAGACCCTTTAAAGGCCAATCAAATTGAAAAGTGGTTAGATCAATTGATCAACAACTTTAATATTCTCCCCATGGATACTCTTGCATTCAGGATCTGGAGCAAATTAATTGCAAAAGAATCAACTACTGTCAATGAAGATGGCATGATTGCAGCAATTGCAATTTCTAATAATTTAACAGTCGTTACAAGAAATGTTAAGGACTTTCAACGATTTGAAGTTCGTCTAATCAATCCCTTTATTTAAAAGGATCGTATTGAATATAAACCAAATTGGAAATTTATTGGTAGGCGATATTGGATTCGAACCAACGACCTCTTCCATGTCAAGGAAGCGCTCTAACCAACTGAGCTAATCGCCTAAGTAATATTGAAACCATTAAGGTTGATAAATTATATCTCAGTTCCAACGAGCTTTTAGGCAGTGATTTAAACCAAAGTTTGAGCTCACTTCAAATCACAGGTAAAACTCTTATAAATTGACCTTCCGAGCGCTTCTAGATACCTATTAGGCCTGTTAAATGCCCTCCTTGTCTTTTTACCTTCTCCTCGCCGCCCTAACCCCTTTGATCTCCTTGACCAAAACCAATACTTTTTCCAACTTCAAAGCATCGTTGATTTCAACCGTAAAAGTCATCCAAGCAATCCCTTTGATGGATTGAGTCTGAACACCAACCACGTTCATTCGCTCTTTTGCAAAAACTTCTGAAATATCTCTCAGTAGCCCTTGACGATCATTGGCTTCAAGGGCCACATCAACAGGGTAGTAAATCGGATTTTGCGCTTGAGATAAACCCCAGGCCACGACAATCACGCGATCAGGTTCCTTGATCTCTAGTTGCTTGAAATTTGAGCAATTTTGGCGATGAATGCTCACGCCTTTTCCACGGGTCACAAAGCCTTTGATCAAATCTGGGGGCGCTGGCTTACAACATCTGGCCAATTGAGTCATCAACGAATCCAAACCCACAACCAGCACAGCGCCCTTTTTACTGGACTCGTTGACCTTGGATTTTTTACTCACCAAAGAAATATCGTCAACATTGGACAATTGCTCAGGCGGGTGGATCCATTGTTCAATGTTTCTTAGAGAAAACTCATCTTTCCCAACGACTTCAAAAAGATCTTGTGAAGACTTAAAACCTAATCCAGAGGACAACTCCTCCAGGTTTAAGGATGTTTTACCCTCACGCTGCAATATCCTCTCTACGGCCTCTCTGCCTTTGTTGATCGTTTCTTGAGCAATTTGTGCATTGAACCATGCTCGAACCTTAGATTTGGCTCTTGGACTTGCCAAAAATCCCAATTCCGCATTCAACCAATCTCTTGAGGGCCCACCCTCCTTGGTTGTGACCACTTCAACGGTTTGTCCACTTTTAAGGGCGGTGTTCAAAGGCACCAATACACCATCGACTTTTGCGCCTCGACAACGATGACCTAAATTCGTATGAACAGCGTAAGCAAAATCTACCGCAGTGCTGTGTTGAGGCAGCTCTACAATCTCTGCAGCAGGTGACAAGACATAGATGCGATCGTCCAAATCCTGAGCTTGAGCCCGCTCAGGGGCCCCGAGCTTAGGACTGACGAGCTCACGCTCCCAAGCAAGCAACTGTCTAAGAACAGCTATTTTGGCGTCATAGGATGAATTGGCACTGACCCCCTCATAGCCTTTGACTCCAGCCTCCTTATATGCCCAATGCGCTGCAACGCCAAACTCCGCATGCTCATGCATCCCTTGTGTGCGGATTTGAATCTCAATAGAACGTCCCGACTCGTCTTTGACCACCGTATGCAGAGATTGATACCCATTTGTTTTGGGTTTGACTATGTAGTCATCAAACTCTTGCTCCATGGGCTCAAAGTGGTGGTGCACCCAACTCAAAGCAGCATAACAATCGCTCACTGCAGGCACCACTATTCGAAGCGCTCTGATATCAAAAATTCGATCAAAGCCAAGCGACTTGCCCCTCATCTTTTTAACAATGCTGTAAATATGCTTAGGTCGACCTTCGACCAATGCCTTGATGCCTTGGCGCTTTAATTCCTCCAAAATTTGGCTCTTCAAGCGCTCAAGATATGACTCCCGTTCGATCCTTTTCTCATCCAGTAACTTGGCCACTTCATGGTAAGTCTTGGGCTCCAAAAAGCGAAAGGACAAGTCCTCTAACTCCCATTTAATTTGCCAAATCCCTAAGCGACTCGCCAAGGGCGCAAACACTTGTAAAGTTTCCTGTGCCAGGTCTGCCCGGCAGGACTTGGTGATTGACGCGCAATACCTCAAGGTTTGTAGCCTTGAGGATAATCTGAGCAAAACCACCCTCAAATCCTTGGAGAAAGCCATCAGCATTCTTCGAACTGCCTCGGTTTGATTGATGGTTGAGTTCAAAGTGACCAAGGAGGAAGAGTTGGAGTTGCCCATGGCTTGCGCACGAGCCACTTTTTGCAATTGCACCAATTTGGTGGTCTCTAGGGCCAAAACAGCATAAGGCTCACCAAAAGCCTTGGAGATGACCTCCAGGGGTTTACTCAAGTGTTCACACGCATAGACCAAGTAGGATGCAGCCTGAAGAGACACGGCCCCCCCTAAGTGACCAATCAATTCAGCCACCGATTGAGCATGTGACCAGGTGCTCTCACCTGTTGATAAATGTTCTCCAACCAGCAACGGCTCTGCAAATGCTTTGGCCCTGTCAAGGATTTCTTGCTCTTCTAAAGAGCCCCCTTCAGGCGGGTTGCTGATTTCTATCGAAACGGTTTTCATGATGAGTATCAGTCTAGCCGAATGGCCCGATAAATTTCAAGACTTGGGTCTGAGCCATGAAAAAAAGTCCTCGCAATGGATTCAAAAACCTGCCCCCATTGGAATTCTTGGCTTAAGATCAGCATATCATTTCATACGTTTGGGGAGTTTTTCCATGAGTCAAGCTTTAACGGGCAAAACCGCATTGGTCACCGGTTCAACAAGTGGCATTGGTCTTGGCATCGCCATTGGCTTGGCCAAACAAGGCGTCAATATTGTCTTGAACGGCTTTGGCGACCACCATGTTGCACAAACCCTTATTGAACAACTGGGCGTTAAAACCCTCTACCACGGCGCAGACATGAGCCAGGCAAAAGAGATCGAAGATTTATTTGCCTTTGTTGACAAAAATCATACCCCAATTGATATTTTGGTCAACAACGCAGGCATTCAATACGTGGCCAATATTGAGGATTTTCCTGTAGAAAGATGGGACGCCATCATTGCCATCAATTTGTCTAGCGCTTTTCATACATCCAGGCTTGCATTGCCCTACATGAAGAAAAAGAACTGGGGTCGCATCATCAATATCGCCTCCGCTCACGGTCTCGTGGCTTCGGCACAAAAGGCCGCTTATGTAGCGGCCAAACACGGTATTGTTGGACTCACCAAGGTCACTGCGCTAGAGAACGCCACGACTGGAATTACCTGCAACGCCATTTGTCCTGGCTGGGTGCTGACCCCCTTGGTTCAAAAACAACTCGATGACAGAGCGAAGTCCCAAGGCATCTCCAACGAAAAAGCAACCGAACAACTCCTCAGTGAAAAAGAACCCTCTCTCCAGTTCACAACACCAGAAGAAATTGGAGAGTTGGCGGTCTTTTTGTGCTCAACTGCGGCCAACAATGTTCGTGGTGTCGCCTGGGCGATGGATGGCGGATGGACAGCGCAATGACCAAGCTCCTTCATTGGAGTGCCTCGTTTAAGTTACACGCTACAACTCACGCCATGCAACTTGTAGCTTCTTGTTGCAACTTGTAATTACGTCAATGGGCCTTTGTAGATCAGGGCCACGGCCCTTGCCTCAATGCTCTGCTCAAGTCCTACGGGACCGAGTTTTTCTGCGGTCTTGGCCTTGACATTCACGCGTTCAACGGGCACTGATAAACACAACGCTATTTGCTCACACATGGCCTTGATATGGGGCATGAGCTTTGGCGCTTGAGCAATCACAGTACAGTCCACATTGATGACTGAATAGCCAAGCGATTGAAGCAACTGCGCAACCTTGGTCAACAAAACCTTGGAGTCGGCCCCCTTAAAAGCAGCGTCAGTGTCTGGGAAATGTTGTCCAATATCACCCAAACCAGCACCCCCCAAAAGAGCATCGGTGATGGCATGCAGCAGCACATCGGCATCTGAGTGCCCGAGAAGGCCTTTGACATGGGGAATCTGAACACCTCCAATGATCAAAGGGCGTGATTCCACCAGCGCGTGAACGTCAAAGCCCTCGCCCACTTTCAAATTCAATACATTCATGGATGTGGCCTTTGATCGGTTGATGCCGGGTGTAATTGCTCATTGGCAGCCAACAATGCTTTGGCCAATAAAAAATCATCGGCATAAGTGACTTTGATATTGAGTGCGCTGGCTTTGACCAATTTGGGAGCAAAGCCTTGTGCCTCCATCGCCGAGGACTCATCGGTCATCAAACTTGAGCCCGCCTCGATCGCTTGAATCAAGGCATCCAATTTGAACATCTGAGGCGTTTGAGCCATCCACTTGTTTTGACGCTCCAAGGTCTGCTCAATCCTATCGCCTTGACTTTGTTTTAACGTATCTGATAAAGGCCAAGCCAAAATACCCCCAACTTCATCATGCCGGCACTCGTCAATGAGCAACTGCACCCACTGTGATTGAACCAAACACCTTGCTGCATCGTGCACCAAGACCCAATCGCGCGCTTGAGCACCCAAGCGTTTGATTGCTTTTAAACCTGCCAAGACCGACTGAGCTCGGGTCTCGCCCCCAATTTTTTCAACGGACAGGCGCCCAAAGCTCTTAGAATAGGCGTTGTGCTTTTCAAGAAGGTGATCAATCTCTTGATCCATGGGTGAGACCACCAAAAGACAGTGCGCAATCTCTTTGAGCTCAAGTAAAGCCCCAAGCGTGTGCATGATCATGGGTAAACCATGAATCTCTTGGTATTGCTTTGCCTTGTCGCCGCCGGCTCTAGAGCCCAATCCAGCACAAGGGATGACGAGGTAGATTTTATTCACACCCTTATTATCCAACAGGTTTCTAACAAGCTTTTAAAATCCTTACTCAATCGTTGAGCCAAACCAACATAACCCCTATAGAAGCCGTTTTTCTTGAAAGTCGCAATGCAACTCCCATCACTCGTCAAGGGTAAAAGATTCATCACCAAAAAAACCCATGGCTCGTCTGATGCGCTGTACATCGCTCAATTGGCCTTGCGTGAAAAGGCCCGTGGACAGCGCATTGCATTGGTCACAGAGTTTGCCCTTGATGCACAACGACTTTTGGAGGAAATTGTTTTCTTTGCACCCGATATCAAATGCGTTTTGTTTCCTGATTGGGAAACACTGCCTTACGACACCTTCTCACCCCATCAAGATCTGATCAGCGAGAGACTGGCCACTTTGTGGCAGATCTCACAGGGCGAAGCTGATTTGATTTTGATCCCCGCTACCACTGCCTTGTACAGAGTCGCCCCACCCGCTTTCCTAGCGGGCTATACCTTTCATTTTAAAGTCGCCCAACAGCTGGACGAATCTCAGCTCAAGTCGCAACTCACCCTAGCTGGCTATCAACACGTGAGTCAAGTTGTGAGTCCGGGTGAGTACGCCGTGCGAGGCGGCTTGATTGATCTCTTTCCGATGGGCTCGCTCGTGCCGTACCGTGTTGACTTGTTTGATCAGCAAATTGACTCCATCCGCACCTTTGATCCTGATTCACAAAGAAGCCTATACCCCGTTCCCGAAGTTCGACTTCTGCCGGGTCGAGAGTTTCCAATGGACGACGCTTCTCGGGCCAAGTTTCGCAGCCGTTGGAGAGAGCTCTTGGAGGGAGACCCCACCAGGAGTCGGCTCTATAAAGACATTGGACAATCCATTGCAACAGCGGGTATTGAGTATTATTTACCCTTGTTTTTTGACGAAACCGCCTCCGTCTTTGACTACCTTGGTGACAATGCAATTGTTGTCACGCACGGTGAGTTGGAAAACGCATTTCAGCACTTTTGGCTTGATACC
>CANJNC010000087.1 GCA_947475685.1 Comamonadaceae bacterium | reverse complement strand
CCTGTGGTGATATGAAAAAGACCTTGATAAAAGGGGCACTCAGCCGCCTCACCATCTATATAACCTTCGGATAGACTTGCAGCGCCATGTGTAAAAGTGTCTTGGGTTGCGTAAACTTGACCTTTACTTCGAAAGGGGCTTGAGTTTCTCCGGAAAAAACAGAATAAGACTATAGCCTTATGAATTTATAGCCTTATTCGCAAATGTCACTACAGTTTTGAAGACGTGATTATTATTTTTGCGTTTTTATACCACTGTCCTTGACTACTTTGGCCCACTTTTCTTCATCCTCATGAACAAATTTAATAAAATCCTCCGGGCTCATTGCAATTGGATCTAGACCTTGGTTAATTAATTGTGTTTTGACATTAGGTTCAAACATCACCTTGTTCAGCGCGGCATTTAAAATTTTGACGCTAGCTGGATTCATCCCTGCTGGCCCAAGCATTCCGTACCACGTGCTCGCAACATATCCAGGAAGACCTTTTTCGGTGACTGTAGGAACATCAGGCACCAAAGAAAAGCGTTTAGCCGATGTGACTGCAAGGGCTTTGGCTTTTCCTGATTTGACATGCTGCAAAAGTGTCACGATACTACTGATCGAAACTTGGACTTCGTTTGTGAGAAGCGCTGGAACAGCAACACCTGAACCTTTATAAGGAATTGCTGTCATCTCTATACCAGCCATGCCTTTAAAAAGCTCAGTTTGCAAAAAAGTAGTGCTGGCAGATGATGAATAATTCAGTACACCAGAATTCTTTTTTGCATATGCGATCAACTCTTCCACACTATTGACTGGAAGGGATGGATGTACCACTAAAAAGTTGGGTCCATCACCAATCATGGCGATTGGCGAGAAGTCTTTCACCGGATCCATTTTGCTTTCAGGATATAAGCTTGAATTGATTGAGTGACTTCCAGATGCAATCAAAATCGTGTATCCGTCAGGATCCGCTTGACTTACAAGCTTGGTCGCAATCAAACTGTCAGCGCCGGGCTTATTTTCAATCACAATTGGTTGACCAAGTGTTTCCGTCAAACGCCTGCTTAAAATGCGAGCAATCACATCCGTAGACCCTCCTGCTGTAAATCCCACAATAAACCGTATGGGTTTACTAGGAAAAGTAGATTGAGCGTATGCTTGAGTACATAAGTTCAATACGATCGCTGCTGACGCTGCCTTTGCAACTTTAGTTAAAGCTACTCTGACTCTATTTAACTTGTCCATTGACTGTCTCCTTATTTAATTATGAATCCACCTTAAATTCAACCAAACCATTCTCTAAAAGCATTATTTTGCGATCTACTGACTCTACATTGAAATGGAAAAATCCATCCTTTATTTTCCAAACCCAATAAGTCAGGTGCTCACCAGGGTAGGTGGGGGCTGAGAATTTAGTAGCTAGACGCTTAAGTTTACCAACTTCACCATTAACTAAATTAGACAACATCAAATAAGTCGTTAGTCCGAACATGCCTAAACCATGAAATATTGGTTTTTCAAATCCCGCAGTCTTTGCGACCTCAGGATCAATGTGCAAGGGATTGGGGTCACCACTTAAGCGAAAAATATAATGCGCACGTGGATCAATCTGAGCGTTCCAAGAGCAGTAGCTCTGGCCCCTATCCATATCGTGCCTATCTAACCTAGGTGGCAAGGGATCGTGCATACCGTCTTTTTGAGAAAATCCTCCATCCGATCTTAATATTTCAATTCTTTTAGCAATTGCAATGGTCTCTCCCAAATCGTCAACAATTTTTCGTTCCAATGCAACTACAGCACCTTTTGATGGACCTCGATCATGGACGTGTGTAACACGGTTATATCCTTTTACTCGCCCTGATATTGGGAGTTCTTTAATAAACTCCACGTCTTGCTCAGCATGCAAAACAGAAGGCCAATGGACTTTTGTTTCCGCGTTGCGCCACCAAAATCCTGGCGTGCAAATCGTTGCCGCCATAGACGGCAATACTTTCAGGTTCTTTTCATAAAGAAAGTCCAAATCAATCGCATTGAGAGAACGCGTTCCAACACCACAACCCAATGCATAAAGAATCACCTCTTTGACATCGTAAGAAAAATCAATGACGCCAAAAGGCCAATTTTTAAGAGTCAGGTAATCGATCATTGAAATAATTTACCCATCGTATTTTAATTTCAAGAAATTTTAGGATGAAAAGATAAAATTTGCTCAAGATAATTCACACGAGTCGAGTGTAGAAAAGGTTCTAATTGACCGAGTACCAACTCCTCTAGTTCATCAATTGATTTTTTCAATGACTTTGCATTGGTTGCCTCCAACAAAATCGCACCATGAAAATAAGTATCGGTTTTTCTTAGGAATTTAGAAGTTACACTTTCTACAATATCCCAATTGGTTTTCAGATATTGAGTGGCGACAAGGCCGTTTTGTAAATGGACCTGATTAAGTGCTTGAGAAATATGATTGACAGTCTCATGCTCCACATCAGCTGGAAATGACTGAATAAATGGAATCAGAGCCAAATGGGCTCCTTCCCCCCCCTGCCCCGTTTCAAAACCAAGAGTGGCAAAAATTTTAAAAACATTTTGAAATCGTGGAATAAAATATCGACTGTTTTCATCCGGGTGGCTTTGTAGATCAAGATAAGCGGCCGTATGAAAAACCTCTGCGCTGTTGACTCTATAAATTGCGAAGTATTTTGAACCAATGCCTTGATTGATAAATCTTCTTCCACTTATATAGCCTGGGATTTTTTGAACCCGCTCCACCATATGCTCAGTGTTGTACCAACGGTTAAACCCATCCTCTTCGAGCTGATCCATATCGGTCCAAATGAAGGTAAAGGCGTGCGCGTTGTTTGACATACTTGCAGACATTACTGTAAGGCTCCGACCATTCCACCATCAACTTGAAGACTGGCGCCTGTGATGAATCCCGCATCCTTTGAACAAAAGAAGGCCACGGCTGCTGCCAACTCCTTGGGACTGCCAAGTCGCTTAAGTGGCAATTGAGCAATACGCTCACTCATGTCATAAGATCCTGTCAACGCAGGCGTCGCAATGGATGCAGGTAAAACCATATTGACCGTGATGCCATGTTGGGCGAGCTCATTGGCCAAATGGCGCATTAAACCTGCGACGCCTGCTCTAAACACCGTAGACAAGGCATGATTCTTCATTGGCTGTTTTACTGTGGCGGATGTCACGGCCACGATTCTTGCATTCTCTCGTCCAATCAGCAAGGGGACGATATGTTGAGTTAACATGATTGGCGCCCAAAGCTGTGTTTCATGAGCAGTTTGCCATCTCGTCATGTCAGTCTCCTCTAAGACTGTTTTCATCTTTAAAGGCGGACGACCCGTATTTAAAATCAAAATATCAAGTCCGCCAAATTTTTCAAGCAAAAAGGTCTTCAGCTTTAAAAGATCAGCCTCAGATGTCATGTCACCAGAAACAACATGCACTCGAGCTTTGTGCGTCGCTTGAAGCTCGCTTGATAAAGCTTTGAGCTTTTCCAAATTTCTTGAAAAAAGAATCAGCTCACATCCTTCCTCGGCCAATTGATGGGACACCGCAGCGCCCAAACCACCCGAACAGGCCGTCACCAAAGCAACTTTATTACCAATGCCCAAATTCATGCGTATCTCCAGTTTTTTTATATTGATGACATGACCCGCATCTTTTGCGCTTAAGGCTGAACCGGCACATTTGAAGAAGGGGAGAAAAACCAACCGTTCGCAAGTTTGATTGAAAAAAGGCGATTAATTTCCCTCAAAAACGGGTCTTTGCTTAGAGACGAATGCATTGTATGCACGCTCATAATCTTTGGTTTGCATACAAATCGCTTGTGCTTGTGCCTCAGCTTCAATTGCATCATCAATGCCCATGCTCCATTCCTGATGAATACATTTTTTAGTCATTGCGTGTGCAAATGTAGGTCCACTTGCAATCGAAGCAGCCATTTCATGGGCTTGGGTCAGTAAACTATCGGAATCACACAGGCGATTAAAAAAGCCCCATCGCTCAGCCTCAGCACCATCCATTGATCGGCCTGTATAAAGCAACTCTGCCGCACGTCCAGCGCCGATCAGGCGCGGCAAAATATTGCAAGCCCCCATGTCAGCACCAGCCAAGCCTACCCGAACAAAAAGAAACGCAGTTTTTGAAGCAGCTGTTCCAAATCTCAAATCTGAGGCCATTGCCAAAATTGCACCTGCTCCAGCACATACGCCATCAATAGCCGCAACAATGATTTGAGGACAGGCTCTCATCTCTTTGACCAAGTCGCCCGTCATTCGAGTGAATTTCAACAACCCGTCCATGTCATCTTGTTTTTGCATTTCCACCAAGGGGCCAATGATCTCATGCACATCTCCACCGGAGCAGAAATTCCCCCCCGCACCAGTTAAAACGATGGTTTTAATAAAATCACAATAGCGCAAGTTTCTAAACATGTCCCGAAGCTCTGCATAGGATTCCAAAGTCAATGGATTCTTGCGCTCTGGACGATTCAAGGTAACAGTTGCGACCTTACCCTCTAATTTCCAGGCAAAGTGCTTGGGTTGAAAATGTAAAAAGTCAACGCCAATGGGGGCAAAACGGTCAGATGTTTTCATATTGATAGGGTCCTTGAGGATAAAAAATAAACTTAAAAAGTACTGAAGGGTTAAATTTGATTAACCAACCATCGTCAAACCACCACTCACGCTCATGACTTGTCCAGTCACGTAAGAAGCTGGTTCGCTGGCAAAGTAGGCAACTGCATGCGCAATGTCAGTGGGATCGGCAAAACGCTTCATTGGAATGGCTTTAAGCAAAGCGTCAATGTAATTTTCTGGGTTAGACCTTAACAATTGCGTCTCCGTAGGTCCAGGACACACACAATTGACATTGATCTTATAGCGTGTCATCTCACGCGCCAAGGATTTACTCAATGCAATCACGCCTCCTTTAGCCGCGGCGTAGACGCTCTCGCCTGAGCTACCGACTCGGCCTGCATCCGAGCTGACATTGACCACACTACCACCCTTTTCGCTTTGAACCATGGGTTCTAAAAATGCACGCGTAACCCGTATCACACCCATCAAGTTAATGTCTATTAATTTGTCCCATAAATCTGGTGGGTTTTTCAAAAAAGATTGAGATGTCGTCCATCCAGCATTGTTGACCAGCACGTTGGGTGCAAGTTGTTGGCCAACCAACTGATCTCGCACATGTGCAATTTGATCAGGATCACATACGTTCATCGCATATGAGATTGCAAATCCTTTTTGCTCCTGTATCAGCTGAACAGTTTTGGATGCAAGATCTGTACTCATATCCGTCACAACAACTTTAGCACCTAGCTTTGCCAAAGTGATTGCAATGGCTTGACCAATGCCAGATCCAGCACCCGTCACCAGCGCTATTCTTGAGTTAAGTTGCATGTTATTTCCTTTGTTTGGATCGATTTAAAAAATTTGAAATTAATTGTTGTGTGTCTGCACTTTTTTGTAACGCGAACGTCTCGTTGATTTCGCATTCAAAGCCAGCCACCGAGGGCGCCAAGTCAAGACATTTTTTGATACTTGACAAAGTCTTTTTAGGTACAGCAATCATGGACATGCAAAAATTGCGGGCAAATTGCTCACATTCACCCAATGCCACGACCTCATCGACCAAGCCCAGTGTTTGGGCATTTTCTGCTGTGATGATTTCACCCGTCATGATGAGGCGTTTTGCAGCTTGACGGCCCAGCAATCGGGTGAGCCGCTGGGTACCCCCAGCACCGGGGAGCAGTCCAATCTTGCACTCTGGAACACCTAACTTCACGCCAGCCTCAGCCATGCGAAAATCACATGCCAGAGCCAATTCAAGCCCTCCCCCCGTTGCAATGCCGCTCAAACAAGCCACTGTAGGAACATCTAGCATCTCAATGGCCCGAAATACATCCTGCATTTTTTGAGCCAAGTCGCGCAATGTTTCAGGCCCATTTGCACTTTGCATGGCACGTCCCATAAACGCAATATCAGCGCCAGCGCAGAAAAACCTTCCCCTGGACGCAAAAATCAAAGCCCTGCATTGATCATCTGATTTTAAAGAGTCAATTTCAAGCTGCAAAGCATTCAACGCTTGATCATCAAAAGCGTTTGCGGGTGGTTTGTCGAAATAGAGTGTATAAAGACCCGAAGGATCCTTTTTCAAATCAAACATAAATAGGAATATTGTAGGAATTTTTGATAGATTGACTATAGTAGATTTACTAATGAAAAAAGTCCAGTTAAACAATAGAATGCTCTGAACCCCACGCGCTAAAAATAGCTTTTTCTGCTCTTTTACGCCTTAATCATCCCCATTGAAGAATATAAATTCTACTTCTGTTTATCCCACTGCTTTGGAGCGCCCAAATGAGTTTTTCGCTAACTGAGGACCAATTGGCTGTCCAAGATCTCGTAAGGAAAGTGGCTAGAGAAAAGGTCGCTCCTCGAGCTCACGACATTGACCGTTTGGCTGAATACCCTCAGGATATGTTTGACCTTCTTAAAGAGATTGGCCTTTTTGCACTTCCCTTTCCCGCCGAGTACGGAGGAATGTCAAGCTCTTTGAGTGCTTGCTTGGCCATTGAAGAACTTGTTCGCGTTTGTTACAACACGGGATACTTGTTGGCTGTCCAATGGACCCCTTTTGGTGCGATTGAAGCTGGAGGGACTCAAGCTCAAAAAGACAAATACCTCAAGGGCCTCTCCACGGGAGAGATCCGTGGTGCCATTTCCATGACCGAGTCGCAAAGTGGCTCAGATGTGGCTGGCATCAAAACCCATGCAAAACTCGTTGGGGATGGCTACCTTCTCAATGGATCCAAGATTTGGTGCACTGGAGCTTCAATCGCAGACTTTATTTTGATCGCGGCCAAGGTCAAAGACGACACCCCAAAAGGAAAGATCTGCCTCTTTTTTGTCCACACAGATGCAAAAGGACTCACCATTGGTAAAAAGGAAGACAAAATAGGAGCTCGAGGCATTCCCTCATGTCCTCTCTTTTTGGATGATGTGTTGGTTCCACAAACCGCACTATTGGGTAGCGTAGAGCAAGGTTTCAAAATTGTGATGCAAGCCATGAACACCGCGCGGCCTCTTCATGCAGCTCGAGGCGTGGGACTTGCTCAGGGTGCCATTGATTTGGCAACTGACTTTTTGGGCAAACGGCAAGCCTTTGGAAAGAAAATAAGCGAGTTTCAAGGCCTTAGGTGGATGCTGGCTGACATGCAAATACAAACTCAAGCCGCAAGAAGCCTTGTCTACCAAACGGCCAGCATGGTTGACCAAGGTATCCAGGGCAATCAACTCGCCCCCTTTGCAGCCATGTCGAAATGTTTCGCAACAGATACGGCCATGAAAGTAGCGACCGATGCGGTTCAGCTCTTTGGAGCAGCAGGAATCTCCGCTGACTATCCAATCAACCGTTACATGCGGGATGCAAAGGTCCTTCAAATTATTGAAGGTACCAATCAAATACAGCGCAACATCATCGCCGACAGTCTTTTAGGCCGAGCCGCCAAATAAACCCACCGCAATTAGGACAAAATTGATCATGCAAACAGTTGGACTAGGCTTTTATTTCGAAGATTTACCATTAGGTCGACAATTCAAAACAATTGGACGCACCATCACCGAGACGGACATCACAAACTTTTGCAATGCCACTGGCAATACAGAGGTTTTGTTCACCAACCTGGTTTTTTTAGCTGAGGAGTCCGACCTCAAAGGTCGCCCTGTTCCCGCACCCCTTACGTACTGTATTTCTGAGGGCTTGTTGGTCCAGTCCACCATGCAGCATACCGGTTTTGCTTTTCTACATATGGAGCTTGATGTTCACGCACCTCTTATGGCGGGCGATACCATCCATGTCGAGGTGGAAGTCATTGAATCTAGGCTAAGTAAAAGTCGGCCTAACCGTGGTTTGGTGAGAACTCGCAACAAAGTCATCAATCAACACGGGGTAACAGTGGTCACTTACACGCCACTTCGAATGATCAAATGCAAATCAGACTCCGCCCATGAGTAAGTTCGAATCCTCAGCAAAGTCCGAAAACCCTGTAAGCGGACCACTTGCAGGCATTAAAGTATTGGACTTAAGCCAATTCATTTTGGGTCCAATTTCAACTCAGATCATGGGCGACATGGGTGCGCAAGTGATCAAGGTGGAGTCTCCAAGTGGGGACATGAACAGGGACATTGGTCCTCAACGCCATGAAAAAATGTCAGCTCTTTTTTTGGGCATGAACCGAAACAAACGCTCTGTGGTGCTAGATCTTAAAAATCCAAAAGCACTCCAAGCGCTGTATAAGATGGTGAAAGATTGCGATGTCTTCATTCACAGCATGCGAAGAAGTGCGACAGAGCGCCTAGGTATCTCCTACAAGGATATAAGCAGCATCAACCCACGCATTATTTATGCAGCGGGTCAGGGCTACAGCTCTAATGGAAGTGACGCAGAACGTCCAGCTTATGATGACGTGATTCAAGGTGAGAGTGGCATTGGCGGCATCAATCACCTCTTTCACGGACAGCCTTACTATTTTCCAATGGCTTTTTGTGATAAGTTTTGTGGCTACGTTCTGGCCTCATCTGTCGCCATGGCTTTGTACCACCGCGAAAAAACAGGTCAAGGTCAAGAAGTGGAGGTTCCAATGCTTGAAAGCGTCCTCTCCTTTAACTTAATTGAGCACCTTTGGACCGCCCAATTTGACAATCCACAAGGTGAATTGGGCTATCAGCGCGCCTTGATGAAAGATCGCAAACCCTTTGCAACTCAAGATGGGTATGTGTGCCTAATGGCCACCAGCGACGATCAATGGAAACGACTCTTTGAGGCGCTAGGTCACCCTGAGATGGCTTTGGATCCACGTTTTGCAAAACTCGTAGACCGCTCCATGCATTTTCCAGAACTTTATGCATTTGTGGCCAACAAACTCAAAACGAACACCACCGCCTATTGGAGAGACGTTTTAGATCGTTCAGATGTCCCCAACGGCAAAGTCAGAATGCTGGCCGATCTCCCAACCGATCCTTACCTCAAGGACTCTGGATTTTTTCACCATTACACTCACCCCTTAGCGGGTGATATGGTCACGCCTTCAATTGCTGTCAAATACTCTGCCTCTCCTGGCCAGATCCGTACACCCCCGCCGACTTTGGGCGAGCACACATTTGAAGTGTTGCAGGAGTTTGGGTTCAATGACGCTGAAATTCAAGAGATCACAATCATTTAAATATGCGTTTCAATAAAAAGACACCTCCTCCTACTCGCCGTGATGCCATCAAGGCTATGGCTGCATGCTTGGGCGTAAACTTGTTGAGCATGAGCTCCGGGTCTTTTGCTCAAGGTCAATATCCCAATAAATCAATCCGCTTGGTGGTCCCCTTTGCACCAGGTGGATCAACGGATATATTGGGTCGTCGAATCGCACAACGATTGACCAATTTACTGGGCGTCAGTGTGGTTGTTGACAACCGAGCTGGTGCAGCCGGTGCAATTGGTTGCGCAGAAGTTGCGCAATCCAACCCAGATGGTTACACCTTGCTCATAGGAACAACTGGCACCCATGCCATCAACCCCTTTACCATGAGCAACCCAAGCTACGATGCAATCAAGGACTTTGCACCCAT
>CANJNC010000086.1 GCA_947475685.1 Comamonadaceae bacterium | reverse complement strand
TTCATCCATTGCCACCGCCCCATTAGTTGCTGTGACAACAGTTTTGCTTCAATCTCCAAAATGGACAACCGAAACATGGAAGCAATGGCTAGAAAAAATTCGAGCGCCTTTCATGGAGTCGAACTTTTAAGAAATTTAGTTCGAGCCCCAAGCCTAGCGTCTAACTTTCACTTGTAATATGACAGCGCTGAATGCAAATTTGCGTGTTTTGGCTGGAAAGTTACATTATGTAACTTTTGGGGTTATTACACGAAATATTACACGTTTAATAAAAACGCCTATAAGTCGTTGATTTATAAGGGTTTTTGACGAGCCTGGCTTTCTGTTAATCAGGGGTTCAGTGGTCAAAACTTAGGTCATGAAGTTACCTAAAAGCTAAGCGTCACCGCATAAAGCTGAATAGGGAGTCGAATAAACAATCCTCCCAGATCTTTTTACGAAATTTTTACGCCAAGCAAACTTCTTTTTATAAGTTCATTACTAGATTCAAGTTAACCTGAATCCATTGAAGGAGTTAGGTATGAACTCAAAGATTCTGCAGACTGAATCCAATTTAGAAGTGCAAAGTGATTGGCGCCATTACTTGGCTACGGCAGTCATTTGCTGTGCTTCGGCAGCAATCATGACGCCGTTCGTAGGTCACCTTGATCTGGCCAATATTGTGATGCTCTTTCTCTTGGTAGTGGTATTGATTTCACTCCAACTTGGCCGTAACTGTGCTGTTTTTTCAGCAGTACTCAATGTTTTGCTTTTTGATATTTTCTTCGTCCCACCTAGATTTTCATTGGCCGTAGAGGATGGGCAGTACTTGATTACTTTTGCAGTCATGCTCAGTACGGCTTTGATCATTGGACATCTAACAGCGAACCTAAAGAAAAATGAAAAACTTGCATTAAATCGCGAAAAAAGAACTAGCGATCTCTATACATTGGCTAGCCAATTAGCTGGTGCACTTCAAGTACATCAAGTGCAAAATTTGACACAAACCTTTTTGGCTCAACAGTTCGGTGCTAAATGTTTGTTGATCGTCACTCATGATGACTTCATTTCGTCTAATACTAAATTCGCTGGCACAGACTTTTTTATTGAGTCTCACATGGCCACAGCAGTTATGCAGGGTGGCAAGACAATTCACAGTTCTGCGTTCGACAAATCAGGATGGGCCTCAATTTACATTCCCCTTAAAGCATCCATGCGCACCCGTGGTGTTCTTGCAGTATCGCTGCCCGTACTTACTAAACACATCACCAAAGAGGAATTATCCTTCATGGAAGCAACGACTGCTTTGATCGCAGTCACGATAGAACGCCTGCACTATGTTGAAGTGGCCAATGTTGCAGAATTAGACTTAGCGCAAGAAAGGCTACGATCTTCAATTTTGTCGGCATTGTCACACGACTTAAGAACGCCATTGACTGTCATGATCGGGCTTGCAGAATCGTTTCAACTAATTAAACCTCTGGCATCACAACCCGTTTTGGACATCGCAAATGAAATACAAGTTCAAGCAAAGCGGTTGGCGAATCATGTGTGCAACCTACTTGATTTGGCTAGACTTAACGAAGGCGAAATCAAACTCCGTAAAGAATGGCACTCCGTTCAAGAAATCATGGGTGCATCCATTCAGTATTTAGGTGCAGCTTTGGCGAATAACAAAGTTGACATTCAACTTCCGCAAGATTTACCTTTGATACATATTGATGCGGTTTTGGTAGAACGCGTGTTTTCTAATTTGCTTGAAAATGCGGCTAAATTTTCCTCAAAGAACTCACCAATTTCAATAAGTGGTCGTGTGGCTGCCGATGAACTCGTGGTTGAATTTCAAAACGATGGACCCGGATTTGACATTAAAACTATTAACTCTTTATTTCTCCCTTTCTCTCGCGGTAATTCAAATCATTCGAGTGGGTTTGGATTGGGTTTGTCCATTTGCAAAATCGTGATGGAAAGCCATGGCGGAAAAATTCAGGCAATTGCGCAACACAGTGGCGCCTTGGTCAAGTTAACTTTCAAATCTGGAACACCACCTGAACTGGAGTTTCAAGAATGACCCCCCATTCACAGCGCATTTTAGTTATTGAGGATGAAGCACAGATCCTTCGGTTTGTTCGCTTGGCCTTAGAGGCAGCAGACTACGCCGTTACAGAAGCAGCGACTCTTAACCAGGGGATGTTACAAGCCGGGACTAACCATCCAGACCTCATTATTCTTGACCTTAACTTGCCAGATGGCGATGGCATCGAACTTGTCAAAGCTGTGCGAAATTGGTCAGACATGCCGATCCTTATTTTGTCAGCACGCTTGCAAGAGTCGGACAAAATTCAAGCCCTAGATTCTGGTGCTGATGACTACTTGTCAAAGCCCTTCAGCGTAGGTGAATTAACGGCCAGAGTAAGGGCTTTATTGAGACGCAAATCAAGAACTGGCGATGATTCATCACCCCGCATTGAGTTTGGTGAAGTTCAGATTGACTTTTCAAAGCGTACGGTGCTGAGAAATGGCGCGGCTGTTCACCTCACGCCCATTGAATACAAACTTTTGAGTGCCCTGCTCTCTCACCCAGGCAAGGTCATTACCCAAAAAGCACTGCTCAAAGATGTATGGGGGCCAACTTTTACTGAAAGCGGCCACTACCTGCGCATCTATGTGGGTCACTTGCGCCAGAAACTAGAGACAGATCCAACTCAACCCAAGCACTTCATCACCGAAATAGGTGTGGGCTATCGATTCAACATTTAAATCATCATGACAAAAGAAATTAAATCCACACGAACGGCCACCCTGACTTTGGCCGCATTAGGCGTTGTCTATGGTGATATTGGCACCAGCCCGCTTTATACGGTGAAAGAAGTTTTCGCTCCCGCAACTGGCATTGCGCTTACCTCCGGCAACATCATTGGAGCTGTCTCCGCCATATTCTGGGCCTTGATGTTGGTTGTCACCTTGAAATATGTATTGCTTATTTTGCGTGCAGACAACAATGGTGAAGGCGGTGGCTTAGCCCTTACCGCCTTGGCGGCCAATGCCGTTCGCTCAAAGCCACTCCTACGCGGCGCACTTCTCATCTTGGGGGTTTTTGGTGCAACCCTGTTTTATGGTGACAGTGTGATAACACCCGCAATTTCTGTGATGGGCGCATTAGAAGGGTTGGAGGTTCTTACGCCAGAACTTAAACCTTATATATTGCCGCTGTCTATCTTTGTGCTCATCTTATTGTTCATCGTACAAAGAAGAGGTACAGAAGCCGTAGGAAAGTTTTTTGGTCCCATCATTGGTATTTGGTTTGTAGTTTTAGGCATTACTGGCGTGCTTCAAATTCTTGAAGCACCAGCCATCTTGGCGGCGCTCAACCCATTATTTGCCATTCATTTTTTATTAGATAGAGGCCCAATGGTGCTGGCAGCGGTGGGTGCCATCGTATTGGCATTGACTGGGGCTGAGGCGCTTTATGCTGATATGGGTCACTTCGGAAGGAAGCCCATTCAAATTGCATGGTTAGGTTTGGTTATGCCTTCACTTGCAGTTCACTATCTGGGGCAAGGCGCGCTGTTAATTTCACAGCCAGAAGCAATAGAAAATCCATTCTTTAAAATGTTTCCTGAGTTCCTGCTGATTCCAGCAGTGGTTTTAGCCACAATGGCAGCCATCATTGCCTCACAGGCTGTAATTTCAGGTGCTTACTCAATGTCAAAGCAAGCCATTCTTTTAGGCTTCCTTCCAAGAATGCAAATCAAGCACACCTCTGAACTTGACTTGGGACAAATATATATTCCTGCTGTTAATTGGGCATTGTTGGTAGGTGTGATCATTGCTGTCTTGGGTTTCCAAAGCTCCTCTGCATTGGCAGGTGCTTATGGCATCGCAGTGACCCTGACCATGCTCATCACGACCATCATGACGTTTTTCGTAATCCGTATGGGATGGAAACTTTCTTTAGGTTTATCAATTGCAGCAACAGGATTATTCATTGTCTTTGACATCCTTCTGTTTGCGGGATGCATTATTAAATTCTTCGATGGCGGTTGGTTTCCGATTCTGATGGCGTTGATTCTTTTCACGATCATGACAACTTGGGGCAAAGGACGAGAGTTATTGGTGTCTTCCATTCAGAGCGACGGTCTTGAATTGATGCCATTCATTGAAAGCATAGACTTCAAGACCGCACATATTGCGCAAAGAACCGCCATTTATGCCGTCGCTAACAGCTCGATCGTGCCCCAGGCCCTACTGCACAACATGAAGCACAACCAAGTGGTTCATCAAAAAAATGTCTTGATGACTGTAGAGTTCGAGGAAGTACCTTGGGTAGATGCAAAAAATCAGCTGACAGTCGTTCAATTGACAGATCATTTTTGGAAAGTCGTTATTCGACTGGGTTTTATGAACGACACCAACATACCCAAAATACTTGCAGGTTGCAGCGAATTGGGACTGGACATTGTTCCTATTGAAACAACATACTTTCTGAGTCGCGAAACTGTGGTGCCCACACCTGATGGAGGCATGATGCAATGGCGCGAAAAACTATTTGCGACGATGAGCCGCAATTCCAGCGATATTGCAGAATTCTTCAAACTTCCAGATAACTCGGTTGTGGAGCTTGGTACTCGCGTTCAAATTTAAAATATTCAAGAAACTGTTTTTTATAAAACCTCTAACAGCCCACGATTTACAAACCAATTGCACGAGGTATTCCATGGTTTTCACTTCGTAGGCTGCACGTTGAGCCAAGTTCGAGCCCCGAATGTGGAGTCGAACTTCGGCCCCAACTGGTTCGAGCCTCGCGCCTAGCGTCTAACTTTCATGTGTAAAATGACAGCGCTGAGTGCAAATTTGCGTGTTTTGGCTGGAAAGTTACATAATGTAACTTTTGGGGTTATTACACGAAATATTACACGTTTATTAAAAACACGTATAAGTCGTTGATTTATAAGGGTTTTTGACGAGCCTGGCTTTCTGTTAATCAGGGGTTCAGACAAATAATTTAGATTGATTTCTGATTGACTCTTTTAGAAAGCTGTTCAGCCGATTCTTTGCGCTCGCTGTATCGATCTACTAGATATGGAGAGACATCACGAGTCAGAAGTGTGAACTTCACCAACTCCTCCATCACATCAACCACCCTGTCGTAATAGGCTGATGGCTTCATACGGCCATCTTCCTCAAACTCAAGGAACGCTTTGGCAACAGAGCTTTGATTTGGGATCGTGAGCATCCGCATCCAGCGCCCAAGAATTCGCATTTGGTTCACTGCATTGAAGGATTGAGAACCTCCACAGACCTCCATCACTGCCAAGGTTTTTCCTTGCGTAGGTCGAACAGCACCTACGGATAAAGGTATCCAGTCAATCTGACTTTTTAAGATGCCTGTCATTGCGCCATGACGTTCAGGCGAGCACCAAACCATACCTTCAGACCATGCAGCTAACTCACGTAACTCTTTTACTTTGGGATGTGTATCGGGTGCAGTATCTGGTTGGGGTAGGTCCAAAGGATCAAACACCCTCACCTCTGCACCCATAGCTTCAAGCAACCTAGCTGCTTCCAGCGTTAACAGCTTGCTGTAAGAGCGCTCGCGCAAGGAGCCATACAACATCAAAATCCTTGGCGGATGAGTTGACACCGCCTGCGACGCTAACAAAGCTTGCTGTGGGAACTCAAAGCAACCTTCATCCAGATTGGGCAATTTATCAGTTACCTTAGACACGCAAGCCTTTTTCATTGATAACAACTTCACAGTCTTCTTTGGTAAATGCGCCGCGCTTGGGTTCTACAAGGATATCAAGCACGGCTTCAGACGGGCGACACAACTTTGTACCAATTGGTGTCACCACTATTGGGCGATTGATCAGGATTGGATGAGCCATCATGAAATCCAACAACTCATCGTCAGACCATTTTGCGTTGGCCAAATCCAGCTCTTCATACGGTGTGCCTTTCTGACGAAGCACATCCCTGATTGGCATGGACATATCAGAAATCAACTTCTTGAGTTGTTCTTTTGAAGGAGGTGTCTCCAAGTAAAGAACCACCTCAGGTTCGACACCAGCGTTGCGAATCAGGGCCAATGTGTTGCGAGATGTGCCGCAATTAGGATTGTGAAAAATTTTAACCATATCAATTTTTTAGTGACTGTGTTGATGGTCGGACTTCAATACTGAATGAAGAAACAAGCCAAGGAATCCGCCAACGACCTGAGCGACAACAAAGGCAGGTACATCTGCTGGTGAAATGCCTGCAAATGTATTAGAGAACATGCGACCGAACGCAGCTGCTGGATTCGCAAAAGATGTGCTGGCGGTGAACCAATATGCTGCGCCGATGTAGCAAGCAACTATTGAAGATGCTTTTCCTTCTGGGGAGCGCAAGATGACAAATAACAAACCGCCAGTAGCGACTGCTTCAGCAAACCACTGTGACGGACCCGTTCTCACTTTGGTAGACCATTGGAGTATTTCAAGCTCAAACATCGCATGTGCTGCCCATGCACCCAATGCAGCGCCAATGAGCTGAGCGATCACATAGCCAATCAAATGATGACGTGCCAAATCTTTGCGAAATGCAAGCACCATTGAAACGACAGGATTGAAGTGAGCGCCACTGATAGGCCCAAGTGTTTCAATCAATGCATAAAGAGCAAAGACAGTTGCGAGCGTGTTTGCCAAAAGAGCGACGGCTACGTTCCCACCTGCCAATTGCTCGGCCATGATGCCTGAGCCGATCACTGCACACAACAAAGCAGCTGTGCCTACTAGCTCAGCAAAATACCGCCTCCAATGGATCATTTTTTAGCCAGTTCTCGTGCTGTATTTTCCAAGGCCATCTTGCTGAGGCTTGTCAAAGGTAGGCTTGTGAAAATATCAAGACGTCTTTTGATTTGATGTAGCGTTTGCTTGAAAGCGTCTAGCTTTTGCTCGTCAGTTCCAACAGTCTCGGATGGATCTGAATAGCCCCAGTGCGCTGTGGCTGGCTGACCTGGCCAATAGGGACAAACTTCGCCTGCTGCGTTGTCGCAAACTGTGATCACCAAATCCATATGTGGCGCATCAGGAGTTGCAAAAACGTCCCAGCTTTTGCTGGTTAAACCGTCTGTTGAAATGCCTGCTTTTTCCAAAGTAGCAAGAGCCATCGGATTGGGTTTTTGATTGTCCTTAGGGCTGCTGCCAGCTGAAAAGGCTTTGAACTTACCTTGCCCCATATGATTGAGTAATGCCTCAGCCAAGATGCTGCGAGCTGAATTGTGTGTACAAAGAAAAAGTACGTTCAATGGTTTTGCATCAGTCATTTTGGATTCCTTAGGTTTAGCAGGTTTTACAAATTTCCTCAGGGCTGACCTCGCAGGGCTCCCCTTGGCAACAGTTTTGGGAAAGATACGTAAGCACGGCATTCATGCGGTCGTATTGAGCGCGATAGATTAAGTTGCGTCCACTGCGTTCTTGAGAAATCAGATCGGCATTCATCAACTCTTTTAGGTGGAATGAAAGCGTATTTGCTGGCATACCCATTTGCTCTGCTATCAGGGCTGGCGTCAGGCCATCGCTACCTTTCACTACCAGTGACCGAAAAATCTGGAGGCGGTTAGGCTGGGCCAGTGCCGCAAGTGCTTTGATTACGTATTTGTCTTCCATAGTTCAATAGTAATGGAACTATAAGAAAGTTTGATGACATTCAGACCCATCCAACAGCCTGCGAACTACAAACCAATTGCACGAGGCATTCCACGGTTTGTACTTCCTAGGCTTCTCAAAAGATCAAGTTCGACTACCGAATGCACATCCGAACTTTTGCCATAACTGGTTCGAGCCCCAAGCCAAGCGTCTAAATTTCACTTGTAATAAGACAGCGCTGAACGTAAATTTGGGTGTTTTGGCTGGAAAGTTACATAATGTAACTTTTGGGGTTATTACACGAAATATTACACGTTTATTAAAAACGCCTATAAGTCGTTGATTTATAAGTGTTTTTGACGAGCCTGGCTTTCTGTTAATCCGTAGGTCCCTGGTTCGAGCCCAGGTCGAGGAGCCAAATAAAAGCTCTTGCAGCAATGCAAGGGCTTTTTTATTTCAAGCTGCCAATGCTTTGGGTGCGAGAGCAGGATTGTTTTTGAACTTAATCTCAGCCGTCCAAAGATCCAAAGCCTCCTGCATGCGAAGCCAGCTTTCAGGCGTACCGCCCACTGCTCTTGCAATACGAATGGCCATCTCCGCTGTAACTGCTTTTTTCTCATGCAGTAAGTCTGATACCGTTTGTCTACTGACCATGAGTCTCGAGGCAAATTCACCTTGTGTCCATGCCAGTTCTGGGAGCACATCTTCACGCAAAACTGCGCCAGGGTGCGTTGGCTTGCGTTTGGGATTTCGTAAAGACCTCATCAGTGATAGTCCTCCAGATTAGCGTAGCTGGTGTTTTGGCAAAAAATTCAAAAAGCAAATTGAGATTTGAAGTAAAGCAGTTCTACCCTATCGAAACAGTTTGATATGAATTTGGCCTAGCCGCATCAATTGCACTCACGATTGCTGCAACGCTTTTCTGAATGCGGGGCCAGCTGGTGGTGCTTAGAACAACGATCGCAATCTTTCTATTGGATAAGTTCTGCTGATAGGCAAGGTTTGTATCTGTGGTCACAAAGACTTCAAACCCGTTACTTTCTGCCGCAGCAAGCAGTTCACCATTCTTTAGCGTTGTCCAACCCAACTCATAAGCTGTTGATACATAGTGTGAAGTGAAATGCGTTCTTAATGGAACAGGTGTTCCCTGATCAAACAGGACTTTCAAGGCTAATGCACTGCCATGGCACTTTTAGCAGCGTGTTCTAAAACGCTGCGTGCATGAAATAACTCTACACCAGGAAACAGCTCAACAAACTCGTTGATGGTGACGCCGTCTTCTAAATTTTCAAATAAGGCCACAACCGGAACACGGGTTCCACGAAATACCCAGGCTCCGCTGACCAGCTCGGGGTTGAGTTCTACAGAAGGGCACGTGTTCCAATTAATCATGGCAAATGTTAATTCCTCCGGGGGATAAAAGCAACCTCAATACCTTTGAGCTCGGATGCTGCTTTTCATTGCGCGTTGTATTGCTTGACTTCAATGTTAGGTGTCCAAGTACGTCGTCGAAGTTTTGGGGTCAAAATTCAGGGGTCAAAACCTGAGAAACTAAGTTTTCAGCTCACCAGTTGCAATATGCAACTTTTGGCCAATTACACGAAATATTACACGGCGGCTATTTTAACGCTTAAGTCATTGATTTATAAATGTTTTTGACGATCCCGGCTTTCTACGAATTGCACCCCTGATCATTTAAGTACAAACCCTAGGTCGTTCACATGTTTCTTAAGATGTTCACGGCCACGAAGCACTTTGTCTCCTGAGACCCGACTCAAAGTATGAAGATCCCAGTCGCCTGGAGTTTTCATGTTTTGTTCGGTGTAAAAGCGGTTCATGATCACGTTGTACTCGCGGGTTGCTTGCTCGAAGGCTTTGGGGTTGTACTGGTCTTGATGGAGAACAGCTGACATGGGCAACCTGGGTTTGATGCTCGCGGGCTTTTCTGGATCAGGGTAACCCACACACATGCCAAAACAAGCAAAACTAGAAGGTGGTAGGCCCAACTCTTTGGCCACGATATCGGCCGAATTGCGAATACCGCCTATATAAACGACACCAAGACCGATAGCTTCTGCCGCAATTGTCGCGTTTTGAGCGGCCAAAGCGGCATCGATATTGGCCACCAAAAATGACTCCAAATAATCCAGACTCTCGTGGGGCACTTGGCGCTGCTCACCCAAGGCCCTGAGCCTGGCCAAATCGGCGATCCAAACCAAAAACAAGGGGCAAGTTTCAATGCTCTTTTGCCTTCCAGAGACGGCATTGAGGCGTGCTTTTCTCTCTGGATCGGTCACATGCACGACACTCCA
>CANJNC010000085.1 GCA_947475685.1 Comamonadaceae bacterium | reverse complement strand
ATTTGTTTTTTAGATCACACTCTCATCAAGGTTTTTCTTGATGACATGCAAACTGAATCTCCTTATGGAGTCGAGGTAATCGGAAGCGTGGCAGAGTGGTCGATTGCACCGGTCTTGAAAACCGGCAACGGGAAACCGTTCGTGAGTTCGAATCTCACCGCTTCCGCCAAAATGTCAATAAGTTCAACAACTTATTACGATTATTTTTATTTTCCCCACAATTTTTCCCCAATTGGCAATATTTCGCCTTGTTAAGAACCCCTTTTTCTAAGGGCTGAGCTTCATTAGCCAGACTTTCTTAACAAAAAGAGGCATCTTGGGCATGAATAAATGCATCATGCAGAAATGAGAAGTCATTTCTAGCTCGTCTGTAAACGCTTACAGATCCCCCCTAACCCTTTCAAATTCCTGCAAAGCCAGACCCCACCGTACCCACACCCCCCTAATTCTCAGTTGGTACCATCCGCCTACCCTTGCACTGTGTTTTGCTCAAACGATAGCCAATTGCCATCAAGCAAACCTGGCTATGTCCAAGCTACACCAATAAGCAAGCACGCAATTAAAGTCAATGTCTTCATAATACGATTGCGAAGTAATAAAAGTCACTGCGATTGTTAGGGCTTTGTTGAGGAAATTTTCCCTATCATGTTCTCTGTTTGTAGCTTCATTGAGCGGAATAGAGTATCATCAAATAAGGAGCTTTATTTGAACCGACTGATGACCGATCACATTGAGGGACTCAGTTAAGCCGAGAGCGATGAGACGCCCAACGTCCTTTTTGACCACGCCCAACAAGCGGCTTTTCATTATGCACACCAGTGGCGCGTGGGGGATTTGATTTTGTGGGGCAACCGTTGCTCACAGAATGCCAAGACTGATTTTGACGCCAGTGAGTGAAGAAAACTCCGACGCATCACGGTTCTTGGGGAAAAGCCTAATTGAGGATTGGGAGAAAGAAATTGTCTGTCTGTCATTTTTTTTTAAAGTCACATCCACCCATGGCTCGAGGTGGGCTTTGAGCGAGTCTTCAGCCTTGAAGTTCATGATGAAGTTGGGCTTGATGGGCCTGATGAGTTTGGTATTGCAATCCAATTGCGCGCAAACTTTTCCCAGCAAATCCATCACCATCGTATCGCCCTTTGCTGCTGGGGGGCCCAGCGACACCATTGCGCGCACCATGGCGCAAAAATTAAGCGATGCGTTGGCGGTCTCGGTCATTGTTGAAAATCGAGGTGGAGTAGGCGCCACCTTGGGCACAGCCTATGTGGCGCACGCACCTGCCGATGGCTACACATTGCTCATTGCTGGACAAAGCAGTTTGGCCTTTGCGCCTCACCTCTACAAAAAACTCAGTTATGACCCTTTGAAGGATTTTTCACCCATCTCCAATGTCGCCTTGGCGCCCTATGCTTTGATTGTGAAGAGTTCAATGCCTGCCCAATCGCCAGCGGAGTTGATCAAGTTGGGCCTCAGCCAACCCGGGCGCTATACTTTTGCGACCTCTGGCGCGGGCTCAGTCTCGCACTTGGCCATGGGGATGCTGAGTGCAGTCACGGGCTTGGATGCGCTACAAGTGCCTTACAAAGGCATGACCCCTGCGGTGGCTTCGATTTTGGCAGGGGATGTGGACATGATGTTTGCGGACCTGGGGTCTGTGGATGCCTTTGTACGTTCGGGCAAACTTCGGGTGTTGGCGGTGTCTGGCAGGTCACGTTCTGCCTTGATGCCAGGACTGCCGACCTTGATGGAGTTGGGTTACAAGGACTTGGTGGCTGAGGGGCGATTTGGCTTTTTGGCACCTGTGGGCACTCCACGCGAGACGGTTGCGAAGTTGCATGATATTTTGGCCCAAGCCTCGCAAAGCCCCCCAGTCAAGGAGCGCTTTGCCAGCATTGGATATGAGGCCACCACGGACACGCCTGAACAATTTCTCGCGCTCATGAAAAGTGATCACGAGCGCTTTGGACGACTGATCAAACAACTCAAAATTTCTGCTGAATAATTTGCAAGGACGTTACCCCATGAAAGACTTGATCCATCCGCATCTGGATTCCATGCCACCGGATAATCGCAATGAAACGATGCTAATGCAGCAGTATTTTCAAGCGGTGGACAACATGATCAAAGTGTTTGCCATCAAGCCTGGCGACACATTGCTTTTTTTGTCGGATTTTTTAATCGATCCTCGCGTCTTTCACGCCATTGCTGGCATTGCCGAGTCCAGAGGTGTGAAACCAGACATGTACATTAGTCGCGATTGGAACAGTGGTGTGTTTCCAAAAGAACTCAAGGCCGTCTATGAAAAAGCCTCCCTGGTGGTCTCGACCTGGTTTGCCTCCATTGGTGACCCGTATTGCTTGAAAGTGAGAAAAGACACTGGGCAAAGAACTGTCAAGATGACCTACTTTAGGAATATCGATGTTCTTAAAACCGAACAAGCGCGCTTCCCAGTGGAGTTGGTGGGAGAGATCACCCGGGCAACCCGCAAGATGTACCCACAAGACGAGGCATTCACTTTGCGCATCACCGACCCCAGGGGCAGTGATTGGCAAGCTCGCTTCACGCCTGAGATGCGGGACAATATGTTGAGCTCAAATCGCTGGCGAGGTCAAACCACCGCGCATGAAAACAGCGCCTATGTGCATTGGGTGCCAACCCATGGCCCCAATTTGTACGACCGGACAACCTTGGGTAGCAAAATGGACCGCGGTGCGACTCGCAATGATGTGAATGGCATTTTTTACCCGCAATTCGCTGTGGGCTTTCCCAGTGAGTTTCATGAGCTAATTGGCGTTGTTTTTGAAAACGACCGAGTTACCAATGTGACGGGAGACTCCAAAGAGGCTCACATTCTCAAAGAGATGCTGGTTGGTGGCGTTTTGGTGGAGCTCGGTTGTGGCTTCAACCCCAAAGCACCACGCCATGGCATTTACCCTGCTGGATCGAACTCGCCAGGGGCTTTGCATTTTGGCATTGAGCTCAAACAGCCCTCGGCCTACATCAAGAGAGTCATGCCCAATTGGGAGGAGCCGCCCATACACATGGACTTGGTGAGTTTGGACTCCACGGTAGTGGCCGGCAACAATGTGCTGGTTCAAGATGGCTTTTTGCTGGCCCTTCGCGAAAAACGGGTGATCGAAGCCGCGCGGGAATTTGGCGACCCAGTGGATTTGCTGGAAGGTTGGCCTGATTGATTCAACTCTGGCATTTCAAATCTTCATGGCGTGGTTAGAAAGGCTTTGGTGGTGAACATGACTTCAAAGACCATTCACTTGGCACTGTATGAGCAGATTCCTCGCTTTGAATGCATTGAGGGCTGCTCTGATTGCTGTGGGCCAGTGCCATGGAGTGATTACGAGCTCGAGGCTGCTGGCCTTAATCGTGCGCCGACTGAGCGCGAAGATCAGGTCTGCGAGTTTTCAGTCAAAGGCGGTTGTGCGGTTTACCATGCCAGGCCTTTGATGTGCCGGCTATATGGTGCGGTGGACGATTTGCGTTGTCCACACGGGCGCGGCCCACTGCAGTTGCTCAGCAGTGAGCGAGCGCATGACTTGGTGCGGCGCTATAAGTTGCACACGGGATTGATGTGAAAATATTTCGTTAACGTAGGGGGAGAATTATTGTTGAAATCGGAACCAAGAAAAAACATAAATTTCTTAAACCGGGATTTACCATTCGAAATCTTTAGGGCGCAAAGACGGGGCTGAAGGTGGAGCCTGTAAATAATTTTGTGTAAGTTTGTTTTAATCTGCCAGCCCTCGCATACTATTTAGCTCAAACGATTCCAAGCACTGTCACTAGTGACACCCTTTTACAAAATGGGGCAACTTGTTGGATTGGTGACTGTTAAGGTGAAAAATCTGTCAGTTCCAGACCCCACCGTACCCCACCCCCCTGTTTTAGATTTGGAACTCCTAGTCTCTTGTACACTCTGTTTTTGCTTAAACGATGGAGAATTTATGAGTCAATGACTGACGTTTGAACTCAGCGCAGTATGCACACCTAGTTCGGCATCGCAAGCCTTTGTCGATCAATACTCCGATAGCAGATCATTGCCATCGATGTGAGTGAGGGTATCCCCCCCGCATCAAATCAAAATAGGCTGCTTAATTCAAGAGTTTTACTACTGCTTCTCTAATCATCTCAACGGGTACAGCACCAGCCATGATTGAAACTTTGTTTGTTTTACTGTTTCTTAAGATGACGCCGGGTGTTCCATTGACCCCGGAATTGCTTCCGTCAGCAATATTGTCTTTAATGCGCTGAGCCACCTTTTCAGACGCTCTGCATTCATTGAATTTATCCACATTCAAGTTTAAAGCTTTGGCAATTTCTAGTAAAGGGTCTTCATTGTTTTTGGTAGCGATGCCTTTGCCATCGAGCTGAGTTTTAAACATGATGGTATCTGCGTAGCTCCAGAACTTCTCGTTGCCAACTAGTTCAAAAGCACAGATTGAAGCTGTCGCTTCTTTGCTTGCCATCGGCTCATGGAACCCTAGAGGAAAGTGACGAAAAACTAAGTTGACCTTGTCTGGCATTTCATTGACCAGCTGCTTGGGTGTCTCGTGAAATCTCTGAAAAAGGGACATTCAAAATCAGAGAATACGTAGATTGTTACTGCCGCATCTTTTTTGCCGTAAATGTGATCTTCCTTGAGATCAAGCTTCTTAAGGTTGGATGCCAGTTTGAGTTTTTGCACCTCCTGAAACGTCTGACGCCCACATTCATATCAATTGGCTTTAAAGACTTCGTCTCTCCATCAGGCTCTAAAGAGTTCATTCGCCCTAATGATTGAGGTACTAAGGGAGTCGGTGTCATAGACGTATCCGTGTCTTGAGATGAAACTATCTCAGAACCGACAACCTTGCCTACAGCACCGCCACCCACAGTTAAACCAACATCCCCAGCACTGCCAGCCATTGGAGCCTGTATCAACTCATTAGAAGAGCTTCTTGCAAAAGTCTTTTTTTGCTAAGATATTAATTTTAAATGATAAATTAATAAATTTCTGGAGTCTTCACACTGTGGAAGCTACTTCTTTGATCCCTATATAGCCCCACCCGCTAGCAAATAAAAATTTAAATAGATCAATCAATTAGATGGTGTTGGGATTGCATTTCTAGAAATTTATGGCATGCTTCGTTTTCGCAAGTATGTTTTTTTAGCAGCTGAAAGTAAAAATTATTGATTTGCCTAAATGTAAATTTCAATCTTGGATTTGGCTACATAACGTCATATGGTCTCGCAAGGTGATCTAAGTTTTTAAAAATAACATTGTCCAGTTAGCTATAACCTTCCGCGTATGTAACGTACTTTTTGGGGAGGTATGAGTTTAATCCTTTGTCTTTTGTTCCTGAAGCATAAAAATTCATCTATCAATTAAGTCTATCGAGGAGTCAACATAATGCGAATTTGGCACCAAAGTCTAACCGTTCTAAATGAATTGCCAGCCTACCAAGTGTTACTTGAAAAACATATTAAATCGATTGTTCGTCATGACACTGAAGTAGTTTTGCATGGGATGCTGCCAGGGACTTATGCCTCTGATTTTCCTCTTTCGGAGATTCAATACCCGGCACTTGCACACTATCATTTCACACAAGTGATGAATGCAGCGATGATGGCAGAAAAAAAGGGCTTTGATGCCTTTGCAATGTGTTTTTTGGCTGGCCCGCTACTAAATGAAATACGAAGCGTAGTTGATATTCCCGTTGTCAACTATGGAGAAACGGTTTTTCATTCCGCTGGTCTGTATGGCCAACGTTTTGGCGTTATTAGATTTTTAGATACGATGAAAGATTTCACACAAGAGTTCATCGCGTCTTGGGGCTTTGAGGATAAATGCGTTGGCATAGCAGGCTGTGGCTTGTCTTACAAGGAGGTATTTTCAGGGCTAGCTGATCCAAAAGATGCGATTGCAAGGTTCACGCAATTTGCCAGTCAATTTATTAAAGACAACAACGCAGATGTCATCATTCCTGGTGAGATGCCTTTGAATGTCTTATTGACTGGAAACGGGATTAACCGCATTGATGAAGTTCCTATATTAGATGGACTTGCATTAACGCTTTTACAAGCCCAAACCATGGTTGATTTAAAGGTTAAATTTGGGATTAGTCATAGTCGGCGTGGACGAAAAAACAAGAAGCCACCACAAGATATTTTGTTTGAACTAGCAAAACAGCATGGATTACAAAAATTAATTGATTTCTACGACACATAAAATTTGAACTGATTGACGTTTTGGATATTGATTCTTATTGAATTTTTAAATTCATTAGTTTAATCAATTTTTCATTTTCATTTAGTTTGTCTCTAAGAAATACAGCTGCATCTTCGGACGAGTTAATAAATGTCTCGGAGCCAAAAAATTCTCCTAGGTGAACTATCACCTCTGGATCTATGATTAACTTTTGAATTGTTTTGTTCAATCTTTCGATGATTGATCTAGGCGTTCTAGCCGGCGCCATTAAGCCAGTCCAAGAACTGGCATCGAAACCAATGGGGGTCGACTCGTTAACGGTTTCAATGCTAGGAAGCAGCAATGAACGATGTTTTAGCGTGACAGCAATCGCTTTTACCTTTCCTGCCTTAATCTGAGTGAGTATAGATGGGAATGCTTCGAACTGCACATCCGTGCGTCCTCCAATAAGGTCTATGACTGCTGGCGCAGCACCTTTGTAAGTTACCTCTGTGAATTGAATCTTCATCTTGGCTTGAAACGCTGCGGCAGCAAGTTGTCCAACTGATCCTTGGCCAGCATTACCGACCATGATCGAACCGGGTGCTTTTTTGGCAGATTCAAGTAAGTCTTGAATATTTTTAATTGGGGAATGATTGGCCACAACAATGGCAATGCCGCTGATGCCAATGATTGCGATGGGTTGGAAGTCCTTTAAGGGGTCATAGCCAGCGTTTTTTATTAGAAAGGGATTCAATGCAAAAGCTGGTGTGGCAATTAAAAGAGTGTATCCATCCGGGACTGATTGAGCTACAAATCTTGTCCCTATAAGTCCTCCCGCTCCAGGTTTGACGTCTGCAAGAAACGTTTGTCCGAGTTCCTTTTGTAACAATAAACCCCAATAGCGCGCCAGTAGGTCAGTGCCACCTCCGGCAGCAAATGGGACTACGATCGTTATGGGTTTATTTGGGAAATTAGTTTGAGCAAAGAGCAGATGCGTTGAGATGTGAAAAATCAAGAATAAATATATAAATTTCTTCAAATGGCGAATCTCCATAAAAGATGGACTGGTCATCATCAATAATGATTCTTCATGCTATTGCTTGAAGCTTCAGTGGTGTATCGGGAAAACCCTTTTGTTCATTTTGTAGGAGTGTCATTAAGCATTTGTACTGAATTGGTATTTAAAGTATAGGCCTAACCCTGTTTTCAAATCAATATTTTTGAGTTATGGTTTTGCATTGCCCTAATATCCTTATAAAGAAGAGAACATAATGTATCTACAGTTTGTTTTAAACTCATGCGCCTTAACGTTAGTCACATTGTGTGCATCAAGCGCTTATGCCGATTATCCCGATCGACCTATTAAAATGATTGTGGCTTGGCCATCAGGGGGGGGGACTGATAACGTGGCGCGTATTGTGGCCAAATTCCTCGGAGACCGATTGAATCAGCAAGTGATTGTAGAAAACAAATCCGGCGCTAGTGGCTTGGTGGGAACCGAGTATGTTTCTCGTGCTGCTCCTGATGGCTACACCATACAATATACAGTGGCTGACTCGCACTCGATTAATCCACATGTTTTCTCAAATGTGAAGTACGATGCTCTTAAAGACTTTATTCCAGTGTCTATTGTGGGTGCCATGCCAAGTGTTTTGGCCGTAAATCCCAAAGTGAGCGCAAACAACTTGTCACAATTCATCGCTTATGCAAAAGCCCACCCAGGTGAACTGACTTTTTCAAGCTGGGGGGTGGGCAGCGGTGGCCACATTCGAACAGCTGCATTCAACGATTATGCAAAAATTAATATGCTACATGTACCTTATCAAGGATCTGCACCAGCCTTTGCTGCAGTTGTCAGTGGGCAAGTGGATGCGACGATTGTGCCTCTTAGTTTGGCCTTGGCCAATGCACAAGCTGGTCGAGTAAAAATAATGGGGGTAGACACCCCCCAGCGGGTGCCCAGTTCGTCAGATATCCCTACTTTCACCGAACAGGGTATTCCACTCACTTTGACCTTTTGGCAAGCTTTGATGGTGCCAGCGAAAACGCCCGATGAGATCGTTACTTTACTAAATAAAGAGATGCTGGCCCTTTTGAGCAATACTGAGGCCAAAATTGCTTTGACCAAAGCGGGTGTGAGCGTTTCAAATTTTGGTGCCAGTAGCCTTCCAGAGCTTAAGTCATACATGAGCAAAGAGTATGTGCGCTGGGGCGGTATTATTAAATCGGCCAACATAACAGCTCAGCCATGAGCGCACCCACAATCATTTGAATATTAAGAGCTCACGAAATGCTTGGGTGCTTGATTGCAAATGATTAACTTGCTGGTTTGGCTCGACTCGATTGGCTAATGGTTGCAAATTGGAAGGCTCTCCAACTATATGCACCAGGAAAATCTGTTGCTCCCCATCCCAAGTCCATTGGGTGAGAGGTCTCGGCCATTGTACAAGCTAAGTTGTATAGGGTCAGGTCTTCATTAGAGAGTGCGCTCAATTTGCAATTTGAAAGATGCTCCAAAATCACAGGCATTTTCGGTAGCATTTCGTGATAAAAGTCCGATAACTCTTGGTGACTGACTGAGTGAAGTCGATTGAAACGATCTTCCTCACACGTCAAAGCCCAGTGCGCAGTTAAATGCTGTAGATCCTTAAAATTCTTAGGTAATTGTCCAATTGTCATGGCTTGTTTCTCTCGATCATTGCATCAACTGCCCGGTAATGATTTTGTATCAGCATCTCCTGCTGCGAAAGAACAATGTGAGGGATGGCCCCAGAGTTGATGCCTTTTAGCGTTGTCTCCATGGTATTCATGTCCTCTCGAATCACTTCGCGAGCTCTGGTGACTGAATAGGCTTGTGCAATGGCATCAGCAGGGTTGTCTGTGCCGTATGCAAATCGCCAATTTCTTATTTCGGTGGTTTCGTGATCAATGGGCCAAAATGTCATGAAGGTATGCGAGTTGGCTTGGGGACCAAAAATGCAATTAGGGAAAATATGAACAATGTCAAAACCCCATTGAGAAAAGCGAGAGGGGTTGATGCCCGGCGGATAATTGGTCATGTCCAAGGCCGGAAACCAAGGGAAAAGGGGTTTTGAATGTGCGTAAACAGCGGCCTCAGTTGGGGTTTTCTTGTGGTTTTGATTGCCGTGGGTTGAGTAGCGCCCAAAATGCCTTCCAACCTCTAAGTAGGGTCGATGCCGATCTGGGTTACCTTCACCCCCTTGGTAATCTGGGACCGTATTTTTATGAATGTATAAATTGTGATACCCCTCAGAGAAGGCGTTGGTGGCCAAGTTCCAATTGGTTTTTAATACAAGTTTGTGGTCGGCAATTTTGACACGATCCTTTGAAAATCCTTTATAGCCATGATAAATTTCAGGTCCAAGGAATTGTTCGAGAGTTTCTTGTGGTGTGTCATCTAAGCAAACAAAAACTGCATCTTCCCAGACTTGACAATGCACAGGCACCAGTCCGTATTCTTCCTTATTAATTCCATTAAATTGAGTCGCATCTGTGATGTTCAGTAATTTACCGCTGGTTGAATAAGACCAAGCATGAAATGCGCAAGTGAAACTCCTGGTGGTTCCAGATTGAGTTTGAACCAATTTGTCTCCACGGTGGCGACACACGTTGTGAAAAGCTCGGATTTGATCATCTTCTCCACGAACGATCAGCAAAGATACTTTGAGCGGTGGGATGTCTGAGATGTAGAAACTACCTTTTTGTGATAAATCGGTCATGCTTGCTGCGACAAGCCAAGCTTTTCGAAATATTCGCTCTTGTTCTAACTT
>CANJNC010000084.1 GCA_947475685.1 Comamonadaceae bacterium | reverse complement strand
TCAGAAATCTGGCCAACAACAAAAACAGAGCAGAGGTTGACTTTCATACGCGCCGAGACTTGATGCATGACGCATGCCCAGACTGGGAGGTGCCAGAAGAAGGCTGGAAACTTATTGAGCCTTGTTTGAAGCCTCCTGATGCGAATGATCGGCATGTCTTGGCGGCTGGCGTTGCTGGGCATGCGGACTCCATCGTGACGATCAATATCAAGGACTTTCCATCAACAGTGCTCGATCCACTTGGCATGACGGCCCTGCATCCGGACGAATTCTTGTTTCAGCAACTACAACTCGAGCCCTTGGTTGTCCTGCCCGCATTCAAAGCCATGCGTGCCCGCCTAAAAAATCCTGCCTTCACGCCGGAGAAGTTTGTTGATGCAATGGAACGCAATGGCTTGGTTCAAACCGCTGCATTTATTGGTCAAGCATTGCAATTGATTTAAATGCAAACCGTCACTCAACGATGAGTGATATGCATGCCAAAACACAAGTCCGATGAACCAACCAAGAAAAAGTGAGAAGCAAAACTACTGATCATGAAGAAGCAGAGCAAAAAGACTTGAAAAAACCACGGGTAAAGCTGCAGCAGAAGTAACAAATTTAACGAAGGTAACGAAGTCAACTGGTCCAACTAGAAAAGCTGTCGTGAAAAAGTTGAGCAAATAGATGGAAGTCCTTGGCTATGAATCCAATCAGTCACTCCAAACATTGCGCTTGACGCTGTCACTCAACAGGTCTCCCAAAATACCAGTCGCTTGCACAATGGGCATGGCTTGGAAACTTTCTTCATCAAAGGCTTTGTCTCCATCGGGGTCTTGTTGGCCGGTGGTTTGAAGGCCCTTGAAATCAAAGAGATTGGGGTCCAAAAGATGCGAGGGCACGGCTTTGGTTAAAGCGCTAAACATGTTGTTGATGCGACCGGGAAACTTTTGGTCCCATTCCCTCAAAAGGTTGCCGACCTGTTTTCTTTGAAGGTTTTCTTGGCCGCCGCAAAGGGTACAAGGAATGATCGGAAAGGCTTGGTGGTTTGCCCAAGCTTGAAGATCGGTTTCGCTCACATAGGCCATGGGCCGAATGACGATGTGGTTGCCTTCATCGCTTAAAAGTTTTGGCGGCATGCTTTTGAGTCTTCCGCCAAAAAACAAATTCAACAAGAAGGTTTGCAAAATATCATCCCGGTGGTGCCCAAGGGCAATTTTGTTGGCCCCCAATTGGCCCGCGACTTTGTAAAGAGCTCCTCTTCTGAGTCGGCTACAAAGACTGCACATGGTTTTGCCCTTTTTGATCACGCGCTTCACAATCGAGTAGGTGTCTTGCTCTTCGATGTGATAGGCCACACCACGGGACCTTAAGTATTCAGGCAAAATGTGCTCGGGAAACCCAGGCTGCTTTTGATCCAAATTAACGGCAATCAACTCGAAATGAACGGGAGCCCTGGCTTGAAGTTTCAACAAAATATCGAGCATGGAGTAACTGTCTTTGCCCCCAGACACACACACCATGACGCGGTCACCTTCTTCAATCATGTTGAAGTCCACAATGGCTTGACCCATCAAGCGGCAAAGCCTTTTCTCAAGTTTGTGCATCTCACGCTCATGCTTGGTGCGCGTTGCATGTGAATACACCTCGGTCATGCTTTCTTTGGTAGAAATCACTTCGAGAACATTGGCGGAAATTGAATCGGTATGAGAGGAGGGCAACATAGGTAAGGTCAATTGAGATCGTATTTTAAATGGCAAAGACTTGAACCGGGTAAAAAAAGCCAAGCCAAATCGGACGTTGAAAAACTTACACTCAGGATATTGCGATTATCTAATAATTCAAGATGGAATGTATTTTAAGAAAACTACATGAATTTCAAGAGCGTAAGTCTCCAGTTGACAGGTGCGTGAGACTTTATTTGATCAGTTTGCGTAAATCTAAATGAAATGCTCGTTCACTCTTGGTTTTTCAAACTTGATGCGAGCAGAAAGTATGCGCAATTTTTTAAGGAAAATAATTGAACCCAAGAAATCGTTGGATTAACATTCCACTTAAGAAAATCCAACGTCTAAGAGGTAAATACAAAGAGGGGTACATCATGACAATCGCGATTACAACTTTATTTGCCGATATGGAAGGCCAATCGGCCAGATTGCCAGCCGAGGCTCGATTGCCTGATGAAGTAAAAAAGTGATGGTCCGTATTTGAGGTCGCTAGCTAGGGAATCATTACACCCCTGGAAAACACTTGGGACAACTTCTTTTTACACGGACACGCAGTATCTGATAACTTTATGGGTGAGTCCAGAATCTAGAAATCAGTTGAGAATAAAAGCTTGTAATGATCAAGTGGTAGATTGGTATGCACATTCTCAATTAATTACTCAGAGGTTGGTCAATGGCGCACTTAAATTTTTAATAAGCATGTTGTTCGCATTTGAATTTATTTCAGCGCTCCAGCGTAACGTCGTGCATCTTTGAGTAGCAAAATGAGTTGTCTATCATTTGCTGGTGTTGATTCAAAGCCAAAGTGTCGATAGAACGCTTCAGCGTCTTTGTCGATCGGATGTGTCAATAAAGCTCGAATACCCGCATGATCAGCAATTACAAGAGTTCGTAGAATAGCATCTTGCAATAGGCTGTAGCCTAGACCTTGTCTTTGGTAATCAATATCAACAGCCAGCCTAGCCAAGATCACCAGCGGTATCGGATATTGACCCATACCACGGCGAATTCGATCTGGAACGTCGGCTGTATCGATTTGGCCAACAGTCAAGCTGAAGTACCCTGTAACCCTTAGTCCATCGCTGACAACGAATGTTTTCGCAGATCCGCTACTTTGTGCTAGGCGAGCATGTCGAATTAGCCAAGTGGTAAGTGTTGGTTTTCCGCATTCAAAATCTTCCAACCGATGATCTGCATTCAGCGCCTTGGGTGCCGATAGGCTCATTTATTGGTCCATACCGATGGCCTCGATAATAAGCTGGCCAGTCCAGGATTGTCAGTTTCTGGTCTGTCCAGCATATCCATGAGCGCATCATATTGGCTAGCGGAAACCATGAACAATCTCTGGTCGAGTAAGGTATTCTCGGCCGCTTGGTAAGCTGCATCAAGAATGAAATCAGTCAAAGATTTGTGTGCGACATCGGCTGCGCGCCGCAAAACGGTTTCCTGTTCAGGTGTCGCGCGTAGTCCAAGCCTAGCTGTTCGAGTGGCCGGCGCAGTGGTCATGACGAATTCTCCATAGGTGTACAATGGGCTTAATGTTAGTACAAAAGACGCAATTTGTAAAGTTTCTTCTGCCTTAGAGGCGTCTGAGATTGGACTCGCTTGTCTAAGTAGGTCATCTAAAGAACTAAATAAACATACTTCAGCATCCTAGATCTGTGGCGTATCAATGCACAGATTCAACGATTAAATAATTAGTAGTTGCAGTCTAAATCCGGATTTACAGGACTCAAAGAACTGATAGATGACTTCGCTCTTGGGTTTGAAGGTTGATTTGTAATATTCGATTTGCCATGACAAGTCATTGCACTTTTTTAACGCTTTACAGCCAAGAAATCAAGGTGAAAGCTTCGGGTTCCTTAAAACCATCTATGCTCAATGAATGGGCCATTGACCCACTTTCACCTCTATAGCGACTTCGCAATCCTCAAATATCTCAAGCTTTGCAATCTTAACTTTAACCCCGATGACCCCGGTCAATTGCATCAAGCGAGTGGCCACTTTACCGATCAAGGTTTCGAGTAAATTGATGTGCTCTGCCGTGCACTCGTTGATGATGATTTGGCGCACTTTGCGGTAATCAAGGACTCGCATGATGTCATCGTCGGATGGCAACAGGGGCTGCTCGCCCAGGTTCAGTTCAGCATCCACTTGTATGGGTTGGGGGGCTTTTTTTTCAGCATCAAGAATACCGAGGCTTGCGTTGAAGCGAAGGCCTTTCAATGTCAGGGTGTGGTGATTCATTGGCGAGACTTGAATATTTCGACGCCAACGGCTGCACAATCCGAGTACACATCGGGTTTGCGAGTTGACAGTTGGACGGCCAACACTTGGGGGTTTTGAAGAAACTGAGAGGCGAGTTCATCGCACAAAGTTTCTTGCAAGTGAATGTGGCCCTTTTGAATGCGTGCCAAGACCACTTGACGGATAAAGTCATAATCGACCACTTCATCGATGGAGTCAGATTTGGGACTTGTGGCCTGAAGGCTCACATACAAATCGACATTGATGAGCAAACGCTGTGCAGCAATCAGCTCGAATTCATGAATGCCGATTCGGGCAAGCACTTCAAGATCTTGGATAAAAAGTCGACGGCAATGAGCCAGCAGGGGATTGAATGGTGTCATGAGATATTCACGTTACAGTAATCTAAAACGAAAAATTACGAAAATTCTGTATTTTTGAATGATTCTTTAAATGATATTAAAATGATGAACAACCAGCATTTTTACTGAAAAAATCAAAAAGTAATCAAAGAATATGAAAATCATCCAATGCGCCACTTACCTGCTATCAGCGTGTTTACTTCTGAGTTGTGGAGATCAAACCACGGTGAATTCTTTCGCCAAATCGGATGTGTTTTCAAACAGTGACGGTCAAGTGACTCCTATTTCTGACGCGCCAAGCTCTTTGGGGTTTTACGCAGCCTCGAGATTTCTGGATCAAGCGTCTTGGGGGCCTACGACTCAATCGGTGAGTGAAGTCAGGCGTTTGGGTTTTGAAGCTTGGATAGACAAGCAATTGAGTATACCTGCAACTTTGACCAATCCACCAAACTACGTGATTGACTACACGCCCAACGATGGTGTCACTGATAGAAGAGCATACGATTGGGTGCCCGTGAGGTTCTTTGAAATGACAGCCATAGGCCAAGACCAATTAAGACAGCGAGTCTCCTGGGCGATTTACAATTTTATGCCTGCCGCGCAGGGCAGTGCGATCAATCGTCCGAGCTATTTTGATTTCATTCAACAAAATAGCTTATCAACATTTGATCAATTGTTAAAAGCGATCACTTTGAGCCCGGCAATGGGTGCTTTCTTGAACAACCAAGAAAATACTGCTAGTGTGCCCAACGAGAATTTTGCACGTGAAGTCATGCAGCTTTTTACAGTGGGGTTGGTTCAGTTGAATATGGATGGGAGTATAAAAAGAGATGCCAGCGGCGTGCCTTTGCAAACCTACACACAAACAGATGTGATGGAGGCCACCAAAGCGCTTTCTGGCTGGGGCAACAACTACAACAAAAACTTACCTAAAACAAATGGATGCAATTGCCAAGTTCCCATGATCCCGAAAGATGCAACACAGCATAATTCGAACACTAAAAAAGTATTGGGGACCACCATTCCTGCCAATCAAACCACTCAACAGGATTTGGATTCTTTCATCAAAATATTGGTCAATCACCCCAATACGGCCCCCTTTGTGTCCAAAAGATTGATTCAAAATTTGGTCACCAGTGACCCAAGCCCCGAATACATTTCACGAATAGCTAAGGTGTTCGTCGACAGCAAGACCGATTTATCGCAAGTGGTCAAAGCCATTCTTTTGGATACAGAGGCAAGGGCTGGTGACAACCCAAGCGCACAAACAGCGAGGGTCGGAAAAATCAAAGAGCCCGTACTGATCAGAACTAACCTGATGAGGGGTTTGTCATGCAAAGCAACGATCATGAGTAAAAACAACAGCACTCAAGCAGATAACGCTTCACAAGACCCCATCAATGCGCCAACAGTATTTGGTTATGTCTCTCCCGATTACAAGGCGCCAGTGAGCTTGACCAATCTACCCGAGCAGTCCCTGATGAATTTGTCAGCCTTGAACAATCGCAACTCTTTGGGCTACAACTTCACAATGGACAATTTGCAAAACGCAGGCTGCGACATTGCTCCCTTTTTAACAGCAGTCCAAAGCTCCAATGCGGATTTGATTCAACTCTTCAGTGAGCGGTTTTTTAGAGGACGCATGCCCACTGCGCTCTCAAACGGCGTCAACGCCTTGCTGAACAACGATTTGGCCAGTGAAACTGCATTCAACAAGGTCTTCTACTTGTTGGGCCTTTTGATTTCTTCTTCAAGCTTTGGAGTCGTGTAATGGATCGCCGTACATTTATCAATCGACTCTTGGTGGCTGGTGGCCTAGGCTCTACAGGCGCCTTGACCTTTAACTCGACATTTGCGGCGGGTAGCAACCTCTCCGGTTACAAAGCATTGATCTCTATTCACCTGAATGGCGGTTGTGATGGCAACGATGTGATTGTGCCAACCGACAGTGCATATGCTGATTATTCCAAGTCAAGACCCAATGTGGCTTTGAAAAAAGATGCACTCACACCTCTTTCGGGAAGTTTTTTGGGGCACACCATGGGCCTCAATCCAGCACTAAAAAGTCTGGTGCCCTTGTTCAATGCTGGTAAACTTGGCGCCCTTGTCAATGTGGGTCCTTTGGTCAAGCCCACCACGGCCCAAGAAGTGCTGGCTGGAACGGCCAAGTTGCCGCCCTTCTTGTACTCTCACCCCGAGCAAACCGCTTTGGTCAACGGTTGGATGGGGGACCAAGATCCAAGCGGTTGGGGTGGACGCGCCATGGAGTCGCTGGATCCCATCAGTGCCTTTAAATCTCCCTTGCTCTCCATCAACAACAACCAGTCCACTTTGGTCTTGGGGCAGAGAAGCAAAATCATCACCGCCTCTTCATACCCCTCGACCAACATTGGTCGGGCGAATTTGCTCGATCCCAAAAACCAATGGACCCAAATCTTGGACTCCTTGTCTCGCTTTCAAAGTCCCAACCAAGTCAGTGCGGAGTATGCAAGGACTTTCAAGGGCATTTTTGCTGATGCTCAAGAATTGGCCCTGGCCGCGCAAAAGGTGCCTGAGCCCAGTGGTTTTGGTGCGTCCAGTATTTCACGTCAGTTGGCCATGGTCTCTAGACTGGTTTCTTATTACAAAACAACGGGTGCGACTCGGCAAATCTATTCACTTCAGTGGGGTTCATTTGATACGCACACCAATCAGCGTGGTGTGAGTGACTTGCCACTTGGACAAGACACACAATTGTCTGATTTGGCTGAGGCCTTGGTGTCCTTCCAAGCCGCTTTGGATCAAGGTGGCTTGTCCAACGATGTGGCTTTGCTCGTCACCACAGAATTTGGCAGAACCTTGGGCGAAGCCTCCGGACTGGGTTCTGACCATGCATGGGGCAACCATTGGTTGGTCATGGGCAACGCCATCAAAGGCGCACAAATGTATGGCAGTAAATTTCCAAGCTTGGTCTTGGGCGGCGCAGATGATGCCCATCCACAAAAAAGAGGCTATTGGGTTCCACAGATATCGAGTGACCAAGTGGCCGCCGATTTCTTGACTTGGTTAGGCTTACCTTCGAGTGCATTGACCGCGGTATTGCCCAATTTATCTAATTTCACAAACAAAAGCGTTGGCTTTATTGGTGTCTAAAATAAAACTGAAACTCTAAATGGCAACTTTTGGATCATTAAGTGCGGCGACGACTTCAAACGCAAGCTACACAGGAACTGGTGGCTTTGATATTGTCAATTACTATCAAAGCAAAGGCAATTACAGCCTTACTTTTGACACTGCCAACGATAAAGTCACCGTCAAAAACAATAAAACAGGTGTCACGGACACCTTGATTGGAATTTCAGAAATATATTTCAATGCTGGCAACCCAGATGTTGTAATCACGCCAAAGGTATCAAGCTTTAATTTTCCAGCAAATAGCAAGTATGTCAATTTATACCTCAGTTCTGGCACACAAACAGTTTCCCTTGACTCACATGCAAATGTAGTTCTTGGATTAGGGAATGAAACGATCACCAACAACCTCTATTCAACATCGAGATTCAATGGCGTGGTCGCTTTTTGGAGCGCCCCCAAAGGTGCAGTCGTCGATTTGGAAATTGGTAAGGCAACTTCTGGCGGCGGATATGCCATCACACTCAATAACATCTATCAAGTCAGGTTCAACGGTGCGAATGGTGATACAGCTGCTGGGTCCTCTGGCTCAGATACCTTTTATTTTGATGGCTTTACCAATGGGAATTCTTCTTTCATAGATGGTCGAGGCGGCGTGGACAAGGCTGATTTTTATTCAGGTTTGATTTCAGAATACCTTATCAAAACAAGCGCAGATGGTAAAACGACCACAGTACAAAGGAACGGTTATACAGCCAACTTTAAAAATGTAGAATCTTTTTTGTTTCATCAAAATGGAACAGAAAACATTAGTTTTAATTACAAAGACTTCATCGACTTTTCAGTTGTTGGCACTTCAACACTCCTTGCTTCTAAAAACCTTTGGCAAAGCACGCTGAGCTCTCAAGGTAGTAAATTGAGCTTCAGTTTTATGTTGGCCACCCCAACCTATGGTGGCGCTGACGGTGGTACTGGTTTTACAGCCCCCTCCGATAGTTACAAAACTGCAGTTAGAAACATTCTTTCACAACTGTCGAAGTTCATTGGCATAGACTTTGTAGAGGTGAGTGACGCTGCCGCGAGTTATGGACAATTGCGATTTGGGGCAAATCAACAGACGCTGACCAAGGGGTATTCTTTCAATCCATCTGATACGTCCACGGACAAAGCGGGTGATGTTTGGTTGGATATAGAAACTTTGGCTTTGTTGACTCCTGGACAAGAAGGGTATCAAGTTTTATTGCACGAGATCGGTCACGCCCTGGGTTTGATCCACCCACAGGGTGAAAGTGATATGGGTACAGGTACCATGCTTTTGAATCAGTGGAACAACAATCTTTATACAGTGATGTCGGACAATGTTTCTTCCAGTCATCTGTGGCAGTCTTGGTATGGATGCTTAGATTTGCAGGCTCTGCAAAGCCTTTATGGCGTCAGAACGATTCCTATAAATCCATCTGACAACACCTACGCCTTTAGCGATACAGATGGGCAAAAAATTTCCAGTTTGAGCGACTCAGGTGGAATCAATACATTGGATTGCTCCAATATTTCGCTTGGGGTCTCTGTTAATTTAATGCCCAATGGATTTTCATCTATTGGCAAGACATTGGATGATTTGGCTGCATTCAACAATCTTTATATTGACTCTACGACGCTGATTCAAAATGCCTATGGCACCAAATTTGACGATGTCTTGATGGGCAATAACTCGGACAACGTCTTTTATCCGCTGGACGGCAACGACATCATCGATGGCAAAGCCGGCCTTAACAAAGTGGTCATCTCCCGTGCTGCATCTGGGTTCAACTGGTCCATCAACAGCAACAACCAGCATTTACTTGTTGAAGATAAAAATCAAAAGTTAGGTCTCAAGGACTTGTTCAACATTCAAAGGGTGAATTTTGTAGATACCAATTTAGCTTTTGATTTGAGTGCCAACAGTGCCGCTGGCAAAACGGCTGAACTTTTGGGTGCTGCATTTGGATTGAACGCCTTGACCAACAAACCCTATGTGGGAGTAGGGTTGAGCCTCTTTGATGGTGGAATGGCCATGCAAGATGTCGCGTCTCTCGCGATTTCGACGGGACTCGTGAGCGCTCTAGACAACACGTCCTTTGTCAAAGCGGTTTGGAGCAATGTGGTGGGCTCACCCATCGACGATGCCAATTTGAACACCTATGTGGGCCAATTGAACCGGGGTGCTTTAAGCCAGGCAGCCTTGCTGGCTTTGGCGGCATCGTCCAGCATGAATGCGTCGCATGTCAATTTGGTGGGACTTGCGCAATCAGGATTGGAATACGCTTGAGGGGCTTGTCGCGGCTTTATACCAAGCCGCAACCCTAGCATTACAACCAGCCGCAACCCTAGCATTACAACCAGCCGCAACCCTAGCATTACAACCAGCCGAACACTCAAATCTTTCATCAGCTTCACTTCTTACTGGATTAAACACTCACCATGGCCAATTTCACGGGTGCACTGAACAATCAGTTTTTGGAAAAATTGACTGGCACATCGGCCAATGACAATTTCTACCCCAGAGGAGGTTGGGACTTGATCGATGGCGGCGCTGGTTTTGACACGGTGTATGTTCAAGGGAATTCCTCAGACTACAAAGTCGCGCTCATCAATGGGGTCACCTACATTGACTCGGTGTCCTCGGCCAGTGCGAGCATCCAAGAGACGCAACTGATCAACTTGGAGTTGATTCAGTTTGATGACAAGCAGGTGGATTTGACGGCGCCCCAGCGTTTCACCAACCGTGCGGGAGACGAGCGTTTTGTAGGTGGTGCAGGAGTGGATGTAGTGAGCTATGAGCTCAATAGAGCTTCTTATGATGTGAGTAAAAGCGGCAACCTCTTTGTGGTGACCGATAAGGTGGGCAATGGCGGCGTGGATATCCTCACCAGCATTGAGCGACTTCAATTCAAGGATGTCAAAGTAGCTCTTGACTTGAATGGCAATGCTGGGGATGTTGTCAAGATCATTGGCGTCGTGTTTGGTGCGAGTGCTTTAAAAAATCACCCTGAATTCATTGGCGTGGGGCTGACCTATCGAGATGCGGGGATGAGCTATCCGGCCTTGATGGCCTTGGCTTTGAAAGCGGCCAATCTCACGTCTCCTGAGGCTTTGGTTGCTCAATTGTGGCTCAATGTCATGAGAAAAGAGGGCAGTCCAATTGAGCTGCAGCCCTTTGTGCAAATGCTCAACTCTGGAACACAGCCAGAGGATTTGGGGGTCTTGGCTGCCAACACCGCTCAAAATTTGGCCAACATCAATTTGGTCGGATTGACCAACACGGGAGTGACTTACAGTTGAGCTGGGTTGGAAGTTGTCTTGGAAAACAATTCATCGACCATGAACATCACATCACGCTCCAAAGGCACCAAGTGTTGACCACAATCGACTTTGACGGTGCACCCTGACAAACTTTGGGTTGAAGCCAAAAAGTAGCAGCTTTTAGCGACATCTTTGGGATCAATAGGCTTTTGGAGCAAGTTGATCTTGCTGGCTTTGGCAAAATTTTCAGGTGTTTGATCACCACTCAAGTACATCAAGCCCGGGGAGACCGCATTGACCCGTAGGGTGGGTGCCAGGGATTGTGCTTGCAAACTCACAGCTCTCTCCAAAGCCAACTTGGACAAGGTGTAGCTGAAATAGTCTGGATTCAAATTGAACACCTTTTGGTCCAAGACATGCACAATGCTCGGGGTGATTTGAATGGGGGATGGACTTGACTTGGAAGAATCTTTGTGAAAGTTTGCCAAGCATTGACCCAGTTTCATGGGAGCGAGTAGATTTACTTTCAATTGCTCCAAAGCCAATTGACTAGTAAAGTCCTGTCCTGTGTCTGGCTCAAAAAGAGATGCGTTGTTGACAATGCAAGTCAAGGAAAGCCCATGAGCATTTGCAACATCATCAAAAAGCTGAGTGACTTCGTCTTCCATGGACAACTCAGCTTGAAAGAGCGAGACCTGTGAGGAGGGGAACAGCTCGGACATTTCCGCTTTTAGTTCGAGTGCTGACTTTTGTGATTGCTTGTAATGAATGGCCACATCCCAGGCTTGAGATGCAAAATGCAAACATATTTCTCGCCCAAGACGTGTGGCGCCACCAGTGACCAAGACCAATGGATTCATAGGAATACGATGCTTTCGTTGTAATATTTAAACTCAGGTCCATCAAATGGGCTGAAACTCTTGGGAAAAGGCGTGCTCATTTTTTCAAGTTATCTTCAGTTGTAATTTTGCATATACATCTTCTGTGTCCGATGAATTGATACAGACAAAAAGAAAAATAGCACATT
>CANJNC010000083.1 GCA_947475685.1 Comamonadaceae bacterium | reverse complement strand
TCCATAACCCGATTCGGTAAGTGTAGGAATCTGGCTAAACTGTGGAACTCGTTTTTTACCCAAAACTGCTATAAGTTTAACCCTTCCACTCTCAACAAAGGGAGCCGCTGTTTGAAGGGCAACAACACTGGCTTGTACGTGACCTGCAATTAAATCACTCATTGCACCACTCGAACCTCTGTAGGGTACGTGGAGCATGCTAATACCAGTTTTTTGATTGATCAACTCCATCGCAAGATGCTGAGTTGTTCCCAAGCCAGGAGAAGAATAATTGGCTTTACCACCTTGTTTTTTAACGAATTCAACAAAGTCTTTAAATGTCACGATTGGAATATCTGCTGGCACCACCAAAGTCATCACACTGGAGCTCAAAAGTGAAACAGACATAAATGATTTAATTGGATCATATGGCAGTTTAGGGTTTGTTGCGGCAAGCGTACCAAAGGAGGTGTTCGCAAATAAGAGTGTGTATCCGTCCGGGTCTGACTTTGCAACTGTATCAGCACCAATGAGACCACCTGCACCAGCTTTATTCTCGATTACGATAGGAACCCCCAATCTTTGTGACATCACGGGACCGATCAATCTAGCTAGAGTGTCAGAGGTGATGCCGGTAGTTGATGGGACAACAAATTTGATCGCCCGATTAGGATAGCTTATTTGAGACATCGCACTTGTAATGCGAGATGCGAGAACACCAAGTACAAGATTTTGCAAGAATTTTCTTCTTCCCATTTTCACCTCTACATTTAATTTAATACTCACACCTTATTGAAATCGCTCTCTATGAAATTTTCATTTGTCAAATAATCATAAAAAGACTTCAATACGAACCATCTGTTACTTCAATGAACGTTGATACCATTCACTCTTATGATCTTCAAATTAATAATTACATAAGTAAATGAAAAAATAACGATTGATGCATAAGCATAAGTCCAAGGGTTTTGCAGTTGCACTTTTTGCGTCAAATCCAAGACGAATCCAAACAATGCAGGACCTACTAAACCTCCAATAAAACCAACAAGCGAATGCAAACCCATTGCAGCACCCTTGACTTCATTTGGCGCACTCAACACCAAACCGGCTGTCAATGCTGAAGAATCAGCCATGATAAAAATCATATGCAAAATTGCCAAAACAATGATCAGCCACCATGCCTGATCGTAAACAAGTGAAAAAGTAATTGCTGTTATAAAACTCAACAGCATCACATAATTGATCCACTTTTGACGACCGACTCTATGGGCGATTTCATTTCCTAAAATTGAAGACGGTACGCCGATAAAATTGATCAATCCAACAAGAACAGGAAAAGCGACTATAAGTTCCGCTTGTCCGTGAGTGCCACAAAAAATCAAGTACGCAACGATCCAGTTCCTTGATGCAAAGAGCTCTAGGCAGTGAATTCCGTACCCTAAGATGTAGTGAATTGCTTGCTTATTACGGAGAACAATTTTCCATTTTTTTATGGGTAAAACATCTGCAATTCCAAATGGTATTGTTTGACTTTGTCTCGCACTTGACAATCCACCGATAAACACATAAACCAGTGCAAGTGCAATCAGTGGCCCCAAAGAAATTCCAGAGAACACGGCTCTCCAGCCTAAATCTGGCAACAGCATTCCAATAATTAGATACGAAAAACCTGTCCCAACTCCAAAAAAAGCTGTGTAAAAGGCAATGGGTCGCGATAACTCCACCGCATCTAATCGATCAGAGATAATTTTTAAACCAGGCATGTAGGATGCTGCAAAACCAGCACCATTAATAGTCATGCAAAAACACGCTTCTAAATAATTTTCAGCCAATTTACCAAAACAAAACAAACCTAGGGCAGTCAAAGCTCCGCCAATCATATAAACTTTTTTCGCGTCCATGCGATCTGTCAAACTCGTTGCAAGAGGGACGACCAGTATATAACCCAAGAAGAAGGCGCTAGCAATCAAGCCCGCTTGAAAATTGCTTATCAGCCATTCCTTTTGAATGCCTACGAGGGCCACCGGATATGCGGCGAATCCTAGCAGTGTTAGTATTTGTGCTGTCAGCATAACAAAAGTAATTTTTTTCATTGTCATCTTTACTTTATGTACCAACTCATGAATAAAAGCGTTGAAATGGCCATAGAACCGCTATTTGAGATAATTTTTTGGTTGGTATAAATTTATTAAATTGGCACTAAAAACCATCACGGCTCCAATTACCATTACCCAACGAAACGCCTCAGCGTAAAATAGTACTCCAACCAAAGTTATCAGTGGAAGTCTAAAAAAGTCCAAGGTCACGACGATACTTAGATCTGTTTTCTGCATCGCTTTACTCATGCAAAAGTGCGATGTAATAGAAGTTAAACCAATGATCATCAACCAGCCTGATTGAGTTACATCAGGCCAAATCAAATGGTTAATGGCCAAGCAAAAAGTAACTGGCAATTGGATTAAACACATGAAAAACAGGATGGTCAGCGGGCGATCTGTTTTAATCAACGACTTTGAAAACGTATTTCCAATTGAAAACAGCAAAGCCGCGGCTATGACATACAAAGAGTTGTAATTAAAAATACCCTGGCCAGGATTAACGATTAAATAAACACCTGCAAACCCAAGAGTAATCGCAAAAAAACGTTTTACGTTTAGCACCTCTCCTAAAAATGCCATTGCTAAAATTGATGTCCACAAGGGACCCGTAAACTCAAGTGCGAAAACTTGCGAAAGTGGCAGCAAACTCACACCGACAAACCATCCATACTGACCCATCAAATGGGTTATGTCTCGACCCAAGTGAAACTTTATTCTTTGTGTTTTAAAATACGACCAGTCTTTTGTCTTTAAAATCACCAAACACACCAATGCAAGACCAATGAGTGCACGGGCAAATAACACCTCAAAAGTACTCATACCCGCAGACAACTCTCTAGCCGCAATTGCCATGAAGCAAAAAGATAAAAGAGCCCCACTCATCCATTTCAAAGCATACATAGGTGTTTATAAATATTATTTTTACTTAAAACTAGAAGCAGCAAGTTGAGATTGATTTATAACTCAATCCGAGATGCTATTTTAAATGGCCTCATTTTTTGCAGTAATTCATCTTTCAATCTAAATTGACGCCATAAAGCAATGCATGTTTGATCTCCCGAAAAGAACATTATTGAGTTGTTTATCCATTCATTAAGCATCTCCAAAAATCTACGTCTGTCTTTATTTTCAGAATTAAATACCGAGATTTTGAAGAGATCAAACATTCTGATCCCAAGATACCAAGCAGCAATAAATTTATGAAGCACTATCGATTTTTTATCATACGAATCTAACATTTGATTTAATGAATGCATGTATCAAGGATTCGTTTGAGGCAAAGATTTACAAGTTAGTCTCTTTGATTGTGCGCCTTAAGACTACCGGCTTGCCTCCATGGGTTCTTTTGAACATCCAATGTGCCAAGGCAGAATCTAAATAATCAGCATGGCCTGGAAACCAATTTTTTAACTCTCTAGCAAATCCACGACCCGTGTCTGTGTCACCTTGCTTTGCCAGCGCATACACCTCCTCAAAAGAAGCCATGACCGCAGCGTGCTCACCGATATGACAGTCGCCAGCGGGAAACTCTGTCTCTTTCATCCATTGGTCTTCCAAGCCGAAATGAGACAGGGCATGGACTTTAAATTTTTCAAGGGACAACAAAAAATCGTGATCTGGACAGTCTATCAATTCATTGACAATTTCCACAAACTCGCGATGCGTATTGTCCATGGGTTGATAGCCAAGAACAAATGTGTCTGACCATGAAAAATCAAGGCTTTCTGGGGGTTCTTTGTCGTTCATTTTGAGCTTCTCTTCATGTTCCTTAGTATAAATCGCTTATAGGGACCTATTTTTTCATTTCGCTACCAAAATACCCTTGAATTCAATCGTGCAACCCACCGTGCATAATCTGTAATTTGGGGCTTAAAATTTCAAAACATTGACCCCCTTCTTTTAGAACCCAACTTTAAAACTATTCATATGACCATTTTGAGCATGACAGGCTATGCCAGCGCCCAGACGCAACTCTCTCAAGCGGGATTTGAAGGAGTTCGACTAGGAATAGAAATTCGCTCTGTCAACAGCCGATTCTTAGATTTGAGTTTTAAGATGAACGACGATCTACGCTCACACGAACCTACTTTACGTGAGCTTTTCATGAGGTGTTTAAAGCGCGGCAAAGTTGAAGCCAAATTGTCGCTTGAGCATCAAGATCAAGGCTCATTGGTTCGACCTTCAAAAGACTTTTTAGACGGACTGAATGACTTGCAAAAGCACATTCAATCCACCTTCCCGCTGTCTGCTCCTTTGAGCATCGGTGAAATCATCAAACTCAATACCCAAGACAGTCAAACCCCTGTTGATATCAGAGACACTCTGGTTGAGTTAACCCAATTGGCATTGACTCAACTTATTAAGGCGCGCGCCTCTGAGGGAACACGACTCGTTCAGTCTCTTTTGGACAGGATCCATCAACTTAAGGCTTTGACCGATCAAGCAACACCATTGATTCCACAATTGGTTGAACAACAGCGGCAACGCTTTTTAGACCGATGGCATGAAGCTCTCTCCATAGGCGTCAATCAAGTGAACTCGGACTCTGCACAAGATCGAGCTTTGACTGAGGCTACCGCTTTTGCTATTCGAATAGATGTGGCCGAAGAATTGACACGTTTAAGTTCGCACCTGTCTGAGATTCAAGCTTGTTTGACGCAGGCGAACAACAAGGAGGGTGTTGGCAAGCGCTTGGACTTTCTAATTCAAGAGCTACACCGCGAATCCAATACTTTAGGCTCAAAGTCAACCACCATAGAGCTGTCCAAAATCTCTGTGGACATGAAGGTCTTGATTGAGCAAATGCGTGAGCAAGTTCAAAATCTGGAATGATTTCAGCTTAAAGCTTAAATACTCGTGCAAGGATCTACCTCTTGGCTTCGGGATGTAGGCATTGAGCCACACTTTTAAGCTAAAATAAGAACACTAAAGATTTCACACCCCCCTGATTTTCAATATCGCCTTTTCCAAGGCGTTGAACACTTTCAATTCCTTTGAAGCCATGACTGTTTATCCAGGTAACTTGTTCGTAGTTGCAGCGCCAAGCGGTGCTGGTAAATCCAGCCTGGTCAAAGCGCTCATGGAATTGGACTCCAGAGTTCAACCTTCGGTTTCGCACACGACCCGATCTGCCCGTGGTCAAGAACAACACGGCAGGGAATATTTGTTCGTCAGTGATGCTGAGTTCGATCACCTAGTTACATCAGATGCTTTTTTAGAATGGGCGCATGTGCATGGTCACCGCTACGGCACGTCCAAAAAAACCATTCAAGACCGCATCGCTCAAGGGGGAGACGTGATTTTGGAGATAGATTTTCAAGGCGCTGTCCAAATTAGAAAAATTTTCAACAATGCTATCCTGATCTTCATTTTGCCTCCCAGTCTCCTGGAATTAAAGGCGAGACTCCAAAGAAGGGGAGAAGACAGCGAAGAAGTGATTGATTTGAGGATCAAGAATGCTGAAATTGAGATGAAAAGGGCACAGGACTTTGATTTCGTTATAATCAATGAAATGTTTGAGAAAGCCTTGTTCGATCTAAAAACGATCGTCCACTCACAAAGGCTCAAATACCCTGCTCAAAGAAGAGCTCGCGCTGAGATCTTTGCCGCTCTCAATATTCCCTGATTCCCCTTTGATTGGAGCACCCCATGGCCCGTATTACTGTAGAAGACTGCCTAGATAAAATTCCAAACCGTTTTCAGTTGGTTTTGGCTGCCACTTATCGTGCAAGAATGCTCAGCCAAGGTCATACGGCTAAAGTAGAGAGCAAAAATAAGCCTTGCGTCACCGCTTTAAGAGAAATCGCCGATGGGAAAGTGGGTATTGAGATGCTTAAAAAGGTACCCAACTGAATTCTCTCTGCTTTTAAAGTCAATCTAGCGCTTTAGTACAAAATTACTAAAAGACCTCTTCTCAGAGGTCTTTTTTGCATTTAAGACCTGACTAGGTGTAAAGTAGCACTTATGAGTGCCGTAATTAACCCTTTTATAAACCAAGTAAATGCAGCAGCTGTCAATGCAGCGGCAGCTAGCTTTGCCACACTCATCAAAGGATTGGATTATCTCAATCCAGAACAAATTGAATTAATACGAAAGGCTTATAGATTCGCCGATCAGGCACACCTCGGGCAAAAAAGAAGCAGTGGTGAGCCTTACATCACACACCCAATAGCGGTGGCTACCCAGTGTGCTGAGTGGAAATTAGATACCCAAGCATTGATGGCAGCCCTTCTTCACGACTGCATGGAGGACTGCGGGGTCAGCAAAATAGATTTGGTGGAGAGCTTTGGCTCTGCAGTCGCAGAATTGGTTGATGGTTTAACAAAGCTGGACAAATTGCAATTCACCACGCGTGAAGAGGGCCAGGCAGAGTCATTTAGAAAAATGCTCTTGGCCATGGCCAGAGACGTTCGCGTGATTTTGATCAAGCTTGCGGACCGCTCCCACAACATGCGAACCATGTCGGATATGCCCAGATCCAAATGGGCCAGAATATCAAGCGAGACCATTGAGATTTACGCGCCCATCGCAAACCGCTTGGGATTGAATCAGACCTATAGAGAATTGCAAGACTTATCTTTCCGATACCTGCGACCTTGGCGCCAACAAGTCTTGGATAAAGCGGTAACTCGAGCTAGGAACCGTCGCAAAGATTTGATGAAAAAGGTTCAAATCGAGGTTGAACAACTTTTTAAAAAAGCAGGATTACCCGTCAAGATTTTTGGAAGAGAAAAAACACTCTTTTCAATATATAAAAAAATGCTCTCCAAGCATTTGAGTTTTGCTCAAGTAACAGATATTTATGGCATGAGACTCATCCTGCCTGGTATCACGGATTGCTACACCGCCTTGGGGCTCTTGCATCAACTGTATAAACCGGTACCAGGTAAATTCAAAGACCATATTGCCATTTCAAAAGTGAACGGCTATCAGTCTTTGCACACCACCTTGGTCGGTCCATCGGGCATCAACATAGAATTTCAAATGAGAACGGAAGCCATGCATGTGGTTGCCGAAAAAGGTGTTGCGGCGCATTGGTTGTATAAATCCGAAGACCCCAACAGCGAGGATGCTGAACGCCTAGGTGCAAAATGGCTTCAGTCTTTGCTAGACATACAAAACGAAACCCATGATGCGACTGAGTTTTGGGATCACGTCAAAGTCGATCTTTTCCCGGATGCCGTCTATGTGTTCACTCCAAAAAGCAAAATCATGGCTCTTCCTAGAGGAGCGACCGTGGTGGATTTTGCATATGCTGTGCATAGCAAGGTGGGAGATCGCACACAGAGCGTGAGGATCAATGGAGAGATGGCTCCTTTGAAGACTGAGCTTAAGAACGGGGACGTCGTTGAAATCATCACCAGCGCAGAACCTAATCCAAATCCTGCTTGGTTAAGCTTTGTGAGAACTGGCAGAGCTCGCTCCAAAATTCGCCACTACCTTAAAACAATGGCGCAAAAGGAATCATCCGATTTGGGAGATAAACTTCTTACCCAATCCCTAAGAGCTGAGGGGATTGAAAAGACACCAAGCGATGCTGCCATCACTCCCCATATCTGGGAAAAAATCTTGCGCTTTACTGGCAATAAGAATAAAGAAGAACTCTTGATTGATATTGGATTGGGTAAACGTGTAGCCAGCATTGTAGCCAAACGATTGACATCCTTACTGGGCGAGATGGGTGAAAAACCCAATGCATTGCTGATTAGCCAAGAACGGTTTGCCTCGACCGAGACCTTGTCACAAGGTGACGTCATCGTTGATGGAAGCGAAAATGCGTCAGTGCAATATGCCCGCTGTTGCCATCCCGTTCCTATGGATCCCATTTCTGGATATCTAGGTCATGGTGAGGGGCTGGTGATTCATCAAACTTCCTGTGCAGTTGCACAACGTTTAAAATACAAAGACAGCGAACGCTTCATTTACGTCGAATGGTCTGACGAACCCGTTAGGATGTTTGATGCGCCCTTGACCGTGACCGTCAAAAATGCTTCAGGCGTATTGGCCAAAGTTGCCAGCGCCATTTCTATGGCTGAGGCAGATATCACGCATGTGAATATGGCCGAAGAAGTGATTGCGATGGATACGATTGACTTGAAATTTACCATCGCAGTTCGCGACTTAAATCACCTAGAGTTAGTTCTGAAGTCTCTTAGAAGAACATCTTGCGTGACTGCCACCAACCGAGTCATTGCCTCAAAGCACTCTTACCATGAGAGTTAGGACAACTCATTCAGATTTGGTTGGATACAAAACCGTCAAGACCTCAATCTCTTTTTTTCCATTAGGTGTTTGAAGTTTAATGACATCGCCTACTCGAGACTGAATCAAAGCTTTGGCAATTGGAGAAATCCAAGTGACTTGTTTTTTTAAACTATCCGCCTCATCTATGCCCAAAATAGTAACTGTGGTCTCCAAACCCAAATCGTCAATATAGGTGACTTTCGCACCAAAGAAAACCTGATCCCCTCCAAAATGAATACTCGGATCAGACACCACTGCAATTTCCAATCTTTTGGTCAAAAAACGAATCCGTTTATCGATTTCTCTAAGTCTTCTTTTGCCGTAAATATAGTCCCCATTTTCAGATCTATCGCCATTGCTTGCAGCCCAATGCACAACTTCAACAACTTTAGGTCGCTCAACATCGATGAGTTCAAATAATTCAGCCCTTAAATTGGAATAACCTTCAGGTGTAATGTAATTTCTAACTGAAACAGGACCTTCAACCAGTTCTTCGTCTTCATCGTCAGTAGACTCATTCAAACTTAAATTCATTTGCTTGAACTGTTTGGCTCAATAACGACTTTAGTCATTGGTCCATAACGGGTAGTGGAACAAGAAACAAGTAACAAAGAAATGCAAATAGTTAAAAATTTATTCATGATAATGAGTTTAAAAATTTAAAGAATTGTTTTAGAAAAATTACCTGGAACAAAAAAAATAGCTGAACTCATTTAAACAGCTAGAAAATTTTATAGAAAAAGCTTCAATATTTAAAAGCCAAATTAAAACAGTTGCGACTGACAGAATTCGAAGGGTTGATAAGCTTACAAATTGACAACAGTATTGAGAAAGTTAACGGTGCTTACACCCTTTAATTTGACAATGCAGATGATGGCGTTTTTGCAATTTATCTAGCCTTAGGAATGTTACCACCTCTACCAGATCCTTTCACGCTGAGTGGATATTCATCAAGCTCCGTTTTATCGTGATTAAAAAAGAGTTTCAATCGGTCATCTATGCTTAGCTAAGCAACCCCATATGATCCTATCTCACAACCTCAGCGATTGTATTTTCTAGTTTAGGACTCCTGTTTGCGCTTGCGAGCTGTTTTGCTCAAATAATCGTCGAGAAATAGAAAATTAGAACTTTCTTAAACTAAATTAAGTCATTTAGTGTATCAAATTCTTCTGACTTTGATTAAGATGTTAGTCCATGATTTACTTTTCTAAATTATAGGCGATTCTTCTTTCAACCTAGTTCCCAAGGTATATGAAAAGAGCAATTGATTATCTGGATTTTTAATATTTTCTCATTGAGTTTAATTCATCATCACAAAGGGGCATTAAGTTGGCATTATCAGAAGTTGAACCAAATGGCTCCTTGGCCAGTGCCAATACATTGACAAACAATGTCGCTATAACAGGCCAGTCCTCTAGCTCCTCCGACGTTGACGTTTTCAAAGTAAGTGCTTCTGGTGCAGGCCTGGTGAAATTTTCTCTTAATCTGCCTATCTCGAACTACTCCTACTATTATGTCAATCTTTATGACACCAATGGAAATTTACAGAAATCATATTCCACTACAAACAGTGCAAGCTATTCTGTTACCACTCAGGGCGCTGGATTTGCATATATTTCTGTAAATTCCTCCTCCTCTGCCGACTACACTATTGCGCCTAGTTTTTCTGCTTCCTCCTCAGCTGCATCATCAGAGATTGAACCCAACGGCTCCTTGGCCAGTGCCAATACATTGACAAACAATGTCGCTATAACAGGCCAGTCCTCTAGCTCCTCCGATGTTGACGTTTTCAAAGTAAGTGCTTCTGGTGCAGGAGTGGTCACTTTTTCTCTAAATTTGCCAATCTCTAATTACTCCTACTATTATGTCAATCTTTATGACACCAATGGAAATTTACAGAAATCATATTCCACTACAAACAGTGCAAGCTATTCTGTCGCCACTCAGGGCGCTGGATTTGCATATATTTCTGTAAACTCATCTTCCTCCGCTGACTATTTTATTACACCTAGTTTCTCTTCAACAATAGCCTCTCCTCAGCCAACTTATACGTTAGGTGCAAACAATCAAAATGTCAATGAAGGTGATGCAGCAGTCTTTATAGTAACAACTACAAATCTATCCACTGGCACATCTATACCCTATGCACTCTCTGGAATTAGTGGGTCTGATGTTTCCAACGGCTCTTTAAATGGTATGGTTACTGTAAATTCAAGCGGCGTTGCGACTATCTCTGTGACGTTAATTAATGATAATTTAACTGAAGGTCCAGAGACATTAACAGTTACAGTCGGTGGGGCCTCAGCATCTACCGTTATCAATGACACATCAAAAAACCCAATCCCCCCGCCAACTCCTCCCGTAGCGCCTTCTACTTTCGCCCTATCCTCCTCCAATGGTTCAGTCAATGAAGGTTCAAATGCAGTATTTATCTTATCAACTACGAATGTAGCCTCAGGGACTTCAATCTCTTACTCTCTGTCAGGGATCAGCGCAGCAGATATAACTGGTGGAGCAATAAATGGGACTGTCACCGTTGGATCGAACGGGCAGGCAAGCATCTCAATTCCCATCGCTGCGGATAATTTAACCGAAGGCCCTGAAACCTTAACGGTCACCGCTCAAGGTAAGTCGGCTTCTATTGTAATTAACGACACATCCATGGCAGCATTAGCTACATACGGACTCATCGCCAATGCCAACAGTACAAACCTTGGCTCAACTGTTACTTTTACGCTCAATACAACCAATGTACCTTCAGGCACATATGTTCCATATACGATTTCTGGCGTGAACAGTTCAGAATTGGTGAATGGGCAATTGAGTGGTGGTGTCGTCGTGGGAAATAATGGTCAAGCCGTCATTACCATTGCCACAGTCGCTCATGCAACGTTTGAAGGCAATAAGTCAATTGTTGTCTCCACCAACGGGGCCAGTGCGACTGAACTTTTAATCGACAAGGCTCCCCCGCCCAAGACGTATGCCTTAACCCCACTTGCGCAGAGTTTAAATCTAGGATCCGTCGCCTCATTTACCCTATCGACCACCAACGTGCCATCAGGTACGGTTATTCCTTATACGCTTACAGGCGTTAGCCCAGCAGATTTAGGAACCGGACAGTTAACTGGCAGCGTGACGGTGGGCAGCACGGGTCAGGCAACGATCTATATTTCCACAGCTTCCCATGCCACCTATCAGGGCAACAAAACCCTGACCTTGAACGTCAATGGGGTTTCTGCCAGTGAAACTTTGATTGACACGGCCCCTAAGCCTACTACTTACACCCTGACCAATACAAGCCTGTCCGTCAATACGGGTTCAGTGGCTACATTTACCCTCTCAACGACCAATATCCAAGCCGGAACATCCGTTCCTTATTCGATATCCGGTAGCATTTCCCCACAAGATATATCAGGAGGCGTTTTAACGGGTTCTGTGGTGATCGATCAAAATGGTCAAGGGCTTATTTCAATTCCAACCCTCACTCGCTCGTCCTATCAGGGCAATAAGATCTTAACTGTCACCGTGGCAGGT
>CANJNC010000082.1 GCA_947475685.1 Comamonadaceae bacterium | reverse complement strand
TCTTCATTTCCAGGATCAAATTCTGGGACTTGAATGAGATTAAAGATGGAGTAACCATGAACCCACAGAGCAAAAATACCCAGCAATAAAACTGCAATTAACAAGGCGTACTGGGCCATGTGAGCGGACTTCGCAAGGGTTCCCCATAGACCTGGCAATGCGGCGGGAAGCTTCGTACCCTTGCTCAGTTTCCAGTTCAAGCGAAAAGCCAACAGGATCATCAACACGGCGCCCAACACATAATGAATACTTGCCCCAATGATGATGGGGTCACCATCAGGTAAAAAGTCAAAAGATTGGCCAAGAAGCCACATCGTGAAGATGAGTCCAGCGCTCACCCAATGAAATATCTTGGTCTTGGAGTCGTAGCGTGCGTTGTTTGACATAGAGCTTGGATGTTTAGTGTTGATAAGTCAAAAGAGACGTCAATGGCTTAAGCATTTTGTCATTTTACCTTTTTTTAAATCCGTTGATGGCCAAGTACCCTCATCGATCTCAGGGCCTATCTTTTTCAATTTTTAAGAGTAAGCTGTTTATTTGAAGGTCTGTAAGGGGTGTAAGGTATGTAAGGTATTTAAGGTGGGCAAGGTGGGCAAGGTGGGCAAGGTGGGTTTTTTCAATAGTTTTAAAAATCCAAATCCCGCTAGGGTGCTCTCATTTGGATGCGACCCCTTGAGTTGTAGGCGTGACAGCGATCGAACGTATGCATTTGCATGCAAGTGGAATTTGTATTAGACTGAACCTGTTAGTGCTCGCGAAGTGGTTCACATTTCGCAGTTCAACGGGAAGTAGGAGGGTACTCTCTAGCAGAGAAGATTTAACCTACGCTGTCCCCGCAACGGTAAGCGAACGAGATTAATTTCTTCGCCTCTATCATTTGCCACTGAAATCCTTGAACAAGATTTTGGGAAGGCGATGGAGGTTGTTTTCGCAAGCCCGGATACCGGCTAACGCAGGGGTGCCTTTTGATCGAGGGCACCGTTTGTCCATTCACTGTCGGGGAAGGCGGTGAGGGCGATCAACCAGAGCTTTAATATGCTTTCTCGTCAATTCCACCCAAAATGGGTGTTTGTGCCATTGCTCTCCAGCATGGTGTGTTCTTCCTACGCCCAATCATCCGTCTCCTTGCCCCAAATCGTCGTCGTTGCCAACCGATCCGAGGTTTCATTGACCGATGTACTGTCAGATGTCAGCTACATCGATGCGAGACAAATCGAGCGAAGTGGCGCCAGATCAACCGCTGAAATATTGGCGCGTTTGCCTGGTATTGCGATCTCTCAAACTGGTGGACCGGCCTCGACCACGGGTGTTTTCATCCGCGGTGCAGAGACTCGTTTCACCGCTGTGTTTGTGGACGGCATTCGAATTGACTCCCAATCCACGGGCGGGGCTCCTTGGGAGGCCATTCCATTGGGCCAAATCGAGCACATCGAGGTCTTAAGAGGCCCGGGTGCTGCCATTTACGGCTCGGACGCGGTCGCTGGTGTGGTGCAGATTTTCACGAAACAAGGCGAGCCTGGGTTTTTTCCCTCCCTTCGTTTGGGTGTGGGTTCCTTCAACACCACAGAGGTCAACACATCTCTCAGAGGGGGTGAGGGCCGAATCGATTACGCTTTCGGACTTTCTCGAGAAAATAGCCTTGGGTTCAACGCGCAACCCTTGGGCACCAATCCGGACAAGGATGGTTTTCAGAACAATTCCTATTCAGCTCGGTTGGGCTTCAAGCTTGAGCCCCGTCAAAAAATTGATTTCTCGATTTTGGACAACGTGAGCAGTGCAGGATACGACGCCTATGGCTCTGTTCCTCCCACTCAAGATATTTCAAGGCAGCGTCTTCAAACGCTGGGATTGAACTTGTCATCGGTGTGGAGTGAGCTTTGGAAAACCCGTTTTGGCATGACCCAGGGTACCAATCGCTATGAGAGTTCTCCATCGGTCTATTTGACCCAAACGCAGGTCAATACGTACCTCCTTCACAGTGAATTGAAATGGGGCTTGGGCGCCTTTAGCACCGATCTTGAGAGGAGAGAGGACCGTTTGCAAAACTCAAACACCGCTGATGTCAATACCTTGAGAAGCCAAAATGCGTTGGCACTGGGCTATGGTTTTAAGTGGCATGAGCATGCCTTGCAAGCCAACGCCAGGCGCGATGAGGACAGTCGGTTTGGCTCCAAATCCACCAGTGCCTTGACCTACGGGTATGCCTTCTCACCAGAGTTGCGTGTAACCGCCTCATCGGCCACGGCATTTCGTGCGCCCAACTTGTTTCAGCTCTTTAGTATGTATGGCGTGCCTAGTTTGCTGCCAGAGACTTCTCGTAACCGCGAGATGGGACTGCGGTGGTTGTCTGGTCCAAACCGAGCGAATTGGGTGATCTATCAAAACGATATCACCAACCTCATCAATTACACCAGTGGAGCGGGCAGCTGTTCCAATGGCATTGGACCCTTTGCGGGATGCTACAGCAACACTGGTCGCGCAAGAATGAGTGGAAGCACTTTGACGGGGGGCACTGTGCTGGGTCTTTTAAAGCTCAGTGGAACATATGACTGGATGAACCCCAAGAATCAAGACACGGGAATGTATTTGGCGCGTCGAGCAAGGCAGCAATCCACTCTCACAGCCGAGCTCCCTTGGGGCGCTTGGGTGCTTGGAAGTGAGGTGCAATATGTTGGCGAGCGGTTTGACAACGCCACCAACACAACTCGATTGGCGCCATTCAGTTTGATGAATTTAACCGCTGGCAAACCCATCAACGATGAATGGCGTTTTTTGGCCAGAGTCAACAATTTGACCAACCGATACTATCAATTGGCCAACGGTTACGCCACACCAGGATTTAATTTCTATTTGGGGTTAACCTGGGCGCCTCAACCATGACATTAACCTTGATGGTTGCTGCATGTTCTCTTCGGGTAAAAGGGTAGCAATGGTCTGTTTCATGGCTTTGTTGATGCGACATCTGATGGGCCTTTTGTGCCTGATGCTTCCCCTTCTCGCACAAAGTCTCACAGCCATTGACGATAGGGGTGCGTCCATTGTCTTTGACAAGTCACCACAACGCATCGTGAGTTTATTGCCCTCATTGACGGAAACGGTGTGTGAGCTTGATCGTTGTCAACGCTTGGTGGGCGTTGATAGATATTCCAATTATCCAAGCTCTGTTCAACATTTGACTCAAGTTGGGGGCGGATTGGACCCCAACTTAGAGGCCATTCTTGCTTTGAAGCCCGATGTGGTGTTGATGTCCATTTCATCACGCACCAATGACCGATTGCAGTCACTTGGTTTGAAGATCATGCAATTTGAAATCAAAACCTATTCCGATGTGCAAAGAGTATTGCTCAAGCTTGGGGGTCTTCTTGAAGTCCAAGATCCGCAGAAAATTTGGCAGCACATTGATGCTGGCGTCTCTGCTGCGGCGCAGTCTGTGCCAGACTCGGTGCGTGGAATTCGGGTTTATTTTGAAGCTTATCAAGGACCTTACGCCGCTGGTGAGAGCTCCTTTATTGGTGAGACGCTTAAGCGACTCGGGGTAAAAAATATAGTCACCCAAAACCTGGGTCCTTTTCCTAAGCTCAATCCTGAGTTTGTCGTGCGCGCCAATCCAGAGCTGATCATGTTGGGTGAAAGAGGTGTCAATGACTTAGCGCAAAGACCGGGTTGGTCTCAGATCAGGGCCATACGCGAGCACCATGTGTGTGTGTTCCTTGGCGAGCAAGGCAATGTTCTTGTGCGACCCGGACCGCGCATGGCTCAGGCAGCTCGTTTAATGGCAAACTGTTTAACGCAGCATTCCTCAATCAACAACAAAGTTAAACCATGAATGCTCACCGCCTTGTTTGGTTGTTTGTCTTTGGGATGGTCGCTTCCCTCGCTCTCATTGCGTTAGGGATTTTTGTTGGAAGCACGGGCTTTGAGAATTTGATGTCGCCCCTTATAAACCCAGAAATCGATGCTGATGCCGCCTTGATGGCCCAAAAAATCTTATGGGAAATTCGTCTACCGAGAACCATGGGTGCTTGGGCTGCGGGGGTTTTGTTGGGCGTGAGTGGTGCTTTGGCGCAGGGGCTTTTTCGCAACCCCCTTGCAGATCCCTATTTGCTTGGAAGTGCGTCGGGTGCGTCCTTGGGTGTGGCTTTGGCCTTGGCTGTTTTTGGCGGGGGGATAAGCTTGTTGAATGATGGACTGGCAGTGGGTGTGTTTTCAAGCAACATTTGGGTGCGCTTAGGTCTCACAGGTGCAGCGTTTATGGGTGCAGTTTTTGCTGTATTGATGACACTCATACTCTCTGGTGGTGTTGCCAATACCTTGCGTTTGCTTTTATGTGGTGTGGTGGTGGGTGTTGTGCTTGGGGCGTGCACCAATTTGCTGATGCTGATGTCACCGGACTCATTGCAAGCGATGCAGTCCTTCATGTTGGGCTCTACGGCCTTTGTGGGTTGGAACGCCTTGGCGGTGATGCTGGTGGTTTGTTGCATTTGTTGTCTGGCCGCATGGTTTTTTTCTCGTGTGCTAGATGGCTTGAGTTTGGGTGAGGCAACCGCTTTTACGCTTGGATTGCCCATTGCACCAACCAGAGCGGCATTGATCGGTGTATTGGCGCTGGCAACGGGAACAGCAGTTTCACAAACTGGACTCATTGCCTTTGTTGGGTTGGTGTCGCCTCACTTGGTTCGTGCATGGGTCAAAACAACTCACGCTTATCTTGTGTTGCTCTCAAGTTTGGTTGGTGGGGTGCTTTTATTGTCTGCTGATATTTTGGCTCGTTGCTTGATCGCGCCTCAAGAGCTGCCAGTCGGCGTCCTCACCGCTGTATTGGGGGGCGGTTATTTGCTGTGGTTAATCAGTCGACGTTCCGTGCGCTCTGGAGAGAGCACATGAGTGCAATTGAAAATAGCTTGGCGTTTAAAACCGATCAACTCACTGTGTCTTTGGGTCAAACGAAGCTTGCACCCCCAATTTTAAGAGGGGTCTCTTTGGAGATTTCACAGGCTCGTTGGACGTGTATTGTTGGGCCCAATGGGGCGGGGAAATCTACACTGCTTAAAACGCTTGCTGGCTTGTTGCCTTTTTCTGGAGATGTGCAGCTCTTAGGTTGTCCTTTGAGGGAGTGGTCAAATCGCGATCGTGGGCGAACACTTTCTTGGTTGGATCAAAATGGCATGTCGACCGATGGGTTGCGAGTTTTTGATGTGGTCATGTTGGGAAGAATCCCTCATCAACCCTGGCTAGCACCTGCAAGTGAGCAAGACCGCTTGGCTGTCGAGCAAGCGTTGAGGTCAACCCAGGCGTGGCAATGGCGTGAGCGAGCCATAGGTCAACTCAGTGGCGGAGAGCGTCAGCGTGTATTGTTGGCCAGAGCCTTGGCCGTTCAAGCCCAGGTCTTCTTGATGGATGAGCCACTGGCAAATTTAGACCCACCTCATCAAGTAGACTGGTTGGAGCTGGTGCATGAGCTGATTGGGCAAGGAAAAACAGTGATCAGTGTGTTGCATGAAATCTCCATCGCCCTTCAAGCCGATGATTTGGTCGTGATGGATCAAGGACGAGTCCTTCACCATGGCCCGAGCAATGAAGCAAAGACTCACCAAGCTCTTGAGTCTGTTTTTAACCACCGAATTAAACTTTTTTCATGTGAGGGGCAATGGGTTGTATTGCCTCAAATTAAATCTTAAAGGACGAGGTCATGCAGATTGAATCACCACCCACCGAAAAACCCTACGAAAAGTCAGAAGGCGAGCGTCGAGGTCTGATCATCGTCAATACGGGGGATGGCAAAGGCAAGAGCACATCGGCTTTTGGCTTGGCTTTGCGCGCGCATGGTCGAGCAAAGAACGTGAAAATTTATCAGTTCATGAAAGTGCCGTCTGCCAGGTTTGGTGAGCATCGCGTGTTTGAGAAATTGGGTGTTCCCATTGAGGGCTTGGGGGATGGTTTTAGTTGGAAGAGTCAAGACATCGAGCACTCTGCTCAATTGGCCCGTGATGGTTGGCTGCGTGCCAAAGAGACGATTTTGGCGGGTGAACACTTTCTTGTCGTGCTTGATGAAATCACCTATCCCTTGATTTATGGTTGGCTGGGCTTAGAAGATGTGTTGCAAACACTCAAAGAAAGACCCACTCACGTTCATGTTTGTTTGACGGGCAGACGTTGCCCGGCTGAAATCATCGATTTGGCAGACACAGTGACTGAGATGAAGATGATCAAACATGCCTTTCAAGCTGGAATTCCAGCGCAAAGAGGGATCGAGGACTAGATCGGTGCTAGGACTTTTCCAATTGCAACCGGGTCTTGTCATCATGGCTGGCGCCATGGTGGTTGCTTTGCTCATTGAGATGTTGAAAAAAAAACAATCGGAGGTCAACATTAAATGACCGCTGTTTGTGTCATGGTTTTAGGCACCACAAGTGGAGCAGGCAAGAGTTGGGTTGCCACAGCCTTGTGCCGTTATTATGCCAGGTTGGGTTTGAAGGTGGCGCCCTTTAAAGCTCAAAACATGAGCAACAATGCAAGAGTGGTGGCTGGGCTTAGTGGCTTGGAGGGTGAAATTGGATCAGCTCAATACTTCCAGTCCCTTGCTGCGAAGTCCATACCTGAGGTTCGCATGAACCCCGTGTTGCTCAAACCTGAAGCGGACACACGCAGTCAAGTGATTTTAATGGGAGAGATGAACCGCGAGCTGAGCGACATGCCTTGGCGCGGGCGAAGCGAAAAGGTTTGGCCCTATATTTGCAGTGCTTTAGATGCCTTGCGTGCTGAAAATGATGTGATCGTGATAGAGGGTGCCGGATCCCCCGCAGAAATCAATCTGCATGCAAGCGATATCGTGAACATGCGAGTGGCCTTGTATGTCAATGCGCGTTGCCTGCTGGTGACTGATATTGATCGAGGAGGAGCCTTTGCCCATTTGTATGGCACTTGGGCGCTTTTGCCCAATCAAGAAAGAGCATTGATCAAAGGTTTTGTGCTCAATAAGTTTCGAGGCGATGCCGCTTTGCTTGCACCGGGTCCTCAAATGCTTGAAGAACTGACGGGCATACCCGTTGTGGCCACATTGCCAATGTGGTGGCAACACGGTTTATCTGAGGAGGATGGAGTCTTTGACGATCAAAGCCGATCCATTGGACCTGTCACAAAGACCGTTGCCGTCATCGCTTATCCCCGAATCAGCAACCTCGATGAATTCCAACCCTTAAAGAACATGCCAGGCTTGAGGCTTGTTTGGGCGCGCACTCCTAGCGAATGTGTGGGTGCCGATTGGATCGTTTTACCAGGCTCCAAGGCCACTGCCTCTGATATGAATTGGATGCGTGTTCAAGGGCTTGACCACACCATTGCCTCTCATGCAGCAGCAGGTGGTTGCGTTTTAGGAATATGTGGTGGCTTACAAATGCTTGGAGAGGCCATGATTGATCCCCATGGGATTGACGGAAATGCTCCCGGTTTGGGCTTGTTGCCCCTTGTGACCGTGTTTGACCGTGAAAAGACCGTCAAGAGAAGGACAGTGCGTTTCAGTCAAGTCAAGGGGCCATGGGCTAAGCTGTCCAATGTGTCATGCGAAGGATATGAGATTCACCATGGACAAACGAAGGCGCACCCGGCCATGGTTGCACAAGGTCATGTCGCGCGTGAGGTCTTGGCTGGACTGGCATGGCAAAATGAAGCAGGAAATGTACTTGGTTGTTATTTACACGGTCTTTTTGAAGATTCATCCGTCTTGGAGTCCTTGTTTGGCGCGAGCGCATCTTCACTTGATGCTGTATTTGAGGGGCTTGCGGACTTTTTACAAACCCATGTCGAAGGCGATGTTCTAAGCGAGCTTGTTAAAAAAGACTGAATCTGCTTTTTTCAAGCTCAAAGGTATTTGCCGTTCTCAAAATGACGCAGATGACATTGAGTTCAGTGCTCTTTTGGTATCCTGAAGTGGTTTAGGGAAATAGATTGCCATATGATCTAAATCATACGCCAATGGGAGTTCTTGCCCAATAATGAAAGCATACCAAGAAGGTTTTATGCAAACTGTCAATTTAACTGTAAGTGGCATGACGTGTGGAGCTTGTATCAGGCGTGTTGAACAAGCGATTAAATCAATGGATGGGGTTAAAGCCGTTAAAGTGGCTCTTGATTCGGGTCTCGTCAGCGTGGAGGGCAATGTCTCACAAAGTGTGAAAGAGATCATGGCGGCCTTAGAGGAGGTCGGTTATCCAGCAAATGTCTACACAGGCGAAGTCATTGACGCCAAACTCGACCATTCAAAAAGCGTCTGGTCTTCATGACCCAAAATCCTGCGAATAGGCAAAGACAAGTCAAAGAAAAGGGTATTGCAAAGCGGTTTGGTGATGCAGCGCCAAGGACAGCGGTAAGAGTCTGCAGATAAAACACTATGAAATGTGATAAATGGATGCTCTAGGAGATTTAAAATGAATATGACCCACTACATGCAATTGCTTGCCGACAATCAGCCTTGGAATTTACTGATCTTTATGGCTGTTCCAATCGTACTGGCGGAGACATTGGCCATCACGGAGTTGTATATCCTCTTTACGCGCAAGTTCGATGGGTTGATGTACCGCCTTAATCGGTTTTCTGGCACAACCGTGGGCTTATATTTCATTGGCATCATCGGCTACTTAATGACGACCGCCGTTTTGCCAATTACGAAAGCGGGTGAATGGCGCACGGTGATTGATGTCGTAGCCGTGTCAAGCTATCTGATTGGAGGCTTACCTTTAATATGGATAGCTTTGCAAGAGATTGGCTTTGTAAATAAGGGTTTGGATCAAATTGAAAAACTCAAAATTCATGCCATTTGCGTCGCTTTGTTTTTGGTATTCGGACACATTGCCATGATCAGTGGTATGTTGGATCCTTCATTGCTTGGATACAAAGCTTCCGATGCCCATCATATGCATGCTGAGCAGGGTGCAAATTCCATACAAAATGCTGATATGGAACACCTGCACCAAATGCATACGATGCATTCTGGAAATACGGCGAACCAAGACCATAGGATTGAGGTTGATTTTCCTGCGCCGATGAAAGATCATATTTTGGCGAATATGCGAAATCACTTGCAAACGATTTCACAAATTCATGAAGCGATGGGTAAGGGTCAATATGATCAAGCCGCCCAACTTGCAGAAGATCGTCTGGGAATGAATGCCCTTAAGCTGCATGGCGCTTATGAAAACTCCAAGTTCATGCCTCAGGGAATGCAAGAGGCTGGAACAGCGATGCACCGCAATGCCAGCAAGTTTGCAATTGAAGTTCAAAATGCGGCTGCCACGGGCGATATGAAGCCTGCGCTAATTGCACTCAGTGACACAACAAAGGCCTGTGTCACTTGTCACGCTGGATTTAGGCTCAAATAGGTTTAAACATTCGTGCCCAGTCGATATCAGTATGGTCAAACGCACCGCTCTGATGTTGGTGAGTTCATCAAAATTCACAACGCATTCAAAGGGATCTTTAAATAGGAAATTGCGTTGGCTTCTTTGGGGGGAAATTCACCCGCTCGGATATTGATTTGAACAGCAGGCAAGATCAAGACGGGCATGTCGAGTGTGGCGTCTCGCTGGGTGCGCATGTCCACAAACTGTTCTTGCGTGACGGCGTCATGAACGTGGATGTTTTTTTCTCTTTGCTCGGCAACGGTGGTTTCAAAAGCAACTGCACGGTGATTGGGCGGATAGTCATGGCACATAAAGAGGCGTGTTTCAGGAGGCAAGCTCAAAATTTTGCGAATGGATGCGTAAAGGGCACGCGCATCGCCTCCAGGAAAGTCGCATCGTGCTGTTCCAACATCAGGCATGAACATCGTGTCGCCTACCAAAACCGCATCTCCAAATTGGTAAGCCACGCAAGCTGGCGTATGGCCTGGGACAAATAAAACTTTTCCAATGAGTGCTCCAACCTTGAACTCCTCATCGCGTCCTAGCAACTGGTCAAATTGGGAGCCATCCTCTTTGAATGTCGAGTCCAAATTAAAGATGGTTTTGAATACACTTTGGACTTGAGTGATGTGCGCCCCGATGGCAACTTTTCCGCCTAGATTTTTTTTGAGATAGGCGGCGGCACTGACGTGATCGGCGTGTGCATGTGTCTCAAGAATCCACTGCACTTGAAGTTGGTTTGTTTTGACGTACTCTATGACTTTTGCAGCCGATGAGGTCGTTGTTCTTCCTGACTTGGGATCGTAATCCAACACTGAATCAATCACCGCGCAGTCTGTTCCTCTTCCTTGATGGACGACATAGGTGACCGTGCAAGTGCCTGGGTCAAAGATGCCGTGCACAATCGGTTTTGTATGGGGGGTGGTCATTTTAAGTATTTCAATTAAGTTTTAAATATTATATTGACTGATATATTAAAAGTCAATATAATGAAAAAATCTTTCAAGGGGAGGTTTTTAGATGAATGTTGAATCCCTAGAGCTCCAGCAGATGCAAAGCTCAGCCGCTCAGGCGTGTAAGCTGATGAAAGTGCTCTCCAACACCGACCGTTTGATGATTCTTTGCCAGCTCTCAAAAGGAGAGTTGAGGGTGGGGGAGATTGAGGAGCAGCTTGGCATCAGCCAGCCCACACTTTCGCAGCAACTCACTGTCTTGCGCGATGAGGGGCTTGTGAGCACCAGGCGAGAGGGAAAAAGCATCTATTACCAAGTCAAAAGCCCAAAAGCTTTAGCGGTGATAGAAACTTTATATGAACAATTTTGTAAAAAGTAAAGATGTAAAAAAAATGGAAATAGACTGGATTCACTTCACACCATGGCTCTCGATGGGCGGAGGCCTCTTACTCGGACTTGCCTGTGCCGCATTTATTTTGATCAATGGCCGCATATTGGGCATCAGTGGAATCCTTGGCGGATTGCTCTTTCCTCGGTTTGGCGATATCGCTTGGCGTATATCCTTCCTCTTAGGGATGGGGTGTGCACCCATGATCATGAATTACATCATGCCATTGGGCGTCCTTGACGCACCCCGCATTGACACGGGTTATCTTGCAGTTGCTGCAGCGGGTTTGCTTGTGGGTTTTGGAACTCGGTATGGCTCAGGGTGTACAAGCGGACACGGGGTTTGCGGGTTATCGCGCTTGTCACCAAGGTCTCTTGTGTCTACGCTCATCTTCATGGGTTTTGGGTTTTTGATCGTCTACGTTGTACGCCACCTTGTTGAATGAGGAGTTTGTATGCAACACCGTATCAGTGAATTTTTAGTGGGATTGATCTTTGGCAGCGGACTCATCCTCTCGGGCATGACGGATCCGGGCAAAGTCATTGGATTTTTAGATGTTTTTGGTGCATGGGATCCATCTTTGGCGCTTGTGATGGGTGGGGCAATTGCGGTTGGTTTTTTTGCATTCGCTGTAGCTAAAAAAAGAACAAGCAATTTTTTAGGAGGCGCGCTGCATTTGCCCTCATCCCATCAAATCGATAAGCCCTTGGTCATTGGAGCCGTTCTTTTTGGAATGGGTTGGGGGCTTGCTGGATTTTGTCCAGGCCCTGGAATCGTTTCATTGGCTGCGGGTCAGCCCAAAGCGGCCGTGTTTATCGGCTTTATGCTCGCTGGGATGTTTATTTTTGAAATTATCCAGCGCCGTTCTGTGTCTTAACTCCAAAAGAAGATCTAAATCGTTCAAGACAGATCAAAAGAAGTTGCCCCTGCAGCTTTACTTCATCAATCTCAAGCATGACACACAAAGAGGAAAAACCAGCCCCAAGCTTTCTTAAAGGCTTGAAGGATGGCGTTGAGCCATCAACAGGTGCTTGGTATTTGACAAAGCGTGTCTTGCCCCCTTTCGCGGGAAAAGCAAAGTCCAAGAGGTGTAAGTGGCAAGCCTTGCCTGAAATGGCTGATTAAACACCAAGGGAAATTCACTTGAGCGTGGTCTTATTATCGGGTATCTTGATTGGAGCCATCATGGGCTTAACGGGCGCAGGGGGTGGCATTCTTGCGGTTCCCGTGCTTGTTGCAGGCATGCATTGGACGATGCTGCAAGCAGCGCCTGTGGCACTGATAGCAGTCGCTTCAGGTGCGGCAGTGGGCGCAATCGATGGCTTCAGACAAGGCTTGGTTCGCTACAAAGCTGCAATCCTCATGGCAGTCTGCGGTGTTCCGATGACCCGCATAGGTCAACATTGGGCGCATGTCACGCCACAGTATATTCTGATGGCAAGCTTTGGTTTTCTCATGATCATAGTGTCTTGGCGCTTTTATAAACAGTCGCAACAAAGACATTTGGGCCTAGAAGAAGATGCTTTGCG
>CANJNC010000081.1 GCA_947475685.1 Comamonadaceae bacterium | reverse complement strand
CAACTCGCCGTCCTCACCCACAATGGCCGCTTTGCCGTAGCTGTGTGCTTGGTGCGGCTCAATGCCCAGGGCTTGAACGCACCTCTCACCCAACAACGCACCCAACTCTTCGCCCATCTCGATCAACTGATCCAAGTTCTCGCTGAACTCAAGTGCATAGGGGTTGTCAATGACAGCCATCGCCAAGGCCCTTTTGGTGGGCCTCTCAAGCCTTCTACCGCCTTCGACATGGGTTTCATCGACTTGTACAATGATTTTTCTAATCTGAGCTTTCATTGAGCACATCTCCTGGCTTGTAAGTTTGAATAACCCGTGTGACGCGCTTGCTCACGGTGAGCAGGGCTTTGGCGCGCAGGCTGCACTGCAGTCGGCCACGCTTGCACTGGGCTTGGCGCATGGGGCTCGTGAGCGCCCACAAAAGTGCGCATGCCTAGGCGAGAGGGCAGATGAGTGTTGACCCGGTCTACAAAGCGCACTTGGTCAGCCAAGCAAAGAATCACGTACTGCACGCCACAGTCTTCCCTCAAGGACCAAGCCTGATCAACGCCTGCTTCAAGCGCCTTGGAGACGTCTTGTGCATTCAGATCTGGCACGGCCACGGTGACTGCTTTGTCGCCCAAGTCGCTGTCGTCCTTGATGGAACTCGCACGTTGCCTCACAATGCCAGGGTGATCAAGATTGACTGCGTTGGCAATGATGCTTGCAGCGGCATCGGCTTGCGTGGCGTTGGAGCCCAAAACGGTCACGCTGTCGGCAATGCCCAAAGAAAAGCTTCGCCCCCGCCAACCGGAGGTGGCCACACCTCTCACGCTCATGCGGTGATCAACGCGAAATTGACCATCAACTGTGCGCAAAGAATGAGGCAACATGGCGCTTGCACTTTCAAGCAAAGAACTCACAATGGCACGCTCAGGATGGGTGACCCAAGCAATGTCCACATGCGTGCCTGGCGTCAAGTGCAAGGCAATATCGCCTCCATTGTTGATCCATGCGCGTGAGATGCTCGCATGCGCATAGGACTTGAGCATTTCTTGGGCCACAGCGCCTGCCACACAGGCCATGGGGGTGATAAATCCATTGGGCAAGAGGGAGGCGTGGGCTTGGGCAGCTTGCCACATCTGTCTGGCAGTCTCGCCTAAACAAGGGTTCTGGCGCGCGCCGGGTTCAATGGCGGTTTTTAAAGTAGGCAACTCAGCGACCAACTCATTCAAGACATTTTGAAATCGATTCCAAGCGTGTGCGTGCGCCATTTCAACTGCACAAGGGTCTCCCTCGGCTTGAATGATCAAGTCAATGGGCCCGTGTTGGAAGTGCCACTTTTGGTCGCTCAATTGAACTCTGTGCGCTGTCATGATGGGGTCAAATTCTTCGTCAGATCCAAGGGCCAAGGCACGCCTGCAGGCAAGGACTGTATGAGCACGGATGGAGGAGCTCCATCATTGTGCCAGGCCCCTTTGTGCAACGAATTGTCCAAGCTTCTGACAAATCGCATATGCCCGCCAAAGCGCTCATAGTCGGCCCGCGTCATCGTGAACTCAATGGGCGCAACGATGGCGGGTGTGGGCACCGAGCCAAAACTGTTTTTGGGCATTTTGGTGACATCGACCATGATGGTGATGCCCCCTCCTGGCCATACAAAACTTGGCGCCCCACCACAGGTCACGTTGACCAAGGCATCCTTGACCCCTTTGGTGAGCATGATCGGGTTGTCTGTGACGCCTGCTCTGAGACTGCCTCCCGCTCCACCCAAGAACAACACCGACACCAAAGAAGGCTCACAGTTCTCCCCAATGCGGTCCACCACCGCACGCACGGCTTGCGGCATGGCAGAGGGCTTGGGTACCAATTGAGCGTCCAGCTCAAACCACGCAGCATGCTCACCCGTTGTAGAAGTCATGAGCAAGCGCAGGCCCTCTCGGGCATAAAGCGGATCCCACTCTCCCAAAATAGAAAGTGGATCCGTAATATCCGTCCCCCCCCAACCGGTTCCCGGATTGGCCACTTGGAAGTACCGCCCGGGCGTAGAGCGCTTGCCGATGATGTGGACGCCCGATGGGGGCATGTTCAGACATTTGCCTGCCATGTGCTCACTCAAAACACCCGTGATGTGGTCATCCACAACGACCACCTCATCGCAAAGGCCTAGCCACTGCTGGGCAAAGATGCCAATCGCAGCCGAGCCGCATCCCACTCGCATTCTTTGCTCTGTGACGCCATTGACGATGGGCGCCATGCCCGCTTGCAAAACAACTTCAGCGCCCGAGTCAATGTGAACCTGCACGTCTTCACAGTTACTTAAGCGCAGCATCGCCTCCAGGGTCAGGCGACCCTCTTTTTTGCTGCCACCGGTCAGGTGATGTACCCCGCCTAAGGAGAGCATTTGTGAGCCGTACTCGGCAGTGCTCACATGACCGATGACCTCCCCTTTGTAGAGGACATGCGCCTCTTCTGGCCCAAGAAAGCGGTCGGTGTCGATCTTGACTTTCAAGCTGCAGTAGCTAAAGATCCCCTCCGTCACGACAGTGACCATGTCCACACCCTTGACGCTGGATGAAACGATAAAGGGCGCAGGTTTATAGTCGGGGTAAGTGGTGGACGCACCCACGCCAGTGACAAAGTACTGGGCCTCGTCGACTCTTTGAGGCTCATCGCCTTGAAGGCCATCTTCAAAGTGAAGTCGCGCCTGAAAGGCTTGTTGCGCGTTTGCGCTCTCAAGCGCCAAGGGCTGCTGCTTTTTTAAAAACACCACAGAGGACAATCGCACCAATTGACCCGCTTCGTTGCTGTAGCGATCACAAGCACCCGTTCTGCCTTCAGAGATTTGACACAGGACTGGGCAGGCATTGCATTGGACCTTCTCGCCAGACAGGGCGTCTTGTCGAAAGCCCAACTCCTCAATGGCTTCTGCGTCATTGGCCTGCGGCAGGCCATCGCTGCGTGTAGGAGAGGGTGAATTGGATTCAGACACTTTGAAGTTGTAAGGTTAAACCAAAGGCAAGGCATTCATGGGCAAAGGGCTTAGAAGACATCCAATGTAGTGAATGCTACATTTAAGAGATCACTATAAACCATCACAAGCTCGATAGCCGACTACTTTGTAAAAAAAAATTTAAAAAAAGCTATACTCAAACTGCCCAGACGACGGTCTGATTGACCCACCTCTTTGTTCACCGCATGAAATCCAAGGCCTTCAATCCTTTAGCTGTAAATTCCAAAGAGAAGCGATTGAAGTCTGTGGACAGCGCGCACCCTTTGAGTGCGTCTAGGGACACGAGGGAAGAAATCTTACAAGCCGCCACCCGCGTCTTTGCCAAGCATGGGTTTGAGGGTGCGACACTTCAAAAGATCTCCAAAGCGGCCAAGTCGGTGGACCGCATGATTTATTACTACTTCAAGAGCAAAGAGGGCCTTTTTATTGCGGTTTTAGAGCGAATGTATGTGCAAATGAACCATGCCGAGTCCTTGATCGAATTGAGCTCCGACAAGCCCGAGCAAGCCTTGAGCGAGGTCATCGAGTTTGTCATGCGTTACTACCGAGAACATCCCGAGTTCATTGCCTTGCTCAACACCGAGAACTTGCACCAAGGTCGTCACATTGTGAAATCCCTGCATGCGGCCAAGTACTCCTCGCCTGCTGTCAATGTCATTAAAAGCATCCTCAAGCGCGGGCAGCAAATGGGGCTCTTCAGATCCCACGTGCGTGCGCTTGATATTTATTTGTTGATTGTGTCGACCAATTACTTCTACGTCTCCAACCGCTTTACGCTATCGGCCTTTTTGGGGCGTGACTTGCAAGCGAGCAAAGAGGTGTCAAGGTGGCGAAAATTTGTGACCCTTGCTGTGCTGAGTTCAGTGAGGGTGGAGTGACAAGATGGAGCAAAGACTATTTTTTTCATGAAGAAAGGCTGAGCAATGGCGACAACTGCAATTGAAGAGAAATCTGGCAAGGTGGTGATTAAAAACATTGGGCTTCTTTTATCGGGCGATATCGATCGACCGATCTTGGACGCCGACACCGTTGTCGTGATCGATGGCTTGATCACGCAAGTCGGTCATCAAAAGGACTGTGACCTAGAGGGCGCGCAAACCGTGATCGACGCTCAAAAAACAGCGCTCTGCCCGGGCTTGATCGACAGCCACGTGCATCCCGTCTTTGGGGACTGGACCCCCAGGCAAAATCAAAGCGGCTGGATTGATTCGACCTTGCATGGAGGAGTCACCACCATGATCTCAGCCGGTGAGGTGCACCTGCCCGGCCGACCCAAAGACATTGTGGGCTTGAAAGCCTTGGCCATCACCGCGCAAAGAACCTTTGCCAATTTCAGGCCTTCAGGCGTCAAAGTCTTGGCTGGCGCTCCTATTTTGGAGAGCGGCATGGTCGAGCAAGACTTTAAGGAACTCTCTGAAGCGGGTGTCTCTTTGCTCGGGGAGGTTGGATTGGGCAGCGTCAAAGCGGGCTACGAAGCTAGCCAAATGGTGGCATGGGCCAGAAAGTACGGCATTCAAAGCACCATTCACACGGGAGGCCCTTCGATTCCTGGCTCAGGCTTGATAGACAAGGACGTGGTGCTTGAAGCCGATGCCGATGTCATCGGACACATCAACGGCGGACACACCTCCTTGTCTGAGGCGCATGTGTGTGAGTTGTGCGAGAAATCCACCCGCGCCATTGAAATTGTCCACAACGGCAATGAACGTGTGGCCATTGCTGCAGCCAAAGCGGCGATGGAGTTGAAATGTCCCCACAGGGTGATCTTGGGCACCGATGGTCCGGCCGGCTCTGGGGTTCAACCCTTGGGCATTTTAAGGATGATCTCCATGCTCTCGAGCTTGGCCAATATTCCAGCGGAGTGGGTCTTTTGTTTTGCAACGGGCAACACCGCTCGCATCAGGAATTTAAATTGTGGATTGATTGAGGTTGGGCGAGCTGCGGACTTTGTGTTTCTTGACAAAGCGCAACACACAGCAGGGCGCACCTTGCTAGAGAGCATTCAACTCGGGGACATTCCAGGCGTTGGCATGGTGATGATCGACGGTCTGATCAAGTGCCTCAGAAGCAGAAACACGCCACCCGCTACATTAATCCCAGTCGTATCCGGTACGCATTGAGGATGGGGACCCCAAGCTTTAAGGGTCACGCGCTTTGAAGTCCTTTGGAGCGGGCTCGAATTTCGCTCGTCCCATCAAAGTCGTGTTGCGTTCCTACGTGAACACCCGTTTTTGAAGTCCTTTGGAGCGGGCTCGAATTTCGCTTGTCCTATCAAGGTTCATCGCCATCATATCGATCATCCTCAAGAGTGAAATGAGGAGCAGCAGAAATCTCACTGCATGGCGTCCTCAAATGTTTTAATTGCCCATTGGTTTAAGCTTATTCCATTCGCTTTAGCCGCTATCAGAGCTGCGCTATGCAATTCAGGCGGTACTCTCAACAGCAGTTGTCCACTTGCTGGTTTTTCAGGGCTTATGCCTTCTTCTTTGCATTGAGCCAAAAAATCATCAATAGATGCATGAAACTCAGACTTCAATTGTGCAACAGTGTTGCCGTGAAAACCAATGATGGCTCTAATGCCAAGTATGCGTCCTACAAAAATCTCATCACGCTCATCGAACTCAACGCGAGCGCCATACCCTTTGTATGTCAGTTTGTTCATGGTTGGTTTCCTGTTTTGGTGAGTAGCTCTCTGGCCGCATCAACTTGATAACGTTATGCTTCTTTACCTGGGTGCATTGAAGATACAAGATCAAGGGTGAACCATGGACCTGCCGTTCACGGCAGTCAGCTCTCGGGCTGCCCAGTTCGACGCCGGTACTGTTGCTGGAAATCTCTAAGACCAGAACCGCTGCACAGCAGACGTTCAAGATACCGGACTGAGTAGCGGCTATGGGTCGGGCGCAGTGGGGCAACCTAGCAGGTTCGAATTGCGGATCACTCTGAAATAGAGTTCCTGAAAACGCTCGGAACAAGAAGATGTCTCAACATTTAGAAAGATGAACCGGACACCAAGTGCTTGATTTGCTTGCCCATCAAAATCTTAGGCGATTTGTGATGAAGTATGTTCTTGGCCGCCAGTACAAAGACTTCAAACCTGCCTTGCAGGCCTTGTGGCAGTCTCAGGCCCCGCACCACGCCGGGCTTTTTGCTTTAGGCTCCTGACTGCCGCGATTGGCAGCGACCACGGAAAGTCGTCTCAAACCCCGTTTGTCTCAAAACCTCATGACTTTTTAGGACTTGGTTTCGAGCCGTGAATTTTTGTGTTTTAGCAAAACAGGCTTTGAACCTTGTTGAATGAAATTTGGGGGCGGGGCTAGCTAGCTTCTTGCTTTGGATCAAATGGTGGCATTTCCATGCCAGGCGTGGCTTTGATACCGAACTGGGCTTCTACCAATCCGTGCAATGGCGTTTGGTACGTGCTGCGTTCCGACGTGAACACCCGTTGTGTGTGGCGTGCAAGGGGACGGTCTGGTGGTGGCTGCCAAGGTTGCCGACCACATCAGGCCCCTCAAGGACGGCGGTGAGCGCTTTGACTGGATCAATCCGCAGGGTCTGTGTGTCTCATGCCACAACCGAAAGACAGCGCGTGAAACGGCCATCAGGCGCTAGGCGCGGGTTGAGCGTGCAGACGAATGCCTAGTGCTGAGGTGACTTTGAGGATGGTCGCAAAACTCGGGTTGCCTTCGCCAGACAATGCTTTGTAGAGGCTTTCTCTGCCCAAGCCAGTGTCGCGTGACAGTTGAGACATGCCCTTGGCACGGGCGATGTTGCCTAGTGCCTTCTCAAGGAAAGCGGCATCATCCCCGGCCTCTTGCAGGCAGGCTTCCAGGTAAAGCGCCATGTCTTCATCGGTTTTGAGGTGCTCGGCGCTGTCCCATTTGCGAAGCTTGAGATTACTCATCGTTTACTCCTTAAGTTGTTGTGCCAGACCAATGGCAGTCTTGATGTCTTTGGCCTGAGTGGATTTGTCGCCGCCTGCGAGCAAGATGACGATCTCCAAGCCGCGCTGCGCAAAAATTGACACGCTAGCCTGGCCCGAAGTGAATGCGCATTTCTGATACGCCATCACCCACGGGCGAGCAGTCGCCGAAGTTGCCTTCTTCCGCGCGGTCGATCCGTGCCTGGATGCGCCTGGCCGCTTGTTTGTCACGCAAGTGCTCTAACCAAGCATCGAACACATCGGTGGTGTAGATCGATTTCATGCAAACAATGTATCAAATAGGATACAGCCTGTCAAACCCGATGACAGCCCGAGGCACCGCACTGTTGCCCCCTGTTCCCCCTGTTCCCGTTACCCCCCGCCCGTTGCGTTTTGCCGGTGGACGGTTTAAAATAAATATATCAAAATAAAAAACATACCAAACTTGGCGCAATACCTTTCTGTAATGGAGAATGTTCGTGGAAGCTAAGAAACAACGTGAGTTCAAGGTCTATAACGAGCGTGATTACAACGCCGACAAAAAAGCCAGTGATTACCCTGATTGGCCGTCGCAGTCATTCCATGTCAGCCACCTGACCGGCGAGTCGTTCAAGACCGACGGTTTTCGCCCATGGGCCCTGTCGCGCGACCTTGGCATGATAGAGGCCACCGGCGGCATGGTGGACGCGCACGTCAACCGGCGCGGTCGTGCGTACAGCGCCGAGGAAATCCAGCATCGGCATTTCCACAATATCCACTACCAGATGGTTTACGTGCTCGAGGGCTGGATGCGCAGCGAGTTCGAAGGCAAGGGTGAGATCACCATGAAAAAAGGCAGTTGCTGGTTGCAGCCACCGCGCATCAAGCATACGGTGATGGATTTTTCCAACGACCTGGAGCTGCTCGAGATCATCATCCCGGCCAATTACGATACGGTCATGGTCAATGAGCCGCCCGGCGGCCATCCCAAGGCATGAGCGTGCCATGGACGCGCGCCAGTTGCGCAGAGTCGGTGAGGTGTTCAATCTGCGCGAGCCAGAATTTGATGGCTTTTACATCGACGCCGAACATGGCGTGTTTTCGCTGTGCGAGATCGCCGACATGTGCCTGATCGCCCAGGCCTGCGGTACCTCAGCGCAAGAGCGAGGTGTTCATGATCGCCATGATCGAGACCGCTCAGGACGTGGCCCGGGCCGAGGAAATTGCCCTACCGAAGGCGTCGACGCGTTAATGATGGGCCCGATGGACCTGCGCATGGAATTGGGTCTGCCTGACCAGGTTCGCCATGAGCGCTTTAACCAAGCCCATATGACAGGGGCTGGCGGCCCCTGTATCAGCGAACAGATTGCCTTGGGCGCCAGGATCGTGATGGGCGGCAATGACACCGCGTACCTTATACATAGGCCGCCTAGGCAATGGACAAGGCAATAAAGGCTCAGGGGTAACATCCCGGGAACTGAAACGTGCGTGGTTATATTTAATTGGGAGGAAAAAATATGAAGCACCTTGTAAGTACATTTTTTCTAGCGCTGGCGCTGGTCGCTGGCCTTACCCAGACGGTATTCGCGCAAAGCGATTACCCGAAAAAACCCATCCGCATGGTGATCGCCTGGCCGCCGGGCAGCTTGATCGACGTTATCACACGCATCATCAGCGAACCGCTACGTGAAATCCTCGGGCAACCGATCATCATCGACCACCGCGCCGGTGCCACCGGCGTCATCGGTAGCGAAATCGTCGCCAATGCACCGCCCGACGGATACACGCTGCTTTTTACCTCGGCCTCGCTCAATATGGTGACGGCGCTGGGCAGCCCGGCACCGTACAAAGTGCCCGATGCCTTTGCCCCCGTGCTCAACGTTGCATGGTCGCCTTTGATCTTGGTGTCCTACCCACCGCTCGGGCTGAAAACGCCTCAAGACCTGATTGAGCTGGGCAAGACGAGACAGGACAAGTTGTTTTACGCCATCAGCGGCAATGGCGCGCCATCTCATTTCACCACGGAACTGTTCAAGTTGCGGACCGGATTGCAGGCGACCTCGGTGCCTGTCAAGGGCTCTCCACAGGCCATGATCGAGCAAATCGCCGGCCGTGTTGATTTTCACTTTGCAGTTTCATCGACCGCTTTGTCGATGATCCGCTCCGGCAAGATTTCCGCGCTTGCCGTGACCAGCAAAACGCGGCTGTCGGTAGCGCCCGAGATTCCGACCATGGGTGAACTGGGCTTCAAGGACTTTGAAGCGCGCTACTGGAACGGGGTGTTGGCGCCAAGGGGCACGCCGGCGGAAATCACCGATAAGCTTGCCGCGGCCATTAACCAAGTGCTGGCCAACAAGGATGTGCTGGAAAAGTTGGCGCCTTCGGCCAACGAAATAGACGGCAAAAGCAACCCGCGATCCTTTGATGCCCTGCTCAAGAGCGATCTGAGCAATTTTGTCAGCCTGGTCAAGGCCGGCAACATCAAGGTGGAATAAGCTAGAAAGCCACGCCAGTCGTGGCTTTTGACTTCGCCCGCGCTACTCGCTTAACGTTCGCTACACACCCGTTAGCCTTAGCCGCAACAAGCCTTGCGGGCATGTTGCCAACTGATGGCTCCGCAGGGCAAGCTGAAACAGGGGTCAAAGGCCGTATCGATGTACGAGGCCAAGGGCATCCTGGTTGGGGCGCTGGGGGTGCTGGCTGTTCACGTGAGCTACTCCCGTGAACAAACTCCTTGCCAGGTGTAAAGAAATCCTTTACACTTCTCACCATGATTGAGTCGTTCAAGCACAAAGGACTTCAGGAGCTTTTTGAGAAAGGCTCCAGCGCTAAGCTGCAAAAGGCCCTGGCTGAGCGGGCGCTTCGTCGGCTCGATGCCGTTGACATTGCCAAGACACCAGAGGCTTTAAATGTTCCAGGTTTTGATTTCCATGGACTGCAGGGCAAGCCAAAGCGCTACAGCGTGCATGTCAACGGTCCGTGGTGCATCACCTTTGAGTGGCAGGGTGAGAACGCCGTCAAGCTTGATTTTGAGAATTATCACTAGGAGTGAATGATGCGTAAACGTGTACCGACCCATCCCGGAGCCATCCTCCGGGAAGATGTGTTGCCCAGCTTGCCGGGCATGTCCGTCAGCGCCTTCGCTGGTAACTTGGGCGTTTCCCGCCAGACCTTGCACTCGGTGCTGGCCGAACGCAGCGGCGTGTCAGCCGAGATGGCGCTGCGTCTGGGAACGCTGCTTGGCAATGGCGCACAACTCTGGATGGACATGCAGACCAAGTTTGACCTTTGGCAAGCGGAAGCCAAACTGCACGATGAACTGGGTCAGATGAAACGACTTAAGTCCTTGGCGCTTAATCCGCGACCAAGTCGAAATCGGCCGATACAACAACGTCCGTGAAGTCGTCCGTGCTGGGTTGCGATTGCTGGAGGACACCGATCGCCATCAAGCCATCCAACTTCAAAACAATCTTCCAGCCATGGTCCGTTGTGATGTCACAGTCATATTTTGTACCGCATGTTTGGAACGGTCTCATGCTCAACCAGTACGAGACCAAGGGCATCCTGGTTGGGTCGCTGAGGTGCTGGTTGTGTATTACAGGTACAGCCGTTGAAAAACGCTTGTCAGGACATTGTCCGGACGATATGATGTAGCCATTATTCAAAAAAAGGGGTCGCGATGACGGCAGTCATTCATTCCAAATCTGAGCGCATCGATGTGCGTGCCAGCGCGCCTGTGAAGCAATTGCTTCAGGAAGCGGCACGCGTGGCGCACAAAAATGTGAGCGAGTTTCTCCTTGACGCGGGCATCATCGCGGCCAACCAGACCTTGGCTGACCGCACCCGGTTTGAACTGAGCGATGAGAAGTGGCTGGCGTTTCAAGCTGCATTGGACCAGCCCGTGAGCGCCAAGTCCAAGCCGAAGCTCAAGAAGCTTTTGTCTGAGCCGGGGCTCCTTGGTTGAGTTCGCAGGCTTATGAGCCAATTCGCAAACTGGCTAGCTCTGACGCCATTGAGTCCTTTGATTGTGGCCAGAGCGCACTGAACCAGTTTTTGCAGCGCTTTGCGCTCGTCAACCAAAAATCCAACAACGCGCAAACCTACGTGAGTTGCAATTACGGCGCAGTCGTTGGTTTCTACAGCTTGGCCGTTGGCAGCGTTGAGCCATCCAATGCGGCACCGCGTGTGACCAAAGGCATCCCACAGCACCCTGTGCCGGTAATGATTTTGGCCAGACTTGCAGTGGACCTTCAGCACCAAGGCGTTGGGCTTGGCAAAGCGCTTCTCAAAGATACGCTGCTGCGCACTGCGCAGGCGGCGGACATTGCCGTAATTCGTGCACTGCTTGTGCATGTCAAGGACGAGCCTGCTAGGCAGTGGTACTTCAATTGGGAGTTTGAACCCAGCCCATCTGATCCGTTTTACCTGTTCCTTTTGATGAAGGACATGAAGGCCATGGTGGGCAAAGCCTGAGTTAAAAGTTAAGGGAATTTGGCCGATTTGACTTATCCTAGCAAAGACGGCTGCAGAAGCTATTTCGCATCACTACGGGCTATCAGCCTACAAGTCTGAACGGCACATTTAGACGATTGCTCACTAATGCTGGACCTTTATTCAAACAACAATCAACGATAATCCCTTTTGTCTAATGGACGTTAGTTGGACGTTAGTTGGACGTTAGATGGACGATTGAATCAACTGGTTGATTAGGAATTAATATGAAATGGCGATTTATATATCGAGGACTCAAAGCAAGGTACAGGGACCAGAGGCAAGAATTACGGGCACTTGTACAAGCACTAAAGCCTAATGATATTGCTGTAGATGTCGGCTCTAATAAGGGAAGCTATTTATGGTCCCTCAGCCGAGCCGTACCTTCTGGCTTGGTTGTTGCCTTTGAACCTCAGCCGATCTTGGCTGCCTATTTAAAGCAAGCATGTGAAGTCGCAGGGTTTTCCAACGTATCCATCGTTGATAAGGGCGTATCCAATCAAAGTGGACTATTTAAGCTGGCAATACCTGGAGGAGGTGCAACATCACCGGGCGCCTCATTTGAAGAGGCGGTGCGAACAAGAGAGGCATGCCAATTTGTAGATGTCGCCACAACAACATTGGATGAATTTTTCGCATTGGAAAAACGCCATATTGGTGCAATCAAAATAGACGTCGAAGGACATGAATTATGCGTTCTCGAGGGTGCCAAAGAAATTTTGCTCAAGCACCGCCCAGTTGTAGTTTGTGAAGCGGAGCAACGTCATTTGTCCAAGGGCAAGGTTTCGGATATTTTCAAGTTTTTGAATGATATTGGATACGATGGTCAGTTTGTTTGCAGTGGGAAACTTCACCCGATTTTTGAATTCAGTCCTGAAATTCATCAAATTGAGGAGGGGGATCAATTTTGGAATTCGAAACAATACTGCAATAATTTTATTTTTACACCCAGAGCCATTTT
>CANJNC010000080.1 GCA_947475685.1 Comamonadaceae bacterium | reverse complement strand
CCAGCACCCACAAAGCCAAGAATTGTAGCCATTCGAATATTCATCTCCCAGCGATAAAGGGTGTAAGAAAGTAGCTGAGGATAAATTCCTGGAAATGTGCCATATAAAAATGCTGCGATTTTTCCTGAACCTGAATGAATCAAGGCTCTGTTGGCCAAGGGGGAATGATTTTCTAGTGTTTCACCAAACAACCTTCCTAGTACACCAGTTGTGTGCAGTGTCAAAGCGAGTGTTCCCGCAAAGGGACCAAGCCCGACGGCTAAAACCATGATGGTTGCCCAAACAAGCTCCGGAACCGATCGCAGAAAATTACATACAAATCGAGTCAATGATTTCGCATAAGGACCAAATCTACCAGCATTTGGGAGTGCTAGACCTAAACTGATGATTGCTGCTAAAAGTGTTGCGAGTGCTGATATTGAAAGTGTTTCAAAAATACCGTTTCCTATCTTCATTAAGAAAGGCATGCTTAAATCGGGTGAAAAAAAACGTCCTATATACGCAATGCTATTTGAGCTTGTATCGTTTGAGAAAATGTTGAATGGATTAAGTCCTAGGTGGATAAAGCTCCACACGATAAAAGCTGTGATGATGAAAATAGTAGCAATGCATTTTATGCAAAATTGCTGCTGCTGCTTTAATTGCAATAACAAGCTCATGTCAGTTGCTTTCTGATCAGCAGGCTCAAATGGTCTGCAAGAAGCACCAGTAAGAAAAATACAATCAATATGGTTGAGACCTCGCCACCGTTGAGCATTTTCATGGACTGATCCATGAGTTGTCCAAGACCACCCGCACCAACAAACCCTGTGACGACTGACGCTCTAACGGCGCACTCCCAGCGATAAATTGTGTACGAGGCCAGCTCTTGTGCCGTACTTGGCAATAAGCCATATAAAAAAGCCGCGATACGTCCGCTGCCCGACACCAAAAGAGCCCTTGAGGGCAAGGTGTTACCGGACTCAAGGATTTCGCTGTACACCTTGGACAACATCCCACTGTAAGTAATCGCAATAGCCAGCACACCTGCCGTAGGTCCCAGTCCAAACACTCTTACAAGCAACAAGGCCCATACAATTTCTGGAATACCGCGCAAAACCAGCATCAAAAAACGAGCGCTGAACCGAATCAATTTTGAAAATAAATAATCAGACCCTGGGCCTATTCTTGAAATTGATAAGCTGTGAGAAATAATGAGCCCTAGGGGCACAGCAATCAATATCGCCAAAGCAACACCTGCTGTAGCGATCGCCAATGTCTCTATTGTGGCGCCTGCGACAATCCAAAGAAAACCTTCATCGTGATTAGGTGGAAAGAACTGAACTAAAAAATTACCAATGACTTCAAGGTTTTCAAAGTTGAACAACAGCCAGGGCTCAAACTGTGCCAACTTCAGCATGGGCCATAAAACAAGCAAAGAAACGATGATCAGCGTCAGCCGAAAGGACGCTCTAGGATCTGAGAACTGAGATCTGCCAGATGATGCTGAATAAGGTGTCATGATTTCATCAACTAGACAGTACCTCAAGCTTGCGTGGGCAAGCTACCCGTTTCTGACGCATAGAGCTCTTTGAGCATATTTTCAGTGACGTGTGCGGCGGATAAATCAAATGCAATCTCACCATTTTTAATGCCTATGATTCTCGGAAACCATCTTAGCGCGATGTCCACCGCATGTAAGCTTGCAATCAAGGTGGCATTGCGCGAGGTGCTCTCATCGACAAGTTCTCGGATCACCAAATCCGAAAGAACAGGATCCATTGCGGAGACCGGCTCATCAGCCAAGATCAATTGCGGGGCTTGGTAAAGAACACGCGCAACACCCACTCGTTGCAGCTGACCGCCAGACAAACTATCGCATCGATCAAACAAACGATCCGCTAGTTGCAATCGCTCCAAGCAAGTATATGGGCCCAAAGTATCCATTGGATAAATCAAGGATACAACGGACTTCCAAAGGGGCCATTTGCCCAAACGTCCAGCCAAAATGGCCGTCACAACTCTTTGTTGGGATGGAATAGGCGGGGATTGGTGCACCGTCCCTATTATTGAGCGGAGTTTTTTTAAAGCCTTTTTTGAAACCAGCCAGGGGTTGAAACCATCATGCACGATCAAACCTGTTGTTGGTTTTAATGACGTGGCAAGCAAATTCAATAAAGTGGTTTTGCCTGACCCTGAGGCGCCAATGATCGCTATACATTCCCCCGACTTGACTTCGAAGGAAATGCTTTTTAAAGCATGTGTAGCGTTAGAGTGCTTGAAACTGACATTTTGAACACTAAAACCCATAGAAATTAGTTAATCAACCCTGCCGACTTCGCTGCTTTTTCAATATCGTCATAGTTGGATGGCTTGGTGGCGATGTATTTGCTTGCCCGCTGCAGGTCCATCAACTCTTTGTGCGCTGGATTGTTTGCATCTAACTTTAAAAAAGCATCCGCTATCTTCTTGACTGTAGCGGCCTCTAGATCGCCACGAACAGTCCAGTTGTAATCAAAATAAGATGGTGTTGATGAAAGAACCTTGGATTTCAATGCGTTGGGGCTTTTTGATTCATTGAGTTTTTCCCAGACAGAGGCATTTAAAACCCCAACCTCAGCTTTTCCACTGGCAACAAATGCAACCGTTGCATCGTGAGCTCCAGAAAAAGCAACATTTTTGAAATCGTTGTCTACATTAAGACCCGCTTGCATCAAAAAATAGCGAGGCATTAAATGTCCCGATGTTGAAGAAGGTGAACCAAAAGCAATCGTTTTACCTTTAAGCTCTCCTAAGCTTTTAAGCGTGCTGCTCGAAGGAACAATAAAAACACTTGTAAATTTTGCATCCTCTGCGCGTTGAATAATGGGAACAACCGATCCATTGGAGCGAATTTTGGCCTGTACGTAGGTGAACCCACCCAGCCAAGCCATGTCAATTTTTTTAGTCGCCAAGGCCTCCACCGCAGCAGCGTAGTCAGTCACTGGGGTAAATTCAATCTTCAAGCCAGTTTCTTTGGAGAGATACTCGCCAAGCGGTTTAAATTTACGTTGCAATTCAGTGGGTGACTCATCCGGTATGGCAGAAATACGCAGTGTATTTTGTGCACTAGAGTGGATACTTATGGTGACCAACAGAAGTGAGGCGAAAAGGAAGCGTAATGAATTTTTTAAGTTTTGAAATTTTTGCATGATTATTTGGAGAGGGATGGTTTTTTGAATAAAGACTTAGTTGACCGACAGTCCAGAGCCAGATGCAAAGACCCCAATCTTTTTGGCATCGTTAAATCCGTCGGCTTTTAAAATATGGAGCACTTCGTCTTCGCATTCTGGTGAACAAGAGATGAGCAGTCCTCCGCTTGTCTGTGGGTCAGTTAAGATATTTTGCTGCCACAAACCCAATTGACTCGCTAATTTAATCTCATGACCGTAACCAATCCAGTTTCTCGTAGAGGCACCCGTAAAGATATCCGCTTTGACCAACTTGACGGCTTCAACAAGGACTGGAATGGCATCCCACTCCAATTGAGCTTCTAGCTTTGCACCACGTGCCAATTCAAGCGCATGACCGGCCAAGCCAAAGCCCGTGACATCGGTGAGTGCGTGAACTCCTTCCAATTGAGACAAGAGTGCGCCTGGTTTGTTGAGTTTTGTGGTGAGTGCGATCATTTCTCGATAACCCGCATCCGAGAGTTGATCTTTTTTGAGTCCCGCAGACAAAATGCCAACGCCCAGTGGTTTACTTAAAATGATGCTGTCGCCGTCTTTGGCGCCATTGTTTCTTTTGAGTTTTTGAGGATCAACAATACCGATTGCAACCAAGCCGTAAATGGGCTCGACTGTATCGATTGAATGGCCTCCGGCAACCATGATGCCAGCATCGGTGCACACGGATTCACCACCAGAGGTGATTTTTTGAATGACATCCAAAGGCAAGACATTGATAGGTACCCCCAAAAGGGCGAGCGCAAATAAGGGTTGGGCCCCCATTGCGTAAATATCAGAAATGGCGTTGGTGGCGGCAATGCGACCAAACTCATAGGGGTCATCCACAATGGGCATGAAAAAATCAGTTGTTGCAACAATGGCTTGGTTTTCATTTATTTGATAAACCGCTGCATCCTCATTGTTGTCCGAACCAGCAAGCAAGGCTTTTGGTAGATTTCGAATGGGAGAGGCTTTGAGGATGTCGCTCAGGATGCCTGGTGCAATCTTGCAACCACATCCCCCGCCATGCGAAAGAGACGTAAGACGACCGTTGTAGGACATAGTGATAAAGCTTTAAAAAAAGTAACAGAGACAAACGTTAAATTTGTAGTTTTATTATAGTCAACTTAGGGTAAACACGTGCGAAAACCACAAAAAGGGTCGCTTCGCTTAGGGGGATAAAAATTGCGAAAATTCGGCCGCTTTAAGCGCTCTGGTGTATACATGCTCCAACCCTTTAACACGTGGTAGTTGCCATCGAACCAAGGACTTGAGTAATCACTGTAGGGGTCAGGTGAAAAACCAGGGTAGGGCTTAAAGACACTATCAGTCCATTCCCATAAATAGGATGTTTGCCATTGTTTAGGCGTTTGATTCATCAAGTGAGCTAACTCATGCTCTGTGGGTAAGCGCAGTCCACGCCATTGGCAGAAGCGCTTTGCGTTTTGAGCGGAAATATGCCGAACCGGTTCATCTGCACGAAAATCCAGCCATTCATCAAAGTAGCGCTGATACCAGTTTGCCCCATCTTTCTTCCAAGTAGCAGGGGGAGGTACAGAGTCTAGATTGGTTTGATTTGAGGGTGACTCTATAAACTCTAAATATTGGGCATTTGTGACAGGTTGATTGGAGATCGCAAAAGAGGGAAGGGCAACGGCATGTGCCCACTTTTCATTGTCAAATACAAAACCACTGTTTGCAGTTGCACCGACCGTCACCGTCGAATCAGAAAAATGAATAAAAGATGGAGGTATGGGTTTTAAAGACTGCGGTTTAGAAAAAGCTTCAAAAGGCTCTGAATAGCCAAGGGTTTGCCACATGTATGCAAATGCTTCGTTGTGCATATCTTGATGGAAAATTGACAGCTGTAAAAAGTATGCTGTTTGTGGATTAACTTGGCTCGTGAGTAACTCTCGGGTTTTTTCTATGACTTGTGCGTTGTATTGAAGGAGTGTGCCAAGGCTAGGAATTTCAGCCGTCCATCTGTCCTTGTGCGAAATAACCGAGGAATTGAAAAGGGCGTCTGAATTTTTAAGAAGTGATGGAATGGTTGTCTGCCCATGGCGTTGAACCCAAAACTCATGGAACCATGTGATGTGACCGAACTCCCAATGGGGAGGGTTCAAAATATTTTGTATGGCAACACATTCAGAGCCTGGCTGCATGCTTTTCAAAATTTTATTTGTCAGGCCATTTGTGCTGTTGAGCCAAGCATATAGAGTTTGAGAGTCGGGACGAGGTTGATAGTGAAGATAATCAGGCATAAGATTTTCAGCCTTTACTCCAAGAAAGGGGCAGGTCATTGAGTCCCCAGAAGTCACTCTTTTGATTCATGTATTCATGGATGCTCATGCGTTCCTTTTCTCTGCCTGTGCCGCTCATGATTAAACCACCCAATGGAATGCTGATAGAAAATGTTTTGTAGGTATTATCGTCATAAAGACGCTAAAAATAGACGTGCCTAAGTATCAGGCGTATACAAATGAGGTCTTTGGTGAGATCTTTAGGGATTTTTCATCGAATCTTTTTCTCCGTTTGAAGTCCCTGCACTGCTGCTGTGGCGGTTCTTTGAAGATGATCACTCATGAGTTCACAAGCCTTTTGCTTGTCTAAAGAAAGAACGGATTCCATAAACGAGCGGTGAAGCATTTCGAAGTCGCAAGCTCTATGCACTGCAGACACAGTGCCAATCAGACGAGCTCGACGGTAGCGCTCTGAATGGTCGACCAGTTGTGAGTGAAAACCAATCATCCATCGCGAAGAACACGCAAAGATCCGTGAATCGTGGAAAGCTCGGTGCTTTTGTTCCCAGTTGAGGATGGCTTTGGCGTCAATCTGGCCAGTAGGCAAGGGCGCGCGGGACAAGAGATGAAAAGAGGACATGATTGCCTCTTCCCAGTCGGCATCCTCCTTATCAATTGACGTAAAACAGCGCGCGACTTTGACAATGCCGTCATCCAGGCCTGGGAATCGTCGGACTTGAAGCCTTTGTCAATGCCTTTGCAAGGTGTGCTGATGGACGACTTCATCGCCGCTGCAGATGCTGCGGGCCGTACAGATCTGATCAACAACCCTGTTGGCCAGATTGGTGGCATGTTACATCGTCGCCGTCCTGCGCGAGAGATCTTGATGTCGATGGTGAACGAGGCCGAGGGCGTGCTTGAACGCTTACAATCGGTTAGCATTCATTGAGGAGCATTGACGTGAATCAAGACAAAACAGAGACCGGGCCACTCAATGGCTTGCGTGTGATTGATCTGGGCGATGGCACCGCTGGGCCGTTTTGCGCCAAGTTGCTTGGCGACTTTGGTGCCGAGGTGATCAAGATTGAGAGTCAAGGTGGGGACTCGACACGCCTTCGAGGGCCTTTTGCCGAAGATCGCCCCGACCCTGAAGCCAGCGGACTGTTTCACTACCTGAACACCAACAAATACGGCGTTGTGCTCGACCTTGAAGACGCGCACGCTCTTGCAACCTTGGACCATCTACTGGCGAAGGCCGACGTTCTCGTCACCAACTTGCCCGCTGAGCGCCTGAGCAAGGCGAACTTGACGCCAGCGGCCTTGCGTCTACGGCATCCTCACCTGATCATCACCAGCATTTCCCCTTTCGGCAGCGACGGCCCCTGGGCCGCCATGCGCGGCGATGAACTGGTGACGTATGCCATGGGGGGTATGGCTTATGGCACGCCGGGTATGCCTGACGCGGCCGATGACCTTTTGAGCGAACCGCCGCTTCATCCGTCTTGCTATGTGGCCGAAACCTTGGCTGGACTGATTGCTGCAACCGCGACCCTGAGCGCGCTAGAGAACCGCCATCACACTGGCAACGGCTGCCACGTGGAGCTGAGCCAGCATGCGGCGGTGGCTGCATTGCAGCACCGTGACCTCACCAATTTCGCATACATGGATGGCACCTTCAACCGTCTACTCAATCCGGTGAGCATTGGGCGCATGCCTAATTTCTATCTGCCATGCAAGGACGGTTTCGCAACGATCGCAGCTCCGATGGAAATTCACTGGCAACGCTTGCTCCAGGCAATGGGTCATCCAGACTGGGCCAAGACGGCTGAATTTTCAACCTCCAACGCACGCACTGCCAATTGGACGGAGTTGCGGCGTCACTTGGTCGATTGGACCATGACGGTAACGGGAGATGAGTTGTATGCCCTTGCGTGTGAGAGTCAACTGCCGATATTTCCGTTTTATTCGGTGCGTAAATTGGTGGATAGCCCACAGGTGGCCGCTCGCGGCAGTGTGGTCGAATTCATGCTCGGCGAGCGCCCCGCGCGTATGCCCGCCGCGCCTTTGCAGATGAAGGGTTCCCCTTGGGCTTTGAGGCGTCCTGCGCCACGCAAGGGGGAGCATACAGACTACATCGTCAAGCAATGGACCGCGCTTGGGGCACATGCGCGAGCCACCACTGCCCCGTCAAGCAACGCCGAGTCAAGGGACAAGCAGCGCTTGCCGCTGGCCGGATTGAAAGTGCTCGATCTCGGACAGTTTATCGCCATTCCGTTTTGCACCTTGTGGCTGGCTTGGCTTGGCGCTGAGGTGATTGTGGTTGAAACCAGCAAGCGCATGACCTCGCGCACTGCACCTCCTTTTGCTCCTGGGATGGAAGGTAACCCAAATGCAAGCGCCTATTGCAACTTACTCAACAGCAGCAAGAAGAGTATCACTGTTGACTTAACCACCGAGGCCGGATGCGACCTGGTACGCCGGCTTGCTAGCGTGGTCGATGTGATGGTCGATAATTTTTCCACCGGTGTGCTCGAAAAGATGGGGCTTGATTATGCGACCATCAGTGCACAAAACCCGCGCTTGATCGCAGTATCGTGCGGTGCCTTTGGTCGCAGTGGTCCAATGAAGAACGCCCGTGGCTTGCATAGCGCAGTCAATCTTTTCTCCGGTGTTGCCGACGTCACCGGTTATACGGGTGGCCATCCTCGCATCCTAGGCAGTGTGCTTCCCGACCCGCTTTCTGGCACCTATGCAAATTTCGCTGTCCAAGCCGCCCTCCATCATCGCCATCGCACCGGTCGAGGACAGTTCATCGATCTTGCGATGTACGAGGCCATGCTAAGCCTTATTCCTGAAGCGGTCATCGATTACAGCCTCAATAACCGTGATCCAAGGCGAGCAGGGAACCAAGACCCGATCAAGGCGCCACACGGTATTTACCGCTGCCGCCAAGAGGGCAGCTGGGTCGCGATCAGCGTAGATGGAGATGCTGATTGGAGAGCAATGTGCACCGCAGCAGGTCATCCCGAATGGCATCAAGACCCGCGTTTTGTGGACGTGGCAGCACGCCAAGCCCATGTCGATTTGCTCGATCAGATGGTCAGTGCGTGGACGCACGGCTTGGATGTCGATCAGGTCACGCAGGCTTTGCAGGACGTGGGTGTCGCGGCGGGTCCGGTGTTGCGCTGTGATCAACTGGTGGACGACATACGGCTTAAAGCACGCGGCACCGTGATCACAACCGATCACCCGGTCGTGGGATTGCGCCAGCAACTCGGACTGCCATGGCGCATGGACAGCGCAGCCACCAATTACAGCCGCGCGCCACTTTTAGGCGAGCATTCGCGAGACTTGTTGTCCTCTCTCATTGGTTTGGACCAAGCGCAGTTTGATCGCTTAGAGGCTGATGGCGTTTTGAGTTAGACGTATGTTGGGCGGGTTGGCGTGCTGATCGTCGGGTCTATGGTCGCTCAATTTGCATTTGCGTGATTGCATTGGCGTGATTGCATTGGCGAGATTGCATGGGCGAGATTGCATTTGGGTTGGGTCGCGCATGAGCAGAAGTTTTTCACTAAAGGAGCGGTAATGGACCTCAAATTGACGCAAGAACAACTTGAATTTCGAGAGGAGGTTCGAGCGTTCTTAACGCAGGAGCTGAGCCCTGAGGTTTGGAGAGTCCATCGCGACCAGTCTGAGCAGGGCATGTGGAGCGAAGCCTTTACCAAGGCCTTTAGGCTCAAGTTGGGTGCTGGCGGATACATCGGCATGGGCTGGCCAAAGGAGCACAAAGCTTTTACAGCAGTTCGAGCTCGGTGCGAAATCTGTTGATTCGCCTACTCTCACTGGTAGCTAACAACCACTTTGTAAAGGTCGATCTCTTGCGAGAAGCATTTGGGGGTCGAATCCACCCCTGTCTATTTAATTCTCGAGTTATAGTAGAGGTTAAACTTGATAATACCAAAGCAAATTTGGTGGGCTTTAAAGCGCCGCCAACAATCCCAATTGAATAAATCGCTCTTACGCATCGTCAGTTGTATGTACGCTTTAGTTATTCAACATGTTCCTTTAAAAAAAGTGACTCTTACTTTATGGGCGAACTCTTAATACAATATAGATACAAAGGAAAATTCATATGAATCAAAATGAAATTAAGAAGATGGCGAAAAAGTATTTTTTATTCTTTTTGAGTCAGTTATTTTTATTGTCGGTTCATGCGGATACTTATCCATCAAAACCCATAAAGATTGTTGTACCAGCACCAGTTGGCAGTGCTAATGATCTTTTGGTTAGATCTGTAGCCGATGAATTGTCAAAGAGACTACAGCAACCCTTGATAATCGACAATAAAGCAGGTGCAGGCGCAATCTTAGGCAGTGAAATTGTGGCTCGTTCTTCACCTGATGGGTATACGTTATTGAGTGCAAATGTTGTTCACGCAATAAATGGAAGTGTAAATAAAAAATTACCATTTGATCCCGTCAATGATTTTTCAGCAATTTCATTGATTGGTTACACGCCTTCAGTATTAATGGCAACATCCTCCTCAGGTATCAGTACTTTGCAAGAATTAATACTCAATGCAAAGAAAATGTCGGGTGATATAACTTATGCAACTGCGGGACCTGGGACCGCTGGGCATCTTTCAGGAGAGCTTTTTAATAAAGCTGCCAAAATTAAACTTTCTCATATTCCCTATAAAGGAATTACTCAGGGAATCACTGATGCTTTAGGTGGACATGTTCAATTGATTTTTCTATTTGGTCCAGACGCTGTACCTTTATATAAGAACGGAAAACTCAAAGCCCTTGCCGTTACCGCCTCTCAAAGATCTTCTTTGCTCTCAGAGGTGCCGACATTTTCTGAGCTGGGTTATCCAATGGTAGAGCTAACAGCTTGGTACGGGTTCTTGGGTCCAGCAAAGATTCCAACGGACATAATTACCCGATTAAATAGTGAACTAAAACAAGTCCTTCAAGACTCCAAGTTAAAGCAAAGATTGTCTGACTTGATGTTTGAAGCTCAATCAAGTACACCAGCTGAATTAGATGCGCTTATTAGAAGAAATATTATCAGTTTCAATCAATTGGCAAATGAAATTGGTATGAAAGCTGAATGAAATAATGAAAAAAACCAGCACGCTAGAAGAAAGAATCAAGCAAGCCAGCCTTGCTCCAATGTGGACGCGGCCAAAGATGTTGGCCAAACCAAAAAGTAAGTGTTCGGAGCAGTTGTGGAGTTTCAAAGAAATTAAAAATCTACTTCTTGAAGCATCTCCACACATTACGCCTGAAGATTCAGAGAGAAGAGTTTTAATCTTAGAAAGTAAAGATCTACCAGAAAGCTTCTTTTTATCTCCAACCTTATTTGCTGGAGTGCAACTGTTATTGCCTGGAGAGGTTGCAGCGGCACATCGTCATTCCCAAGCAGCTATTCGTTTTATTTTTGAGGGTGATGGTGCATATGCTAGTGTGGGTGGTGAAAAAGTTTCTCTAGAAAAAGGCGATTTGCTCATTAATCCAAGAAATGAATGGCATGACCATGGTCACGAAGGAAAAATTCCTGCCCTATGGCTTGATGTGCTTGATGTCCCCTTGGTGGATGTTGTTGATGCGCAATTCAGAGAATGGAGCAATCAAGCTAAGCAAGAAGTAAATTTTACGGACGGACATTCAAATTTATTGTTCTCTAATGGTCTGAGAGCAACAACTGGGGAATTATTTAAGAGTCGAGAATCTACTCATCAAGATTACATTCGAAAATATAGTTATATCAATTCTCGCAGAACCTTAAATGAATTGATGTCATCGAAAAAACTTGACCCCTATAAAGGGGCTGAATTGGTTTATGTCGATCCAAGGGGAGGGAGTGTTTTGCCGACGATTGATGCTTTTTTACAAGGAATACCAGCGAAATTTTCAACACTTAACTACCAAAGTACAGAAACAAAAATTGTAGTTGTGGCAGAGGGGGAAATAAAAATAGTGTTTGATGATAAAAGTTATATACTCAAGGAGAATGATATTTTTTTAATTCCTTCTTGGCGAAAATATTCAATGACTGGAGTTACAGATGCTGTTCTTTTCTCCGCTTCCAATAAGCCACTTTTGGTATCTACGGGTTTATGGAATGAGGTAAAAGCGTAAAGTGATTCAATTACTATAAAATGTATGCATTATTTCCTTGCTTAGAGTGCAGAAGAAAAAAAACCACAGAAAATCCTGTGGTCTTATCCTGACTCCACGACTTGGAAGCCACGAATTAAACTAATCCAATCTTTGGTCTCAAACAACACTCATCGACTTAACTCACTCAGCAATTCTTTTCGAAATAGAAGAGTTCAAATGAATTATCGGGAAATGTTGTTCAAGCCAACTAGGTCAGATGTCTTGACTTTTTGAATCTTAAATTTTCAGGATTATTTTTTAAGAGTTCTTGAGCAAAACATCACGGCAGGAATGGAAATAAAGGGTGGGTAAACTAAGCCTAAAACGAACCATTCACCCATGGACTCATCTTTTCTCTTGGCGTACCAAGCACAAAAAAAGGCAGAAACAATACACGTACCGATATAGGCAAAGAGTTCCATATTTTTCCTTTTGGTTTTGACTTTAAAATTGAAATTCAATCATCAGTCTTAAGAAAAAACTAGGAATTAAATTTGATCACCGTAACTTCTTATGCGTTTATTGTTGAAATCTCTAGATTCTTATGCGTTTATTGTTGAAATCTCTAGAAAATTGTTGATTGTTTTCTGTTGAGATAAGTTGGGGATCCTTTTTTTAAGTCGGAATTGAAACAACTTACCAACAAGCAGTAATACACTATACCCCCTTAATTTCATAAATCAATAAGATATTTTGTAAAATTGAAATATTTTTGTTTTTCGATAAACTTTACAATTGCTATACAAACGGCTGTATGGGAGTGATTTCACCATGGGTGATAGTTTATTTAGTTACACCTCAACAGATTAACAAAGACTTTGGTTGCTTAATATCTTTTTGATATCAAGATGTTATTAATTCAGAAGTCAACGTGTAATTGTTTGTGTAATTGGTGGTTTTTATCATTGTTATACAAACTGGAGGAGGGCAGTGATTTCAATCTTGATAGTCTAAAAAACTTCACAAGTGTCCGGTTAAAAGTCGAATAAATTCAACTGGTTAGCGGTGATCACCTCATCACTTTGGGTGGGCATAGGCCGCAAGGCGCTTGAAATAAGGGTTTTCTCAAAAACAGATACCGATAATATCTGTAGCAATGTGTAGAGCGAT
>CANJNC010000079.1 GCA_947475685.1 Comamonadaceae bacterium | reverse complement strand
GGAGTCTTGAAACCCCGTGGCATTGATAATGCCCGTCATGGCCTGCATGGTCAAATCCATGGCTGGGTAATGTTGATAAGGGCCGGTTTTACCGTAGCCCGAAGAAGAGGCGTAGATGAGTCTTGGATTGAGGGCTTTGAGAACCTCAGCACCAAGGCCTAGTTTGTCCATGACACCGACTGCAAAATTCTCCACCAAGACATCGGCTTTTTTGGCAAGTTCGAGCAAGATCTCTTTGCCTTTGGAGGACTTCAAGTCAAGCATCAAGGACTTTTTGCCAGCGTTGAGCATGGCATAGGGCAACTGAGAGGCTTTGTTGACGGTGCGTTTTCTCAAATGCTCTCCACCTGGGGGTTCTATCTTAATCACGGTTGCGCCCGCCGCCGCTAACAAAAAAGTGGCATACGGCCCGTTGAAGATCTGTGTCAAGTCGAGAACAACAATGCCCGAGAGCGGTGGTTTACTCATGTTCAGGATGGATCAAACTTTAAAAATGCTTTATTATGTCCATTCATGGTATTTTGGAAGGTGAGGGCTGTCAAGCTAAGGGAATCCCTAAAGGAACTCCTTGGTTTGACCGCCGACTTGATATTCCTGCCAACGATGTGTGCGCTTTATGAGCGCACAATAGCCGTTTCTTTGACTGATCTTTATGAACACCAGCACCACGACCGCGCTCAAGAATAGTCCATCCGAGGGAATACCCTTGTACTTGAGAATTGGCATGTCTTTGCGCACTCGAATCAACCACGGTGAGTGGATTGAAGATGCAACCCTACCTTCCTTTGAGGGCTTGGCCAAAGAATACGGTGTCTCGCTAAACACCATCAGAGCGGCCATTCAGTTGCTTGTCAACGAGGGGTTTGTGACGTCCTCGCGTGGCATTGGCACCAAGGTGTTGGCCAGGCCCATCCACCACAGCCACTTAAGGAGCAGCATCTCTGACCCCTTGGAGTTGGCCGAGCACGTGAGCATTGAGATTCTTGAAAACCGCGAGGTCAAGGTTTTGCCTGAGTCTTTGCAAGAGCACTATTTGTGCTGTGAGTCTTATCGCAAGATCACCAAAACCCACAGCATCAATGGCCTGCCTTTTGCGCTGCTTGATATTTATGTGGATAAACGCTGCTACCAACTCTTTCCCAGAAACTCAGAGAAAAACTTTAAAATCTCTAAGCTTCTCAGAAACACCCAACAAGCGCACATCCAAAGATCTCGCGAAGAGCTCACTGTGATTTCGGCCACCCCCGAACTCTCCGCTGTCTTGAGCTACCCTTTGACGGCACCCATCGTTCAGCTGCGACGTTGGCGCATGAACCCTGAGGGCTTGGTCCTTTACGCCTGTGTGGCCAGTTATCGAAGCGACCACTTTGTCTGGGATGTGAGCCGAGAGGAAAACTCACTGGCCCATTTTGATGAGCACATCATTCCTCGAATTTCAAAGAACCAGTGAGCCCTGTCAGGGATGGCCCTTTAGAGCCATTCACAGAAATCCAGAACCTCTGGATAGTTAAAACTCTTATGAATCAAGAGGCTAAAAAGTTCCAACACATTGTGTAATTGTTCGTGTAATTGAGAGTTTGTATCATAATGATACAAACTAGAGGAGGGGAGTGATTTCACTTTGATAAAACTGTATTTTTAAGTAAATTTAATGGTTTAAATTCTGTTCAAAGGTAAGGCCCTGTATTGGTCGAATTGCTCTTTCGATCTCTCAAATTAGTCGCAATTAACGAGATCTATCATGAAGCTGTTTCCTTTTTATTTTAATAAGGGTAAACGACAATCAATGCAACTACCAGTAGTTTTTTTTGTATAAGTATTTCATACTAGGAATTAATTTCTAATTTGAAAGTTAATAATGATTAAAATTTTTAAGTATTTTAAATATATTTCAATTTTATTTATATTCTTAATTCCTTTAGTAGTTGAATCACAAGTCAATCAATATCCAAATCAACCGATAAAAATTATTATGCCCTTTGCGCCTGGTTCAGGTACAGAATTAGCAATTCGACTTATTTCAGAACGTTTATCTAATAGCTTAAAGCAGCCTGTCGTTATTGAAAATCGTCCTGGAGCAGGGACAACATTAGGGACTGATGTTGTAGCTAAATCAAATCCAGATGGATATACATTATTAGCAACTTTCAATTCCTCAATAGCTCCAGGGCCACTGATGTATAAAAAGTTGGGCTATGATCCAATCAAAGATTTTGTTCATATTTCTTTGATCGGTATTTATCCGATATATTTAATAGTTAAAAATGATAATCCAATCAAAAATATAGAAGAATTGATTTCTTATGCCAAAAATAATCCAGGTAAAATAAACTATGCATCCGCTGGGGTTGGAACCTCTGGCTTTCTCGCGGCTGAATTGCTTAAACAAACGCTAAGTTTAGAGATGAATCATATACCTTATAAAGGCCCCAATCCTGCTCTAATTGATCTCTTAGGTGGAAGACTTGATATGGTATTGACAGCCAGTGCGGGAGAGCTAGTAAAAGCTGGAAAAGTAAGAATAATAGCGGTTACAAGCGAGAAAAGATCAGATGCTTTTCCAGAGGCCCCATCTTTGGGGGAGGTTGCAAAAGGAGTTCATGCCGTTTCATGGTTTGGTTTCTCTGCGCCATCGCAAACGCCCAAATCAATCGTTACTCGTTTAGAAAAAGAAATCATTTCTATTGTTTCAACCACTGAAATGAAAAATAAATTATCAGATCCATCTGTTGGTTTAATTCCCTATGTTTTGGATTCGGAAAAATTTACCGAATTTATTAAGAATGAGAATAAATTTTGGCTTCCAATTATTAAGAATGGAAACATCACTGTGGAGTGATTATTCAGCTTGTATATTCAATGTCGCAATTAAGGGGCCAAAACGCTTTCTATCCTCCTTAATTAGAATATCTAAATCTGCTGGCTTTGAATTTGATACGAGAATCCCCAATTTAGTAAACTTTTGTGAAATTTCAACATCATTTAATAATTTATTGAATGAGACATTTAAGTTATTTATGATTTCAAGTGGTGTTTCTTTTGGAGCAAAAGCCCCAAACCAATAGGTAATATCAAGATCGTTATTAAACTCCTTTAAAAAGGGAATGTTTGGTAAAATATTGTTTGCCCCCATGCCACTGATCGCAAGTGGTATTGCTTTGCCACTTTTAATAAATGGCATAGCTCCAGCTAATCCAACAAGCATCGTATCAACTTCAGAACTAATCACGGCAGTGAGCGCTGGGGATGTACCCTTGTATGGAATGTGTAATAATCTTAATCCAAGTCTATTTGCTATGAGTTCTGTACCGATATGAGTTACATGACCTGTACCACCTGAGGAAAAAGTGATTTTATTTGGATTTGATTTTGCAAAGTTGATAAAATCATTAATATTGGAAATACCCAAAGATGGTCTAACAATTAAAACCAGTCCGCCTCGTCCAATTAGTGCAATCGATTTGAAATCATCGATATCGTAATTTAATTTTTTATATACAAATGAATTAACAACAAAAACATTATCGGCTGCAATCAATAAAGTTGCTCCATCGGGAGCAGATTTGGCTACTGTTTCTGCAGAAATAATTCCACTTGCCCCAGCCTTGTTTTCAACAAGTATTGAGCCGTCAAAGAAATTTGTAAGATTATTACTTATTAACCTCGCAACAACATCTCCAAGCGCACCCGGAGGACTTCCAACAATTAGCTTAAGATATTTTTGTTTTAAATTTTGAGAAAATGAATAAGAATTTTTTAAAAATAAAATACTGATTGAAACAGATTTAAGAAAATCTCTTCTCATTAGATATTTTCTTAAAAACATCGTTTATTCAATTGATTCAGCCAACTCTAAACTAGCAAGCATTGAGGTTTTTCGTAAATATTTCAAAGTTAACTCTTTGTTTTCAGACAGTTTACGTAGCTCATCTAAGTTATTTTTTCTAATCGCTGGATCTTTCTCTTTCAAAATCTCACGATTCCTGACAGTCCATTGCTGAACATAATCAATTGCAACCGTTCTTCGTTGTCTTGAATACCTGTCTAATAAGTGATCATTTGCGCCCTCTAGTACAGAAATCAATTTCTCTGACAAATTGACTGCATCGTGAATTCCACCATTCATTCCCATTCCGCCGAGTGGATTGTTAATATGAGCTGCATCTCCAGCTAGTAAAACTCTTCCTACACGATAATTGGTTGCTACCCTTTGATGAACGTGATAAAGAGTTTGATGCGCAATTTCCATATCACTTTCAAGATTAGAAATATTTTTTAGCTTATTTTGTAGATTGCTGGCGTTCATTATATCGACTTCATTTTCACCAGGTATAGTTGGAAATAGAACCCGCCAAAACTCCTTCACTCTTAGCATTACCAACCATTCATCTGGATCACTGATGTAGTTACTTATCGAAAGATCGGGAATGATGTCTTTAAATTCATATGGAGTTGATAGGATTAAAAATCTTTCTGGGAATGTATACCCTTCAAAATTAATATTCAGACAATGTCGAATGATGCTACTGGCTCCATCAGCCGCAATTAAATAATTCCCCTTTACTCGTATATCATTACCTTGATATTCAAGAGTTAATGTTACTTCGTTTTCATCCTGAATAACATTTTTAGCCTCATGGTAGAAATTTACTTTTGCGTTAGGATAATTCTTTAATGACTTCAATAACTCAGCCGTGACTTTAAACTGTTCGCACTGAAGGCGAAAAGGGTATTTAACATCGTCCTTCATAACGGACATGTCAAATATTGCTAACGCACCTTCTTTTCTGTCTCTAAATTGCCAAAATGGTGATGTAATTCCTTGATTGATTAGCTCATCAATAATCCCAAGATCGGCCAACATTTGCATGGTTGGGGGATGAATTGTAGATGCGCGTAAATCATATGCTCTATCTGGAAGCTTTTCAAAAACTTCAACATCTATTCCTTTCTTGGCGAGAGAGAGCGCACAAACTAAACCGGTCGGACCAGCACCAACTATCAGGACTTTATTTTTAAAATTACTCATAAACTTTCACCTTGAATATATTCTTTATTATTTGCTAATTAAATATTGATTGCAATAACGATAAATAAGTGGATACCCCTAGTAAATTTTAAAATAATTTTAGTTAAATAACTTAGTTAAATTACTTTTGGATTACCTATGAGAGATTTCTACGCATCAAGAAAAATGTTTGGGATTATTACACCATCTGCAAACAGTTGTGTTCAACCTGATACTGAAGCACTTCGTCCAAGTGGTGTTACAAATCAAGTTGCAAGAATGTTTACCCCTGATTTAAAAGTTGGTTCCGATCAAGATTTTTCTAGTGCCATGGATATGTTATTTGAAAGTATTGGTCCAGCAATTGATCAAGTTGTTACCTGCAGGCCTGACCATATTATTTTAGGTATTTCAGCTTTAACCGTTTGGGGTGGTAGCCGTTCGTCATCTGATAAGCTAAAACAAAGTATGATTGATAGGGCTGGTGGAAATATTGGAGTAACGATTCCCTCTGAGGCAATTTTAGAGGCATTGAAAGCACATAAAATTAAAAAGCGAATTGCTATTGTGGAGCCATACTATCCAATTATTCAAGCAAAAATGGAGTCCTACTTTACTGAATGTGGTTATGAGGTGGTAAAAATTAATCACCTTAAAGGTACTCAATTTTCTGAGTACACCCGTGTTACAAAAGATTATTTACTTGGAGCGATTGCAAATATTGATGGCGAGGGTATAGAAGCACTTATTCAATTTGGCGCCAATTTACCTTTTGCGGCTGTCGCTGATGAAGCTGAGCAACTATTAAAAAAACCAATTATTGCAGTAAATATAGCCACTTACTGGCATGCATTGAGAACATGCGGAATAAACGACCAGATCTCCGGCTTTACAAAACTGTTATCTGCCTTTTAATAAAGTTGGTAAGAAAAATCAATATTACTCGCAAATTGCCCTACCTCTACCTGAAAGATGTTCAGTAGCGCCTGCCCACGCAAAAGAACCACCTCATTCATGAGTTGTTGCCCCACATCTGGCAGCCTAAACAACCATAAGAATGGCCACCAAAGGGTGGCCATTATGTGCATTATTATACAAACTGGAGGAGGGGAGTGATTTCATTCAGACACAATAAATTCAGTTGCAACTTTGTGTTCAGTCATCACTATATTATGTAATCTCGATGACATATAATTCAATAAAAGAGATTAAATATGATTTTATTAAATAAATCCACATGATAATCTTAAGTAATGAAGAAGTAGAGCAATTATTAACACATGAAGACTGCATGGAGTCGCTTGAGGTTGCTTATAAAGAATTATTTCTGGGCTTGGGTGCTAATCGGCCCCGAACCCATACATATTTTCCTTTGCAAAATAGTGTCTCAGGTCAGAAATTACATTACAGATTCAAATCGCAGGAAGGTGGAAATTTATCCAATCATATTTGGGCATTAAGAATTTCGTCCGAGTTAATGGGTGAGCAAACATTACCCAACGGAGTTATTAACAAGAAATTGATTCCTGCTGCAAGTGGCAATAAGTATTGCGGCTTAATATATTTGTATTCCACTGAAAACATAGAGCCAATTGCTATTATTCAAGACAGTTATATTCAGAGAATGCGTTGTTCTGCAACATCTGCGCTTGGAATTAAGTATCTTGCCAATCCAAATATTGAAGTTGCTGGTTTATTTGGATGTGGTTGGCAAGCGGCTTCACACTTAGAGTTTCTAATTAAATTAAGGCCTAATGTGAAAGAGATTAGAGTTTTTTCTCCTATTACTCATGAGTGTGATGATTTTGTAGAAAAGTACAAGAGAATACTTAACAAGAACATATTAGTTGCTAAATCTCCTAATGAAGTTGTTTTTGATAGTGATTTAATTATTTGCGCTACAAACAGTTCAATTCCTTGTTTTGATGGTCGATTAGTTAAAAAAGGTACTCACATTTCTACGATCACTCATCCAGATGGTGTTATTTATAAGCGTGAGATTGACGACGCGACATATGACAAGGCAAATAAAATCGTTGTGCTATCAAAAGATCAATTGAGTCTTGATAAACAAATTGATATTTTAGGGGTTGTTAACCGTGGGCTCAAAAAAGACGACGATATTATTGAATTAGGAGAGTTGATTAGTGGTAAAAATAGTGGTAGAGAAAGTTCTGAAGACATTACAATTTTTGCAAATAACACGGGAATGGGAATCCAGTTTGCGGCGGTAGGGTCAGCTGTTTTAAAATTGGCAAAGAAAAAAGGAGTTGGCCGAGAAGTTCCCACTGATTGGTTTCTAGAGTCAACTCCGTCTTGATACATTAAACTTTTTTGTATTTAATTTCACTAGTTATATTTGTGGGTGTTTATGATGCCATGGAGTAGCACTCTCATATGCTGCAGCAACTCTAAATAGTTTTTTCTCATCAAAATGTCTACCTACAAATTGAACAGATAGGGGAAGTCCCCGTTTACAAATGCCACTCATCATTGCCAGGGCAGGGTGTCCAGTCATATTGAATGGACTGCGACCTTGGCGAGCATAATTCCTAGCGTAAATTTCTGTCTCATCGATTCTACAGATTGGGTCAAACGAGCTTGCCGTGATCAGCACATCAAAGTCTTGAAAAACTTGATTAACTGAATCAGTCATTATTTTTCGACATTGTTGAGCATTTACATAATCTCCAGCTGAGAGGAAAGCACCCCGCATTAATTTTTTTCTTGCGGCTTGAGTGTAATCTTCTGGTCTTTCACGAAGCCATTTTTTATGGATCGCCCAAGTCTCTGAATACCAAATTATTCCTTCTACTGATTGCATCTCTTGAAGAGAAGGTAATACAACATCTTCAATACTAGCACCTAGATCTTTTAAAACACCTGCAACTTCATTGAGTGAAGCAATTACTTCTGGATCTGCTATTAGGTCAGACTCATGAAAATGTCTTACAAAACCGATTCTGAGCCCTTTTACTCCATGATTTAAGTCATTTGTATAAGAAAGATTTTCTGTTGTATATCTCTCTACGTTCATGGTTTCCTTGCATGCAATTGAGTCCATGGTTAGAGCAATATCATTGATCGATCGTGCCATTGGACCTACATGCTCCACGGTGTATGCTAGTGGAAAAACACCATTTCTTGAGACAAGATCATAGGTTGGTTTTAGACCTGCTACGCCACATGCTCCGGCAGGATTGCGAATTGAACCCGCAGTGTCCGTTCCAATGGTGATTGGTACAAAGCCTGCTCCGAGAGCCGCACCCGAACCCGATGAAGAACCTCCAGGGTGGTGATCTGTATTCCATGGGTTTCTTGCCGGAGGAAAGGGGCCATCAAAGGTTGGACCGCCAAAAGCAAACTCATGCAAGGCGAGTTTGCCTATTAATATTGCACCAGATGATCTCAATTGACTAATAATCCTTGCATCTCGGATTGCAATGTTGTCAACCAAGATCTTAGAGTGACAAGTAGTAGCAAGCCCAACCATATTTATATTATCTTTGATAGCAATTGGTATACCGTGAAGTGATCCTCGAAATTTGCCCGAAGAAATCTCTTTCTCAGCTTCTCTTGCGGAGTTCATCGCAGACTCTTCATCCAAAAAGATAAAAGAGTTAATCTTTGAGTCTAGTTCTTTAATTCTTTTAAGGAGAGCACTAGTAACCTCTACAGGCGAAAGTTTTCTTAACCCATAGTTTTCACTGATTTCTCTGGCTGTGAGCCAATGTATTTCTTTCATAGTGAAGATCTAACAAACATTGGTGGCCAGGGTTCTTGTGTTAAATCATCTATTATGGGACAAGAACTAACCGCGTTGAGTGCTGATTTTGCTGCATCTTTAACGTCATTCGGATAAAGTTTGACAGCCTTTTCTAAACCGATAGAGTTTGCAAGTTTAAAGATGTCGTCTTCTGATATTGGATTGTAACTATTCATATGAAATTTAATCTGCTTTTGATCCTGTTAATTTTATAACTTTGCCCCAACGTTCTTGTTCTTGTTTCATAAATGATATTAATTCTTTTGGACTACTACCAACGGGAGTTACCCCAATATCTTTTAAGCTCTTGTTGACATCGCTTTGATTGATTGTATTTATGATTGATGTACTCAAAAACGCGGAAATATTTGATGGCGTGTTTGGAGGCGCGACCAATCCGTACCATGTCAATGCTAAAAAACCAGGTAAAAATTCATCCACTGTAGGTATGTCAGGGTAGTTTTGAAGGTTTCTTTTTTCGCTGCCAATCGCAATTAACTTGAGTTTTGAGCTTTGGATTAAAGGAGCTGTAGAAGAAGATTCTGCAAACATAACATCTATTTGACCAGATATAAGATCTACAATTGCAGGACCAGTTCCTTTGTAAGGAACATGAGTGAGCTTAACGTCTGCCATAGATGAAAAAAGTTCGGCCGCTAAATGAGCAGCACTACCAATTCCTTGTGATGCGTAATTTATTTTATTCGGATTCGATTTTGCATATTTGATTAATTCAGTTAATGAGTTAATAGGTATTTTTTGATTTAGTACTAGGAAACTATTCGTGACAGCAACGAGAGAAATTGGAACAAATAAATCTGAATCATATGAAATTTTTTGATAGAGTGATTTATTGACTACTAAAGGGCCTTGAGTTGTCAATAGTAATGTTGTTCCGTCAGGTGTTGATGTGTAAACTGTCTCAGCCCCGAGGTTGCCGCCGGCTCCTGAGCGATTATCAACAATGACAGTTTTACCCCAATTGATCGATAGCTTATTTGCAATAATTCTTGCGATCGCATCATTGCCTCCACCAGGGGGAAAAGGAACAATAATTTTAATAGTCTTGTTTGGAAGATCTTGAGCTCTGACAGCAGTGAAGTGTAAGCAAAAGATAGCCATCCCAAAAAGTAAAAATAGTTTTTTGTTCATTTTGTATCCTAATTAGCATAATGTCTGCTTTAATTTAACGAAGTACGGTTGATATTAGAAATTCTGTTTGGTTTATTGTTATGTACCCTTCATTTTCATCTAGCGGTTTCAATGAGCAAGTGCAAACTCATTGAAACCGCCATGATTTAAAAAGAATTTTTTTCTCTAATTGTTTGATCGCCAAGCACCAAGAATTTTCAGTGCTTTATTTAATGAAGCATCTGGATATCCAGGAATTTCACCTCGAAAATTTTCCTTTTTTATTGCATTAATTAAAATCTTTCCAGTCAAACCACCACTGGAAGGATCAAGCCAAGATGTCATCGTGTTATGAATCAATTGAGTATCAACATTCGGATCACATCTTGTTGCGACTGCCCACATGACTTCTGTTAAGTCATAGGGATTAATATCGTCATCTACTGCTATTACAAACTTGAGGCGTGGCATAACTGCAGAAGTTGCTGCGAGCAGGGTATTTACTATACCAGCACGAGTTTGGTCGCTTTTTATTTGAACTATGCCTACAAAGTCACGGCCGATTTGTGGTGGTCTATGGACAGCTTTTAGCATTGGAAACCTGCGCAGTAAGGTGGTATAGGCTTCTGCCTCCTCAAGCTCACGCCATAGAGTATTTGTCTCGCAAGGCGGTTTGCCCGCAAAGACTCCATGAAAAATAGGATCATGTCGGTGTGTAATTGCAGTAACTTTAAAAACCGGACTAGTGATTATTGGAGTCTGATATCCCGTGAATTCAACAAATGGACCCTCCGATCGTGTTTCTCCGTCGTAGTAGCCCTCTATTACAATTTCAGTATCGGCAGGCACTTCAACATCAACAGTTTTGCATTTAACTGTTTGAATAGGCCTTCCCTCTAGAGCTCCAGCAGCATCTAATTCATAATCTCCATGGGCAAAATCTGATGCCGCTGCAATTGTGATTGAGGGACGAACGCCTATTACAATTGCGGCATCTACTCGACTAGATTTAAGTCGAGCTTCGTCTGTCGCAAGTCTCAAATGATGATCAGGAGCCATGCAAACCCCAATCTCGCGAGAACCGTAAACCTGACCTCGGTGATGAGCTATGTTCCAGCCATATTTTGGATGACGCGCAATACTTAGGCCCGCTGTAATATAAGGACCCCCATCACCAATATTCCATAAGGGAATTGGCCAATCATTTAGATTAATTTCATTCCCTTCTAGAATCACATCATGACATGGCGCCTTACCAGTAGAAATGCATTCAGAAGGTATGCGTTTACCTAGCCTCTTAGAAACAAAGTCCAACAACTCATTCTCTTTGACTCCAAAGGCTGAGGCTATTCTTCTTCTTGGTCCATACAGATTAACTGCAAGTGTTCCTGATCGTAACTTAGGACCCTTAAAATTTTTAATAATCGCTGCTGGGCCATCCGCATCTGATAAAACTCGGCATAAAGCACCAATGTCATACTTAATATCGAGCTCTTGATCCACTTCTATAAGTTCTCCTTCAGATTTAATTCTAGAAAGAAATTCTCGAAAACTTCCGCTTTTGCTTTCTGTTGTCATGCTTTTAGTCAGCTTTCATATTTGTTTCTTTAACGAGTGACTCCATTTTTTCATTTATCGTCCGTAGACGTAATGAATACGCAGTAGTTGATAGGTAAAGTGGTTCGGCACCAAGCGCAGATATCCGCAATTTCATTTCAGGCGTTTGCATGATGCGAGAAATTTCAGTATTTAACTTGGAAATTACCACGTTGGATGTTCCTTTTGGAGCTAGCAGACCAAATATGGTGCCAGCGTCAAACTCTGATCCTAAAACTTCGCTTACCGTGGGTACATCAGGAAAAGCCGGATGTCTTTTGAGGCTTCCAACGGCAAGGAGACGTAATTTCCCACTATTGATCTGTGGCAAGGCTACTCCAGGATCAAACATAAAATCAATTTGACCGCCCATCAAATCGGTAAGGGCTGGTGCAGCTCCCTTATAGGGGATATGGGTTGCATTGACCTTTGCATCTCTCTTTAGCATTTCTGCAGCTAGATGGGGAGAACTTCCACTTCCAGGTGAGCCATAATTAAGTCGTCCAGAATTTAGGCGTAAGTAAGTCAGAAATTCTTGCATGGTAGATACTGGTAAACCAGGCTTAACAACAAGAAAAACCGTGACCATAGCTTGGGATGCAATTGGCACAAAATCTCTAAATGGATCGAAGGATAAGTTCGAATAAAGAAATCCATTTATAGAGATCACTCCGCTAGGGGATAATAGAAGCGTGTAACCATCAGCTGCTGATTTAGCCACTTCTGCCGCACCAATATTGCCATTCCCACCAATACGATTTTCGACAATAAATGGTTGGCCTAGCGCCTGTTGCAATTGAATACTCAATACACGTGCAATCTGATCTGCTACACCACCAACTGGAAAATTAACGACTAAACGAACTGCTTTGTTGGGATATTCTTGCGCTTGGCAAAAAGAGATCGATATAAAAGTTAAAAAAAATGTGAATATATATCGTAAAGTTAGTCTGATCAATTTAATTTACTCCACTAAAGCCATCACCCTAGCAGGACTGGCATCGCCCCCCTTTATGCTGAGTGGTGCGGCAACAAGAACAAAACGGTTTGTTCCAATTTTTGATAAATTAGTTACAAATTGAATCATTGCAATTCCATTATTGAGCATAGAGAGATGATTTGCAACCCAAACTTCACCCTGATCTAGTTTAACGCCTCTCCATAAGGGTTTTTCTGGAAAAACGTCCATTGCCACTGCCGTCACACCTTTTTTTGCCATTAGCTCCCCAACTCCAGCCTCTAGGTAGGGCATTTGCTCCCAAAAACCTGGTTTACCCCACATTTTTTCAGTCCAACCTGTATTGATTACTGGAATAATGTTTGGACCGAATTCAATTCCTGTGTCAAGAATGTCTTTAACAGATACAGTCGAATTTGGTCCTTTATTTGTCAGGTTGATTAAAACGGCCTGCTTGACCATACCTTCAAGATTAAATTGATCGACTGAGAATCCACCAGCAATCATATGCCTTTGTGAGTCAATATGGGTCCCATTGTGGACAAGGAGACT
>CANJNC010000078.1 GCA_947475685.1 Comamonadaceae bacterium | reverse complement strand
GTGGACAAGAGTGTCTCTAGCATGCTTCATACGATCGAGCGCATTGGACCTGAGAACTCCGGTGAGTTCCTCAACCATGACGGTATGACACTGACTTGGTAAAGCACATGGCAAACACCTAGAGTCCTTGAGGGTCAAAAAATTAGAATGTTTTGAGATGACTTCATGGGGGTATGAAATGTGTGGTTTTAAAAAAGTACGCTTGCTGCTGTGTATGGTGCTGGTGTCCCTGTCAACCTCGCTCATGGCGCAGACCTTTCCCAATAAGCCCGTTAAGATCGTTGTCCCCTTTCCAGCGGGTGGGTCTGTCGACACTCTGGCTCGCGTGCTAGGCCAATATTTAAGTAAAAAATGGGCGCAAACGGTCTTCATCGACAACAAGCCCGGTGGAGGCACCGTCATTGCGGGTGCCATGGTCGCCAAAGCCGCGCAAGATGGCTATACGTTGATCATCATTGCCAACAGCTTGGTGATCAATGCAAAGCTCAATCCCAATTTGCCCTACGATGGCCTCAAGGCCTTTGAGCCTATTGCTTTGTTGACTTTTTCGCCTCAGGTGTTTGCCGTCAGCTCACAAAGTCCCTACATGAGTTTCAAAGACTTTGTGGATGCGGCCAAAGCGCAACCTGGTGCCTTGAGTTATTCCACTGTGGGGCCGTCTTCGACCCAGCATATTGCCGGTGAATTGCTAAAAAAGATGGTGGGCATGGATTTGACTTATGCGCCGTTCACTGGGGGACTTTTAGCGGCCAATGCGGTAATGGGGGGTCATGTGAGTGCAGTGCTCACCAATTTGTCTGAAGTCTCAGCCATGCTTGAGGCTCAAAAATTAAGGGCGCTGGCCGTGACCACTTTGAATAGATTGGATGCGCTCAAAGCAGTGCCATCGGTGCACGAGTTGGGTTACAAAGACTATGAGGCTGCGGCTTGGTTTGGCGTGGCCGCACCTGCTGGCACGCCCAAGGACTTGATTGCCAAGCTCAACGATGACTTTAGTGCGGCATTGAAGGACTCAGAGACACAGCAAAAATTATTTGCTGCCGGCCTATACCCTTCATACTTAAACAGCAAAGACTTTTCGCTCTACATCAAGTCGCAGTTTGAAAAATACTCTAAAGTCATCGACGAGGCTCAAATTAAGCCACAGTAAGGCTTTGAGAGGATGCATGGCGAGTGAACCTGCAAGCCCTCTAAGCGTGTGATGATGCAAAAGAAGCGTCCAAGGTTTTGGAAGTGAAAACGAAAAAAAGGGTTTGTAAACATCGTCTTTCGGGCTCAATAAATGTTTGAGCAACTCAAAGTCTCAGAGCTCAATTTTTGTACCCAATTCAATCAACCGCCCGGAGTCCACTTTGAAGAAGTCAGATGCCCTGGTTGAATTTTGAAGCATCCATATGAAAATAGACTCTCTCCAAAGCGACATTTGAGGGATTTCTTTGGCGATCAAGGAGTCGCGTGCCATGAAGAATGAACAAGTCATCAAGGGGCAATTGAGTTCATGGTATTCCTTAAGTAAGTCCATGACCCTAGAGACGTCTGGTATTTCTTTAAAGCCAAAGATGACACGAGCGATAAAGATATTTTGATGAATCTCTTTGAGACTCACCCGTTGCGCATCAGCGACTCTGGGCACATCCCAGACACTGATCTTTAGAAAGATGATTCTCTCGTGAAGAACTCGGTTGTGTTTGAGGTTGTGTAAAAAAGCAGGGGGCACATATTCAATGTGAGGCGTGAAAAATATACCAGTGCCTTCAATTCGATGAGGCGGGTGTAAGAAGAGGGCGGGAATGAAGTCTTCAATTTTTATACCTAAATCGATGGTTTTTTCTCTCAATAAATTACGCCCTTGATACCAAGTCATCATCAGTAAGAAAACGATGCATGCAATACCGATTGGGAACCAGCCCCCTTCCAGTATCTTTTCTGTGTTGGATAAAAACAAGTTCAGATCCAAGATCATGAAAGTGGCGGTGATGAGCGCGATGACCCATTTGGGCCATTTCCATAGATCGTTCATCACTGTTGCAAAAAGAAAGGTGGTCATGAGCATCGTGATCGACACCGCTATGCCGTAGGCATAAGCCAACCGATCCGCGCGCTGAAAGCCCAAGACCGAGAAGATCACCGCTAGACATAAAACCCAATTGATAAAAGGCACATAAATGCGGGCAAAGGTTTTCTCGGATGTGTGAATGAGATTCATCCTTGGAATAAAGCCCAACATGATGCCTTGACTGGTCATGGAGAACGCGCCAGATATGCAGGCTTGTGAGGCAATGACGGTTGCAAGCACAGAGAGCAAAACCAAACAAAAAACGAGATTCTCCGGCACCATTGAAAAGAACGGGTTGTCAATGTTTTCTGGACTATGGATCAGCATCGCCCCTTGACCAAAGTAGTTCAATATTAAGCACGGCATGACAAAAAGAAACCATGCGTATCGAATGGGTTTGATGCCAAAATGTCCGATGTCTGCGTATAAAACCTCAGCCCCAGTGATTACGAGAAATATCGCTCCACTTGCAGCAAAGGCCATTGACGTGTGCTCGGTGATAAAAAGATAAGCATAAAGAGGATGGATGGCCAAAAGAATTTCTGGCTCGGCAATGATTTGATGCACTCCCATGGCAGCAATCACAATGAACCACACCAGCATGATGGGGCCAAACAGCCGGTTGACAAATGAGGTCCCTTTTTCTTGAAAAAAGAACAAAAGAAGAACGATGATCACGGTTGAGCTGAGGATGTACTTGGAAAAACTCTCCGATGCAACCGTGATCCCTTCAACGGCCGACAAAATGGAGATGGCGGGCGTGAGGACGGCCTCACCATAAAATAAACTTGCCCCCAAGACGCCAAATGGGATCAGTAAAGAAGCCTTGAAGGAGTGATTTTTCGTATTTTTAAGTGCCAAAGCCAAAAGCGCTAAAACGCCCCCTTCACCGTGGTTGTCTGCTCTCATGACAAACAGCATGTATTTGACCGAAACGACCAAAGTGAGCGTCCAAAAAATCAGAGAAACCACGCCCATGATTGACGCATGGTTCATTTCAATGCCGTGAGTCGCATCAAAGCAAATTTTGATGGCATACAGTGGACTTGTGCCAATGTCTCCAAAGACCATGCCCATGGCCATCAGTGCGAGAGAGGCGACACTTCCAGGCGCGGGTCGCTTTGTGCGCTCTAGCGCAATTGGATCCATCAATCTTGTGTTGGAGAGCAAGGGGTGACTAAGCGACATGGAGGAATAGATGCAAGTGGGTTGGTTGGGGATCAATCGAGGCGTGGTTTGATCATTGGGCTTTAGGCTATTGTTTTAAAGCAAATTAGAGAATGATTAGAAACTAAAAAAACGCTTCCTCGGTAGACTCCATCATCCAGGGATCAAATTGAATTCTAAAGTTTTAATTTTTAGCTTGTGCGTGACAAATGTATTCTTTGACATACACAATTTTAGGTTCGCGTCGATAAATAAAGAGGAGATTCACATATTAGGCCTTTTTTGCGATTAATCCTTGCTCAGAGCAAGCCTTATTGCGACAATCTCTTGGGAGATGTTTTAAAGCCCAAATGATTCGGCTTGTATTCATGTGTTTTATCAACTCGACTGCCAGTGAAAATAAAGAATTAGACCCATCAATATGACCGACAAGAAGCCTTTTATCATCAGAAGCGACACGCCCCATAGCGTTGAGGTGGTGCCTGGCTCTTTGAACGCAAAGGGCAAAAAAAATTGGGTCAAAGCTGGGGAAGAGGATCCTCATGCTCACGAAGCTGTGAACGAGCATTTAGACATGGATGCGCATTTAGAAAGTCTTCTTTCAACGAAAGAATCAACTTCAAGCTTGGGCACATTGGGCTATAACGCAACGAGCAGCGAAGATACAAAAATTGGAGCCGACTCTCAAAAAGATCATTTGGAAAAAGCTGGCAATGACCAACAGTCTAGCAATTTGCAGCAAATTAATGATTCAGGCAAAGTAGGAGATCGTTTTTTAGGCGTCGACAATGAAGCCTTCAAAGACAGCATTCAAACCCTAGAGGTCGACCCAAAAAGTAAAAATACGGGTCATTTTGATGCATCAGATTCGATTGAAGACAATTTGGCCAAAATGGCGGCTCAAAGACTGGGTGAGAATTTACAAAAAGTAGGTCTTGATACGGGCATGGACAACAAGGTCACGTTGGATGTCACAGCGCCTGATAGCAATATCCAAAAAATACCAGGTGCCAAAGGCGATGTGAATCAAATTTCCTTAGACACCAAAGCCACGAAAGACAATTCACAAAGCATTCCTTTTGAAGCTTCAAGTGACAACATGGCCCGCATCGAGGGCACGGTTTTTGACTTAAACCAAAAAGAAAAAATTTATTCTGAAAAATTAGAGGACCACACTCTTTCTATCCCTGCCGATGCACAAGAGGACCACAAGGTCAACTTAAAGGCCGACTCACTTTCGAACGATTCCATTCAGATTGATTCATCCTCATTGACCACCCACCGAGTGGGCATTGAGAGCGATGCCTCTGAAGACAACCGCGCCAAGATTCAAGCGGACATGATCAAGGACCGGCGCGCAAAATTTGACGAGATTCGCAGGTCTAGAAGTGCCCCACGCATTGACACTTCCCAAGAGGCAATCGAGCCCGAAGACGAGTTGACGCAATCACGCGACAACACCCCCCCCACTGAGCATCTTGAGCCATTGTCACACCAGCAACAAATTGCTTTGGCGCAAAAGAAAAAATCCGACGAGTTCCATGGCAGAGTTGAAGCCATCAAAAGAACGGTCACCCAGTTGAATAAACAGCTCGATGGACTCGAAGAAAACAGCATCGAGCTGAAAAAAGTAAAATATTGAATGCTTTCATTCAAGCCAGAGTACTTTTTTAGCTTGTTAAAGTACAACTCATGAAAAAGCTCTCCCTCCTATTGCTCATGTGCTTACATTTGGGCCCCCTGTTTGCCCAAGATAAAGTGGTCTACCATTTTGATCACTCCGAGAGTCAGGGCCTTAGAGGGCTTAGAAACATCAGAAATCAATTGGAGGCAGCACCGGATACAAAAATTATTGTGGTGACTCACGCCCAAGGCGTGGACTTGTTGATGGAGGGTGCCAGTGATAAAGCTTCAAAAATTGAATATGCGCCTTTGATCTCTGACCTCAAGGGCAAGGGCGTGGCCTTTGAGGTGTGTGAATACACCATCAAGAACCGGGGTTTGAGCAAGGATCAATTCATCTTGGATGCGGACTTTACCCCCTCGGGTGTGGTCAGAATGACGCGTTTGCAAAGCAAAGAGGGTTTTGCTTATCTCAAGCCCTAAGTTGTCTAAAGTGTTTGCACCCATTTGAGGATTTCTTGGCTAAGGGGCTCTACGGCTTTGGGCGCTTTGATGCTTCCAGCCAAGACGTGCTGATTTTTACTGTCGCTGTACTCAACGTTGATCAATTGTTTTTGGCTTGAACCCATCAAGGAGAAAGCTGCTTTGATTTCTGTCACATCAACGACTTGATCGCGCTCACTGTATAAAACCAAAAGAGGGTGCTTGAAGTCCTTTAAAGTGCTTTGGCGGGCAAATTTGACCAAATACATCATCGGAAACAAAGCCTCGGTCGGGTAAGCGTTGTACCAAGCCAATTCTTCTGCCGGGTCAGCAACGCCACTTTGGTGGGTCTTGCCTTCAATCCATTGAGCGATCTCCTTGCCCCAAGGCAAAAGGATGATTTCAGCCCTCTTGTCTTTGGGGCCGAAATTGGGCGAGATGAACACATGGGCCTGAGTGAAGTGGGTCTGAGCTGTTTGGGATGCCAGAGTTGCGATGGTTGAGCCCGTTGAGCAGCTGATGATCAACACCTTTTCTCCAAGAAGATGCCCGATGTCTAGGGCCAGCAAATAGTCCTTGACCCAATCTTGGGGCGTGGCCTGTGCAAGGTCAGCTGCATGCTGTCCGTGACCTGTGAGTCTGGTGTAAAACACATTGGCTTTGAGCTTTTTTGCAATCTCTTGGGTCAAGGGGGCAGTTTCGAGCCTTGAGGAAGAAAAGCCATGGATATAAACAATGGACCAGGGGGTTTGTTCTTTTTTTTCACTGGCCCAAACAACCAGTTGCTCGTTTTGAGGCTTGATGAATTTAAAGGCCGATTCTCTCTTGTCAAGCCATTTCTCCAAATCCCCCAAGCGTTGAGGAAGCTCAGTTTCGTGGCTCAAGTGGATCGGTGGGTAGTCAACGACAGGGCCCAAGGCATAGATCCCTGCGAGAGCGGTCAAAGACAGGATGAATTTAACGGATTCCAAAAAGGCTGCCTCAAACAGGGGTCATTTATCGGATGAATTGCTCTATAAAACTCTCTGCAAGACCGAGTTTTTGAAAGTGAGTTCTGTACTTTTCAATGCGTGTAAATACATCATCATAGCCAGTTGCAATGCCATAGGGGTCCACATACATCAAGGAGCCATACACGGTAAAGAGGGTGATCATCTCTTGGCAGTGATCGGGCACGATCAGCGTGTGGGTTTCTCCCGGGGGCTCGAAAATAAAGTCCCCCTCTTGCGCCCTCCAATCGTGCTCTAAGTAATGCCACTCTCCTTTAATGACATAGGCATGGACTTGTCCCGAGTGGCGATGCCTTTGAAGCAGACCCGCTCTTGTGACTCGCATCAAGTGCACGTAGTAGCCCGCGCTCACATTGAGCATGATGGGTCGAGAGGTGATGCCCTCTGACAAGGGAGTCCAAAGATTGGGGTCGCCGTTCAGGGCATCTTTCACCACCAAGTCCGGTTTCATACCCCAGGGCTGGGGTTTTTGGTAGGGAATTCGGTCCTCAATCGTTTGAATGGTTTCGTGATCGCTCTTCATGAATTGCTCCTTGGAACTTGAATCAGCAGGTTAAAAGTTGTTCAATTTTGACCGCGTCAGCACAAAAACTCTGGATACCTTCCTCTAATTTTTGACTGGCCATGGTGTTGAGCTTCAATTGAGTTTGGAATGACGCTTGATCCAAGATCATTTTTTGAGCATCGCTATTGAAGGCATTTTGTGCCCTCAAGGCTGGTTCAATCGTGCTTTGATTGGATTGAAGCGCGTTTAAAAGCTCTGGGCTGATGGTCAAGAGGTCACAGCCTGCCAGGGCTTGGATTTGTCCGATGTTTCTAAAGCTTGCACCCATGATCTCAGTGTGGAGGTCAAATTTTTTGTAATAGTTGTAGATGCTTTTAACAGATTGAACCCCGGGATCGTTTGGACCTGAGTAGGCGGCTTCGTTCCACTGTGGGCCTAGATTTTTTTTATGCCAATCGTAAATTCTGCCAACGAAGGGAGAAATCAATTTGACGTTCGCATTTGCACACGCCACTGCTTGTTCGAGTGAGAAAAGCAAAGTTAAATTGCAGTTGATGCCTTCGTCTTGTAGGACTTTGGCGGCCTGTATGCCTTCCCAGGTGGATGCGATTTTGATGAGCAGTTGACTCTTGTCGATGCCCGCTTCTGAGTAGAGCGAGACGATTCGTTTGGCCCGATCTATGGTGGCTTGGCTGTCAAAGCTCAGTCTTGCATCGACCTCCGTTGAAACTCGACCGGGGATGATTTTTAAAATTTCGATGCCAAAGTAAACGATCAAGCGGTCCATTGACAACTCCAAGCTGTCTTTTGAGTGACTGCGTTTAACCTTCTCCAGTAGGTAATGGTACTCAGGTTTTTGGATGGCTTTCAAGATCAAGGAGGGATTGGTCGTGGCATCACGAGGCAGGTACTGCTTGATCTGCATAAAGTCACCCGTGTCTGCAACCACGGTTGAGAATTGTTTAAGGCAGTCTAGTTGATTCATGGCTTTGGATCAGGCAAGGGTGGGACATGAGAGGGTGCTTTTGGCTTTCTTAAGCTATAAAATGCAAGCACCGACTGTATATCCATTTTAGAAGAGAACACTCACCATGGTGCAAAAAATAAGCTGTAAGCTGTCCTTGTTCATTTTTTGCGCAATGGCGTGTTTTTCAGTGTTGGGGGCCGATGTTTACCCAAGCAAGTCCATTAAATTGATCGTCACCTTTGTGCCTGGAGGAGGAGCCGACATACTTGCAAGGTATTTGGCCCAAGCCTTGACAAACGCCTTGGGCAAGCCAGTTCTTGTGGACAACAAGCCAGGTGCGGGTGGTTTGATTGGGATTCAAGCAGGCTTGTCGGCGCCTGCAGACGGTTATACCTTGACCTTGATTTCTTCCAGTTACACCGTCAACCCCAGTCTGTATAAGCTTAAATTTGATCCGGTCAATGACATGACGCCCATTGTGCAGGCCTCAAAAGGTCCACTCCTAGTCGTGGTCAATTCCTCGCAGCACATCAAGACATTGGCCGATTTTGTTTTAAAAGCCAAGTCAAAACCAGCGCAGTTGACCTACGCATCTTCGGGTTTGGGCAGTGCGCTTCATTTGGGTGCCGCGCTTTTTGCAGATCAAGCAGGCATCAGCATCAACCATGTTCCCTACAAAGGAGGTGGGGCGGCACTGAATGATTTATTGGCCAACCAAATCGATATTTATTTTGCGGCCACTGCAAGTGCTCTGCCATTGGTGCAATCGGGCAAACTCCAAGCGTTGGCAGTGACCGGTACAAAAAGAATTCCAGCTTTGCCAGACACTCCAACCATTGAGGAGCTGGGCTTCAAAGGCTATGACGTGACGCTTTGGTATGGCCTTATTGGCCCCAAGGGCATGCCTCAAGACATGGTTGACAAAATCAATTCAGAGGTCAATGCGATTTTGATCAAAAAAGACACCGCCACGCGTTTCGAAGCAGATGGGGCCATACCATCTGGAGACACTCCCGCAGAGTTTAAAACCATCATCCGCAAAGAGATCGAATTGTGGAACAAAGTTGTGACGAAAATCGGCATCGTCCCAGAATAATCGAGTGCCTAAGATCAGTCTTGAGTGATGTTGTTTCTTTGGATGATCTCAGCCCATTTCAAACGATCAATTTTAGCCATCGATGCGAATTGACCAGGTGTGCCTCCAAATGCCTCTGCACCTAAAAAGTTAAGCCTGTCTTTTAATTTTGGATTGAACAGGGCTTTGTTGGTCTGTGCATTGATGAAGCTGATGATCTCAGCCGATGTCCCCTTGGGTGCATATAGACCCCACCAGGTATCGGATTGAAAGTTGCTCAATCCAAACTCCTTGCCGGCTTCAATCATGGTGGGCACATCAGGAGCAAGTGCGGAACGTTTCTTACCTGTTACTGCGATGGCCGTTAACTTTCCATCCAATACGTGTGGCATGGCAGAAACGATGCTGTCAAACACCATATGCACTTTGCCTGAAATGATATCTGGAATGGCTTGCCCTGAGCCCTTGTATGGAATGTGGGTGATGGAGACGCCAGCGTCGGCTTTAAAGGCCTCGGCCGTTAAATGGATGATGGTCCCATTGCCACTGGAGGCATAATTTAATTTGCCTGGATTGTTTTTAAGATACGCAATGAGTTCTTTTAAATTGTTGACTGGAATGGTTCTGGTCAGCAAAAGAATATTGGTTGCGTTGGCCACATGAATAATGGGGATGAAGTCGGTGTCAGTGTTGTAGGGCAAGTTCTTACTTAAAGACGGGCCAATGGCGTGTGTGCTTGAAGAGGTAAAGAGGATCGTATAGCCATCGTCTTTGGCTTTGGCAGCCATGTTGCTGCCAATGCTGCCGCCCGCACCCGGTTTGTTATCGATGACCACTTGTTGCCCGAGCTGCAAAGACAGTTGCTGCCCCAGAGCGCGAGCGAGCAGATCGGTCGATCCACCGGCTGGGAACGGGACCACCAAATCAATGGGTTTGGATGGATAGGACTGTGACGCGCAAGGCATTGCATTCAAAACCATCATTAGAGCAAGCAGTAAATTTCTCATAAAAATAACCATTCAACTGTAAAAATACAAAAAAGAAGTCATGGACATGTTCAATCTTGGATGATAGTGTTCTCTTCAATCAAAACGGTCCATTTCAATCGATGGATCATTTCCATTTTGGCAAATAGGTGGGCGGTTGCTTGAGTTGACTGTTCACCCAAAAAAATAGAACCGTCGTTCCTTATAGGATTGAGCATGGCTTGGTTGATTTCTGGGTCGAGAAAATGGGGGATTTCTTGAGCCGTTCCCCGAGGCACAAACAGGCCTTGTCACTTTGCTGCCTGAAAGCTTTTAAGTTCATGTTCTTTGCCAATCGCATTTTCAGTGCAAGGCCTCACACCTTAAGCAATGCCGTGCGCGCACCAACTCCGAGCAATTGCTCAAGCCAGCCGCTTGTCCTACACCGCATATTCATTTCTTTATTCGTGGATCGGTTCAAGAGAGGCGTATTTGCCAGAGATAAAGCCTTGGGTTGTTGCGCGGGCGAGTCCATGCAAGCTAAAGCCACCAGCAGATTCGCCCCCACAATACAAACCTTCAATGACTTGTCCATTGAGATCACAGACTTGGCATTTTGCATTGATGCGCAAGCCTGCTCGTGTATCGTGAATGACCGGTGTGGCCCATGCGGCGTAGAAAGGGCCTTTTTGGATTTTGTACTTTGGTTTTTCTTTTCCAAAATCTGTGTCTACCCCTGAATCCACAAAAGAGTTATATCGATTGACCGTCTCCTCCAATTGTTCAGCGGGCATGGGTATTCGTTGGTATTTCATTTTAATTTTTTCAGCCAATTCTTTAAGATTGCCTGCACTGAAGAAGAAACCATTTGCTTCATCAGTAAAGGGAGGCAAGATGTTCCATTTTTCTCGGTCAATGGCATCTGCATCAAAGATGGCCCAGATCGGGCCGCCCCCGTTATGTCCGTCCCCAATGCCTGCCATGGCCGCATTGAGGTAATTTTTGGGATCCCATTTCATGTTTTTGGCGTTCAAGTAAGAGTTGGGCAAGTATTTTTTGTTCACTCCGTAATTGTCAGATGTAAATTGTGAGCCGGTTTCGTCATAAAAGCGTTTGCCAATCATGTTGACGGTGATCACATCGTGCCAATCCTTGACCGTTAAGCCAATGGATCGTGCTTTTGGAAAAACCTCACTGCCGGGAAAGAATTTGAGGTTGACATAGCCATACTGACCGCCAATGGTGCCTGGTTTTGTGATGCCAGAGCTGAATTCGCCCGTGTTGTTATAAAGTCCCCAAAGGGAAGCGCCCACGGCCATCGCCGCAATTTCACCGCTTGCATCTTGGTAAGACCATGGGGTTCCCGCTACGCCGCAATACTCTTCGGTCAGGCGGGGGTCAAACATGCGTCGGAAATTGACATTTGAGCTCGATCCACCAGTTCCTAGAATTACAGCGCGCTTTGCACGGATTCGAATTTCCTTGCCTTGATGCATGGCCACCACACCAATGACGGGACCACTTGAGTGCTCTTTTCGAATGAGTTGCGACATTTTGTGCTCAAGCATGAACACGATCCCTTTGCGCTTGGCCGAGTCAATTAACGGGTGCATCAATCCGTTTCCAGTTGACATGGTCAGTTTGACACTGGGCTCAGCTGGTTTTCCCGTTTGTATCAAGGGCCAATCGACAGGTGCACAGTGCATCTCCCTGGGTACGGAGGCGCCTACTGAATGGCCACCCCTGGTGTCAGGTGCTTTGTCGACAAATACAACACCATTGGCCAGGACAAATTCGCAAGTCTGAGCACAATGGTCGGCAAAAGCCCGAATCACCTCCCGGTCGTTGTAGCGGTAATCAGGAAAGCCATTGGCGCTGACCACGGACCAATCCGTTAAATCTTGAAAAAGCAAATCGGGAGAATCTTTGACGCCCCATTTCTTTTGAAAACTCGTTCCTCCACCAAGAGGCAAATTGCCTCCACTGCAAATGGCGTGACCTCCTAAGTGGTTCTCGGCTTCAAGGATCATGACAGCGTGGCCCTCTTCTCTGGCCTTCAAGGCCGCAGGTACACCCGTGGCCCCAGAGCCAATCACCAAAATATCTGTTTCTTTGTCCCAATGAAGTTTCTTTGATTGAGATTTGGTTTTGGCCTCAGTTGGGCCACTGAGGGACGCCGCGACTGTTGCCGTGGAGCCCAAAAGGATGTTTCTTCGATTGATACCCATGATCACTCCATACGTTGGTAATTTTTCAATGCCACAAGATATCAACTGAGACCATTCAAGCCGTTGATGTACTCAAGAATATAGGCCTGTGGGTCAATTAATGGCTAGTGGTTTTTACGGGGAGGTCTCAAACAATTCGCCCGATGAGCGGACCCCGAGCACATCAAGCTCAGTGGATATTTTCTGACCTGAGCACTCAAGGCACATGGCACTAGCGTTTACACCAATGATGAAAAAAAGATCGATGACAAGGCTAAAATCGCCATGCATCATGCATCATGCACCGCCATCGTGAACACAATCGCAAAACCCATGAAGAAGATCAGGCGCGCAGAGTTGAATTTTTAGCCCCACTTGATCCTCGTCCTATTTGCACTGCATCGGTAAACTCTTTTGCAAGGGGCAAGAGGGTCTAAATACACCATTGAAGCAAAGTCACATGAAAAATATTTTTAAACTGATATTCACCTCAACGCTTTTGTTCTTTCAACTCGCACAGTGTGAGTCTTTAAGCATTGCCGAGCAGGGCTATTTTTTTGTTGGCGGTGAATACTCCCAAAATGCCCAAGGACAGCGCATTCGAACTCAACAAATGTTTGTTCAATTTCAAAAACCAGCCATTCAAAAATATGCTTATCCGATTGTGATGTGGCATGGCGGCGGGCAGACGGGCACCAATTTTTTAGCCACGCCAGACGGGCGAGAAGGGTGGGCCACTTATTTTGTTCGCCAAGGTTTTTCCGTCTACGTGGTTGATCAACCCGCAAGAGGTCGCTCGGGTTTTTTTGGTGAGGTTTACGGGAAAACTCGCAAGCCCAATGCGCAAGCCATGTCCGATCGTTTCACGGCGCCTAAACTCAAAGCGCAATATCCACAGGCACAATTTCACACCCAGTGGCCAGGCACGGGTGTCATGGGTGACCCCGTTTACGATCAGTTCTTTTCATCCCAAGTCGAGGACATTGAAGACGTCACCAGCATCGAGAAACTGAATTTGGCCGCGGGCGTGGCTTTGATTGAAAAAATCGGCCCCTCGGTCTTATTGACGCATTCTCAATCGGGCTCTTTTGGCTGGCTCATTGCCAACGCAAGGCCCGAGTTGGTCAAAGGCATTGTAGCGATTGAGCCCAATGGACCGCCTTTGTATGAAATGAGCTTGGAGCGCAACGGGGAGGACTTTTACAAAGACGGCGCAGTGGGGCGAGTTTGGGGAATCACGAGGCTTCCCCTTACATTCAACCCGCCAGCGAATCAATCGCAGGATTTAAAGTTGCTGCGCCAAAGCAAGTCCGACGGTGAGAATTTGGTCAAGTGTTGGATCCAACCCCAACCCGCCAGAGAGTTGCCTCAATTAAAGGGCAAACCCATTTTGATTGTGAGCTCGCATGCGTCCTATCATGCGCCTTATGACCATTGCACAGGCAAGTTCTTGAGTGATGCCGGAGTTCAAAATACCTATGTGCGGCTGCCAGACATCGGGATCACAGGCAATGGGCACATGATGATGCTTGAGAAGAACAATCTCGAAATTGCGCAATACTTGTCTCAATGGGTCAAGAGCAATATCAAGTAAAGTCTAATTGAGTTGAATGCCAGCTTTTATGAGCAAAGGACCCAGGGTCTCCATCTCATGTTTGAGGTGAGCGCGTAAACTCTCAGGGCGTCCCTTGTCTGGTGAGACTGCCGAGACGCCCATGCTTTCAAGTTTTGAGCGCAATTCGGGCTCCTTTAATGCAGTTTGTAGGGCCAAGGAGAGTCTATCAATGACTGCGCTGGG
>CANJNC010000077.1 GCA_947475685.1 Comamonadaceae bacterium | reverse complement strand
GCACAGGCGACTTACGTGGAGGCCGCGTCCCGTGCAAGCTATGTGTGCAAAGACGTGGATGATCAAAAATTCATCGATTTGGCCCAGGCCCATCAGGCCTTGCTGATCTCCAAAGACAAGGCGGTCTTGAGCATGAAAAACCGAATGGCCAGAGTGGGTGTAAGGATCATGAGTGTCTACCAAGAAGCGTGCACGCTACAGCAAGGCCAGTCTTATTGCATGACCACGTAGCCTTTGATTTTTAAGCAGCGTTGCAGATGGGTTTTCATTTGCAAGTCTGAATCACTGACTGCGGCGTTTAAACCGCTCAAGGCGCCAATCAGCAACGTGGCGGTGCGATCGGCACTGAGCGCACCTCCCAAAGCAAAGCCCAAAAGAGCACCCGTGACAAGGCCGTTGGGCAAAGCCTCTTGAGTCTGGGCTTGGTATTGAGCCCATTTTTCGCAGTCGATCAAGTCTTGAGGCCTGACTTTTACCAAGCCGCCAAAGGTCTGTATTTGGGGCTTGTACTGCGGGGTGCCACAGGCAACCACGTTCAGCAACAAGCCCAAAGTACAAATGAGGTACGCAACTCTCATGGCATGTTTTCAATACGCATAGCCAATTTGAAATTTGACGATGGGAAAGAAGCGAATGCTAGAAAGGCTGGCATTGAGTTTTTGACTTTGTATGTTCAAATTGTCTTTAAAGCCTGGCAAGTTGATGAGGCCTGCCGTGGGGGTTAAATTTGCATTCATTTTGCCAAAATCAAACCCCAGATCTGTATTGAAACCAAAGCCTGAAAAACTTGCCACATGCTCAAAGCCCCAACCCAGACCCAAATAGGGCATGAAGTTTGGAAAAGAGATGTTGGCATTGAGTCCTTGAGAGCCGCTTAAGGGGTAGGCTTGACCATTTAAGGTGATGAGCCCATTTTGCGAGCGCGCGCCCAGTGTGACCGCGGTGGGTTTGATGTTCACACCCGTGGTGATGTGAAAGGCAGAGCCAAAGGGGTGAAAATCGGCAAAGAGGGCGGTGGAAGCCAGTTGGATTTTGCCCTGGTAATCAACACCGTCCTGGGTGGACTGGATGGATTTGCTCAGACTCGAGAGCTCGGTGCGAAGAACCAAGCCGTTTCTCATCTCTTTGGCCAGACCCAGACCGAGTCCTGAAGTGCCTGCCGTGGTGTAGAGTAAAAAATTGTTCGACTGCTTTTGTGCAAACGCAAAAGGACAAAATCCAAGCCCAAGCCAAATAAGCCCAATCACCCAAGGCCCTTCACCTTTGAAGAAAGCCACAAAGTTCGCCCAAGCGAGCAGGGTTTTTACGCGCTCGCTGGGTGGCAGTGCTTGTGTTGGCGTGTGCATAAAGACCCTTGTTAAAAAATAATTCTTTTCAAGGTCTTTACATTAACGCATTGCACCAGCCCTGTAAACCCGATCGAGTGTAAGGTGCCTGTAAAACGGAAGTAACGTGGCCGTAATAAATCGTAATCAAGCGAGATGACAAAGTAAAACCGAGGCTTGGGGCGTCTTCTTTAGGTGGACGCCCCTCGCTGGCTTATCTTGGTCTAAGCTCAAATCGGCATTGAATGCGGCTTGAGTACAGCTTAAGTGCGGTTTAAGTGCGGCTTGAGTGGTGCGTTCAGCGCAAAGGTGCTGGCGAGGGGTTTGCAGCAGGCCTTGCTTGTGGAGGTGCAGCTTGAATGGCTGGTGAAGGAGCAGGAGCAGGTGCAGGTGCAGGTGCAGGGTTAGGATTAAAGGGATTAAAGCCAGCAAACCCAGGCGGATTGGGGGCTGGCGTTGAGGGGTTGGGTCTGGCAGACACATCGTCGCTCAAGGTGTTGAGAAAGGCCACCACGTCGTTGACCTCGGCGTCTGTCAGGGCTGGGGGGCCATTGGGTTTGAGGTTGAACGGGACGCGGTCAGATACGATGTTGGAGAGATAGGCGGCGGGCAAATCATTGGGCACGCCTGCTGGGCCGTACCAACGTTTGGGGTTGGTGTTTCGAGTGGCGTAAAAGTTCACGACCTCTTTGAGGTTTTTAAAAAATCCATTGTGCATGAACACCTCTCGATTCGCCACATTCCTGAGGGACGGCATCCGAAAGGTGCCACAAAACTTTTCGATCGAGACGTTGGACGGCACGTTGCTGGTCAATGCGGGTTTGCTTCTTTGAGGGCCACACAGGCCAAGATCAAAAAAGGACGGATTGGCGTTGCTGGGGATGGCCGTGTTTCTTGGAATACCGGTGGCGTAAAAGGCAAAGTCGGTAAATAAGTTGTCGCTTGGCACTTTAGAGGACGGGTTCATCAAATGGCAAGACGCGCAGTTGCCCTTAACCGGACTCATAAATAGCGACATGCCGTTCTTTTCATTGGGGCTGAGTTGCGCATTGCCTTGGACAAAGCGATCGTATTTGGAATTGAAGGCATTTAAAAAAGAGCTGCCTTCAAAGGCGGCAATGGCTTCCCCTATTTTTTCATAGGCCAAGGTGGGGTTGTTGAAAATAGTGGAGCCATAGATCGCTTTGAATTGATTTGCGTAAGGCGACTTTGCAACTTTTGCAACCACTTGTGCGCCACTGACATTGTTCATCTCAACGGGTGACAAGAAGGGGGCCAAGGCTTGTTGTTGCAAGTTGGCGGCTCGTCCATCCCAAAACAAGCCTCCCATGGGGTCGGTGTCTCCGTCTTTGACCCTAAAGGTAAATCCAGGCACAAATGCACTGTAGGCATTTTGCATGGGGTTTCTCAATCCAAAAGAATGGGGTAAAGAACCCAAGGCCACGCCGATTCTGGAGCCATTCAAACTGGCGAAGCCTTTGTTTGCATCGTGGCAATTGGCGCAGGCGGTTCCAGCGGGTTCAGAGAGGTTTTTATCGGTGAAGATCTTTTGCCCTAAATTTTGCAGGTCGCTCAAAGGCGTGGGTGTTGCTGGAGTAGCTGCTGAATTAGGTGCTGGATTAGGTGCTTTGTTAGGTGCTGGATTGAAAGAGGGTGTGGGAGCGGGCGCAGGTGTTTGTGCCGCACTGAGGCCCACCAGGCTCAGCCCAAAGAGCCCGCCTAATAAGCCGCTCAGTAGCACGCTCAAGAGCCAAGGCGAACTGGCCAAGCCTTGCGCCAAGAAGGCTTGTTGAGAAGGCTCGCAAGCACGCTTTGAGGGAAGGGCTTTGAAAGAGAAGTTCATAAAAAAGAAGTTCATAAGATTCACCTTTAGTTTAAAAGAAGATGGAGAACAAAAGCAAGAAGAAAAACTGGTTACGAAAAGTAAGAGCACGCTGAGTAAAGGCTTGAAGGGCTCATGGCTTACCTGCCGGTTTGATGGCACGAAGTTGGTTTTGCCCATTGACGACTTGGTATTCAAGGTCGATGGGGGTTTTATTGAGCAAAAGGCTTTTCAGGTCATTGGGGGGGGGAGGCAAGACCGTGTTGGGCATGATGCGCATGACTTGTAGGCTTTGGTTGATCAAGATGTTGAGGCTCAAGCCATCCAAGGCCATGGATTGAAGAAGACCAGTTTGTTGAATCACATTGCCAAAGGCCATGCCAGGGCTTGGAGGACAGTTGACCGAGAGGGCCATCAGGGGCGAGCCTGGGGGCCCCAGGTTGGCGATGATGTCGACTGCAATGGGGTTTGCACTCGACTGGGTCGGGCAGTTGCGATCCAAGACGCCGGGTGCGTTGGTGCCCAAGATCAGATTGTCGCGAATGGAAATAGAGGTGGGGTTGGCCAGCCAAGCAATCGAGCCCTTGAACTGCACGCGTCCAAAAAGTTGGGCGCTCAAGGTGGGTGTGTTATTGGGCAACTGGACCTGTGTTGCGGTGAGAACCCCTGAGCGGTTGGTGACACTCAATTGCACCATGCCTTGGGCGCTGGTGAGTTGAGCGCTCAGGTCTGGAGGCACTTGAACATTCAGTCCTTGGAATTGAAGTTGAGCGTTGCCTGGTCCATTACCAGGCGCATTACCAGGTGCATTGCCTGGTGCATTACCAGATGCATTGCCTGTAAAGGGCACACTCATGAGCACCGAGTCACCGTTGGCCAATGGGGGACTCGCATCGGTGACGCGAAGGGCGTTAAGAACGGGACCAGGCCAGTCTTTGCTGGTGACCCAGGCGCGAACATAGTTGCCCGCTTGAATGGTATTGGCCAAGGGGCCCAACGCGTGCAAACTTAAAGTAGAGTTGGACTGATTGAGTATCAAGTCATTGCCGTTTCTTTGCATGACCATGCCGCTCCAAATGGAAATGGGAACAGGCGTGCTGAGCTTTTCGATCCTAGAGGCTTTGAGCACATAGGCGTTTTTAGTGGTGTCAAAGTTCCAAGTGCCATGCACATCTAGGCTTTGGCCTTGCGTGAGGGCGCTTAAACTTGTAATACCCTCGATCACGGTGGCGTTGCCAGCGTTGGAGTTTTGGGAGTTGACTTGTACCCATTGACCGAGCACTTGAAAATAACGGCCGTTGATGCTTAGCGTGATGTCTCCACGCAGCTGAGGCGTGGTTTGAATGGTGCTGGCGACGCCACTGGTGGATTGGGCGAGCAAGACGCGTTGCCCCAACTTGACTTGAGTGATGGAGAGTGCACCCAATTCGTTCTCGGTTTGTGCAAGCGCATTCGTGTCGTTGTATTCAATGCCGTCGACAATGACGCTTCCAAAACCAGAGACCAAGCCTTCGACAAAGCCCGTGCCACCACTGCCCACACCGCCTGAGATGTTGATGCTTGGCAAAGTGAGCCCCCCGTTGCCACAAGCGCTTAAAGTCGCGCAAAGTAAAAGGGTTGAAAGCCAAGGACTCGCAAAAGGACGGGCCATGGAATGGACATTTTTATTCATCGGGGTCACCTTTTTGGGGGCTTGGCAATTCAGGGGCATCAAAGGCAAAGAGGCCCAATCGAAATCGATGGGGGTCGGCGCAGCCAGCGTCTTCTTCGCACAAGACACTGGCTGCTTGGACCATCTCCTTTAAGACCCTTTCCCAAAGGCGCTTGGAGAGCGCATGAAGTTGGTCAACCGATTCTTTAGAGAGCTCATTGGCAAAGACACTTTGCTCCAAGAACTTGGGGCTTTCAGATTGATGGATGTTGTGAACGCCCGCAGCCAAGTGGTCGGCGACACTGGCACTCAAGAGTTCCCGGGCTTGGCGCTGATGGGTGTCAGGAATGAAGCCATCTTTGACCAAATGAACGCTTTCCCCCCGTTCTTGGACCAACCCTAAACGAACCATCTCTTGCAAAAGGGCGCGAGGGTGCACATCTTTGGAGACCGATTGAGCCAAAGCGTCAAAGCTGCCCTGGCTGCCCTGAAAGGGCAGGGATGGAGGAAGATCGGAGCTCAACCAACGCGTGAACACTTGGTTGGCGCTGCTGGGTTTGCTCCATTGGGCGCGGTTGAGTTGGATGGACTGGGCGTGTTGTTCGGATTCTTGTCTAAACGCTCGAACATCTTTGCGGTGCAGTCCAGAGAGCAAACTGATGGCCGAGTCCGAGGTCTTTTGATCCAGGGCTTGGAGCTCTTGCTCTGCCATGGACAAAAACAAAGGCTTCAAAGCCAGTGCAAATTCGTTGTATCCAATGCCTGATTTGATCATCCATTGCACCAAGGGTTGGGCAACAGCCAGCACCTCTGACATCAAAGGGTTGGGCAAAGAAGGAGTGGTAAGGCTTGACATGACTTGATTATATGGGAAATTTTCCCATATAATCAAGATGTTGTTAAAAAGATTTTCAGGCGCGCAAAAAGAATACTTTAGAACTCCAAAAGTGTCGATTCTCTGTTGCTTGATGACGCTTTCTTGCGAGTCGAATGGGGCAAGGGCCTAAAAATCGTGCACATGCCATTCTTCTAGTGTCAGTAGTTTGAGCGCAATGGTGTGAGCGAAATCGACAAAGCGGTGTGTATTGGGCGGGGTGTATTGGGAGGGGTCTATAAGGCGTGAGCGCATGTTCTCACTTTCGCAGACGATGCCGCTCTTGTGAGAAATGAGGGACTTTTTTAGGCGTTCAACTGGCGGTGAAAGTCTTGGATCACCTCTTTGTAATTGGCTTGACCAAAAATAGCGCTGCCCGCCACAAAGGTATCTGCGCCAGCCTCAGCAATGGCCCGAACGTTGTCGGCCTTGATACCGCCATCGACTTCAAGGCGAATGGCTTTGCCACAAGCGTTGATTCTTTGTCTCACATCTTCGATTTTTTTCAAGGCGCTTGGAATGAAGCTTTGTCCGCCAAAACCTGGGTTCACGCTCATGATCAAGATCAAGTCCAGTTCCTCAATGACCCAGTCAAGCACACTCAAGGGCTCGGCTGGATTGAAGGCCAGGCCCACCTGACATCCGAGGGATTTGATGACTTGAATGCTGCGATGCACATGCGCACTGGCATCGGGGTGAAAGCTGATGAGGTTCGCCCCTGCTTTTGCAAAAGAACTGGCCAAGTTGTCCACGGGTTGCACCATCAGGTGAACATCAATGGGGATGGGGACCAGGTTTGCGGTCTTGGCGATGGGCTTGATGGCCTCACAGATCATGGGGCCAAAACTCAAGTTGGGCACATAGTGGTTGTCCATCACATCAAAGTGAATCCAATTGGCGCCCGCATCGATCACGTCTTTCACCTCTTGACCCAAGCGGGTAAAGTCCGCCGACAAAATAGACGGGGCAATTACATAGGGTGCATGGGACGCTTGGGACGCTTGGCTTGAATTCATTTGGCCTCAAAGGGGTCGTTCAACGATGGACGGGTATCGACCAAGAAGTATAGCGAAGGAACAACGCCCTGACTTGGCTCAAAGCCAATTGAGTGTCAAATGCCAAGGAGACTGTCCCATTTTTTGAACACTCTTTCTAGCGCTGTGCAATCTTCCATTAAGATTGGGCACAAGACAGAGGCTTCATTTGGGGTGGTCAACGCGTGTCTTGAGTGAGTTAATGATGAGCGGCAATGATGAGCGTTAATCGTGCGCCCAATGGCAAAAAATATAGAGGACAGATCAGGATGTCGGATTACAGTTTGCGAGTGGATGTGATGCCAAAATACCTGTCAGATCAATCTGAGCCAGAGGAAGATGTGTATGTGTTCAGTTACACCATCACCATCACCAACACGGGCCAAGTGCCCGCTCAATTGATCTCGCGAACTTGGCACATCAATGACGCACAAGGTCAACACGAGAAGGTCAAGGGTCTCGGGGTGGTCGGACACCAACCCCTACTTAAACCGGGTCAGTCCTTTCAATACACCTCGGGCACCCATCTGAGAACGCCCACTGGCACCATGCATGGCAGTTTCTTTTGTGTGGCCGTGGATGGGGAACGCTTTGAAGTGGATATCCCCATGTTTGTGCTAGACGCGTTAAGCGGTCAGTACAAGCACTGAAGCCCTAAAACCCCAAGCCGCATATGGGCGAGTTCGATTTGATAGAGCGTTTCTTCAAAACGCGTTTTGCCCTGAAAAGAGACGATCTGCCCCTGGGCATAGGAGACGACTGTGCCTTGATGACCTTGGCCCCTGGCCATCAATTGGCCATCTCAAGCGACGTCATGGTTGAGGGCACGCATTTTTTTCCGGACGTGGATCCCCAAACGCTTGGGCACAAATGTTTGGCCGTCAATTTAAGCGATTTGGCCGCCTGTGGTGCCAAACCCAAGGCCTTTACCCTTTCACTCACCCTACCAAGCATCGAAGAGGTTTGGCTAGAGGCATTTTCTAAAGGACTGTACGCTTTGGCCCAGTTGTACGGCTGCGCTTTGATTGGGGGCGACACCACACGAGGGCCTTTGAACATTGGGATTACGGTGTTTGGGGAGGTCCCAAAGGAGCAAGCGATGCTCAGATCGGGGGCACAAGCGGGAGATGATCTGTATGTGAGTGGCAACCTGGGGGAGGCCAGATGGGCCTTGCTCGGTTTGATGGGAAAAATGACCGTGCCAGATGCTCGCCTTCAAGCCATTCGAAAACGACTAGAGACGCCCACGCCGCGTTTGGAGTTGGGTCTGGCATTAAGAGGGATTGCAAGCGCTGCCATCGATTTGAGCGACGGCTTGCTTGGGGACTTGGGGCATGTATTGAAAGCCTCACAAAAGGGCGCGTGTCTTCAAGTGCAAGAGATGATGCAAAGTGCGCTCCTCTCCAAGGACTTGAGCAGTTTGCCCAAGGACGAGGCTTTGACGCTCATGCTTCAAGGCGGAGACGACTATGAGCTGCTCTTTAGCGCCCCCAAATCAAAAGCTCAGGCTTTGAAAGTCCTGGCCCAAGAGTTGAAGTTGCCCTTGACCGTCATTGGGCAAGTGACTGAAAATACGGGTCTTGAACTTCTTGGTGCAGAGCACCTTTTAGATGCGCAAGCCTTCAAGAGTTTGGTCTCCTTTGAGCATTTTGGATGATTAAAAAAAGAGAAATTTTGCTGGCACATCCAGCGCACTTCATGGCTCTGGGCTTTGGTTCAGGCTTGGCGGTGGTCGGCCCCGGCACCGTTGGCACGCTCTGGGCTTGGGCGTCTTACGTGATCATGGACTATTGCTTGGGGACGGCTCAAATTGCGGGTGTGATTTTGGCGTCTTTGGTGATGGGTTGGTGGGCGTGCACGGTGACCGCAGACCACATGGGCGTCTCGGACCCGTCAGCGATTGTGTGGGATGAGATTGTCGCCTTTTGGATCATCTTGTTCGTTTGGATGCCCGCAGGTTTTACAGGCCAATTGGTGGCCTTTGTGCTGTTTCGCTTCTTTGACATTGCCAAGCCCGGACCCGTGGGCCTGTGTGATCGACTCTTCAAAGGCGGCGGCTACAAGGGGGGCTTGGGCATCATGCTGGACGACTTGGTGGCCGCCTTTTGCACCCTTTTGGTTTTGGCCCTTTGGCAAGCCACGCACATTGCTTGAGTTGAGGAGAGCTCCAACATGAACGACACCACTTTGAGTACGAACGCGACTGATTTGAACGATCAATTGGCCAAGCGATTGTTGGCCAAGGGCTGGAGTTTGGCCACAGCTGAGAGCTGTACAGGCGGGATGATCGCCGCCTTTTGTACCGACCTCTCGGGTTCAAGCCAGTGGTTTGAACGTGGCTTTGTCAGCTACTCCAATGCCTCCAAGCAGGAGCTTTTGGGCGTGGACGCGTCTTTGATTGAGCGCCATGGCGCGGTGAGTGAAGAGGTGGCCAGGGCCATGGCCTTGGGTGCCCTTAGGCATTCAAGGGCGCAGGTTGCTTTGGCTGTCACGGGTGTTGCAGGACCGACTGGGGGGTCGGTGGACAAACCCGTTGGATGCGTCTGGTTTGCATGGGGAGTGCCAGGTTCTTCAGGCCCGAGCATGGGTGCCCAGAGCGCGTGGATCAAGTCGGAGAGACGTGACTTTGTGGGAGGCAGAGCGCAGGTTCGACAGGCCACTTTGACGCATGCACTGCAAACCGTGATTGAGCTCATCTGAGCGCCTGCATTTATATTTTTAATTGACCCATGCGCGTATTTGAACGCCGGGCTTGGTTAGAATTGGAGCCATGTTTTATCACCACAACGTTTTAACTGGGTCAAGTGACCGAGGAGCATGGCCTTGGCGTTGCTGTGACCGTTGTTGAAGGTGATCTTGTTCTAAGATGCCAGGGGCTGAATTTTTAGACGCCCCCACAACCCATCCGATAGCCCTTGATCCTTGTGTTGCATACACAAGCTTTGGCTTGTGTTTTAACTCAAACGCAATGGCTTGAAGCCTTGTGTTTAAGCATCAACCGTTGTGAGCTCCTTTGTCTCAAGGCGGTCCATTTTTCATCACCGAATTCAAAACCGGGGTGTCTTTGCCCAAGCTTCATGTAAACGCTAGGGCAAGCAGGTGAAAATCAAAAATCAAAAACCACAGTTAAGGTGTTCTCCCACATGATGACGGAATTGGAATACAAGAGTTTGGTGAGCAAGGGATTCAACAGAATTCCCTTGATGCAAGAGGCGTTTGCGGACTTGGAGACGCCCTTGTCCTTGTACATGAAGTTGGCCTTCAGCAAAGACGCAGGGCGCTACAGCTTTTTATTGGAGTCGGTGGTGGGGGGTGAGCGTTTTGGGCGCTACAGTTTCATTGGCTTGCCAGCCAAGAGCTATTTGAGGTCCAGTGGCTATGGAGCCAATGCCAAAACCGAGGTGGTGCAAGACGAGCAAGTCATTGAAACCCACATGGGCAACCCCTTGGATTTCATCGCCGAGTATCAAAAGCGCTTCAAGGTGGCGCTCAGTCCTGGCATGCCCAGGTTTTGCGGTGGATTGGCTGGTTATTTTGCTTACGATGTGGTGCGCCACATCGAAAAGAAACTGGAAAACTCTTGCCCGCCTGACACCTTGGGCTGCCCAGATATTTTTTTACTCGAGTGCAATGAGTTGGCGGTGATTGACAACTTGTCAGGCAAATTGTATTTGCTGGTCTATGTCGACCCCTCCAAGCCTGAAGCGTATGCCAAAGGCAAGCAAAGGCTTCGTCAATTGAAGGAGCAGCTGAAGTATTCGGTGAGCGCCCCTCAAGTCAAGTCCAGCACCAGCCACACCGTCTCTAGAGAGTTTGCCAAAGAGGATTATTTGGCGGCGGTTCAAAAGGCCAAGGGCCTCATTGAGGCGGGGGACTTTATGCAAGTGCAAGTCGGACAGCGTTTGAGTAAGCCCTACACCCAAAGCCCCTTGTCCTTGTACCGCGCCTTGCGCGCCTTGAACCCCAGTCCCTATATGTTTTACTACCACATGGGGGATTTTCATGTGGTGGGTGCGTCGCCTGAGATTTTGGTGAGACAAGAGGCGACCCTTGAAGGTCAAAAAGTCACCATTCGCCCACTTGCAGGTACCCGGCCAAGGGGGGCCACGATGGAGCAAGACTTGCAAACAGAAAAAGAGTTGCTCGCAGATCCCAAAGAGCGAGCGGAACATGTCATGCTCATCGATTTGGCGAGAAACGACATTGGTCGCATCGCACAAATTGGCAGTGTGAAAGTCACCGAGTCCTTTGTCGTGGAGCGCTACAGCCATGTGATGCACATTGTGAGCAATGTCGAAGGCCTTTTAAAGGACGGCATGAGCAGCATGGACGTCTTAAAGGCCACCTTTCCAGCGGGCACCTTAACGGGGGCACCGAAAGTGCATGCCATGGAGTTGATCGATCGCTTGGAGCCGGTCAAGCGAGGACTTTATGGCGGGGCTTGCGGCTACTTGAGTTATGCGGGGGACATGGATGTGGCGATCTCCATTCGCACGGGGGTGATCAAAGACGGCATGCTCCATGTGCAGGCCGCCGCTGGTGTGGTCGCGGACTCGGTGCCTGAGGCCGAATGGGCCGAGACCGAGCACAAGGCGCGGGCCTTGATTCGCGCAAGCGAATTGGTCGAAGAAGGCTGGGAGTAAAGAGCATGGACCATTCACATCTGGCGTCTGTGCCCTTTTACGAATTGAAGACGCCGCCGACTGACAAAAAGGCCCGGTTGCGTGTTTTGGTGATCGATAATTACGACTCCTTCACCTTTAACTTGGTCCAATATCTTGCGCAATTGGGTGCGCGAGTTGAGGTTCACCGAAACGATGAGATTGCGGTGGATGACATTGAGCAACTCAACCCCGATCGGCTGGTGATCTCACCAGGCCCGTGCTCACCGATGGAAGCGGGTGTGTCGGTGCAGGCGATCCAGTATGTGGCTCAGCATCGTCCAACGCTACCGATTTTAGGGGTGTGCTTGGGGCACCAAGCCATAGGAGCCGCCTTTGGGGGCCACATCGTTCGAGCGCAAAGTTTGATGCATGGCAAGGTGTCCTCCATTGAGCACCTCTCTTTGGGCGTGTTCAAGGACTTGCCGAGTCCAATGGTTGTGAACCGCTACCATTCTCTGGCCATTGAAAGAAACACCTGTCCTGTAGATTTGGAGATCACCGCGTGGAGCGAAGATGGAGAAATCATGGGAGTGAGGCACAAGCACTTGCCCATTGAGGGGGTACAGTTTCACCCCGAGTCCATCTTGTCGGAGCATGGGCACGCTTTGCTGAAAAACTTTCTCTCGCAAGAGCTTGAGAGCTGAAAAAACGTTTGAAAAAATCCGTATGGGAAAATCTGTTTGAACCCTTGATTGAAAAGAGACCAAGACCATGTCCATCACCGCCACCGAAGCGCTACAAAGAACGATTGAGCACCGAGAGATATTTCACGATGAAATGCTGCACTTGATGCGCATGATCATGAAGGGAGAGATGTCGCCTTTGATGATGGGGGCTTTGCTAACCGGGCTGCGTGTGAAAAAAGAGACCATTGGCGAAATCACCGCTGCAGCGCAAGTCATGCGTGAATTTGCCACCAAAGTGCACGTGCAAGACAAAACCCATCTCGTGGACATCGTAGGCACGGGTGGAGACGGCTCGCACACTTTCAACATCTCCACTTGCACGATGTTTGTTGTGGCCGCTGCCGGGGCCAAGGTCTCCAAGCACGGGGGGCGCAGTGTGAGCAGCAAAAGTGGATCTGCCGATGTGCTGGAGAGCTTGGGGGCCAATATCAATCTGTCACCTGCGACCATCACCCAAAGCATTCAGGAAACTGGGGTGGGTTTTATGTTTGCCCCCAATCACCACCCGGCCATGAAAAATGTGGCGCCCGTTAGAAAAGAGTTGGGCGTGAGAACCTTGTTCAACATTTTGGGGCCCTTGACCAATCCCGCGGATGCGCCGAACATATTGATGGGGGTCTTTCATTCGGATTTGGTTGGTATTCAAGTGCGTGCCTTGCAGCGCTTGGGCGCTGAGCATGCGTTGGTGGTGTATGGAAAGGACGGCTTGGATGAGGTCTCCCTGGGGGCCGCGACGGTGGTTGGGGAGTTGAAAGAGGGGGAGATCTTGGAGTATGAGATTCACCCAGAGGACTTTTCTCTGAACATGGCCAGCCACCGCATGCTCAAGGTGGATACGCCCGAAGAGTCCAAGGCCATGCTCATGCAGGTCTTGCACAACCAAGATGGACCCCCGAGAGACATCGTGGTCTTCAATGCAGGGGTGGCTTTGTACGCGGCCAATGTGGTCAAGAGCATTGAAGAAGGATTGGTCCTGGCCAAAGAGACGTTGGCCTCGGGTGCGGCTTTGAAAAAACTCCAGCAGTGGTTGACTTTTACGCAACATGCGCCCAAGGGGTAGGATATTGTTCAATGGTGTCGCTTGAATCAGGTCGGGTTCAGCTCTGCCAGCGGTCCAACTCAGTCCCGAGCCAGCCCTGAGTTAGTCCTGAGTTAGTCCTTTTCTTTTTTTCTAATTGGATCCCTAAACGCCATGTCAGATATTCTTCAAAAAATCACCACCACCAAGCTCGAAGAGGTGCAACTTCTAAAGACTCGAAAGTCTTTGGAAGCGGTGCGCGAGGACGCCTTGAGCCGAGTATTGACCCGAGATTTTGAGGCGGCCTTGCGAGCAAAGGTCGCCCAAGGCTTGGCTGGCGTGATTGCGGAAGTCAAGAAGTCGAGTCCCTCCAAAGGGGTATTGAGGGATCCTTTTTTCCCGTCCGACATTGCGCAAAGCTACGCTGAGCACGGGGCGGCTTGTTTGTCGGTCTTGACCGATCAGGTGTATTTTCAGGGCTGCGTGGATTATTTGAAGCAGGCCCGAGCGTCTTGTGATTTGCCGGTGCTTAGAAAAGACTTTTTGGTCGACCCCTACCAAGTTTACGAGTCGCGCTCCATGGGGGCGGATTGCATCTTGTTGATCGTGTCTTGTTTAAGCGATGCGCAACTCAAAGAGTTTGAGGACATTGCCAGAAGTTTGGACATGGCCGTTTTGGTGGAGGTTCATGACGAGAAAGAGATGGAGCGTGCGTTGGCTTTAAAGACGGCACTCATTGGTGTGAACAACAGGGACTTGAAAACCTTTAAAGTGAATTTAGAGACGACCTTGAATTTAAAGAGCATGGTGCCAGCGCACAAGTTGCTGATCACAGAAAGTGGCATTGCGAGCGTTCAAGATGTGCTGATGCTGCGCGAACAAGGCGTGCATGCCTTTTTGGTGGGGGAAGCTTTCATGAGGGCGCCAGAGCCGGGTCAAGCGCTTTCAGAGATGTTTCACTGAGCGTTGGAATTAGGGACTAGGGACTAGGGACTAGGGACTTGGAGCTAGACGTTTTTGGCGGTGAACATGGCATGTTTTAACCCCTCTTGCGCTTTCAGAGAGCGTCGCCCATACGTGGCCCAGACGCGGACATCAAGCCATGAATAGGGCCAAGAATGAAAAAATGAAGGGCGACATGAGTGTGGACCTGAATGTGAACATGTGGGGCTTTGAAGACCCAAGGGCGCTTTCTTTGCAAACGCAAAATTGGCCACCCAACTTGAAGGCCATCAAGCCTGCTTGGGTAGACGTGGTGCAGAGCTTTTTCAAGTCCAAAGCCGGTCTCGAGTTGACAATGTCTTTGCAAAAGCGAATGGACGAGGGCGCGGTGATTTACCCGCCCAAGCCGCTTAGGCTCTTAGAAGAATTGTCACCCGAGGAGGTTCGGGTGGTGATTTTGGGGCAAGACCCTTATCACGGACCAGGGCAGGCCGAGGGCTTGTCCTTTTCGGTGGCCAATGGGGTCAAGGCCCCCCCTTCATTGATGAATATCTTCAAAGAGATTCGCCGCGATTTGGGCCATCTTCCACCCCCAGGCCTGCAAGCCTCCTTGATGCCTTGGGTCCAACAAGGCGTGTTTCTACTTAATCAAAGCTTAAGCGTTGAAG
>CANJNC010000076.1 GCA_947475685.1 Comamonadaceae bacterium | reverse complement strand
CATTGCCTTGATCGGGGGATACATCGTCTACGGTGCACTCAAGCTTGCGTGTGGCCTTAAACTCAGTGAAGAAGAGGAGCACAACGGTGCAGACTTGACCATTCACCATGTGAGCTCGACACCGAGCAAAGAAAATTCTTGGAGCTAAAACCCCAAGCTTTTAACATAAGCATCATGGGTCTATTGCAACCTCATCTTGATTTAACTACAATGTAATTATAAAATCAATTCAATTTGATTGGGACCTCCAAAAAGCCCACAGCAATCAAAAGAAACTCAGTGTGTCGTTTGCAAAAGCGCAAACAGTTTTTGAAAGGCTGAAGGATCACATTACTTCGATGCAGGTGAATTATGAAAAAAGAATATGATTTTTCAAAAGCCAAAAAAAATCCCTATGCCTCGCAATTAAAAAAACAAATCACCATTCGTTTGGATGAGGACTCCATCACATATTTCAAGTCCATCTCCGAAGAAGTAGGTATACCCTACCAAAGTTTGATCAATTTGTACTTAAGAGACTGTGCCGCTCGAAGTAGAAAACTCAATTTAACTTGGAAATAATCTGTGAACGTCACCGATGCTCGGATCAATTAAAAAAGACTTTCGCCTGAACGGTCTTAAAGACAAGCCAAGTTGGCCTCAGGCACATCGTTGAAGGTGGTCCGTCTAAGCTCACGGCGTTGATTCAAATCGTAGCGCCGTCCTCGGTGCAAGGTGCTTCGGTTGTCCCACATCACCAAGTCACCCACCTCCCAATGGTGGGCAAACACAAACTGTCTTTGGGTGGCATGCTCCAGTAAGTCGCTCAAAAAAATCCGCGCCTCTGCAATGGGCCAACCCATGATTTTGTGTGCATGAACACCCACAAAAAGCACCCGTCGCCCAGATCCTGGGTGCACGCTCACAAGTGGCCAAACGGCTGGTTCAATGGCTTTCTTTTGTTCATCGGTGTAGGCATCATCTCCAAGCAACATGCGCGTATGAAGGGCATAGTGCTCGGCACTCAAGTCCTTGATTTCTTCCTTCAAATTGAGCGGCAAGGCGTCATACGCGGCCCTTAAATCACAGAACTCCGTGTTGCCCCCTTCGCTGGGAATCACCAGAGCATGGAGCATCGAGTAAGCCGCCCTGGGGTTCATGAAGGAGCTGTCAGAGTGCCACAATTGATTGGCAAAGGAGGAGAGGTTTTTAGGGGAATCGCGCTTGTGAAGTTCACCATTCAAGTCCACGTTGGAGATGTCAATGAGCCGCTCATCGTCCAATCGTTCTTTTCTTTTAAAGACCCTTTTGAGCCCAATGTCCAGGGGCCCAAAGGTCTCAGAGAATGCAATTTGTTGCGCTTGACTGAGCGGCTGATTCCTCCAAACCAAGACCGCGTATTGGTTCATGGCCGCATTGATCTCTTTCACCTCTTGAGCGCTCAAGGGCTGGGTGAGATCTAGACCACTGGCTTGGGCCACGAACAAGGGGTGCAAAGCTTGAAGTTTAAGCGTCATAAGAAAAACCATTCAAATGAAAAGGGTCCATCGACTGAGGGGCGTCACTTACTCAGGCTGAATTTTGGCCTCAGCAATCACCCGAGCCCATTTGCGTATTTCACCGGCAATGAACTGCTCAAACGCCTCGGGCTTGGATGCGACAATTTCCATGGCAAAGTCATCGCTTCGTTTGACCAGCTCTGGCATGGCCATCACTTTGGCAATATCGGCTTGAATTTTTTGCACCACTTGGCTTGGAGTTCCTTTGGGTGCAATGAAGCCCAACAAGGCATTGACATTAAAGCCCGGCACATGCTCTTGAACCAGTGGGTAATCGGTGTGGGGCAGTTTTTTATCCCCCATGGTTGCAATGACTTTCATGCGCCCAGCTTTCACATACGGCATCACCGATAAAAAGGGATCGACCACCACGTCAATGCGAGTGCCTAGGAGCTCTGCGTGCGCTTGAGCACTGCCTTTAAAAGGAATGTGCACGATCTCAAAATTGGCGCTTCGCTTTAAAAGCTCTGTGCCCAAATGCGTGGTTGAACCTGTACCGGGTGTGCCATAACTCAAGCTTGTGGGGTTCTTTTTGGCATAAGCGATCAACTCTGGCAAGGTGTTAAAGGGCGCATCGGGACGCGCGACCATGGCCAATTGAAGGTTTGCAACCAAGGTGATCGGTGCAATGTCCTTGATGGAGTCGTAGGGCAAAGACTTCTGAAAAGAGGGGTTCACCACAAACGCTGAATTGATCATGCCCAGTGTGTAGCCATCTGGGGCACTCTTGGCCACATAGTCCACCCCAATGACGGTGCCAGCGCCTGCTTTGTAATCGATGATCACCACTTGACCCCATATCTCTTGCAGCTTTTGGCCTATCAGTCGACCCAATGTGTCGGTCGGGCCACCAGGCGGAAAGGGGATGATCATCTTGACCGGCCCTTTGGGGAAATCTGTCGCGCCTGGCGCAGCAGACCAGCACCAGCCAAGGTGAGTCAACAAGACCAGACAAGCCAATTGTTGAAGGGAGGCCTTGGGTCTGGGTAAAAAGCGATTCAACCAGGACTTGAGTTTCATGGGGTGTGATTCTTTCTTGACTGCGAAAGATTATTGCATAGATGCGCGAAGCTCTTAAACCACAAGGCGCTTCATGACACGGCGCTTAAAAGGCGTAGATCCAACAAGCAAGATCCAAAGCCCACGCCTCTCTTAGCCGCTGCCTATCCAAGGGTCGGGGCAAAGCAGCACACCCCGCGTTTTTTCAACCTGTCTCGCGCATCATTTATACTGGCGATTTACTTGGACGACAGACGATGACCGATCTTGTTTTTTCTCCTGCACAAGCCAGTATTCCTCTCTACCAAACCATTTTGGCCGAAAAAGTCTCAACCCATGTCTTAAAGGTGAGCTTGAACCGGCCCGAGGTCTCCAACGCCTTCAATACGCTGATGGGCCAAGAGCTTGAGGACTTGTGGAACCGACTTATTTTGGATACGCAAGGCTTTCGAGCCATTGTGCTCACCGGCTCTGGTGAAAAAGCCTTTTGTGGGGGTGGCGATCTGAAAGAGCGCAACGGCATGACGCGTGAGCAATGGACTCGCCAACACGAAGTTTTTGAGCGTCAGTACTGGGCCTTGCTGGACGTGCCCATTCCGGTCATTGCCGCGGTCAACGGTCACGCCTACGCGGGAGGTCTGGAGATGGCGCTCACCTGTGACTTTATCTACGCCAATCAAAACGCCCGTTTCGCGCTCACCGAGGTCACCCTTGGCATCATGCCAGGGGCTGGCGGCACACAATTGCTCCCTAGAGCGGTGGGCGAGCGACGCGCCAAAGAGATCATCATGACTGGAAAGCCCTTTAGCGCGCAACAGGCCTACGATTGGGGACTGGTCAATGAACTCTTTGAGCCTCAAGATGTGCTGCAAGAGGCTTTAAAGACCGCTGAGACGGTGGCCAACAACGCCCCTTTGTCCGTCAGACAAGTTAAAAAATCTGTGCGCTACGGTGGACAAATGGAGCTCAAAACAGCCTTTCGTTTTGAGATCGAAGCCTATAATCATTTGATCGATACCGAGGATCGATTGGAAGGTGTGAAGGCCTTCAACGAAAAAAGAAAACCCCATTTTTTGGGCAAGTGAATGCAGGTGCAGATGGCCCCGTGCGCCAATTCGCCAGATTCGCTAGATTCGCCAGAGCAGATTTTTTTAGCATCGGAAACCAAGACATGAGCACCCCTCAAAGAGACATCATCGTGCGAGAAGTGGGCCTGCGTGACGGGCTACAAATCCATCCCACCTTCATGCCAACGGCGTCAAAACTGGCTTGGATCAAGAGCGAAGCCTTGGCCGGTGTGTCAGAGATTGAAGTCACCTCCTTTGTCCCGCCTAAGCTCATTGCTCAATTTGCAGATGCAAGCGACGTCTGCCATGGCGCCATCCAACTCAAAGACTTGGTAGTGAGCGCCTTGATTCCCAATTTAAAGGGCGCGCAAAGGGGGCTGGAGCTAGGGGTCAACAAACTCAACTACGTGGTCTCGGTGAGTCAAACGCACAATTTAAAAAATGTGCGCCGAGCACGCGCGGAGTCCATGGCCGACTTCAAAGCCATTGTGGAGCTCATCAAGACCTTGCCCAAAGATCAGCGCCCCTTCATCGGGGCGGGTTTATCAACCGCGCTGGGCTGCTCCTATGAGGGCAAGATTGCAGTGAGCGAGGTCGTTTTTTGTGCCGAGCAGTTGCTTGAAGCGGGCGCCGATGAAATCGTCGTGTGCGACACGGTGGGTTATGCCAACCCCGCGCAAGTGCGGCAAGTCATGAAAGCGGTTTTGGGCGTTGCCGCTCATGTGCCCGTTGCAGCGCATTTTCATGACACGCGTGGCACGGGCTTGGCCAATGTGACTGCAGCGCTTGATTGTGGCATCAAGTACTTCGATGCCTCTTTAGGAGGACTTGGCGGTTGCCCCTTTGCGCCAGGAGCGAGCGGCAACATTGTGATGGAGGATCTTTGTTTTATGCTTGACGCCATGGGCCTTCGAACCGGGGTCAATTTGGATGCGCTCCTCACGACGAGACAAAGCATGTCCGAGAGCTTGTCGGATTTGAAACTGCATGGTGCACTTGCAAGGGCTGGGCTGCCCCATGGTTTTGTGAGCACTTGGGAGGCGATGGCCGCTTAAAAGAGCCGACCAACGTTCGCTTTTTTTTTGGCCCATGGCCCCTGGCCTTTATCGCGACTTGTGTTTCATCGCCCGCTCCACCTCGCGTTTGCCTTCTCGGTCCTTGATGGTGTCACGCTTGTCGTGCTCGGCCTTGCCCTTGGCCAGGGCAATTTCGCATTTGATTTTGCCACTCTTCCAGTGTAAATTCAAAGGCACCAAGGTGTAGCCTTTTTGGACAACCTTGCCAACGAGGCGGCGAATTTCTTCTTTTTTAAGAAGCAACTTCTTGGTCCGAGTGGCGTCGGCGGTGACATGACTTGAGGTGGTGCGGGTGGGGTTGATTTGGCAACCAATCACATACAACTCCCCCTCTCGGACCACCACATAGCCATCGGTCAACTGGACCTTTCCCTCGCGCACGGCCTTGACCTCCCAGCCTTGGAGGACCATGCCGGCTTCATAGCGTTCTTCGAAAAAGTAATTGAAGGCGGCCTTTTTGTTGTCCGCTATGCGCGAGGGTAATTCTGGTTTTTTGGTCATGAAAATAGGGGAATGGATCAAACGCCTGTGCTTGTTCGTACAATGGAGAGAAAAATGGGTCTTGTCGCTGGTCTATCCTTGTACAGGCCCTTTGCCTGTTGCTTATTGCTGATTGCTTATGAAAACCATCCAAAAATCTGTGCTCATTTGGTTCAGCGCCCAAGAGATGTACAACTTGGTCACCGATGTGCCCAGTTATCCTCAATTTTTACCTTGGTGCGAACAGGCCTCTATCATAGAGCATCACGAGCACGGGGTCACGGCGGAGATTGGGATGTCCATTGGGGGCTTTAAAAAAGCGTTCACCACTCACAACACCCACAGCGAGGGGCGCGAGATCAAGATTGACCTGGTCAAGGGGCCCTTCAAAGCACTCGATGGCTTGTGGCAGTTTCATCCTTTGGGCAATGAGCGGGCTTGTCGCATTGAGTTGCAACTCAATTATGACTTTGAGAGCATGTTTGGGGTCTTGGTAGGGCCCTTGTTTGACAAAATCGCCAGCACCTTGGTCGATTCGTTCGTCAAACGCGCTGAGCACGTGTATGTCAAATGACCCTCTGAGCCCCAGCATGACCACCGAGCTCGTGTGCGGCCATGGCTATAGGCGCGTGCAAGTCATGCACTTGCACATCAAGCCCGGCTCAACGGTGTTTGAAGCACTTCTATGCGCCTTGCAAATGGGTCTGCGCCTGGAAGTGGGCGCAGATGTGCTTGATGCCCAAAGTCAAGCATCAAGCGAGCGCGCGCGCGCGTGGTTGGATGAACACCTTCAAAACGCCAAGCTTTTCTTAAGCGTTTGGGGCGCACCGTGCTTGCTTGATGCGGTCCTTCAAAGCACGGACCGATTAGAGATCACCAAGTCCTTGAGAGTGGACCCCAAGGTGGCCAGGCGAGAGCGTTTCAAACAACAAGGTGCCAAGGCCGCGGGCTTGTTTGCCCATAAAAGAGCAGGGTCCAAGGCGGGGTATTAGAGCTGTGCACGTGCGCTTAAAAGATCGCATGAAAGAATAGCTTACACGTGCAATGACCCAGGACTGCCCACCTGGCCCCACATGGCCCCACATGGCCCCATCTGCCCCCCATCTGTCCCTTTGCTCATGGCACAGAGCTTGCTGTCCCCCTTAATACCAAGCAAAGGCCTCCTTTGACGCTCAAGTAAGCGGCAAATTTTGGCCCAATTGTCTGATGATTTAAAGTCAAAAGAAAAAGCCTTGTTCACAACGGAGCAAAACCATGGGTCTCAATCTCAACACGGCCACCACCAACATCTTAAATGGACACCAGTCGGATACCCAAAAGAGCAACCAAAGCGCCAAGCAGCTCTTTGCCAGCTTGAAATCAGGCGACTTGGCGGGTGCTCAAAAGGCCTTTACGCAGTTCTCAAGCACCCAAGGGGGCAAGTATTTGATGCAAAACTTGAACTCCAGCTTTGCACAATTGGGGGCCGCATTGAAGTCGGGTGACTTAAAGAGCGCCCAAAGCTTGGCCTTGGGACTTCAAGGCGGGCAAGCCTTGGCCTCGTCTTTGAGTTCAAACACGACGAGCTCTGGCAGCAGCGCCAATACGTCCAATGCCTACAACGCCTCTAAGGGCTCCAAGCCCAACCCTCAAGCGATTTTGAACAGCATCAAAGCCCAAACCAGCATGAGTCTCTTTGGTGTCTTGGATGGTCTAGATGCATCCGAGCGCAAAGGCAACGACACTTTATCTGGCCTCACGGGCCTGGGCAAGAACGTCAACACCTTGGCTTGAGTCACACCCCTCTAGCTACTCACCATTGAGCGGGGGGCCAATGTATCGATCGGACTTCAGTCCTTTCAGTGCGTCTCAAAGTTTTTACCAAACTCCGCTGGCACATCCGGGCCCCATAGGTAAAAGGAGTCCTGGGGCGGGTGATTTTGAGCGGGCCACTCGCAGTCATGAGGTACAAAATCGATGTCAAAGGAGTACTCGACATAGCTGCCCCATGGATCTCGCGTATAGCGAAAATAATTCGATCCCAAAACATGTCGACCCACACCCCAGCCGTAGGTGTGCCCAGCCTCATTCATCTGCTTCATACCCAGCCCCACCTTGTCAATGGACTCCACCGTCCAACTGCTGTGGTGAAAGCCAAAGTGCTCGGAGCCCAAAAAGGCCAACAAGTGATGGTCACTGCCATGGGGCGAGTGCATGAACGCAATGCCCAACTTCTCCTCACCCGACGAATCCGACAAGCGCAAACCCAAGACGTCAGCGTAAAACTTGAGGGACACTTCAACGTCTTTGGTAAAAATCAACACGTGTGACATGAACAAGGGGTGAACTTGAGCGACCTTGGAGCTCGCCGGTGCGCGCCCCGAGCCTTTGCACACAGGCTCAAACACCCTGGGCGCTTGGGCGGAAGGGGAGGACTTCATGGCCACTTTGATTTGAACGGGAAAGCCGTCGCTTGACTCGATCCAAATGCTGTCCTTTGAATCCGTGTCCATGGGCGCCACACGTTGGATCCCAGCGCGGTCAATGTGTTCGTTAAAGGCCTGCAAATCTTCCGCATAGATGCCAAAGCTGAGCCACAGCAGGCCCTTTTTGGTGCCCTTTTTAAGGGTGGCATAGCGGTGCGGGTTGTTGTGGGCGTACAAGGCAACTTGCTCGCCCTCGTCGACCACGTTCAAACCAAAATCGGTGTAGAACTTCTTGGCGTCTTCAAGGCTAGGCACCTCAAGCACATATTCATCCAAAGAGTGAACGGCCAAGACGCCCGGTCTTTTGGTTTGAGCCATGAGAGATTGTGACATTTTTCGATCTTTCAACGATTAAGGGTGTTCATGGGACGCAAAGCTTTTGGGATCTTTAAGCTTGTGGGTGTTGTCTGAGTTTAGCGCACCGACTTTAAGCTTGGGGTTAGGGTGTGAATATATAGTGACACGCGCGTGAACTGCCTAAGGGCTTACCTTAATTCACCGCTTAAAACTCCTCCAACCAGAACGGGTTCATTCATCTGAGTTTTTCAGCCCTCAAAACTTGATCGATCTCTTGGGAGACTTTGGACCAAGGGGGTTGCTCAGGTGCAAACCTGCCCCGAATGTAATGCACAAGGTCTTTGATTTGGGCCGCGTTCAAGCTGTCTTTGAACGCGGGCATGAAGCCCAAATCTTTGCCTGCTGGACTTGGGCAGCCCTTTAAGATGATTTGAATCAGATTGTTGGGCGTGGCACTGTGCACATTGGTGTTCAAGGACAAAGAGGCGTTCGTGCCCAACAAATTGGGCCCGCCGCCCTCATGGTGACAACTCCAACAACTTCCCTCAAACTGTCTTTGCCCCACACTCAGTCCTGTGTTGACTTCCTCTTTGAGCTTGGAGGCGTCAACCCGCTCTTTGGCCTTGCTTTGAAGGGAGGCATCGCTTAACCCTGCAGGGTTCATCTTCGCGCCCAAATACACCGACATGGCCAACAGATCTTCATCCGGCACACCTGCCCAGGACTGGACGATCTCCCCCATGGGGCCCGAGGCCACGCCGTGGTACTCGGTGTGGCCCGTTCTCAGATAACGGTACAAATCCTCTTGCGTCCAAGGCATGGGGGCCGCATTGTTCACACTCAATGCAGGCGCATACCAACCATTGACGTAAGCGCCTTGCAAGTCCTGTGTCCCACGCTTTTCTGCCCCCAAGAGGTTTCTCTCGGTGTGACAGGCACTGCAATGGCCCACACTGTTGACCAAGTACGCCCCACGCAGCAAAAGCGCTGATGAGGTGTTGGCCGGTTGAGGTGGGACTTGCTCTAAAAAAAGTGCATTCCACATCTTCATCAACCCACGAAGATTAAAGGGAAAGGCGAGGGTGTTTATCTTGGGCTCAGAGGCCACGGGCGTTTGCGACATGGTCCACGCATACAAGGACATCAGGTCTTCGTCATTGATGCTCTTAAAAGACGTAAAAGGAAACGCCGGGTAGAGCTGATGGCCCTTGGCTGAGATGCCCTCACGCATGGCCCGCTCAAAGGCCTTGTAGCTCCAGCCCCCAATGCCCGTTTGCGCATCGGGCGTGATGTTGGAGCTGTAGATCACCCCAAAGGGCGTTGGTATGGGGCGACCTCCGGCGTTGAGCAAACCCGCCTCTTGGGTGTGACAGCCCTGGCAGTTGCCCATCAACGCCAATTGAGCACCACGCTCAATCATCTTGGGCCCATACATCGACAAATTGACCGGCGCAGTGAGTTGCAAATTGGCGTTCAAGTTCGGGCCATAAAGCACCCAGCCCAAGGCGCAGAGAAAGGCCGCAGACAAGACACCCAGGCTCTGAAAGCCAAAACCCATGACGCCCTTTGCAACACCTTTCAGCGTCAACGCGCGCAGAGGATGCTTTGTAAAAAACGCTTGGGCCTTTGAGCCCCAAACCCGAGTGCCCAAACCGACTTTAGAGGGGTCTTTGAATGTGCCTTCAGGTTTTGACTCCTGACCCAAAGGATTCAAAGCGGCCAAGATTTTGTCGGGCGTGAAGGGCGGGTTTCTAAAACGCACCCCAGTGGCATCGAAAATGGCGTTTGCAATGGCCGCGGTCCCGGGCACCGAGGACGACTCGCCCGCACCCAAGGGGTCTTGATCTTGGCGCGGCATGTGCAGCACTTCAATCACGGGGACTTGCCGGAAGTTGAGAATCGGATAGCTGCCCCATTCAAGACTTTGCACCGAACCTGTTTGGGGGTCTGTTTGCACGTCCTCCTTCAAAGCTCTGGAGGTCGTTTGAATCACATTGCCGTTGACCTGATGCTCCACACCCTGGGGGTTGATCAGCATGCCCGCATCGTGTCCCACGACCACTTTGCTCACATGCACTTCGCCCGTGTTGGGGTTGACCTGCACATCGGCCACCCAGGCCGAGTAGGCCGCGCCAAAGCCCGGCCATTTGCTGTGAACGTACCTTGCATAGGCGACGCCTTGGCCCTTTAGCCAAGCACCTTCGCTGGGTTGGCTTGCATCCCGTGCATCCCGTGCATCACGTACATCGCTTGCTTGTTGCTGAGGTCGGGTGTGCTTGATCCAATTCGCTTTGTCGGCCGTGGCCTTTAACAACTCACCCGCTCTGCTGTCGCTCATGGACTGCAACCTAAACTGCACCGGATCGACTTGGGCCTCAAAGGCCAATTCATCCATGAAAGACTCATGGGCAAAGGAGTTGGGAAGGGCCGATACGCCTCTGAGCCACGAGGCCCGCAAAATGGGCGCCATGTCTTGCACCCGCACACGCAAATGGGCAAACTCGTAGGGCGGTCTCGCCGTTCTGTCGCCCATCTCATAGACCTTGGCCACGGGTTCAATGAGACGGGTGAGCAAAAGCGCCAAGGTGGGTGCCCCGTTGGAGGGGTAGGCGCTTAAAAAGTCATAGGCCAGGGCATGGCCTTCTTTGTCCAATGCGCCTCTCACCTTCATGACTTGCGCCGCCCCCTTGGGCTCCCAGGCATGTTCTTGCTCGCGGGTCAATTGCACGCGCACTGGGGCCTTCAAGGCCTTGGAGAGAAGGGCCGCGTCAGCGGCCACATCGTCGGCACAGTTTCTGCCGTAGCAGCCTGCTGCCTCCATGCGAATGACCTCAACGCTTGCGTCCACAGTGCCTGCAATCAAGGCCAAATCGGCTCTGAGCACATGTGGGTTCTGTGTGCCAGCCCACACACGCATGCGTGTCCCCGTGGCTTGAAACTCCTCGTCTGAGCACCATTGGGCCAACGCACAAGATGGGCCAATGGAGGCGTGCATCTGATAGGGCCAGACATAGGTTTGGCTCAAAGAGACGGCTGCGCCTTGCAAAGCGCTTTGCACGTCTCCGTCGTTGATCAATTCGCGCTCAGTGAACGCTTGCTTGGAGAGCGCATTCTCGGTGTCTTGCAGCGAACCCACGCCAGGCCAAGACTTCCAGTGCACCACCAACTCTTTCATGGCTTGCTCGGCATGCTCCTCGCGCTCGCACACCACCCCCACAAAGTCCCCTTGCACCACGACCGCTCTTAGGCCTGGCACATGGCTTACCGATTCGCACTCCACCTTCAGCAGCGTCTTGCCAACAAAGTCCCCACTGTCCACACCGGCGTAGGGAGGCCGCACCACACGGCCATGCAGCATGCCCTCTATGCGCATGTCGTGCACAAAGGTCAACTGTGCTTGGGCTTTAAGAGGGATGTCCACGCGAGGCACAGCTTGTCCAACCAGCCGATACGCCTGGCGGTCTTTGAGCGGTGCGTTCAAATCCAGTTGCAAAGCGATGTTTTGATCAAAGAGCAACTCAGACCAGGGCAGAACCCTTTTTCGCGCAGTCTGGTAAAAAAGGTCCAGGGCTTCATTGTCAGTGGCCATGACATGAAAGCCCTCTTCGCCGTAGAGCACATCACTGACGGAGACGCCAAAGTAGTGGGCACTCTGATCAAGCCCCCATTGAAGGATTTGGGCCGCGGCACATTGAAGCGGTTTGGCATGCGTTTGGATGGAGTTGCTGGCGATGGTGGCGCCTTGATTGGGAGACACCGAGGTGTGGCCCATCACCATGTGTACGCGTGAGAGGTCAAGGGACAATTCTTCGGCCACCATTTGCGTGAGCGCCGTTCTTAGGCCCGTTCCCATGTCCACATGCCCGTGCAAGGCCGTGACGCTCGCGTCCGTCCAAAGAGCGACCAACACTTCTGCGCCCTCGTCAAGCGAAGAGGCGATAAAGGGCGGTTGACCGCTCGCGCCAAGGGGTGGCGAGACGGGAGGTCTTGAGACCCAAATGACACCCCGCATCAAGGGCATGTCTTGGCGTTTAAAGGGGGTTTGTGCGATCAACATCAAGGCGCCTTACCCCACGTCTGATCAAGCGTCTGATCAAGCGTCTGACCATGCGTTGTGCCTTGCTTCATGCCCGGCTGCAAAGGCACGGAGCTTGACTTTGCAAGTTGAGCAACCTGTGCATCTCGGACGCCATCAAGCTGCCTGGTGTATTGAACCGAGAGTTCAACCGCTTTTAAAATTTCCACATGTGCACCACAACGACACAAGTTGCCTGACAACGCATCAAGCATCTCTTGGCGCGAGGGTTGTGCGTTTTTAAGCAAGAGCGCCACCGTCATCATGATCATGCCATTTAGACAATACCCACATTGGGTGCCTTGGGCGTCGATGAAGGCACGCTGAACCGGGTGCAAGGGGTCTAGAGAGGTTTGAGCGTTTAAAAGGGGCAAGCCCTCTAGCGTGGTGATGGATCGGCCCCCTACACCGAGGGCAGGAATCACACAACTGCGTGCAGGCTGGTGGTCCACAAGCACCGTACAGGCGCCACATTCCCCCAAGCCACACCCATATTTTGCGCCATTGAGCTCAAAATCATTTCTAAGGACATGCAGCAAGCTTGCTTGTGGCGTGAGCTCAAGCGCCCTGACTTGTCCATTGACCTTGATCGTGACGGTTTGGGTCATGGTCAAACGCTCATCAGGGCGACGTAGGGGGAAGTAGGGCGCAGGGCGTGCGCTTTAAGCGATGTCGCTGGACTGGATGCGTTGAACGCCTTTGTCGCCCATGCTTTTCCAAGCAGCGGCCAAAGAGCCATTCAAATCAATCGCCCGACACGCATCTTCAATGACGTAGGTCTTAAAGCCCGCGGTTCTGGCGTCCATGGCCGTCCACGCCACGCAAAAATCCGTGGCCAAACCCGTCACGTAGACCGTTTTGATGCCCCGCTGCTTTAAGTAACCCGACAGACCCGTGGATGTTTTGGCATCCGCTTCGGTGAAAGCGGAATAAGAATCCATGTCTTTGTGATAACCTTTACGGATGATCAATTGCGCACTGGGCAGCTTCAAGTCCTTGTGCAAAGCGGCATCTTCCGTGCCCTGCACACAGTGATCAGGCCACAAGACTTGGGTGCCATAGCCAAGCTTGGTGGTCTCAAAAGGCTTCTTGCCCGAATAGCTCGAGGCAAAGGAGGCGTGGCCCGCTGTGTGCCAATCTTGGGTCACCACAATGTTGGCAAAGGAGGCGCCGAGTTTATTGATCACCGGCACGACCTCCGAGCCCTTGGAGACGGGCAGGGTACCGCCTTCGATGAAACAGTTTTGAACATCCACCACAATCAAAACCGACTGCGCATCGGGTTTGATTTTACCCGCGGCGAAAATAGAGTTGGACATCAGACCCAAAGAGGCCACCGCACCCACCGTGCTTGAAGCGCCCAAGGCGCTCAGCAAAAAACGTCTAGAAACCGTCATAGAAATACTCCTTAAAAGATAAAAGAACACCTGCCATGTCTAGTCAACCCTGCGCTCTTGGTGAGTCTATCAGGCGCAGTTGTGATTGAGCAAAAAACCCCTCCAATTTGTAAGCACGCTCATACACTCAAATAGGCCTTGAGCGCTTGCCCATCTTCAGACAACTCTTGCATGCTCGAGTGATGCCTGACTTGACCCTTCTCAAGCACATACACTCGGTCTGAAACCCATTGGGCAAAATGAAGGTTTTGTTCACTGAGCAAGATGCTCACCCCTTGGCGCTTCAAGGTCAAAATCATCTCCCCCATTTGCTCCACAATCAAAGGCGCAACCCCTTCTGAGGGCTCATCGAGCAAGAGCACCAAGGGGTTGCCCATCAAGCTCCTTGCCACCGTCAACATTTGTTGCTCTCCGCCACTCATGTGCGAGCCCAAACGGTGCGGCATTGAAGCCAAATTGGGGAAAAGCTTGCCCAAATTGGCGTAATCCCAATAGGGCGCATCTTGTCCGTTGGGAAATTTTCTCGCCCCTTGGCGCGCGACACTTAAATTTTCAAGCACCGTCAGATCGGTAAATATGCGCCTGTCCTCGGGCACAAATCCAAGCCCGCGTCTCGCCGCGTCGTGGGGCTCAAAGTGGCTTTGATCTTGACCCAAAAAATTCACCACCCCCGTCTTTTTGGGCATCAAACCCATCAAGGCTTTCAAGGTGGTTGACTTGCCCGCGCCATTTCGCCCCATGAGCGCCACGACTTCACCACGGTTGACTTGCAAATTCACATCAAACAAAATCTGCGCTGCGCCGTACCAGGCGCACAGGTTTTTGCATTCAAGCAAGACCTGGTCCGTGCTTGAGCTTGAGCTTGAGCTTAAGTTAGGGGGGGCTTGAAACGGACTCATGCCCTCGCACCTTCAAATGTTTTACCGCCACCAAAGTACACGGATTGAACCAAGGCATTGTCTCTCACCTCTTGGGGCGTGCCGTGTGCAATCAACTCGCCTCTGGCCAAGACCAACACCCGATCAGCGTAACCAAAGACCACATCCATGCTGTGCTCGGTGAACAAAACGGCCAAGCCGTTTGGCCTTGATTTGCGATCGATGACCAACTCTTTGGTGAGCGCCATGAGATTGTTGCGCTCGCTCGAGGCCATGCCCGCCGTGGGCTCATCCATCAACAACAAGGTGGGCTCGTTGGCCAACGCCATGGCAAGCTCCAGTCTCTTCACGTCCCCGTAGGCCAAGGCCGAACAGGCCTTGTCCGCCTGCGAGTCCAAGCCCACCAAGCGCAAAAGCTCGGTGGCCTCGTCTCTTTTAAAAAGCGTCGCCCGTTGCCAAAACGCATACAACCTCGACTCTGCAGACAAGAGGGCCATCTGTACATTTTCCGCCAAGGTCATGGAGCCAAAT
>CANJNC010000075.1 GCA_947475685.1 Comamonadaceae bacterium | reverse complement strand
TTGGCTGTTGTAGAAGTAAAAAAATTAAATCCCAACTCCAATCTCGATACATTAACTTTTTTTATCAAGCCATTGCCTGCAAGTCTTCCAAGCTACAAAGAGTGGTACCAAAAGACCTACTTGCCTGCATACCGCAAAGCGGGTTTGCCTGAATAGCGTTCATTCTGTCGATTAATTCAAGCTTAGAATTTCTTCTTGGATAGATTGATCAATTTTTAAAATATGGCTAGCAGGTGATGAAAATATAACTGATTTCAAAAATATTTTCCGACCCTGTTGCGTTGCAATTTGCGAATGAAGAGATATATCTTTGATTCTCCATTCTTCAGCTAGTTGATGACTCAACTCGAAGCCAAATTTCTTTGTACAACTTGCCAAGACGTCTGATTCATTGATCAGAACGGTTGACCAATTCAAATTAAATTCGAATTTTTGATTTTTTATTAAACCGTGATTTTGTTGAACAAAAATGGGATCGGTATGTCGAATTAAGTGTCTTATGTAGGCTTTGCTTTGCTCATTTATTGGAAAATGATTCCAAATTGCATCCAACGCCTCAAGTGTTTTGCTTTCAATTTCAAATTCGATTGTGTTAGATCCACCCGGATGCAGATAATCATGAGCCGTGACCGTGAAAATTAAAAGACTCATCCAATAGGTATCCAGAACGCCGCTGCGCTCTCTTTCAATTGCCAAAAGAACAGTCAAACCAGTCAATGCATCGCTAATGTGCAGTCGATTGTGATAACTAGGCTCCCAAGCAAGAGGAGCGACTTTTTCGATGTTCAGGGCAATATGTCTTGCGCATTCCAGCAACTCTTTAATGGGTTGCGAAGCCTGATCTTCTAAACGTATCAGTTCAGAGATACAAGTCTCTAAAATTTCAGGTAAACCAATCCATTTTGTGCGCCAAGAATTTCTTAAAAATCCCAACGATGAATCCAAAATACCAGGCCAATTATTGAGTTCTTCAATAGGGAGGTATTTTGATCGATCAATCGACAGAGACATTTTAAATTATTGCTTTCTATTTTTCCGAAGTTCATTGGTCATATTTTGTTGAAGAAGTAGCGCCTCAAAGATTGGTACCAATAATGGCGAGGCATTGTTCAAGAGTGAGTTGGCCTCTTCTGTTGAGAGGACTATGCACGAGACCGAATCCACGGCTCTGGTTGTAGCACCTCGAATACCACCTCTTAAAAATGCTTGTTCGCCAAATGACTGGCCTTCGCTTACTTTCGCAATAGAAATGCCATCTTCGCTCAGAATTTCAACTGTCCCACTTTTAATGAGATAAAGCATATCAGCATGTTGGCCATACTTGAAGATAACCTCACCAGGATTGAAATTGATTTCCTTAAAATTACTCATGTCGATGATTCAAAGTATTAAGCCAAAGATCGATTAACGATATTAAAGAGAATCTTTTGAATTACCGTTGGAAGTTTTGGAATGATGTGAGAAATTTTACTCAACGGCAATACCCGAGCTTGAACTGCGGAGGTTGTGATGACTGTTTTCGGATAATCGATGTCCTTGATTCCTTCAGCCAAGCCTATGACAGATCCAGGTCCAAGGCGCTCAATCAGGTCTCCCTCAACACTTAAAAGTGAACCAGAAACAATGAAATAGGCGGAGGTGACCTTGTCTCCTTTTTGGAAAATCTTTTTCTTGGACTCAAAGGCAACAGAATTTAAATCTTTAGAGCCCCAAAGGCAAAAATATAGTCGCTCGTTGCTATTTAATTGACCTGACTCAAATATCTCCAAGCTTTTATTAGAGCTAGGATCCACCACACCTAATGAATGAAGATGCTCGATGTCAACTTTAAAGAACGTTTTGATTTCTTCCAAAGTGCAGTTCCTTCTTTTTTGATGAAGCGGTAAAAGAGTTGTGTATCTTTACATAAGATTAAACCACAGTTAAAATTATAATCAATAAGTCATATGAGGGTTTAAGGAGGTGAGAGTAGTCCTAAGCATAGTAGGCATGTAATAGGTGAAATCAGTCACTTATATGCTGACGGCTTCAATTTAGCATTGCAAATTCAAGCTTTTGGCGAATTCAAAGAAAATTCGTCCAAGCTGAGAAGAAACGGAGTCTAATCCCTCCATAAGCGAAAGTCATCTTAGCAATCAATATTCTTAACGATTGAATTTAGGAAATATTACAATGACTAAACTAGAAGAGCTACTAAAGCAACAAATAGAGATTTCCGCAGCAATTCAAATAGAAATCAAAAAGAGCCAAGAAGCAGCGGCAAAAGGAGATTCTGAATCGCAGTTTAGCCTTGCTCAGATTCATCACCATGGGCAAGGTGTGAAACAAGACTATGCGGAGGCCATTAAATTTTACAAATTGGCCGCAGAGCATGGGCATACCGATGCCGAATTCATTTTGGGAGACATGGCCGTTAAAGGCCTAGGGGCTGCTCAAAACTTTAAGGAAGCATTGCGCTATTTTCAATTGGCTGCTGCAAAAGATCATGGTCAGGCTCAGTACATGCTGGGTGTGATGTTTGATGCCGGTAAGGGCGTGAAGGAGGACTTCAAAGAGGCGATGCATTGGTATACATTGGCGATCAAAAAGAACAATTCAGATGCCATGTTCGGGCTTGGCAGCATGTATGAAAACCATCACGGTGTTGAGCAAGATGATATAGAAGCGGTCCGCTGGTACAAGTTGGCAGCTCATCACGAGCACCTAGAGGCTGATTACAGGCTTGGTTGTATTTACAGCAAAGGTAAAGGGCTCAAAAAAGACCTCTCTGAGGCCATGCATTGGTTCAGCTTGGCCTCTGCAAAAGGGCATTTTGGTGCTCAAATCAGCATTGGATTGATGTATCAAGTAGGCGATGGTGTTGAGCAAAGTCATGAGGAAGCCATGAAACATTACAAAATGGCGGCCGCTCGTGGCCATGCAGAAGCTGAATATAGGGTTGGTTTTATGTATCAAAACGGATTGGGCCGCGAGAGGGACTATCCGCAAGCTTTGCACTGGTACTTGTTGGCTGCAGCCCAAGAGGATGCACATTCTCAGTCTGCACTTGGATTTATGCATGAGCATGGTCAAGGCGTCAATGAAGATGAAGCAAAAGCTCTCGCGTACTACAGAAAGGCTGCAAAAAATGGGGATGAAAACGCCATCAGAAACCGCGACATGCTTGAATCGAGACAAGAAAAAAAGTAAATACATCCGCCCTCGAGTTGAACTTGAATGAGTCGAGGGATGAATGTGCTGGCTAGAGGCCAAAGTTTTCAGCATGTGGACTTTAGCTCCAGTGTTGGCCAAGTCTGTGAAAAAAATACGCTCTATTCGCTGCGGGTTGCAGTCGCCCCGCATAGATGAGACCTGGCGTGAGTGACACGTATTTTGCAATTGAATCTCGCGTTCATGCTTTTTTGGCCAATTAAGAACGCCTATCTGCAATCAACGCATTTAAAAAAACTCGGCTTTGAAGCCAAGCATTATGAGGTCTCAGGGTGGTCAAAGAATCGCTCAATGATGACTTCCTTCAAACGTTCACTGCCTTTTTTCTGCCAGCGCTGAACGATCTTCCAAATATTGGTACCTTTTTTGCTTAGATATGTGTGGAAGGTTGATTTCTTGACATTCAATTTTTATTGAAAACTTTTTTTGGTCTAACGAGTCAACCTTTTATTATTTTAATTCTAAATCATTACAAAAAGAAGAGGTGCAACCGAGTAGACCAACAAAATTGAAGGAGCAATGGCAATGGACACATCATTAGGACTGCGAATAGATGCCAACAACAGACAATGGAATGGCAAGAACTCGCCACAAGGCGATCGGCAAAGTCGCCGTGAGCAAAAACTGCATGTCTTGTTGCAGAGCTTAAAGGGGGGTGATTTAGAGGGTTCGAGGCAAGCTTTTATTGCGCTCATCAACACAGACCCATCCGTATCAAACGACCCTTATTTAAGTAAAATTGGCTCTGCACTGCAAAGCAGCAATGTTTTGGAGGCGCAGAAGGTTGCGCTTGAGCTGCAGCGTCATGGAGGAAAACTCAAATCCCATGTCACTTCTCCATTTGCAAAACCTGAGCTTCAAGCTCAAGGACGCCCAGACCCGTATTCAGGTGTTTTTAGGATTGATTTGTCCGCCTAAGATATGAAATTCGACTTCTGCAAAGTTCACCAAACCTTACATAAAGAAGTAAAAGAAGACGATGATTTGCAGCCGACGCAAACCATCTGCACGTCCTATTTGTCTACCTGATCCGTCGTAAATTCGATCGCCGTCAAGACGCCCCATGGAGGCACCCGACGCGCTGTAGAGTCTCTCTCCGTCAAAGCGACCCATTGGACTTCCCGAAGCGTTGTAGACCCGCTCACCATCAATGCGCCCGAGTTGCCTTCCAGAGCCGTCATAGATGTGGTTGCCCTCAACTTGGCCTATTTTGTGGCCAGATGCATTGTAATAGCGCTCACCTTCTACACGCCCCAAATGACGTCCTGCGCCATCATACATTTGCTGGCCATGCGTATTGGCAAAGCACAGGAACAATAAAGCTATGGAAGTTATCAATCTGCTCATTTTTTAAAAACAAATTTTGGGTTGGGATTTTTTATTCAAAGATTGATTCGAAAATTATTCAACCCTTTCTCCGTCCAATGAAGACCATTGCGCTCGTCGACTTTAAACCAATGCGATTCTTGAAAATCAGATGGCTCAGAAGCAATGGTGTTGATTGGATTGGTGCTAAGTTCATGGGAACGTGTATGGGGAGAGCCAAAATACATGCTTGGCGACTGGTCATCACTTGAATATCTAAAAGCCCACATTTCTTTGCCATTGGTCAACGCGCAAGATATGCGCATGGGTTCGACGGCTTTATTTTTGTCCATCACTCGAGAAATATCTCGAAGTGTTTCGTTCATGGCAAGAATGGGATTGCTTGTTAGGCCTTTACTCAGAGCCACAAGAAAGAGTGCTTCACTGTCTGTCGTGCCCTCGCGGTAAGGGTAGTGCGCGTGATCTATTAAATCCTCAATGTCTTTTCGACATTTGTGCCAATTGCCTATTTTCCCATTGTGCATAAAGGTCCAATTTTCCCAAACAAATGGATGGCAGTTATTTCTTGAAATGGATGTGCCCGTGGTTGCCCGCACATGGGCAAAAAATAGTTTTGTTTGAATATGCGCTGCCAAGGATCTCAGGTTGCTATCGTTCCAAGCAGGTAGGATGTCTTTGAAAAGACCAGGTGTTCTTTTTTGGGCGTACCAAGCAACGCCAAAACCATCTCCATTGGTGACCCAAGATGATTGAGTTGCTGCCAAACTTTGCTTGACAATAGAGTGTTCTTGGTGAAAGAGTAAGTCCTCCAGATATATCTGCGTGCCGGCATACGCAACCCATCTACACATAGTATGTCCCCTAAATAAAGCCATGACCAGTTGAGTTTAGTCCATTAAAGCCAAACAATGATCGTCATCTTTATCGCGGGCATGGTGGTATTGCCCCGTTGTGTCTAAAGAATGCGATTGCACCAGGCCGCTTCGGTTGCCAAAGCTTGACTTTAAGGCGCCTATCAATATTGGCCAGATATGTTTAAGTGCATTCACAATTATTAGACCAACACCCACAGGCACCACACGACAAGTATCAAGCGACGTGGCAAAGTCATGCCAAGGTCATGCATAACTTGGTCATGCGATTCAAGCCTTACTACAAAAGAATAGGTCTTAAAGTCAGTTTATCTCGGGATTACCCTAGTCGTGTAAACTTATTTCAGGTTCATGATTTTAATTATAAATTTTGTAACAAAAAATGGATTTGGCATGCAACCCACTCGAACAAAAGATCCGGACTATTTTCATAAAGTAGTGGATTGCCAATGGGCCTGTCCGGCCCATACACCGGTGCCAGAATACATCCGTTTGATTGGTCAAGGTCGTTACAGTGATGCCTATATGATCAACTGGGTGTCGAATGTTTTTCCAGGCATTCTTGGCCGCACTTGCGATCGCCCGTGTGAGCCCGCCTGTCGCCGCTCTCGGGTTGAAGATAACAACGGTGAAAATCCCGAACCCGTTGCGATCTGCCGCTTAAAACGCGTGGCCGCTGACCACAAAGACGACATTCGCCACAGAATGCCCGCCATTGCTGCGGCGAATGGTAAAAAAATTGCCTGCATCGGTGCTGGACCCGCATCCCTTACCGTTGCCAGAGATCTGGCACCTCTTGGTTATGAGATTACTATTTTTGACGCCAACGACAAGGCTGGGGGTTTTATCCGCTCGCAAATACCCAAGTTCCGTTTGCCTGAAGAGGTGATTGACGAGGAAACGGGATACATACTGGATCTTGGTGTCAAGTTGATTTCCAAGCACAACGTAGACTCCATGAAGCATCTGCTCTCACAAGGCTTTGATGCAGTGTTTGTCGGTTCGGGTGCGCCCCGAGGAAGAGACCTCGATATTCCAGGGCGCAAGGAAGGTGCAGCCCATATCCACATTGGTATTGACTGGTTGTCATCGGTCTCTTTTGGCCACACCACAAAGATTGGTAAAAAAGTGATCGTCTTGGGTGGTGGCAACACCGCGATGGATTGCTGCAGATCTTCCATGAGGCTTGGTGGCACGCAGGTCAAAGTCGTTGTGCGAAGCGGCTTTGAAGAGATGAAGGCCTCACCCTGGGAAAAGGAAGACGCCTTGCATGAAGGCATTCCTATTTTGAATTTTCATGTGCCCAAAATTTTTGATGTAAAGGACGGTAAATTAGTCGGTATGACGTTTGAGAAGGTTCATGCGGTATTTGACAGCAATGGGCGAAGAAGTTTGGTCGCGACTGGCGAGGCGGATGTTTATATTGAATGCGATGACGTTTTATTGGCTGTGGGACAGGAAAACGCCTTTCATTGGATTGAGAGCGATTGCGGTATTGCGTTTGATGAGTGGGGTTTGCCAGTGCTCCATAAAAATACGATGCAGAGTTCGTTGCCAGAGGTCTTTTTCGGAGGAGATTCTGCCTTTGGGCCCAAAAACATCATCACCGCTGTGGCTCACGGTCACGATGCTGCGGTGTCGATTGATCTCTTTTTAAACGGCCATGAAGTCAACGCCAGACCTGGTCCTCAGGTCAATTTGATGTCGCAAAAAATGGGCATTCATGAATGGAGTTATCACAACGATATCTCCGACAGCAGCCGCTTTAAGGTGCCTTGGACCAAGGCTGAAAAAGCCCTGGCCAGCATCAAAGTGGAGGTCGAGCTCGGTTTTGATGCGGCGACTGCTTTCAAGGAAGCGCAGCGCTGTCTCAATTGCGATGTTCAAACCGTCTTTACCCACGAGACTTGTATTGAGTGCGACGCCTGTGTTGATATTTGCCCCATGGACTGTCTCACCATGACCTACAACACTCATGAGGAAGAGTTGCGCCAAAAACTCACGGCCCCTGCGGTCAATTTGACCCAGGATTTGTATGTTTCTGATGCGCTCAAATCGTCTCGTGTGATGGTCAAGGATGAAGATGTTTGCTTGCACTGCGGTTTATGTGCCGAGCGTTGTCCGACGGGTGCTTGGGATATGCAAAAGTTCTTACTCCATACCCCCAAAGCCAGCTTGCAAAGTTATGACCTTGCCGATCAATCCTTTAAAGTAGCCCTCGCATGAAGTCCATCCAATCCGTCAACGACTTCGTCATCAAGTTTGCCAATGTGAATGGTTCTGGATCGGCCTCAGCCAATGAACTCTTTGCCAAAGCCATTTTGCGCATGGGCGTGCCTGTGAGTCCGCGCAATATTTTCCCAAGCAACATTCAAGGCCTTCCGACTTGGTATGAGATGCGAGTGAGTGAAAAGGGCTACCTAGGGCGTCGCGGTGGCATTGACTTGATGGTGGCCATGAATCCACAAACCTGGGGCGCAGATATTGCTGAGATTGAAAGTGGGGGTTATTTGTTTTACGACAATACCCGTCCCATTGATGCTGAGATGTTCAGAAGTGATGTCAATGTGATCGGGGTACCGCTCACTGAAATCAGCAACGCCCATTATTCAGACCCAAGGCAAAGACAGCTTTTTAAAAATATCATCTATATTGGTGCCTTGTCTATGCTGTTTGATGTCGAAGTCGATGTGTTCCAAAAATTATTCGCTGAGCAATACAAGGGCAAGGAATTGTTGCTTGAATCGAATATGAAAGCACTAAACCTTGGGCGCGACCATGTGTTGCATCATTTGACATATCCCATAGGCTTGCGGGTTGAACGCCGAGATAATGTAGGGGGCAGTATTTTTACCGACGGCAACAGCGCGGCCGCTCTGGGGTGTGTCTACGGTGGCGCCACTGTAGCGGCCTGGTATCCAATCACCCCTTCATCTTCAGTGCCCGAGGCATTTCAGAAATACTGCGACAAGTACCGTGTCGATCCAGCCACTGGGCAAAACCGATTCGCCATCATTCAAGCCGAAGATGAGTTGGCCTCCATTGGCATTGTCGTAGGTGCTGGCTGGAATGGTGCCAGGGCCTTCACAGCGACTTCTGGCCCTGGCATTTCGCTGATGACCGAATTCATCGGTCTGGCGTATTTTGCCGAAATTCCAGTGACCATCATTGACGTTCAGCGCGGTGGTCCTTCGACAGGCATGCCAACTCGAACACAGCAATCGGATATTTTATGCTGCGCGTATTCTTCGCATGGGGACACCAAACACATCCTCTTGTTGCCAGAAGACCCCTACGAGTGCTTTGTCCACGCAAGCGCGGCACTCGATTTGGCCGATAGGCTGCAAACGCCTGTTTTTGTGATGACCGATCTTGACATCGGTATGAATCAGCGACTGAGTAAGCCGTTTGACTGGGATGATGCCAGGGTTTATGACAGGGGCAAGGTGATGACGGCGGAGGAGCTGGAAGCGGGCAAGGATTTTGGTCGTTACAAGGACGTAGACGACGACGGCATTGCTTGGCGAACCCTTCCCGGGACCCATCCGAGCAAGGGGAGCTATTTCACCCGCGGCACCACACGGGATGCGTATGCTCGTTATTCTGAAAAGGGGGCCGATTACATGTACAACATGGATCGTCTACAAAAGAAATTCAAATTTGCTGCAGACTTGGTGCCAGCACCAGAATTCAAAAAGGCCTCCAAGTCCAGTCAAATCGGGGTTATTTATTACGGCTCGACGAGTCCGGCCATGAAGGAAGCCTTCGATTTACTTGAGGAGCAAGGCATTTACCTCAATGGCATGCGACTTCGTGCTTTTCCTTTTTCGCACGCGGTGCCTGAATTCATCGCACAGCATGATCTGGTCTTTGTGGTTGAACAAAACCGGGATGCGCAAATGCGAACATTGCTGATCAATGAGTTGGAGATAGACCCTGCGCGTTTGGTCAAGGTATTGCATTACGACGGCACACCCATCACCGCGCGCTTTATTCGCTCGGCCATTGATGAGCGACTCTCGCAAAAGCAATACGCTCAGTCAAGCACACCCAAAATCAAGGAGCAAGCATGACCTACATTGCCAAACCGCGGATGCATCACCCAAGCCTCAAAACCAATGAGGTGGGCTTTACGCGCAGAGATTACGAGGGCAGAGTCTCCACACTGTGTGCCGGTTGCGGCCATGACTCGATTTCTGCAGCCATTATTCAAGCGTGTTGGGAGATGAACATTCAACCTCACCGGGTTGCCAAACTCTCAGGCATCGGTTGCAGTTCAAAAACACCGGACTATTTTTTAGGCGCCTCGCATGGATTCAATACCGTACACGGGCGCATGCCTTCGGTTTTAACGGGTGCCAATCTGGCCAACCGTGAACTGCTCTATCTGGGTGTTTCAGGGGACGGGGACTCGGCGTCTATTGGGCTGGGTCAGTTCGCAAACGCAATGCGCAGAGGCGTCAACATGGCCTACATTGTTGAAAACAACGGTGTATATGGATTGACCAAGGGGCAGTTTTCTGCAACCGCTGACAGGGGGTCAAAAAGTAAAAAAGGGGTGGTCAATACAGATTCTCCCATTGACCTTGTCGGCTTGGCCTTGCAACTTGGAGCCACCTATGTGGCCCGTGGTTTTTCTGGGGACAAGGAGCAATTGGTTCCATTGATCAAAGGCGCAATAGGACACGGTGGTGCGGCTTTCATTGACGTCATCAGCCCGTGCGTGGCGTTTAACAACCACAGTGGCAGCACCAAGAGTTACGACTACGTTCGTGAGCACAACGAATCGGTGAGCACCATTGATTTCATGCCTTATCGCTCAGAAATCACAGCGAATTATGCTCAGGGTGAGGTCATTGAAGTCGAGCAGCACGACGGCACATTTCTGCGCTTGAGAAAAGTTGACAAGTCTTACAACCCCTCTAAGCGCTATGAGGCCTTGAGCTACATGAATGATAAAAGCGAGATGGGTGAAATCGTGACGGGCCTGCTGTACATAGACCCCTTGGCCCTTGACTTGCATGCCTCACTCAACTCTAGTCATTTACCACTCAATGCTTTACAGGAAAAAGAGTTGTGTCCGGGTGAAAAAGCACTCTTAAAAATCAATCAATCATTAAGGTAAATTGGTCCTCCATTTCATGTAACCATCCATTTTTTTGTTGAAGGATTGACATGAATGGAGTTTGGGAGGTGAAAAAAGCTGCTTTCACCAAGACGCTTTTTGCAGTGCTCGTTTGATCGAATTAACGCATACACAAGGGAGGTCACCATGGAACAAATCAGGGGATTGCGCTTTGAGGATTTTAAGGATGAAAAGCTGCAGCAAGGCTATAGCGAAGTGCTGCAAAAGAGCTGGGAGCCCAATGCAGAAAACCAACTGCATCAGCACGATTTCACTGCCGAGGCCATCGTCATTGAAGGTGAAATGTGGCTCACGGTAGAGGGCAAAACGCAGCATTTAAGCCAAGGCGACAACTTTCATGTGCCGCAACACGTGCAGCACAAGGAGAAATACGGACCTGAAGGCTGTGTTTTTTGGGTTGCAAGAATTTAATGGTTTAAGCCTTGAGCCAGTCTATTGTGAACGTGTTCAATAAAGCCTCATTGACCAGCTCACCTTGAAGCAATAAAACGGTAAGATGGTTTTTACAATACCCCTTGATGAGCAGCAGGGTGAGAGTAGCTTTTTAGCTTATATTTTTTTTAATTTGGTGAATTATTTCGTATTCAAAAAATGCGCATGCAAAAAATTATGGATTGAACTTGCGTAAAATATGTACAATATGTATCAATACATAATCTTGGAGTACATCAATGCAAACCATCAGTGCCACCGATCTTGCTAGAAATACCAGAGAGATACTGGACCGGGTGAGTAGCCAAGGAGAAACAGTGGCTATTCAACGAAATCAAACCTTGATTGCTCAAATCGTGCCTACTCGGCGAACCATGAGTGCAGCCCAAGCTATCGAAGGGTTGGGGCAACGGATGCTGACACCCAAGCAGGCCAATACCTGGCTAACTGACAGCAAGGAGCCATTCAGTGATGCAGTGCGTGATCCATGGGCATGATCCTAGATGGTTGCGTCTGGGTGGGACTTGCAAGCAACCAAGTAGATCGACCGGCGGTACTTGTCGCTGCTGGCGCCTCACCTGTATTTATTTCTGTGATTTCTCTGGGCGAATTAAGTTTTGGTGTTGATTCCTGCTTAGACCCAAGAGAACGCGCACTGCGTGCATCATACTTGCGGCAATTGGAGAGTCGGCCGACAATAGATGTAACCAAACAAACGGCTGCGAGTTTTGGGCTGCTTGCGGCCGCAGTTAAGCAGTCAGGCCGATCACCTCGACCTTGTTATAACGATTTGTGGATTGCCGCACAAGCCATAGAGCACGGCTACGAGTTGTTGACGCTGAACGTTAAAAATTTTGCGGATCTTCCAGGTTTGCGGCTTGCAAAATTGGCCCGTAAAACATAGACCTTGAATAAAAAAGCATCCCAAATTATTTAATTTTTTAAAATTAAATATTGAAATGCAGAACCAGGAAATAGAAAATTGGTTAATTATTAAAATTCTAGTTTGTCCTTGACAACCATGATTGAGTGGGAGTAATACTTTTTAAGACCAATTGCTTATTTTTTTAGAGATGTATAGAATAAAAGTGATTGGAGGTTATCAAAAATGAGTATTACAGAATTGATTGTCAAAGTTCAAAATTTATCTGTTGAAAAGCAAGCAGAAGTATTTAATTTTGTTAAAAATTTAGAATCTATAAATGATGAAGTCAAAGAGCAACTACCGCGTAAGGTAGTCTTGTCAAAGTTCATCAATCATCCAATTGTTGTTGACTCATTTAAACCTCTGAGCAGGGATGAAGCGAATGAGCGATAAGAATTTTATAGATTCAAATATTTGGTTATATGCATTATTAGATTCTAAAGGAGATAAACGTCACCAAGCAGCGGTGTCTTTTTTGAAAGATCGCGACGTTCATGTCATAAGTTCTCAAGTTATCAAAGAAACTTTATCAAATCTTATTAAAAAAGCCAATGTTTCTAGAGAATATATAAAGGATCTAGTTGATACTTGGTATTTGGATTGTCAAGTCGTTGAAACAAACAAAGATCAAATTGTCGCTGCCACTCGACTTCGCGGTGACTATGGATTTAGTTTTTGGGATAGTTTTATAGTAGCTTCTGCAATGGATGCTAAGTGTGATTATTTGTTTTCTGAAGACATGCAGGATGGACAAATTATTGATGGAATTTTGAAAATAATTAATCCCTTTAAAATTCCAAAATTACATTAATTATGAATTTGAGTTGTTGGAGACATTCTGGAATTTACATTAAATTAGAAATTAGGTTTGAATTGTCTGTCATTTCTACATCACTAAAGCTTGGGTGATTTTTTTTGATGGTGGTATGCCTTTCAGGCATTGCTGATATAAGCCTTAAGGCACAATTGAGTGGGAGAGGGCCCTTTTTGGGTAGACCAAGAGCCCCTAGGTATCATTGGCAAAACCGTTGGAGAGGGTGCCCCAATCCACAATCGCATCCAGTAGGCTCAAGATTCCTTTGTGAAAGTTCTCTTACCTGTCGTGTCAGCCCCGTTCTTCAGCCCCGTCGTCCAGCCCATGAGCAACATCGCAACTTTACTGATCGAGCGTTCCAAGTCCCAGCCCAAAGCGCTGGCCCTCTTTGATCTAACGCGCTCAAAGTACGAGCAGACACGTTCAGCTCAAATGCTCGCACACGGCTACGATCAAGATGCGCTCACCTTTGAGTCATTTTGTGAGCGCTTCTCGCGCTTGTCTAGTGGCCTATCCTCTCTTGAAGGACTCGCCCAAGGCGAGCGCGTTGCCATATGCATGGAAAACCGCCCGGAGTTTTTCGATCTGCTCTTTGCCTGTTGGTGCTCAGGGCTGTGTGTGGTGCCCATCAACGCCAAGCTTCATGCAAAAGAGCTGCTCCATATCCTCTCCGATAGCGGCGCGAAGTTTGCCTTTTTAAGCGACGAAAAAATGCCAGAGCTCAGGCGCCTTTTGTCGCAAAGTCAAACACCCCAAGTCAGGCTGATGAATCTGGGCTCCACGGCGTACGCAAGCCTTTATGACCATGAGGCAAGCGCTTGCGTGGCCTTAAAACCCACCGACTTGGCCTGGCTCTTTTATACATCGGGCACGACCGGGCGGCCTAAAGGTGCGATGCTCACCCATGGCAATTTATGGGCCATGACAAAGGCCTATGACGCAGACATTGAGGAGATCAGCACCGGGTGTGTGAGTTTTCATGCAGCCCCCCTTTCGCACGGCTCAGGACTGTATGCCATTCCCCACTTGTTGGGCGGTGGCATGCAAGTGATTTTTGATGGCTTTGAGCCGGCGCAAATCTTACAGGGGTTGAGGACGTTTAGTCGGGTGAGTTTTTTTGTGGCCCCCACCATGCTCATGCGCTTGGTCCATGCAGCGCCTGAGGGTGCGCAGTGGCCAGGGCTTAAAACCATCATCTATGGGGGCGCGCCCATGTATGTGTCCGATGTGATCAAAGCGCTGGATTGCTTTGGAGCGAAGCTTTATCAACTCTTTGGTCAAGGCGAGAGCCCAATGACCATCACCGGTTTATCCAAGGCCAATCACTTGGGAGCGCGAGACGCGCTCCATTTGGCGCGTCTAGGCAGTTGTGGTTTACCACGAACGGGTGTTCAAGTGAGGGTGGTGGATGAGGCGGGACGAGATGTGCCCATTGGCGAGGTTGGCGAGATCATCACTTGGAACGAGACGGTGATGCTTGGGTATTGGGCCAAGCCCCTTGAGAGTGCCTTGGCCCTTCGTGATCAATGGCTCTACACTGGAGACCTGGGTTGCTTGGATCAGCAGGGGTATTTGACCCTCAAAGATCGCTCAAAAGATTTGATCATCAGTGGCGGCTCCAACATCTACCCGCGTGAGGTGGAGGAGGTGTTGCTTCTTCATAGAGATGTTAATGAGTGCTCGGTGGTTGGGCGAGCGCACCCCGATTGGGGCGAAGAGGTGGTGGCCTTTGTCGTGTCCAAGTCAGGTGGCAAAATCGACTCAAAAGAGTTAGAGCAACTGTGTTTGGACAACATTGCTCGGTTTAAGCGTCCCAAGGCCTATTTCATGGTGGACGGTCTCCCCAAAAACAACTACGGTAAAGTGCTCAAATCGGTGTTGCGCGCCGATCTTCAAAAGGAAAACTTACATGAATGATGTTTTTATCGCGGGTATCGGTTCGACCTCTTTTGGCCGGCATACAGGAACTCCCATTGAGAACTTGGCCGTGAGTGCTGCTCTAGAGGCGCTCCTTGAGTCAACGATTGAGCGAGAGTTGATTGGCGCGCTTTACTTGGGCAACTTCATCAGCGGCCCCTTAAACGGCAAAGAGGTGTTGGCTGGCATTGTGGGACATCGTCTGGGCCTGTCCTCCATTGCTTGCACCAAGGTGGAGGGCGCTTGTGCGTCTGGGGGAATTGCATTTCGTCACGCCTGTATGATGGTGGCCAGCGGGCAGGCCGATGCCGCCATTGCCGTGGGGG
>CANJNC010000074.1 GCA_947475685.1 Comamonadaceae bacterium | reverse complement strand
TGCTGATTGAATCAAACTCATGATCGCTGCAGCCCGTTTTCCAGCCCTCAAGGATCCAGCGAACAACCAGTTCCATCTTCCAATAGCGATGGGCCTGATGGTGTTTTCTATCAAATTGTTATCAATGGGCAACTGAGCGTCATCGACGTACCTCACCAACGCATCCCACCTCTTGATGGAGTAGTCCATCGCCCAGGCTGAGGCCGATTTGTCAGGGATTTCAAGCCGGAGCGCCAGTAGCCACCGGTGCGTGAGCTCTGCAATTGGCTTACTTTTTCTTTGCCGAATAGCCAAGCGCTCGCAATTTTTGGTCAATTACACGAAATATTACACGTTTCATTACACGTTGACTAGCCAATGAAAGCCAGTCTAGTTACTCTTCGATTTCATCAATTCCCTGAACTTCCATTACAGCAATCTCTGCGAATTGAACAGCATTTAATTGATGGCGATAAGCGATGAAGGCATGCATATCAGTTGCATTCTGATCTCCACTTTCATAGGCGGATGCTGCAAGCTCATGTTGTAGGTACGCTTGTTTGAAGTGGTACGCTGCCATTCGATGACTTTCACTAGGACTTTCTAAGTCATCAGTGAATTCGGTATCAATCTCAAGTACTTCATCATTTTTGTGTTCTGACATTGCGATACTCCTTTTGGTTAAAAAAATTGAAATCAAATCTAAGAGTCAAGATATATTCTTTGACGAGCAAAAAGGAAATGGGCACCTTGCTCACCGGCAGTTGCTTGGAAATAGGCATTTGCTGGCAAGAAAAATTCAGTACCCATGTCAATTACTCATTGACTATTGGAGAATTCGATCAATAACTCACCCAAAAGAGCTAATCCAAGTACTTGTTTGAATACTAAGTGCGAATGATGTAAATGAGATGACAAAACCCAAAACCGGCAAATCAGATGTTAATTTGCACTGCCTTCAAGCGCCGTGAAAGGTCCGCCGGCGTAAACGATGCGCCCGTCCACCATGGTCAACAGCGAGGTCAAGCCTCCAATCTGATCGATGGGTACGCTCAGGTAGTCGCCGCTTAGCACCGCGAGATCGGCAAACTGGCCGACGGCGAGTGCCCCGCGCGCAAGCTCTTCAAAGCTGAACCACGCGCTGCCTTGGGTGTACAGGCGAAGCGCATCGATCCGTGTCGGTAGTTCCTCCGGCGCACGCATGGCAACACCGGAGATGGTTTTGCCGTCGAGCATCCATTGCAGCGATACAAAGGGGTTGGGTAACATCACGCGGTGTGCGTCGGTGCCACCGCCAAGCGGAACTTGCATCCGCAATGCACTCACCAACGGGGGCACCAGACGCGCGGCTTGCGAGCCGCGCTGGCCGAGAAAGGCCTCCCCGCGAAAATAGAACGCATTTTGCACAAGCCAGCCCACCCCCAGGGACTTCATGCGATTGAGCGTTTGCAGCGATGCGTCATTGAGATGCGCAATGGACCACCGCAGTTGAGCAATGGGCGTTTCAGCGTTGATGCGCGCCAGAGCATCTAGCAGATGATGCACGGGGCGGTCGTTGTGCCAGTGGAAAGTCGCGGTCATGCCGCGCGATGCCGCCCATCTCAGCACTTCATGGAGTTGCTCTTTTTGCGCCTCGCTCGGGTTGTCATTGTTGTAGAAACCCCAGGTGACGTTCTCGCCGATGCCATTGAAACGCAGCCAGTCGTCACCAAAGCCCATCGGCCGTGTCAGCATCAGCTCCTTGAAGTCTTCAAGTTCGTGATCGCGGCGCGGCGCGCTCAGGCTATAGCGCACGCGCACGGTGAGCGCACGGTCTTGCCACAGTTGGAACAGCGGTTGGTAGTCTGCTATCTTGATGTTGTAGCCGCCCGGATCACTGACGCCGGTGACGCCCATGGCGTTGAGTGCACGAAAAAATCTGCGCGTGCCATCGAGCCGCTGCGCAAAGTTCGGGGCCGGCAGCAGGTTAAAGAGATCGCTGATGGTGCGGTTGTCACCGGAGAGCCAGCCGGTTGGCTTGCGCTCGTGATCGCGCTCAACGCTAAGGCGCGTGGCCCATTCGGCACTGCTGGTAACGCCTAGCGCGGCAGCGCCGCCGGGGTCGAGCAGCACATGGGTGTAGAGCAACTGGATGTACACGCGGTGATTCGGCGCTGCGGCGGCAATTTCGGCCTGTGTCGGTCGCCGGTCTTCACGGAACTGCCGTGGCGTCCATCCGCCCGCCACGACCAGCCACGATCCGCTCGGCGCTGTCTTGGCTGCAACGCGCAAGAGCTCGATTGCTTCTTTCAATGTGCGTACGCCTAGCCATTGGACCTCGGTGCTGTAACCAAGGCCTGCGCGGATGGCGTGGATGTGTGAGTCGATGAGTCCCGGGATGACCGTGCGGCCACCGAGATCAATGACCCGAGTTGAGGGGCCGGCCAACGCGCGAATGCTTGAGGCATCGCCGATCGTTAAAATTTTCCCGTCACGCACCGCCAACGCCTGCGCAGGCGGGCTGTCATAAACGACCAGCTTGCCATTGATGAGGATAGTGTCAGGAGCCGGTGCGGGAGTCTGCGCGTGCGTGTTGTCGATGCCAATCAGCGCAAAAAGAAAAACAGCGACAACGCAGAAGCGCCATACGGCGGCGCACTTTACAGGCGACGCATCACGCATTCAGTCTCGATGAACATGGCTGTGGCGCCCGGCGGCGTGCGACGCGTGATCTTGGTCTGCTGGTAGCCGAGTTTCAAACAGGAGATTTGTACATCGTCTGGCAGAACATCCTTGTGGATATGACCGCGGTAAAGACCGAGTACGTTGGATTTCAACACCACTGGCTTGCTTTTTTTGGACTGAAGGATCACCTGCGCATCCACCAAAGCCGAGCCGCGCGCATCGCGCACAAAGCCGAAGTAAGCGGGCCCAGCACCTTTGACGTCGTTGGCCGCGTCGTAGTCGTCGCCACCGGCAAAGACGGGTGATGCAAGAGCGGCGACCAGGGTCAGCAAAATTGAACGAATCAACATATCGAGCTTTGCCCTCATAAAAGATTGGCAGATGGACCGCCCGCCTCCATTACGACCGCCTCCATTACCACCGCCAATAAAACATCAATGAATAGACCAGCACCGGCAGCAACACAATAGGTACCACCCATGCCAGAGCGAGAGGAATTTTGCCACGAATTTTGTCAGGCAACAACGAGGCAAGACCACTGAGAATCGCTGCGCCCAAAGACGAACTGGCAAGCCATCCGTACCAGTACATGGCCGGGCCTTCGTCGCGCCGAGCAGGCGCGTAGCCCAGATCGATGCGGTCCGTACCCGGGTGGTAGGTGAACAACGGCAATGCCGCCATGTCGCAGACCACATAAAGGATCGCAAAACAGATGCCAAATACCAGTGTGAACGTTCCCCAAGGAGATAGCGTCGATATTGTTGTGTCGGTCGTCGTAGTCATAGCCCAAAGCCTCGAACGTTATTGACAATGTGGCCGCTGAGAAAACTATACCAGCAAATCGCAGCGAGAACGATGGTCAGCCATTTGCGTGCGCTAGCGTAAGTTGTATTGGCCACATTTTTCCACAGATACCAGTAAAGAGGCAACAGCCCAAGGCCGATGGAGCTGAGATGCTCTTTCAATTCAAAGGCACCGAGCGTCTTGTAGAACCCTTCTTGCTCGATCGGAATGCGCACGTAGATGCGGTACTTGGCGTAAATCCAGCCTCCGAAGATGAAAGCCAGGACCCACAATAGACAGACGACAGCGGTATAACTGGGGGCCGACACAGAGCGAAAGCGCCTGACAAATCCACCTGTGTCTCCTGTGCGCGGGGGCGTGAGAACAGCCGCCGCTTGATGCGTGAGCGCACCGAGCAGTGCAACCGCCAGCAAAGCATGAATGATGAAGAGGATGGTCCAAAACGTATTGACCGAGATGTAGTCGAACAGAAAATCCATCACGCGTCTCCGAATTAAAGAGGCGGCGTGATGGGGTTACGCACGCCGCCAAAATATCACTTCGCCAGCGGGTCTGGCCTCATTTGGAAATGTGCCGCTAGTGGCTTGGTGCCTTTGCCACCTTCAATCAGCCAAGGCGTGCGGTCTCCATTCGCTGCCCACAGGCCACGCCCCTTCCAACCGGCGTTTGGATCGTCGATGCGGCCGTCAAAACCCTTGGCGTAAAAGCCCAGCGGATAGGGAACGCGGATCGAAACCATCTTGCCGTCCTTGCCAAGCGCGACCAGGCCGTCCATCAGATTGGCAGTTGACATCGGAACGTCATCGCCCATGCCAAAGGTGTTGTGCTGATCGACCCACGAGTAGTAGCTCGCCTCGGCACTGTTCTCGCCAATGCCCTTGAAGCCCGGTCCCGGATACTGGTGGAACGCCCAGCCTTCGGGGCAGTGATCGCCAGTTGCCTTGGGGCCGTTGAGCGGGCCTTTGCACAGGCGGCGGTCGAACACCCCCATGTGACCGCTGGCGAGCGAGAGCCAGACACGGCCTTGCTTGTCAATATCGCCGCCGCGTGGGCCAAAGCCTGGCAGCGGGACGTTGTACTGCTCGGCCAGCGACTTGTGCGGGTTCTTCGTCGGATCGATGCGCACGACCGAGCCCGGATTGCCACGAATCGCACCCCATATCGAGCCATCGGTCGGGCTTGGCATCACCGCATAGAAAGTGGCGCCAATGCGCATGTCCTTGTTCAGCTCCTGCGGCTTGCCAGGTTCGGTGTACTCGTCACGTTGGCCGTTGCCGTTGGTGTCCATCACCAGCGCGGTCCAGCCCTGTGACTTCTCGATGTCACCGGTTTCGTCTAGCATCTTGGTGTTGATCCAGCCGACATTACCGCCACCGCCGCCGGTGCTTGCCCAGACCGTCTCGTTGGCGTCGTAGCCAAACTGCAGGTGATGCGAGCCAAAGCAGGTCTGATAGGCGGTGTACTTCTTGGTCTTTGGATCGTACATCGTCACGCGGCGGTTGGTGCTGTTGAGCGGAAACTCGACGGCCGACGGATGGCTTGAGCCTTTTTTGCAGAAGTCGGGATTGTCCGGCTTATGGCCCGTCGCTGCGAGCCAAATGCGCCCTTGCCGGTCGAACATCGAGTTGTGGTTGTTGGCCCTGCTGTTCCAAATGTTTTCTTCGCCCCAATAGGCGGAGGGCTGCAAAATTTTGATCGAGCCAGCGTTGCCGGGACCAAGAGCCAGCGGCATGTCGGGTGTCGTTGGTAGGACAAAATTTGATGCGACATTCTTGATCGGGTCGAGGATCGGCATGTCGTCACAGGCATGCTCACATTGACCATAGACGGGGCCGTAAGCGTTGACTGTCGGATAGCGGCGGTCGCTGGCGATCAAATCATGCAGATACTGTTTTTCATTGTGCCAGTCGCGCAGCGTGACCACGATGTTGCGCTCAAGGCCCTGAGGACGCACAGGCTTGGTATGCGGCAACTCGCCTTTGGCGACGCGCTCGGTCCAGTCAGCGAGATACTTGAACGGTAAGCCGCCCATCTGTCCTGCGGCTTGAAGGACCATGTTCTCGCCCGCCTGTCCGGACTGGATGCGACGGATCCACGCGTCTTGGTGCGTCTTGCCATCAAGGTGGAACTTGGGAATCGTGCGGGTCGAAAGCTGCCCCAGCTGATGACAGCCAACGCAACCGTTGTTCTTCATCAGATTGAGATAGTCGGTGATCTTGAAGTTCTCTGGTGCTTCTTTGCTGCCAAACACGCTGGCCTCGGGAATTTTCATCATCGAGTACCAATACTGGGCCGGGTAATAGTGTGCAGCAGACTTTTCATTGGGCGCGAGCACGGCTTTGAGGATCAGCTGCTTACCGGGAACGCTCTTGACCTTGGGTGAATCTACGAGGCCGTAGCCGCGCACCCAGACGTTGTAATTGGCCTTGGGCAGGTCGGGGATGACGTAGCGCCCCTTATCGTCGGTGACGACGATGCGGATGAAGCGCACTGGAAGATCGCGCGTTTCCGCAATCACCCAGACGCCAGCCTCCGGCCCCTTCGGACCATTGACCACGCCACCAATATCGTCGTTGTCAATGGCGACTGCGCTTATTTGCTGCGCCTGCACCAAAACCGGTGCAAACATACTCAAAACTGCAATGACCATTGCAGCCATGCCAGCCAATAAAATCTTGCTCATTGTCATACCCCTTTTTAGCAAACGATGCCGTTTGAAATTTGCAAATTTATCAAGTTTGTACCTTTATAAATTAACATTTCACGTGGCGATGTTCCATCGGAGTAAACCCTTTGTTTGCGCTCCCACCCTGCGGTCTTAAAGTTAGTTAAGCTTCGCGTGCGCTGTTGCAATGCTCAACTGCAATCTCATCCTAGGCTATACCCGCGCCTGGTCTATCAGGAGTCAGGAAATGACCGTCTGCTAGAGAAAATGGCTTGCGCAAAATGGGATTAGTCCAATCCTGCCTTTTCAGCCAGTGTGCGGTTTCGCTCACACGCATGAGGTGCGCTGAGACTTAAGGATAGTTTAAATTTGCAGCATCTATATTTGCTCTTGATGCAGAAAAAATCGCATGAGGTTTGCATCATTCACCTCAATTAGAAATTAATGTTTCGGAGGTAAAAAGTTAAATCAAGCTGCAATTGCAGTTGGAGCAAGTGAGGGATTATTTTTAAACTTCATTTGGGCTAGCCATCAATCAATAGCCTCCTGCATTCTCAGCCAACTCTCGGCAAAAGCGCCAATCACTCTCGAAACGCGAACAGCCATTTCAGCTGTTAAAGCGCGTTTTTCAAGCAGTAGATTTGAAACTGTTAAGCAACCAGCATCCAAGTGATTGGCAAAGAATGCTTATGTAACCCCTAGCTTGGGCAATATATCTTCGCGAAGTATTGCGCCTGGGTGTGTAGGCTTGCGATTGGGATTTCTTAAGTTTTTCATGACTGATCGTCCTCCAAATTAACATTTATAGCAACCTGAATAGAGCGCTGCAATTTGCTAGTTGATTTTTTATCTGCGCAGCTCAAACATCGTTTTTCCATCAAACAGGGTTGAATTGGATGGATTTTGGAAACTCAATGGTTTAATATCAATATGAACTGAAAAATAGGTCATCAAGTGGAACTAATTTACTCTCAATCAGAAAAAGACTTCAAACAAATGGTCGGGGATTTTATTCAAAAAAATGTCCCCAAAGACACTGCAACAAAAGTTGCTAGAGGTCTTCGCATTGGTAAGGACGATATTGTTTCATGGCAAAAAATTCTCCATGCCAATGGCTGGGGCGCCGTGTCTTGGCCCAAGCAGTATGGTGGCTTGGAATGGAACGCACTTCAACAATCCGTTTTTGATGAAGAGTGCGCCAAATTCAATGCTCCGATCCAACTTCCATTTGGTCTCAAAATGGTGGCTCCCGTCATCATGAAGTTTGGCACCGATGAGCAAAAACAAAAATACCTCCCCAAAATCATTGCTGGACTAGATTGGTGGTGTCAAGGCTATTCTGAACCTGGTTCGGGCTCTGATTTGGCCTCCTTAAAAACCAAAGCAGAGCGCCATGGAGATCATTATGTGGTCAATGGACAAAAAACTTGGACCACCCTAGCACAACATGCAGATATGATATTTTGCTTGGTCAGAACCAACCATGAAGTTCGAAAGCAAGAGGGCATTTCATTTCTTTTAATTGACATGAAAACACCAGGTATCACGGTCAGGCCCATCTTAACCTTGGATGGAGAGCACGAGGTCAATGAGGTGTGGTTTACAGATGTGATTGTGCCTCTCGAGAATTTAGTCGGGGAGGAAAATAAGGGCTGGACTTATGCCAAATACCTACTTGGCCATGAAAGAACCAATATCGCTCAAATAGGGAAATCCAAGCGTGAACTTAAAAAACTCATTGCAATTGCATCGCAAATTAAAGTCAACGATCAAACCCTGATTGATGACACTCGCTTTAGGGATCAAGTTGCTGAATTGGAAATTGAACTTGACGCACTTGAGATCACCAACCTGCGTGTCATGGGCTCAAAAAATACTGACTTCATAGCGTTTGGAGCGTCCCTCTTAAAAATCAAAGGCTCTGAAATTCAACAAAGAATCAGTGAACTTCAAATGCAAGCACTTGGCCCCTACGCCATGCCCAATATCAAAGAAGCAATGGAGTTGAACGATCAATACGCTTTCCCAATTGAGAACTTTCCAGTTGACTCACCCAACCTATCGGGTAACTATTTCAATTATCGCAAAATCAGCATCTATGGTGGCTCCAACGAAATTCAAAAAAACATCATCACCAAATTGTCCCTTGATCTATAAAGAAGAAATCAAAGATGAATTTCGAATACTCTCAAGAGCAAATTGCCCTTCAAGATAGTTTAAAAAAATATCTTGAAAAAAATTATACTTTTTCAAAGCACCAAATCTTAAGCGAATCTTCCGAGGCTTTTAGTCCAGAGGCTTGGCAGTTTTATGCTGAAATTGGACTACTGGGCATTGCTTTTGAAGAACAATATGGGGGCCTTGAGGGCTCAAACGCCGATCAAATCTTGATCATGGAAACCCTGGGCCGGTTTCTTTGTCTCGAGCCCTACCTGAGTACCGTGATTTTGTGTGGGACATTGATTAATTTGACCGCCTCCCATGCGCAAAAGACTCAATGGATTCCAAACATCAATGATGGATCTTTAAAATTATCATTGGCTCATTTTGAGCCTGATGCCCGCTACAACGCCCACCGGGTGAGTGTGCGTGCAACGCTTGATGGCGAGAGCCACGAATCTCAATATATTCTGAACGGGCACAAAAATGTGGTCTTGAATGGTCATGCCGCCAACGCCTTCCTTGTATCGGCCAGAACACAGGGCGCGGATCACGAGTCTCATGGAATATCTCTTTTTTGGATTCAAGCCAATAACCCTGAACTGATCCTCTCGCCTTATCGAACGCAAGATGGCTCAATGGCATGTGATCTGGAATTCAAAAATCTAACTGTTCAAGCCAGCCACATGATTGGACAACCTGGCCTGGCACTGAGCGCCATCACACAGGCCTTGGAGCATGCCAATGCCGCTTTGTGTGCCGAGGCTTTGGGCATCATGACCGTGATCAATGAGTTAACGCTTGACTATCTTAAAACACGCCAACAATTTGGCAAAAACATTGGATCCTTTCAAGCTTTGCAGCACCGAATGGTTGACATGCTGGGACAAGAGCAACAAAGCAGATCGATGGCTATTTTGGCTGCTCAGGCCTTGAGTCTTCATGACAGTAAAAAAAGGGCACGCGATGTCTCTGCGGCCAAGGCGTTCATCTGCAAAGCGGCCCGGCATGTGGGCCAAGAGGCCATTCAACTGCATGGTGGCATTGGTGTGGCCCATGAGTACAGTGTTGCCCATTATTTCAAGCGGTTGACCATGATCACCCTTCTCTTAGGAGACTACAACCATCACCTCAAACAAGTCAGTGACTATTTGATCGATAAGTAATTTTAGGTTTGGCTTTTGGGTGTTTTAGTCACTACACTTCAAGCCACTTTTTTTTAACTCCCTCTTGATCGTTCAAGTCTTGTGGAGTCCCTTCAAAAACAATTTACCCATGACCCATGACCGCCACACGGTCCGATATGCCCATGGCAATCGTGAGCTTTTGTTCAATGGGCGAACTGCCAATCCTTTTTGCTTGAGCAACAACAAATAAGATTTGACCCAATCCACAATTTTTGGTGCCAAGCCCTCAGTAGGTTGATCGATGATGATCAAAGCGGGGTTTCCCATCATCGTTCTGCACAGAGTTGGCATTTGCTGATATCGGCAAAAGACGCCTACCGAGGAGAAACGGTCAAGGCTTTGATTGTGCTCAAAGAAGAGTTTCGCCAAACGACCCTAGAAAAAGACATCTGTGACTGGGCCCAGGGCGAGATGTCCACCTACAAAGCGCCCAAACTCATCGAGTTTGTTCAATCTCTGCCCAAATCGGGCTCTGGCAAATTTTTATGGCGCGAACTCCAAGACTTGGAGTCACAGAAAAATCCTCTCAAACGCTTGAGCCAAGTCCCATCCTCAAGTTAAGCAGACGGCTTTCGTCATGAAGTGTCTCTCCATTAAACACAGAGCAAAGCCTTGGCCCGGTCGTACTCAAGCTTTAATTGAGCGACCAATTGTGCCGTGCCTTGTATCTTCTTCACGGCACCAATCCCTTGTCCACTTCCCCAAATTTCTTTCCAAGCCTTGGGCTTATCGCCAGCAAAGTTCATCTGGCTTGCCTCGCTGCTGGGCAAGTCATTGGGATCAAAGCCAGCACGCACGATAGAGGGCGCCAAATAATTGCCATGCACGCCAGTGAAAAAATTGCTGTAAATGACATCGTCTGAATTGCAGTCCACAATGGCTTGCTTGTAATCTTTCTCCGCTCTTGCCTCATGGGTTGCAATAAAGACTGACCCCATATAGGCAAAGTCCGCTCCCATGGCTTGAGCGGCCAAGATGGCTTGTCCCGTGGAGATGGAACCCGAGAGGACAAGGGGTCCGTCAAACCACTCTCGAATTTCTTGTATCAATGCAAAAGGACTTTTGGTCCCCGCGTGTCCGCCCGCTCCGGCGGCAACTGCGATGAGCCCATCGGCCCCCTTTTCAATGGCTTTTCGGGCAAACTGATTGTTGATGATGTCATGAAAGACCATGGCCCCATCCGCATGGGCCATGTCATTGATCTCTTGTCTTGCACCCAAACTGGTGATGTAAATCGGCACTTTGAATCTCAAACAAATCTCCATATCCTGCATGAGTCTTTCATTGGACTTGTGGACAATTTGATTGATGGCAAAGGGCGCCGCAGGGGCTTGAGGATGAGCTGCGTTGTAGCTGGCGAGCGTTTCTGTAATCTCAGCCAACCAATCGATCAATTGCGAGGCGGGCCTGGCATTGAGGGCCGGCATGGACCCGACAATACCCGCCTTGCATTGCTCAATCAATAATTGAGGGTTGCTGATGGTAAATAAAGGAGAGCCGATGACAGGAAGCGTCAAGCGTTTGAAAGCATCGGTTATTTTAGTCACACTTTTTTTCCCGCAAATTGAATCAAATGATGCCTAATGTAGCTCAATTATGACCCTCATTCAAAGTGTCAAATTCATTTTCAATGCAAGGGTCTTTCTAAGCCAATGCCCGCCAAAAAGAGTTGATGACAAATCGCCATTTTGTGCTCCGTAGAGACTCTTCTAATGAAGCATTAGATCGCTTTTTTTAACATATCGATTCACACAATGGCGTTTTTTTGAAGCTTCGCCAGCTCTTTTTCACCGACACCCATCTCCATGAGTATTTCTGCTGTGTGTTCGCCAAGGACTGGAGGAGGTCTCACACTGTTGGTCCCCTGTCCATTGAACCGAAAAGGACTCATCACCAACTCAACCGCTCCTACGCTTGGATGCTCATAGGTTTGCACCATCTCGCGGTATTGCACCTGCTCATCGTTCAAAGCTTCAGGAACCGTGTGTATCGCACCTGAAGGAACACCGGCTTTTAACAAACGCTCAATCCAATGCGCGCGCTCCTTTGTGCAAAAGACCGCTTCGATCAAGGGTTGCAGGGTTTGTTGGTTTTTTACTCGCGCACCATTGGTTTGGTAGCGTTCGTCTTGCGCCAACTCCAACAAACCCAGCACCTCGCACAGTGAAGCGAACTGGGCATCATTTCCCACCACCAAAACCAGATCTGCATCCTTGCATGCATAGACCTTCTGAGGTTGTATGTTGGGGTGAGCGTTGCCAGTGCGCTTGGGTACTTTGCCAGACAACAAAGAGTTCATGGCCTGGTTGGACAACAAGTTCACAGCCACATCCAGCATCGCCATGTCAATGGACTGCCCCCTTCCTGTGACCTCTCTTGCCACAAGTGCGGCATTGATTGCCGATGACGCATAGACGCCGGTGATCAAGTCGATGATGGGTATACCCACCTTCTGTGGGCCAGCACCAGGTTGATCATCGGGTACCCCTGTAACGCTCATGAGTCCTCCCATCGCTTGAATTAAAAAATCATAAGCCGGCTCAGTCGCTCTTGGGCCAGTTTGACCAAATCCGGTCAAAGAGCAATAAATCAAACGAGGATTGATCTCTGAGAGCTCCTTGCAGCCAAGGCCGTATTTATCTAGGGTGCCCACTTTATAGTTCTCAATCACCACATCGCATGAGACCACCAAGGTGCGCACAATCTCTTGCCCCTGCGTTGTACTGAGGTCAAGGGTCATGGAGCGCTTACCCCGATTGGCCGCCAAAAAATATCCCGCACCCGCCCTCGATCCATCCTTCGCAGTTAAAAAAGGCGGTCCCCAAGCTCGAGTGTCGTCACCGGCTCCTGGGCGCTCGACTTTTATCACATCGGCACCCAAGTCGGCCAGGATCTGACTGGCCCATGGACCGGCAAGCACGCGGCTTAAATCAAGTACGCGAATGTGAGACAAGGGCCCCACTGTGTTGGGTGTGGTTGGAGTGGTCATATGCATGGGTTTGAGTTTAAATTTTGTTGCACTGCAGCTTTGTGCTCTGGCTTTTTGTCGAGCCCTCCTAGTTTAAACAAGACAGGCCATTTGTCCAAGACCCAATTGAGGCTTGGCAGGTATGCAATAATGCGCATGATTTGTAATGGGTATTGCAAATCTTGCAAGACTGCCATCACCACAGTGGGGCTGCCAAAAAGCGGTGCCCAGCGCGAGACTTCGATGTATGACCAATCAATCCATTTGCTCAATTGAGGAGGCTCAATCCGTTGAAGAATTCGCTCAAAGCGCGCGCGACGCCTTGGCAAAGCTCTCCCCTCTTAGTCGACTGCGTAAATTACGCCATGAATTGCCACGCTTTGAACGCCAAGTCTGGCGCGAGCTCGCTCATGCGGGATGGCCTTCCATCTTGGTGCCTGAAGCCCAAGGTGGCCTTGGACTTGATTTGCGCCACGCTTGTGCAGTCGCTACAGAGGTTGGCCGCAATCCACTGCCTGAGCCTTTCACGGCCATAGCCATTCATGCGGTCTGTGTGCTTTGTGCCCTGCCAGAAAGTGAGCAACGCAACCAACTGCTAAGCGGCATTGCAAGCGGTGAGTTGATCCTGGGCATTGGGTGGCAGGAATGTGTTGGTCAAATTGAGCCCGATGAGACAGTGGGAACTTGCGCAACACGCACGACCAACGCATACCAACTGACAGGCCAAAAACGCTGGGTGGTACCTGGAAGCGGCGCGCACGGATGGCTCATCTCCGCCCTTGAAGGCAGTGATCTTGGCATTTGGTGGGTCCCCGCGGACAGCACGGGCGTGACTGTCTGCGAGGTCGAGCGAGTAGATGGCTCATCTTGTGCGACGCTCACACTCCAAGGCGTTGAGGTTCCTCAGGCCTTCAAAGTGGGGCATGGAGACACTGCTCTCAAAGCGCTGGGCTACGGCAATGAGATGGCAAGACTGGCTCAATCGGCAGAACTGCTTGGCATTGCGTCCCGCGCGTTTGACATCACCTTGGACTATCTGAAAACTCGCATTCAATTTGGCAAGGCCATTGGGTCCAACCAAGCCTTGCAGCACAGAATGGTCGACGCCTACACGCAACTCGAACTCGCCTCGGCTTGCCTCTCGCAGGCATTGAGACAAGTGTCTTCATCCCCCGAACTGTTGAGGCTAGCTGCTAGCCGAACAAAGGCACGGTGTGCAGACGTGGCCTTGCTCATCACGCGCTTAGGCGTTCAACTTCATGGCGCCATTGGCTTTACGGATGAGTACGATCTAGGACTATTTCTCAAACGCGCCTTGCAGCATGCTTCTTGGCTTGGCTCAATTGACAAGATGCGTTTAAGGCACCACGATGAACAAGCCCTTTGCGCATTGGACACGCCAAAAGAGTCCGTTAAAGCAAGTCTCTCCCTACTTGGCAACACGCAGTGGAGCGCCATCACCGAGGGGGACTTTAGAGCATTGGTGCGAGCCTTTCTCAAAAGATACTATCCCGAGCACCTGAGACACGCCTCACACCGACTTCATTGGCACGAGTGCAAAGACTGGTATGAGACCCTTTCTGAGCATGGCTGGATTGCACCCGCCTGGCCCAAGGAGCACGGCGGCATGGGACTGCCAGGTGACAAGCTTCTCGCCTTCATTGAGGAGATGGAGGACTACGGCGTGTGCCGGCTGCCAGATCAAGGCATCATCAATTTGGGCCCCGTGCTTATTCGCTTTGGAACGACCCAGCAACAAGCTCAATACCTTCCGAAAATTCTCTGCGGTGAGCACATCTGGTGTCAGGGATATTCAGAGCCCAATGCGGGCTCTGACCTTGCTTCGCTCAGAACCCAGGCGGTTTTGGATGGCCATGAGTTCGTCGTCAATGGACAAAAAATTTGGACCACCTTGGCTCAAGACGCCACCCATATGTTTGCTTTGGTGCGCACCAGTCAAGATGCCAAAAAACAAGCGGGTATCAGCTTTCTTCTGATCGACCTTGACTCACCGGGGATCACCATTCGGCCGATTCAAAACATCGCAGCAGAGGAAGAATTTTGTGAAGTGTTCTTTGACAACGTGCGTGTTCCACAGCAAAACTTGGTAGGTGAACTCAATGCCGGTTGGACGATCGCCAAAGCACTGCTTGGATTTGAGCGGCTCTTTGTGGGCAGTCCCAAAACCCCTCAATACGCCTTGCACTTGCTGAAAAAAATCGCCCACTCTAGAGGCCTCTTTGAGAGTGAGCGCTTTGTCGCGCGGTACGCCGAGCTCGAACTCGACGTGACAGACTTGAAGTCCTTGTATGGAAAATTTGCTGAAATTGTCAAACGCGGTGAAGCGCTGCCGCCATCTGTATCGATTTTAAAGGTCTTTGCAACTGAAACCTACACGGCCATCACACGCTTGATGGTGCAAGTTTGCGAGGAGGACGGTGGGCAATTGGGCCCCATAGAGCTTGGCAACGAGCGCGTGAACGTTCTCTCTCCGCTCATGAATGCGACCATCACAACCATCTACGCTGGATCCAATGAGATCCAGCGCAACATCCTCGCTAAATTTGTCCTGGAGTTGCCTACTTAAAGCCTCAAGCCCCATGATGACTCCAATCGACACCCAGCGCTTGACCCATGGGGTGAGTACGTGATTGACTTATGGGTTGAATTGACTTTCAATGGTGTAGTCTTTCTC
>CANJNC010000073.1 GCA_947475685.1 Comamonadaceae bacterium | reverse complement strand
GCTTCTGGTACTTGAAGAATCATCAAAAGGCTGTGATCACCCTCTGGTGTTTGGGTGTTCATTCTGCTTTGAGATCTATTTTTCTAATAACGGGCATCCAGATTTGAACGTCATCAGCGAGTAATTTACGAGTGGCCTCTGCTCCCACGCCGATAGGTAGCAAATCATTGCTCCTTAATTTTGCGGCAACCTCCGGGCTCATCACGGCTGCTGAGGCCTCTTTGGCCAAAGTTTCAATGATTTTAGAGGGTGTTCCTGACGGGGCAAAAAGAATCAATTTGAACGAAGCGTCAAATCCTTGAAGACCAGATTCGCCAACGGTTGGTATTTGAGGGGCAAGGGGAGAGCGTTTGGCCGATGAAACTGCCAGTGCGATCAGCTTACCCGTTGCAACGTGTGGCAGTACAGTCGGGCCTGGTAAAAAACCACAGTCAACCTGATGTCCAAGAATATCTGTCGTTGCAGGAACTGCACCACGATAGGGCACATGGGTCATTGTGACACTAGAGCGAAATAGGAGAAGTTCCATGGCCAAATGACCAGGAACACCAATGCCACCGGACGAATAGCTCAAGTTGCGTTGCTTTGCCAAGGTGACAAGATCTTGTATATTTTTGGTTGGTAATGAGGGGTGACAAACAAGAACTTGTGCAAATGATGCCAATGTGACGATTGGAATGAGATCCTTTGTGGGGTCAAATGACATCTTTTCATATATTTGGGGATTTATAGTGAAAAGCGTGTCGGTAGTGATACCGATGGTATATCCGTCGGGACGTGCTTTCGCAACAATATCTGCGCCTATATTTCCTCCACTCCCGCCACGAGGATCAACGACAAAGGTTTGTTTTAATGCATTGTTCATCTGCTCTGCGATCAGTCGAGCCGCAATGTCAGTGACCCCAGCGGGGGGAAAGGTCAAAACAATTCGAACGGCTTTTTCAGGCCATGTCTGAGTTTGAGCGAAAACCATTGAAATACTAGAAAAAAACAATATTGACAATGAGAGATACATTTTAATGGGCATAGAAAACTCCTAGGGATATTTCAGTTCAACGTAAAAACCGTGATGAACCAAAGATTGCCTTGAATATTAATTGAAATTTTTCAAGATTAACGATGAGTGGTGCAAATAAAGTTGTATTTTGATACTTGCGTACAATCCGTTTTGAAAAAGGGCGATGCCAATTTGATGGCTACGTGACCAGCTTCATTCGTGGGAATGGAAGCTTTGCAATTGTTTCAGGAGATGGAGGGGCAACATAGTCAGCATGAACTTTATTAGGAATGCCGTCTCTATCGTTCATTGCTTCTTTATGCCGAATCCTGAATTCGTTGTAAGCGCGCATACTCGCTGCCGCTTTCTCCGTTGTGGCGGGAAGACCGTCCTTGATGTCTCGATAAATAGATAGGGTGCGAATATTACTCATTTACAAATTGTGAATTGGTTGTACAAGAAAATTGTGAAAAGTGCACGTTTAGATTTGACCCTCAATTAAATGCAACATTTGATCCTCACTCTCCTTTGATTTGGTTTTCAGTAATGATTTTTCTATATCGAATGAATTCCGATTGAACCAAATCGGAGAACTCTTTTTGAGTCGACGGGTGAGGCTCGTTGCCGAGGTCTTCAAGTTTTTTACGAACATCTGGGTTTTCAATCATTGAATTGAGCTCTTTGTTAAGCTTCGCGACCACAGTTGAGGGTGTATTTTTCGGAGCAAAAATTCCTTGCCAACCTTCATATGTGAACCCAGTCAGCCCAAGCTCGATGAGTGTGGGTAGTTCAGGCGTTGATTTGAGCCGTTTGGAGCTCGAAACAGCTAAGGCTCTCAGTTTGCCTTGTTGAGTCAAGGGATAGCTGATGGCTCGTGTATCCATGGTGAGGTCAATCTCACCACCCAAAAGCGCGGCAACCATGGGTGCGTTGCCCTTGTAGGGAACATGAAGAAGTTTGATGTCAGCTCGTTTTGCGAACAACTCCATGCCCAAATGAAGTGGGCCCCCGATACCGGATGAGCCATACGTCAAGATTTTGTTACTGGACCTGGCCAAAGCAATCAATTGATCAACTGATGTGATAGGGGATTTGGCATTGGTGAAGATGATCATTGGCAAGACAGAAACTTGGGAAATCGCAACAAAATCCTTGACTGGATCCCAAGTCACAGACTGAAGATTGGGCACAATGGCGTGGCCATTGTTGTTGATCAATAGGGTGTATCCATCCGAAGGGGCATTGGCGACAGCCAATGCACCAATGGAGCCACCCGCTCCTGCTCGGTTGTCAACCATCACTGTCTGCTCAAGCCTCACACTTAAACGCTCTGCGACAAGTCTAGCCACCGCGTCGGCGCCACCTCCTGCTGGAAAAGGAACAATTAATCGTATGGTTTTATCTGGGTATTGTGCATGTGCAAAAGAAAATCCCAGGCCCAAAAATAAGAAAAGCAATGATTTAAACAACTTTTAACCTCAATACAAAAAAAATAAAAACCTAAAAATATTATTTCTTAAAAGAGGTGGGTTTTTAGCTAGGGTTCACCCTTTGCGTTGGTCAAGGGGGCAGGGCTCTTAAAGAGCATACAAATGCCGCTGGCTCATTGAAGGGACAAGGGAGGTAGAGCTCATATTTGGTGCTTTTTGGGACGTCAAACCTCTTGAGTACACGGGTCGTGTGCTGCTAGAGCGCAACTTCGTTGCCTTGTTTTGTAAAGTACACCTCTTGGCTAGCGACCAAGGATTGCATGATTAGATCAACCGTGCTCAGTTTTGGCTCATTCATATTCATAATCATGCTAGATGGTGAACCAAAAATGAAAAATCAGGGCAAAATGAAAGCCTCAGGCTCATTTGTCGTTGGAAATACACCGCTGCGTCAGGCTCATGCCTCGTTATAAAGGGCTCGTGAATTCCAAGCGGCACCAGCGGCATACAAAATGAAAAGCTCAAAGAGCTTCAAGGATGGCTGCTGGCACAACGCGTCAACGACGATTCTCTGGGCGCGAGCCAAGGTGGGTCGTTTGTAGGGGAAAAGAGTCCAGTCTCGCCAACCTTCACTCTCACTCCCACTCACATATTAATCAGTGCAGCCTTCTTCTCGGCTTCAATCAGTTGCGCTATCACACGCCGCGCATGAATGCCGCCAGCATCGATCTTGATGGCAAAGGTTTTGCGGTCTGGGAACTGTTCAAAACGCTGTTGCTGCGCCTCGACCACGATGCGGTCTTCTTCAAAGGTAAGGGCCACTTCGGCGTGTAAGGCGTCGGTGACTTCTGGCTCCGTTAGGCGGTGGTTATGCGCAGCCGTCCAAAAGTAATGCGTTGAGTTTTCAGTCTGCGGCGTAACGCCATTGAAGATGCGAAGGCCTAGTTGGTCCATCTGGTTTTTCTCGTCAAAGCCCTTTCCCGTGTCGGCAGCGCCTATGTAGATTCGGATAAGGCCAGGCACAAACGTGATTTGCATCCATCGATCTATATTGTTTTTAAAACCGATGGAGCGCACATAGGTCGGTGGTGGTACGGTGTCTTTCATGAATCGTCGCACCGTCACAGCATTGCCCTGGCGTTCAACAAACATTTGTGCCTCTGAATGCGCAGCTGGTGTGCCGCCAATCGTCTTGCCATGCACATAACCCACATGCGACAAATCGATCAGGTTGTCGTGGATCAGTTCGTAATGGCAATTGATGGTGTAGTGACTGCCCTTGTGAGCCCAAAGAGGGTCCGAGTGGATCGGGTAGTCTGGAATATCGGCTAGGTTTGCCTTTGCAGCGTCTCCCATCCATATCCACAACACATTGTCTTTTTCGACTAAGGGGAACTTTTTCACCCGCGCACTGGGCGGCACTGTATCCTGTCCCGGCACATGGATGCATTCGCCAGCGGTGTTGTAAACCAAACCGTGGTAGCCGCAACTCAGGCAGTCACCCTGGACCTTGCCATGTGAGAGCGGCAGGTTTCGGTGGCAGCAACGGTCTTCAAAGGCGATCACCGAACCACTCTCGACGCGAAACATCACGACCGGCTCGCCCAGCAAGGTGCGGGCTAGCGGATGTGAGGAGAGCTCTTTTGCAAAACCGGCTACGTACCATTGGTTATGAATAAACATATCTGTTCCTTTGTCAATCTAGGTTGCTGCGCTTTGAAACTGGGGCGGCGCTGCGTCGTCAGTCCTGCAAGCGCAAGGATACCAGTTTATCGGACATATTTTTCATGCTTCACTTTGAGATAGATTTTTTCCGTATCCTGATATTTAGCATTTCAACAGATACCGAAAACGCCATAGCAAAGTAAATGTAGCCCTTGGGAATATGGTGCTCAAAGCCCTCTGCAATTAGAACAAAACCGACCAAAACCAAAAAGCTTAGTGCAAGCATTTTAATGGTTGGATGCTTTGATACAAATTCACCGATTGCTCTAGCAAAGAGCATCATCAGGCCAACAGAAGTTACAACTGCGGCAATCATGATTTCAACTTGCTCCACCATACCAACTGCCGTAATAATTGAATCCAATGAAAAGACGATATCGATCAAGATGATCTGAAGCAAGACTGATAAAAGAGTACTTTTTGAACTAGAAGCTTTCTCATCTTCTTTTCCTTCAAGAGTCTCGTGAATTTCGGTTGTACTTTTCCAAATTAGAAACAAACCACCAAGAAGCAAGATGGCATCTCTGCCAGAAACCTCGTGCCCCATTACTGTGAGCATTGGTTCAACAAGTCCAACGATCCAAGATAAAACAAGAAGTAAACCAATTCTCATAAACATAGCCATAAAAAGTCCAATCCTTCTGGCTATTTCACGTTTCTCTGATGGAAGCTTATCTACCAAAATAGAAATGAAAATGATATTGTCAATGCCAAGCACCAACTCCAATGCAGTGAGAGTGCCAAAAGCGATCCAGGCTTGGGGAGATGTGATGAGGTCCATGATTGGGTTGATTTTATATTCTTAATGGATGGTTTTTAATGCTGCATTGCTCTTCAAGAGGAGGGTGGCTCGCAAATGGTTTTCCTCTATCACCAGTAATTCCCATTGCTGAGACACGAGCAGGTAGGTTGCCTGCTTGCATTTGACCCAGACATGACAGTGCACTGATCCACTCATTTAATTGAATAAATGACAAGAAAAAATCACAAAGTAAAACCGCTGACCCATGACTCCATCAACTCAATATAAAAAAATGAAATTTTCATAAGCAGAAATAAGCGTATTGACTATTCGTCACTGCTGACCATTGCTATTTCAAACAATTTATTCATGCATATTTTCTAAATAAATTGTCAATCAATGATATGGTTACTCATAAATAATTTCAAGATATTTAACAATATCCATAAAAAAATTGAGTGTATTGATAACTGATTAGGATAAAGTTTTGGAGAACAGATGAAACTTTTAAAATTAGCTAAATATTGGGCTGAAATAGTGCCATTGATGAGTTGTGTTCTGCTTTACTTATATATAAGTATTCCACTGCTAGGCTATTTAGCTGTATTTTCTTTTTTCATCATGATGCTTTCAGTGATTACGTCTGTACACCACGCAGAATTGATTGCTCATCGTCTGGGTGAGCCGTATGGTACCTTGGTGTTGGCTCTCGCAGTTACTGTCATTGAGACTTCTATGATCTTGTCAATCATGTTTGCTGAAGGCGGAAGGACTGCGACTCTACCCAGAGATACCATTTACTCGGCTGTCATGATTATTTGCAATGGCGTTGTTGGGCTTTCCTTGCTCATGGGTGGTTTTAAACACAAAGAACAGTTATTTCGTATCGAAGGGACGGGTTCTGGTTTTGCAGCTTTAGCGACCTTATCAGTTTTGGTATTGGTAATGCCCCTTTACACGATCAGTTCAACAGAGGGAACTTACACCATGTCTCAACTTTTATTTGTAGCACTTTCCTCGCTGGCTCTTTGGTTTGTATTTGTTTTTATCCAAACCATTCGTCATAGAGACTATTTTTTGCCCTCAGTCAATGTAGAAGACGAGTCAGTTCATGCAGCTCCACCTTCAGTCGGACAAGCTTGGGTTAGTTTTGTTCTTATGGCTTTTTCTTTGTTGTGTGTGGTGGGCTTTGCGAAGTTGCTCTCACCCAATATCAAATCCTTGGTTTCAGTTTATAACTTTCCTGATGCGACAGTGGGTATGTTGATTGCCCTCATTGTCTTACTACCTGAAACATGGGCTGCATTAAGAGCGGCCCGAGCTGATCGACTCCAGACAAGTATGAATCTGGCTATTGGTTCAGCATTGGCGAGTATTGGTTTAACGATTCCCTTGGTCGTACTTTTTTCAGTTATTTTTAATTTTGAATTGATTTTGGGGATAGATCAAAAAGATGTTGTTTTATTAGGGTTAACCTTTTTAGTAGGTGCTATTACCTTGGGCTCTGGAAGAACCAATGTGATGCAAGGGGCAATTCATGTGGTTATATTTGCTGCTTTCTTATTCCTCACCCTTGTGCCTTAAACCAATGACCTTAGCAATTATAAATATCTTTTGTTTCTACTGGTTCAATGCAGTGAAGGGAGTTCTCATTGATTTCTGACGCTAGGGGGTCAAAAATATGACCTAGCGTCCAAAAAGAAACAAGACTCGAGCTGAGTTCAGTCGTGTTTGTTTTTGATGGGTTTTATTCAAGCAAGCAACAAACTACAAACTATTTTCGTGTTTGGAAAATGTTGAGATAGGTGACGCGCATCGGTGACGCACATCGGTCACAGTAGGTGCTTGATATATATGGGTATTTGTGATTTCCCGCGCTAACTCTGGCTCCTTAGCATGGGACCGAAAAATGGACCAACGTACAAACAGAATCTCTGGCTCATTAAAAACTTCCATTCGAAATCAAGTCAACTATAGAATGTCAGAAAAAAAGACAAAGTTTAACCATTCGCTGGTAACTTTAGATTCGCTATTTATTTAAAGAACGATCAGGCAAGCAATTGAACAAAGACGACACTTTGCACGCTTTACCTAAACCTGCTGGTGCGCTCAATGCCCACTTTACACCACTGGGACATCTTCGTTTGGTGCGAGATTTTGGGACACCAAACTTGACGGCAGCGGTTCATGAGAGACTGATTGCCGCATTCGCTAGCGGCAACGGGCATGGGTTACTGCAATTGGGGGCCGGCGAAATTTCAACGGTTTTGCCCCCTGAGTTGGCTTGGTTGCGTGAGTTTGCAACCCTCTACGTTACAGCGCTGTGTGCGACTGGCGAAGGGGCTGGAATTCTTGTGCCCGAGCCTAGCGCTGATGCTCTTGAGGTGATTGTTGGGTGTGCCCCTCCCATTGCCGGAAGCGAATACCTGACACCGAAAACGCTCATCGCAATTTGGGCTGAAATCGACGCTGCATTGCGAATTGAGTTGGCCTCATCTGAGCTAACGCTTCAGGAGTTTCTCAATTCACGTCATCCATCTTGGAATCTAGTCGGTAGAGTGCACTTTAATTTGGCGGAAAATCGCAGCGATGTGGAAGCACCGTTTGCCTTTTTAGCTACTTACACACCGCGCCTATCGGCACAGGGCAAGGCTCAACACCTTCCTCTAAAGCAGGCCTTGGCCGAATATTCCGATGCAAAGAGTAAACCCCATCTGCTCTCCTTGCTTCTACCCGTGCAGCGTGCGGCCGAACAGTGCGAATGGTTGCGCGAGATGGTTGAGTCTGGTGAGATCTACCACCCATTGCGCTGGTCGCCCGCCGATGCATGGCGCTTTCTAAAAGATTTCCAGCAGTTGGAGTCAGCCGGTATTTTGGTCCGTGCACCTGGTCACTGGCAGGGCGGACGGCCCGCACGCCCACAAATAAAGAGCGTGATCGGAACGCGTCCACCCTCAGCCCTTGGCATGGATGCCCTGCTTGATTTCAAAATGGAGTTGACCCTTGATGGTGAACGTCTGAGTTCAGCCGAAATCAAGGCACTTCTCAAAAGTGTCGAGGGCTTGCAGTTGATCCGCGGTCGTTGGGTGGAAGTCGATCACAAGAAACTGGCAACGCTGCTTGAACGCTTCGAGGCCATTGAACGCTCAGCGGGAGAAAACGGTCTGCCCTTTGCTCAGGCCATGCGCTTAATGGCGGGGGCATCTCTTGACAACCCCGTCGCTACCGACGACGCGGACTGGGCGCAGATGAGCGCCGGCCCTTGGCTAGCTGAAATCCTCAACGGTTTGCGTCAGCCAGAAGTGTTGGCACAGGTCGACCCAGGCGCTGATCTCAACGCGGTATTGCGTCCCTATCAGAAAGCTGGCGTACGTTGGCTTTATTTGCTGACCCGACTCGGATTAGGGGCCTGCCTGGCGGATGACATGGGCCTTGGTAAAACGATACAAGTGCTCTCACTTTTGCTGGTCTTGAAGAGAGAACGTCAAGGCGCAACCCGGCCTAGCCTTCTAGTTGCTCCGGCATCGTTGCTGGCGAACTGGGCCACGGAGGCTGCACGCTTTGCGCCGGGACTGAGTTTGCTCGTCGCACATCCCTCGGCCATGCCCGCGGCCCAATTGCGCGCGCTGGATAAAAAGGGTCTTAAGAACATCGATCTTGTGATCACGAGCTATGGCACATTGTTGCGTTTGCCGGTTGCAGAAACCATGTCTTGGCGCATAGCCGTGCTAGACGAAGCGCAGGCAATCAAAAACCCTAACTCCAAGCAAACCAAGCAGGTTAAAAAAATAAGCGCCGATGTACGAATCGCGCTCACTGGAACACCGGTTGAAAACCGGCTTTCCGATCTGTGGTCGATTTTTGATTTTACCCATCCGGGTTTACTTGGCTCGGACAAGATCTTTACTAGCTTTACCAAGCGCTTGGCCGAGCGTGAAAACTTTGGTCCGCTACGCGCACTTGTGCGCCCCTACATACTGCGCCGCATGAAGACCGATAAGCGTGTGATTTCTGACCTGCCAGACAAGAGCGAAATCAAAGCATTTTGTTACCTCAAACCCACGCAAGCCGCGCTATACCAGCGTGCGGTCAAAGACCTTGCCAATGCCTTGGAGGATGCCGAGGGCATCGGGCGCAAGGGAATCGTCTTGTCTTATTTGATGCGCTTTAAGCAGATCTGTAATCATTCATCGCAATGGCTGGGGGATGGCACTTGGAGAGAACAAGACAGTGGTAAATTCTCGCGTCTTCGTGAATTGGCGGAGGTGATTTGCGCCAAGCAAGAAAAAGTACTGGTGTTCACCCAGTTTCGCGAAACCACAGAGCCGCTTGCGGCTTTTTTGGGCTCCATCTTTGGTAAAGAGGGCCTGGTCCTGCACGGTGGAACTCCCGTCGCAAAACGCCGTGCACTGGTGCAGCGTTTTCAGGAGGATGAATTAACGCCGTTCTTTGTTCTCTCTCTCAAAGCCGGTGGGGCGGGATTAAATCTCACCGCGGCATCGCATGTCATTCACTTTGATCGCTGGTGGAATCCTGCAGTGGAAAATCAGGCCACCGACCGCGCCTTCAGAATTGGACAACAAAAAAATGTACTCGTGCATAAATTTGTTTGCCGTGGCACCATCGAAGACCGAATTGATCAACTGATTGAGTCAAAACAAAAGTTGGTTCAGGATGTGCTCGAGGGCGGAGCGGAGCTGCTGCTCACTGAAATGAGCGATAAAGATCTGCTCGATCTGGTCAAGATGGACATTCATAGTGCTCAGGAAAATTGAACTTTAAAGGGAAAACAGATGGGTTACTCGCGTTGGACGCCGTATGTACCGGTTGCAGAGCGTCGCAAGAAAGCCGAAAAATCTGCATCAAAGGCCAAAAAAGGTGGTGCTACGCTCATGCCCATTGCACCCTTTCGCGGTGCCATTGCCAAGACCTTCTGGGGCAAAGCCTGGTGCGATAACTTGGAGCGCTACAGCGACTATGCCAATCGTCTGCCACGTGGGCGCACCTATGTGCGCAACGGCTCAGTCATCGATCTGAACATATCAGCAGGGAGCGTGCACGCTCAGGTCGTTGGATCAAGTCTTTACAAAGTCTCGGTCAACGTCGTCGCGGTCCCTGACAAGCTGTGGCAGGCAATGCGCACCGATTGCTCCAACTCAATCGATTCGCTGGTGGAACTGCTACAGGGTAAATTCTCGAACGCCGTCATGGAACGCATCTGCAAACCAGGTTCGGGACTTTTTCCTACGCCCTCAAACATGCAGTTCTCCTGCACCTGTCCTGACTGGGCTAAGATGTGCAAGCACGTCGCAGCCGTCCTCTATGGGGTCGGGGCACGGTTGGATCATGAGCCCGAATTGCTATTTAAACTGCGCCGCGTTGAAGCCAAGGAACTGGTTGCCGAAGTGGATATTAGCTTGATCAAGACGAAGCGAACACCCATCGCAAGCAAATTGCTCGACGACTCTTTACTACCCGATATATTTGGCATAGAGATGGCTGAACCTATTTTGGCAAAGCGACCTTCAAAGCCAAAACCACAGGCTCGCACCAATTTGGCAAAGGCACCTAAGGCGTCACAGACCAGCAAGAAGAAAATCACCAACAAGCCCAAAAAAATAATGGCTTCTAAAGAAAAGTAGATTTTTTTCAAGAGTTATGCAAACTGGGCTCAAAGTTTACTTTGTAGATTCCCATAGCCCCCCAGCAAAGAGGGGTCAATGAAAACACCAACGGATTAAAAAAAGTCAATGCGCAATTGTTCGTGTAATTGAAATTTTGTATCATTGTTATACAAACTGGGATAAGAAATTGATTTCACTTTGGCTATGTTGCCTTGGATTTATTGGTAAATTTCACGACGATTATCAACTCTTAAAACCAAAACTATCATTTTGTGATCTTGGATGCTAACGATAATACGAAAATCGCCAACTCTATTCAGCGCCTCATCAAGCGGCTGCGCAAGGTCCAGCTTGACAACTTGGGCGACGTGGAACCTGTAGGCGAAGGCGTGTTCAAGATGCGCGAACATTTGGGCCAGGCTGGCGCATGTACTATGTCCAGCACGGCGAGTTGGTGATCGTGATGCTGGGCGGCGGTGACAAGTCCACCCAGCAGGCCGACATTCGGCGCGCGATTGCGCTGGCAAAGTCTTTGGAGGATTGACCATGTCCAAGAGAGTTAAAGTTTCCGAACTCCCTGAGTTCGATGCGGCCGAATATCTGAACAGCGAAGCGGATGTGGCAGCGTACCTGACAACCGTTCTTAAAGAGAACGACCCGGCGCTGCTAGCCGCTGCCATCGGTGACATTGCTCGTGCGCGAGGAATGTCGCAGGTTGCGAAGGATTCCGGCATCGCTCGCGAAGCCCTGTACAAAGCTCTTCGACCCGGCAGCGAACCGCGCTTCGAGACGATCAGTCGCGTTTGCGCTGCCTTGGGCGTGCGCTTGGTGGCGCAGCCGATACATTCAGCGCCCTAGTGGAATTTTCGGCGATTCCGCAGTGGATCTGACCTTGCCCCCGTAATACACACTCCTTAGCTGATGGTCCAAAATCAGTTTTAGGACAGACGAGATGAGTGACATGAAACGGGCGCGTTACACGCTGGAATTCAAGATGGATTCCAATGACCATTGGCGGAAATGCTGCTGTCATCTGAATTGGCGGCATACCAGCGACTGGTGTTCGTAGTAACGGTCACTGAGGCTGCCAGCCGCGAACGGCTCAGATCAGCCTACTCCGGTCGCCGGCCAATTGATGGCGAGGTAATCGGGGCTTCTGATTTGAGCGTCCGCTCTCTGAAAATTTCAGATGATGCTTTCGACCCGATGCTGCCGGTCGCACTTCTGCATAGCAGTCGTTCGTATTCCCGCTTATTCACCTTGTCGACACTGATCAGTTGCAACTATGGAACTGTGCACGCTTCACAAATGTGGCCACGGCAGCGTCACGCCATCCCAAAAGTCGCACTGATCCTTCCGTAGCGCTGTGCCCGCTCGCGGCGGTATCGCACTACTGATACAAACTAAGTTTTAGTTGGGCTTTGAAAAGAGGCACTTTAAATTTGTTTTTTGTGATGGCATTTATATTAGAAAGTGCTATCATTGGGTCGTGAATAGCAAGCATAAAAAGACCTTACTTTTGATTTATGAAGATCCTATTCAGGGTTCAATTCCTTGGGACCTGATCGAAACCATGCTTGTCGCTGTTGGTTGCAATATCATGAGTTCTGGTGGTTCAGCAATAACCATAGAGAAGAATTCATTGAGACTTAATGTACATCGTCCACACCCCGTACGAGATTCTTTGCGATATAGAGTAAAGAGTGTAAGAGAATTTTTGATGAAATTGGAGATCAAACCATGATGACAAATGTAATGGAATACAAAGGCTATAAAGCAAGTATGGAATTTGATGTTGAAGACAAAATTATCGTTGGTCGCGTATTAGACATTGATGACATCATTGCATTTCATGGGGATTCAGTAGGCCAATTTGAAAAGAATTTCCACAAATCTATTGATTCATATGTGAAGGATTGTGAGAAATTAAATCAACGGCCTGATAAGCCAGTTTCAGGTCGATTAATGCTCAGAGTTGAACCGAAGGTGCATGCTGCAGCCATAAAAAAAGCAGCAAGAAGCGGTGTCAGTTTAAACAAATGGGCAGAAAGTCTTCTAAAGGAAGCGACCTCTCAAGCTTAATTGATCTTTGTTTAAAGAGATATTTCAAACAAAAAACGTAAGCCCGCGAGGAACATATGTTGAGTGAGCTTTAAAAGGTAATACCGCCTTTAGGTTTTTGAGCATGTTTTTGATCTGATTTACCTTAATATTGTTCAGTACGCTGAATTTAAAGCAACAATTGATATTCAAAATTTGAAAATTTCAACTTGCGAATTACCTAGGAGAGCTCAAGAGTTGGTTTTCGACTGAGCTGAATTACATCAAAATGAATTGTTAGTAGACTGGCGTCTATGTGAGGAAAAACAGCAACCAATCCCGATTGCTCCACTAAAGTAAGATGCTCCTGTTCATTAATTTTGAAACTATATTTCTATCGACAATTCATCTGTGGCGACAAGTAGTTAGATAGAAGAAATAATACATTGTTTGTGTTATTTCTAAGGAATTAAAAAAACGCCAAAAACACGGTATTTTCAAGTGTTAAAAAATACTTAATAATCTCTTTGTGAATAAAAAATTTATGCGTCCGTTTGGATTGGGTCAACTTTTCAAAGCTGGTTTCTCTAATCAGGTAATCTCAATGAAAAAATAGATAATCCTTTTGCTACACATGAAATGTTTTGAGATTGATACAACGAACCAACTTCCAAAATCCTAAATTCAGATTCTGACTCGTATGCCTCGTGTTTAAAGTGAGTCATCTTTAATTTTTTGGACTTGAGCGCCAATGGTGTCAATATTTTGTAAATTGGTAGATGAATGGCTGAAAGTGTCTACTTCGATTCATAGCAGCCGACCATAAACTCCATCATCTCTGCAGCATCTTTACTGAGATAAAACCTAACCATTTTTTCGTTGAACTCTTGGACTTTTGCTGCGGGTACGCTGATAGCATCAATTCCGGCAGTCATCAAGATCCCGTTCATCATGAACCGGGAGGTGCGCTTATTGCCATCAAAAAAGAATTGCTGCAGTGCACCGAATAAGAAAAATGCCAGTCCTTTTTCAAATGGATAATCAACTTGATTATTAAGCTCCTCAACACCATGCAAGAAGACTCGGTTTAAATCTGGAGCTCCTTTAAGAGTTGGCAAAGGCGTGTGGCGTCCGTGCTCTCCAAGTGCAACATCAGGTGAATAAGATATTTCCTTGCCTTCGCCCCTAAAGTGCCCCCATTCCAAGGCTTCATTTCGTGCCACGAGGCTATGCAAGTCAGTGAAAGTCGCTTTGTCTAATTTGAACTGGTTCGCTTTGACCAACGCCAGCAGATGTTTGGAACTTTCGGCAAGGTTGAGAACCTGTTCTTGATCAGAAATTTTCCGTCCCCCAACAGTAACGCCATCAAGTAAAGTTTTAACTTCAGGATAGGTGAATGGGTTTCCTTCAAGGACAGAAGCATCCCAAACAAAAACGGACAGCATATGGTGGAAACGAAAGCTAACTCGCTCAATTGAATGCGTTGAAATGGAATCAGGAATTTTTGATCGATTCCATTTGAAACCAAGTGCTGAGAAAAGATCCATGTTGTAAATTTTTTATGGTTTTTTTACGATTACGCAAAGAGCTTCACTATGAGCAATATTTCACTTTCTGACTTGTGATACCTCATTTTAGCTGGGCAAGCCTAGCTTGTCACTCGAATTGCGCCATCACAGTGTTGGTTTTTGAACAGTATCCGAAGGGCTCAATACCATCTCCTTCGGTGTGGCAGTATAAGGTCAAAGATTTGACCCCAGTGTCCTTGGTCGTGAACACAGCCGAGTGTTGGTGGTGATTGAACAATCCGTCCAACTCCATTGCTGAGTTTTTAGAGCAAATCAAGCAACTAAAAGACGGCAAAGCGCTGGGTCCCTGCGGCATCGGCAGTTTGCCGCACGAGGCGATGGAACTCTTCACAGATGCAACCAAAGCCAACCCCAATCACACTCCTTATAAATGGGTCTCGCTCGCCATCACTGATGTGATCGCGGGTCACGGGGATGGTTTTTTCATCGACGTTCCAGTGGTTTTGGGTTTCATCAGGCCGGGTAGATTGAAGGCGCTGGCCATCGCTGCACCCCAACGTCACCCCATGCTCCCCGAGACCCAAACTCTCAATGAGATGGGGTCCAACAGTGTGGACTCCAACAATTGGTTCGCCGTGTATGCGCCCAAATCCACGCCAAGTGGTATTAGGTGACCAGGAAAAAGTTTGCCCCTGTTGATAGTGGGCTTGATTTTTTCCAGTGGTATGGTCACCGCCAAGGCCGCAGGACTTGATGCTTTGGGTTTGCTTATCGTGGCCTTCATATCGACGCACTTTTATTTCTACAAAAGCAACCCACTGGTCTCCAATGAGGTAGGGGTTGTTGCCGGCTGAGCAGGCCTTATAGGTGTCCTACAAGAGGGCGTCCAGAGTCGGAAAACTATCGCATGATCCCCAATGATTGCCATAGAAATTCATAAGAAATTTCTTCTCTGTCTTGCATTTTGGCCTGTTGTCGTTCACCCGTTTCATAGCTGCGAAGCAGCTTCTTGACTCGCTCCAATCCCTTTGGAGTTTTGATCATTTGTCTGGGGGTTTTGTTGTCCAAGATCGGAATTTTTTCATCGGCCCAGTTGGCGTAAGTTCGATGAATGGTTTCGGCTCTTCATCATTAACGGGGGACAGAGGTATTTATTAAACTAGTTGGTACGAAGAACATGTTTAATAGAGGTAATACCAATGTCCCAAATTGATTCTATATTAGGCCTTGCAGATTTGACAATTCAGAGGGTGGATCGGGGTCGGATC
>CANJNC010000072.1 GCA_947475685.1 Comamonadaceae bacterium | reverse complement strand
GTGGTCTTCAGTCCGTCGGTGATGGCTCTAATGAACAAGGTCACCCACGAAATTCACCCCGACTATGTCGCGCACTTGAAGAATCACCCCGCAAGCAGACCGGCACGTGTTGAGATGCAAGCTCGTGGCCGAACTTTTGTTGGCGAAAGCCTGTATCCCAAGGGGAGCCCCTCACCGGATCTGACCAGCATCATGACGAACGATGAACTCCCCAATAAGTTCCGTCAAAACGCTGAGGGCATGATGACCGCGGCCAACCTGGACACCACCGTCGATGCCTTACTGAATCTGGAAAAGGTTGCCGACATCCGTGCGGTCATGCGCAATCTAGGTCGGCTTCGCAACTAAGCCACGGATATGTATAAATAGACCACATACAGGCAGTCTCTTTGAAACGCCCTTAGAGTTCGGCAGGCAGCTTACCCTGAGTGGTGAACAGGTCGAAATGAAGACCATATTCGACCACCGAGAAGATAGGCGCCTAAGGGCCCTTGTTTATAGTGTCTATTACCTCAGAATCCCTCATGAAGGCCAAGTGATGAATCGTACCCGAGATGCCTACAGAGATTTAAAGCTTCGGTTCTACGATCAACTGGCAGCCCCTGGGAAATTAAAAAAGCGATTGGATTTGCACGCTGTCAATATATATTGGCGCAATGCATACTTTTAAATTTCTTGGACCGTGTTCATGTTGCCTTCCTTTAAAAAAGGCATGCTACTAATTTAAAACAACTCCTTCAATATGTATTGGCGCAACGCTTACTACTAGCTTGCCACATGCCGAGTTTGGTGCAGCAGTAGCTTCATTGGAAATGGTCAATGCGTATGTTCGCCACTGGGTTAGAGGCCAACGGCCAAGCGACAATACCGAAGGAGGACATTGAATTTGAGTCTGCTGGCAGCAGCCCTGCATCAGGGTTGCAAGTCATAAAACATGCGCTGTCGCCTAACGCCCTGCGGCCAAGCCGCATTGAACTCGACGATTAAAGACTGGATTGCGGATTGGAATTCCTGTGTTTCCAGCCAATTCATGTCATCAAAAACGTAGACTGCCACGTGGGTATGTAGCTTCTCACGGTCGTGCAATCGAAATGAAGTTTGGGCCTTCATCCGCCGCGCTGCATCAGGCATATGCACTGTGGCATACCAATGGTCAAAGCGCGTCCAAATCTCGGGATCGGTCTGTGCCTTTATGACGAAGTATCCTTTCTGCCCCATTACAGTCTCCTTAAGATATAAATTTACAGCGCTTTAAGGCGGTCATAGACCGTGCGATCAATTTCCAGCCAGCCTTGCTGCAACCGCTGTGCACGCTCGGAAAAAGCCCGCTCGCCAGGCAGGCGGACGTCCTCCCCAGTTGGGGCCGAGGCCTTGATGCGCGACACCAGTCGGGCAAGTTCTGCTTGTAAATCCTCGAGGGGGACGAGCAAGTCTGGACGCATCACCAACATAAAGACTCCGCCTGCACGGCTGTGCTCAATGCTGCGAGCACTGGCAAGCAGACCGAGTGCTTGCACGGCTAAGCTGAGGGCAAAACCTTTGGTGCCGCCGAAGGGCAGAATAGCGCCCTCTCTTGCCTCATGCGGATCACGCGTTGGCAGCCCGTTGGCATCGATTGCCAGCCCCTCTGGCAGCAGCTCATCACGTTGTGCTCTCAGGGCAAGATCAGCCCAGGAAATAGCTGAAGTGCCAAGGTCAACGACCAGCGGGTCTGGCAATGCCGGCCAGCCAAACGCCAAAGGGTTCGTTCCCAATACAGGCTTGATGCCGCCACTCGGCGCGACCAGACCAGCCGTTGCCACAGTCAAAATCCCCACTAGTCCGGCGCGGGCCACTTGTTCCATAAAGTAAGCACTGCGCCCAGTCATCCAACTGTTGGTCAGTCCCACAATGGTCAGTCCTGACGCGTTGACCCGCGTCATCGCCAGTTCGGTGGCACGCTGCAATGCCAGCATGCCTATCTGATTACCCGCATCGAGCAGCACTGACACTGGCGTTTCGTGTACAACCCGCATGGGCTGACGCGGCATTTGCAATTGTGGGTTGGCTGCTGCATCAAGAATTTTTGGCAACCCCGAGTACTCATAGCCGCACAGTGCGGCATCGATCAGGTGCGCCACCACCACCTCACCGTCTTCACCTGCATAACCAAGCCTCGCCATGGCTTGTCGCATCAGCGCACGGGCTTCATCAATCGGCAGGCGTAGGCGGCAAATGGATAGCGGTGGCATGGCTTGCTAAAGACCCCAAGGCATTCGTTTAGCGACCTCTTCCAGCATGACCTCTGTCGCGCCACCACCGATGGCATGTACCCGGGCGTCGCGAAAAAGCCTCTCGATCGCAGAACCTCGCATTAAGCCATAGCCGCCATGAAACTGCTGGCATTCGTACATCACTTCATTGACCAATTCGCCACACAAGGCCTTGATCATCGATACCTCTCGGACACAATCGTGGCCTTGGTCGTGAGCCCACGCAGTGTTGTACACGAGGTGCCGAGCCGCACTAAGGCGCGCAAAAAGCATTGCAAGGCGCTGCCTGATGGTCTGCTTATGCCACAGGCTATCGCCGAAGGCTTGTCGTTGACGAACTTGGACCAACGTCAACTCAAGTGCTGCTGCAGCCTCCCCGATAGCCTGCGCCGCGAGAACCAGTCGCTCATTCTGAACATTTTTCATCAACGTATAAAATCCTGCGTCAACGTCACCCAACAAATTTTCAGCAGGGATACGGCAATCGACAAAAACCAACTCTGCAGTGTCCGAACTGCGCCAACCCAACTTGTCCAGTTCGCGGCCGACAGTGAACCCCGGGGTACCTCGCTCGACCAACATCAAAGAAATACCACGCGAGGCCTTCACATCCGGGTTCGTGCGCACAGCAACAACATAAAGATCAGCATAGACAGCATTCGTGATGAACATCTTGCTGCCATTCAGAACCCACTCATGACCCTCGCGTACTGCGCGAGTGCGCAAACCAGAAATATCAGAACCGGCTTCTGACTCGGTCATCGCAATGGCCATGAGCAGATCACCTCGAATGACACCAGGTAAGTAGCGCTGCTTTTGCGCCGGCGTACCCGCACTCATTAAGTGAGGCGATGCGGTATCCGTCTGCGTCAGTACCGTGATTGAAACGCCACCGAACGTAGAGCGCCCTAGTTCCTCCGCCAATACCACTGAAGCGAGTGTGTCCCATGCTGAGCCACCGTATTCTTGTGGGTAACGCAGACCAAGCCAGCCTAGCGCACCCATCTCTTTCAAGACGTCACGAGGCACGTGCCCGTCAAGCTCCCATTGACTAGCGACTGGCTTGATGCGCTCGTTGACAAACCGCCGCACTGACTGGCGAAATACTTCGTGCTCAGGTGTTAGGCAGGAAAGATGCAGATTTTGCGAGTCCATTTAGGGTTGACCTTTGGGTGCATCTGAGCCAAAGGTAGCCAACCCTGGTGGGGCCTCAAATCCAAGTGACTGCGCCACGTGATCTGCTGCACGCAAGCCCATGACGGAAGCCTTTACCAAACCACTGATGTAGCCTGCATAAGCACCGCCTTCGAGCCCCCCGGTACAACTGCCCGCAGCATAGAGGCCAGCGATTGGTCGGTCGTCTTTAGATTGAAGTACTTGGGCGTTCGCATCAGTAGCCAGACCGCCCATGGTGTAAGTGATACCCGCCGCAAGTCGAACCCCATAAAAAGGCGCCTTCTCAACCGCAAAGGGCTGAGCCCCGTTGCTGCTACGGGGAGGGTTCAACACGTCGCCATGCTTGGCATTCACGTGTCGGTTGTATTCACTCACTGTTCGCAGCAATGCGTCGGCAGGTAGCCCTAACTTGTCAGCCAGTTCTGACAACGTGTCTGCAGCCACAATCGTGCCCCCCGCCTTCACAAGGTGAGGGTTGGCCGGTAAAATGAACTGTGTGGCCGGTCCGTCCCATATTGCCTTATCAAAAATGACGCAGGCAGACAAAGGATCAACCAACCGCGCAATGCAATTAGTCATGAAGACACCGCCGCGCCCCTCGTCCATGAAACGTTCTGCAGCACCGTTGATCACCACGCCAGCGCCAGCGATCAGATCGAGAATCGGATAGGGCCAGAGCCGGTCATCGTGTAACGCATCCTGAGACAGCAAATGACCGTAAATGTTCTCCATCCCGGAAAGCTTAGCGCCTATTTCTCGCCCCATACGTAGCGCATCACCCACCCCTGTGGCTGCCCCGCGCTGCTTGAGCTTTTGCGGGGCCGGAGACACAAACTCTTGAAGGAGTTCGAGATTGCCTTGAAAACCACCATCGCAAAGTAAGACAGCCTGCGCCAGCAGGTGACGCTGCTCACCCTTACAAACTGCAATCAGTCCAGTACAAACGCCCTCTTGCATGATCAGCTCACAACCACGCCAACCACGAAGCCATTCACCGCCAAGAGACTCCAGTCGCTGGCCCAAGACGCGCAAGGTCACATCTCCGCCACGCCCCTGCCAGTGAAGGCCTGTGCTCAGTAAACCAGGGGGAGCCAAGAAATTTTGTCGCCATGCGTCCGGACCTGCTTTGATAAAGCGCGCACCTTGCTGGCGAAGCCAACGAACCGCGTGGCGAGCTTGGTTGGCCATCGCATCAGCCAAGCCTCGGTGGGCAAAGCCTTCCGTGACTTGCTCAATGGCTTGGAATAGATCTTCGGGAGCCTCATTGATATCGTGAAATGCAATATGAAAAGCACCGCCAGTGAAGCGACTGTTGCACAAGTAGAGGTCATGTTCGCCACTCTCAAGTAGCAAGACCTTCAGGCCACGCTGACTTGCGCGAACAGCCGCGGTCAGCCCAGAGATACCAGCACCCATGACAACCAAGTCCCAAGATTTTTTTTGCATCATTATTTTTTTAGTTCATGAGCCGATATTTTCAAGCAAAAGGACTAAGGTGCTCTCAAAAATTGTAGCATTCTTCGCGAGAAGAGTTCACCTTGTTGCAGCGGAGGAAAGTGGGCTGCATTTTCAACGACTTCAAACACCGCATTCGGTAAGCGATTGGCAAGCGCTTGCCCGACTTCCGGTGGCCAGATAAAGTCATTGCGGCCAGTCGCAACCAAAGTTGGGCAAGTCACACGGGCAAAGTCCTCGTCCTTTAGATCCATGGCGGCTAACGCCTCCGAGTGCATGACGTAGCCTTGTGGGGATGTGGCTATAAACTGATCCCTGTAGCGCAAGTAATACGCGGGTGGCTCGCTATCCAAGAGGCCGCGAAATGAGTTCTGAAGAGATGCCAACGCGACATTGCGCATTCCCTCTTGCCGAATCTTGCTGGCACGCTCCAACACGTACCTTGATGAGTTGCTGTCTATGGCCGCTGTGCCGTCACACAGTACCAGACGTCGCACCCGGTCTGGATGACTGCGTACAAAGTGCAGGGCGACCACTGCCCCCATGGCTAACCCCATCAAATCAAATTCTGGCAAGTCAAGGGCATCGGCCAAGCGGACCATATCGTCAGCAAGGTCGTCTAAAGAAAAAGCACTGACAGGTTCTTCTGACAGACCCGCACATCGCTGATCGTAGGCGATGACGAAATAATCTTGTGACAAGTGGCGAACGAAATCACGAAAACTTTCGACTGAACCGCCAAGTTCGTGCACCAAGACCAATGTCCTGCCAATTTGCGGATCGCCCCAAGTTTCATACCGCAACATCAAAGCAGGCAGGTGACCGAGTCCGGGCAAAGTTAAAAATGGCATATCAGCCTCCAGAAGTCGGAATCATGTCGTTTGGATGCCTTGACTCACAAGCTTTCTTTAGAACCCGAACCAAAGTAGGCCTCGATAACGCGTGGATCCGTTACCAGGTCGCGGGCATTTCCCTCCAGCTCAATGCGTCCGTTTTCCATCACATAAGCCCTATCAGCCATCTGAAGTACGGTGCGTACGTTCTGTTCCACAATCAACACCGTGACGCCCAGGGAACGAATCGCCGAGACCGTCAGGAACAGTTGCTTCACGATGGACGGGGCAAGCCCCAAAGACGGTTCATCAAGCAAGAGCATCTTGGGCATGGCCATCAAACCACGACCAATGGCGACCATCTGCTGTTCGCCGCCCGAAAGCGTTCCGCACAGTTGAGTTTGGCGTTCCGACAATTTAGGAAACAGCGAATAGACTCGCTCAAGCGTTTGGCTGCGAAGGGCCCGCGCATGTGGCACAGATGCGCCGACGAGCAAGTTATCCCGTACCGACAATTCAGCAAATAACTGGCGACCTTCGGGTACACACACCAAACCACGGGACACCAACTGGTGGGATTTGAAGTCCGTACTGAGTTCACCGCCTAAGCGGACCTGCCCACCCTTAGGTGTCAGTAAGCCGCAGAGGCTGCGCATGGTGGTTGTTTTTCCAGCACCATTGGAGCCAACAAGGGCAACGATCTCGCCCTCATTCACATGAAACGACAGCCCATGCAGCACGGTGAACATGCCGTAGCCAGCCTGCAAGCCGGTCACTTCCAGTAATTTACCCATGGTCAATTCCCATATAGGCGGCTTGAACCACCTTGGAGGCAAGCACCTCAGAGGCGGTGCCCTCAGCAATTTTCTTTCCACTGTCCAAGCAAATCACACGGTCAGACATACGGGCAACGATCGCTAAGGAATGCTCAACCAGCAAGATGCCAATGCCGTCAGCATGAATCCCCTCTAGCATGGAGGCCACACTATGCTGCTCCCTCAGGTTCAGCCCGGCCATCACCTCGTCAAGCAGCAGGTATTTGGGCTGGGTCGCCAAGGCCTTCGCAACCTCTAGCAGTTTTAAATCGGGCAAAGTCAGATACGCCGCCAAAAAGGAAAGCTTGCCCTGCAGACCCACTTTGTGCAGAACTCGGTTGGCTATATCTCGAGCCGTTTCAAAATTCTGGGTGCGGGCAAAAGCACCGACCATCACGTTGTCGAGCACCGTCATGTCCGGGAAAGGACGTACCACTTGAAACGTCCGAGCGATCCCCTGTCGGGACACTAAATGCGCAGGGGATTCACTCAAGAGATGGCCATCCAAATGCACCTCTCCACGGGTCGGTTTTTGGAAACCTGACAGGACTGCAAACAAGGTTGTCTTACCGGCGCCGTTGGGGCCAATAATGGACAATATTTGATCCGCGGGCGCTTGAAAACTCACGTCGTTGACAGCAGTCAGCCCACCAAAACGTACATCAATGTCTTGAGCCGTTAGCATGATTAATCCTTCTGCTTAACCGGTCTGACCATGCGGCGATCTGCTGCACGACGGATCCACTGGCCAACGATGCCCTTTGGAAAGAAGAGGATCACCACGACAAAAAACAGGCCATAAAACATTTGCGCCAATGCAGAAATGGATGTGGTGCCGACCCAACTTCCCATGGCGGTCAAAAATTCTTGAACCATCATGACAATGATCCCGCCCACGAAGGGGCCTAATGCCGTACCGCGTCCGCCCAAAACGGCCCCCATCACCATGATCATGGTCACTGCCAGTGACAGGTCGTAGCCGGGTTCCACAAATCGAATCAGTGCGCCGTACATAAAGCCACCGACCGCAGTCAACATGGCGCTGATGACAAATGCCTTTTGCTTGACTTGGTCAGTGTCAACACCCAGAGCCCGTGCCGCCGATTCTTGTTCACGCAATGCGACCATGTCAAAACCAAGCTTGGACTGCTCAAGCCATAGACTGGCGGCGATAATCCCCACGCACAGCGCCACCATGATGTATAAAAATGGCACATCATTTGCGAACTGTAGATTGAGAAAACCGTCCCGAGCCGTCGCCTGCAATCCCTGAGAACGCCCCAAAAGATCTGAGTTAATTGCAATGATGCGGACGATTTCAGCCAGAAGAAGAGTTCCCACTGCAAAATAAATTCCCCGCAACGAATAGCGAAAACATATCTTCGCCACCACCATCGCCAGAACACCGGCGAAGATGACCGCTGCCGGCAAGGCGAACAAGATGGGCGCAACGTTGTAGTTGGCAAAAATGGCCGCCATGTAAGAACCGACGCCAAAAAAAATAGCATTCCCTAGCGACATCTGACCGGCATAACCACCGATGAAATTCCAGCATGATGCCAAATAAGCGTAAAGCAAACCAATGGTGAGTATGCGCAAATAGTAAGGATTGATCAACGTCGGGATGGCTAATAAAAGCAACAAAAACCCGCTCGCCGCCAGCCAAAGCGCAAGTCCTCCCCGCTCTTCAAAATAACCAGGAGACTGGACCCGAATGATATCTTCTTGCATCACAGTTATCCCTGTTTGGATTTGATCAGACCGGTAGGTCTGATCAAAAAGGTGATGAAGACCAAGGCATAAACAATAGCCTGAGCCATGGCACCATAGCCCATGGCCTGACAGGTCGAGATGATGACCCCCACCAATAATCCGCCAAGCACACTGCCCGCCATACTGCCCATGCCACCAAGCACAGAAACCACCACCGCCATCACTGAATACTCAAAGGCGCGTTCCGGGTAGATCGGCATCAAGGTGGCCAGCGCTAGCCCAGCAACGCTGGCACATAGAGCACTGATACCCATGGCCACAGAAGAAAGATTCTTGACATTGAGGCCGCTGACCTGTGCCCCGACCGGGTTCTGAGCGCAAGCATGTAAGTGACGACCCAAATCAGTACGGGCAAGCATGTAATGCATGGCGGCAAGTACAACCAGTGCAACCGCACCAGCGGCAAGTTGGGTGTATTGAACGATCACAGGCCCGAACTGCAGTGCCCCTTGCAAATTATCAGCCACCACTGATCGCGCGTCTGTGCTGAAGCAAAACTGCGCCAGGTACTGCAACGCGATCAGCAGACCCAGAGAAAACAAGATCTGGCTGTCTTCTGCCGTTGATTGCGAGCGGATGACCAGATATCTATGCATAAGATAGCCTAGGACAAACGCGCTCGGTGCTACGATGAATATCGCCAAATACGGGTGCAATCCCAACAACGACCAAACAAAGAAAGTTCCATACATGGCCCACAGGATCATGGCGCCAATCTGAAAATTGACCACCCGAGCAACGCCAAGCGCTAGATTAAACCCGGTGGCCATCAAGGCCAACACCAGTCCGAGTAAGACGCCGCTTACCAGTCCGATCAATATGAGCGACATGAACATACGGCGTCTTCTATGGCGTCTTCTATTTTCAGATTAACGCGCAGACCACTTCGGCATCGGCCAGACGACTTTTTCTGTGGCAAACGATGCCGGATAAACGATACGCTGCTGCTCATCACGCAATTGCATAACAATGCCGCTAGCCCTGGTGTTGTCACCCGCAGAGTCGAACTTCACCCCATCACGAATCATGAAGGGATTGGCACCTGGCTGTAAGTCAGTTGCGCGGATGGCCTGAGCTATTGCCTCGCGATCCAGTGAAGTCGCACGCTCCAGCGCATCGTAAAGGACCGCGACTGAATTCGCGCCAAGCGAGGACTGATCGTCCAAATCCTTACCGTATTTAGCGCGGTATGCCTCACTGAATTTATTGAGCAATGCGTTTTTGCGGGAGAGTTCTGGCACAAAACCCACCGCATCGGTGATGAAGTTGCCATCGCGCTTGACGGCAGCATTAAATTCCGGTGTGTAGGGGGCGCCCAGCACATGCACCCAAGCCGTCAGGTCGAAGTTAAGCGTTTTCATCGCACGTAAGATCTGAATACCGTCCGGTGCAAAGGTTGCTTGGAAAATTGTGTCTACGCCAGCGAGTTTGAGTCGCTGCAAAATAGGCGTGAAATCGCTCACACTGCCAGCCGGGAATGAAACATTTTCCTGCAGAGCCCAACTGGTCCCCTTCAGAGCACGCAAAACACCGTTGATGGCATCTTGACTGAAGGTTGAGTCGTCCGCGATGGTCGCCACTTTCTTTGGCGCCACACCAGTAGCCTTGGCGGTTTCCATTGCGAAGTTGACCGCTGTTGTTGCCATTGCACTGGCTTTGGGCCCGATGCGGAAATAGTACTTCAATCCCTTGGCCGTGAGCGTGTCGGCCGCATCTGTACTGAGCATGGCTGTCTTGTTTTTCTCTGCAGCGGCACTGCCCACCACGGTCGCACCACTGGTCGCATTGCCCAGCACAACCAAGGCATTGCTGACTTGGATCACGCGCTCAGTTTGCGTACCGGCCATTTGCGGATTACTCTGGTGGTCAGCCAAAATCAGTTCAATCTGAGCGCCCTGCTTGGACTTGATACCGCCTGAGCTGTTGATCTGATCGACACACAGTTTGACAGCATCCGCCACAGGCACTCCCCAAGCACTGGCACGACCGGTCAAACCGACCACAACCGCGATAGGAATTTTATTGGCCTGCGCGCGAACGATTGCAGGAAAGCCGCTGAAGGCTGCAGCCCCCAAACCTGCCGCCATTAAAGAGCGGCGACGCGGGCTGGTCACGCTGCTGCCATCTTGAGAAGGGCTTAAACCTACTGATCGCTTAGTCTGGGTCATCTCGGTCTCCAAAAAAGTGTGGAATTAACAGAGCACATCCAAATTTAATGAAGAAAAAATAAAAACATTAAATAAAAATGAACAAGCGTTCATCTTACAAAAAAAAGCATAACGCTGTCGATTCTTTTGCATAGTTTTCTCTAGGGTTAACCCGAGACGAGTCACTCCACCTCGTTGAAATGCACGCTAGTTGGGCAACAACATGTCAACAACTAAACGGACCAGTTCAGATAAAGTTTGACCCACGACATAGACCACGACAGTGATGGCAAGTGCTCCAAGACCAATCCAAATACCGCCCTCCAAAAACGACCACGCACTACCAGCAATAGCCACCGCAACGGAACACAAAACGGCAACCGCGTCGCCATAGCGAACGGCGTACTCAAGCATCGGGTAGGACGGGCGGTTAAGTTCGATTGGGATCAACACACGGGGTCTTCAAGTGATAGACGAAGTTAGACAGTTAAGCGAGAAAGCTGACCGCCACGCAGACCGCAACCGAACGGCCAGTGCCGAGGCTTGCACCGGTGATCAAAACACTTTTCCCATCTAAATCAAACATTATTTATTCTTTTCGAGTGTTCAAAATCATACATGCCGCCGACCCTCTTCAGCATCAATCGCCAGCAACACCTTGCCTAATTGGCGCCCCTCAATCACCATGTCATAAGCGGCCACTATTTCCGTCAAGGGTAAGGTTGCTGCAATGGTGTGCTTAAGCTCGCCGCGCTCTAGCATTTGGTTGATTTCATTGACTGCGCGACAACGCGCATCATCCGGAACAACAAACACGGATACAAAATGCAATCTTGCGTCTTTGAGTAAAAATGGTGCAACAGGTATTTTGGGTGCCATGTCAGTGGCCGAGCCGTAAATGGCAACGATGCCTCCCTGCTTAAGGCTTGGAAGCAGGGAGTCCACATTAGCGGCCAGATCCGTCTCTAGAATACGGTCAACCCCTTGTCCTCCAGTGAGCTCTAACACGCGGGCACCCACAGACTCTCGCTTGTAATCAATCACTGCGTCTGCGCCAGCCGCCCAAGCATGGCCCGCTTTATCCTCGGAACTCACAGTGGTCAACACGCGAGCGCCATGCGCTTTAGCAATCTGGATGGCGTAGTGACCAACGGCACCAGCGCCACCAGTGATCAATACTTGTTGCCCCCGGACAGGGCCATCCAACGTGAGTGCCCGGTACGCAGTGAGTGCCGGTATGCCGAGACAGGCACCAACTTCCAAAGGGACGCTGTCAGGCAGAGCATGCACATGCTCAACACCTATGGCGATGTACTGCGCGGCAGCACCCAGACTCCGGCGAACCTGCCCATTGATAACCCAAACCCGCTGACCCACTCGGTGGGTTGACACGCCCTCCCCAACAGCGTCGATAATACCCGCCCCATCGCTGCACGGAACAACACAAGCAAAGGGCATGCTCGCACTGCGCTGCCCAGCCATGACTTTCCAATCAACCGGATTAAGACCCGCGACAGCTAAGCGCACACGCACCTCACCGGCAGTTGGCTCGGGCGTTGCAAGTTCACCCAACTGAAGCACATCACGCGGATGTCCAAAACGCGTGTAATAAGCCGCTAGCATAAAAGACCTTTCTCAGAGAATAATTTTTGCTGCTGCTGAAATCGTCGACTCGATCTGAAACAAGGCCAGCAACATCGAACAAACCTCTAGCCAACTTAGCCTTATTAAATAGCTGGCATTCAACACGAAACAGTGAAACGTATCGTCACCGCTAAATTAAGACAATTCATAAAGTGAACGTGTATTCATCCGGAATTATCCAATGGAAACTTAATACTTGATTAGCCAGTTAATAGACTACGAAAATAAAAAGACTTTTTTAAGTTTCGTTCAAGTAATTATTGGTCAAATTTAATGTCTGCGTCTTTAATGACTTTGGCATATTTAGCAACTTCATTCATCATGTGATTTCCAAAATCTTCTGGCGTTGTTGAAATCGGATCCACGCCTTGGATAAGAAATTTTTCTCTCAATTCAGGCGAAGACATCGCTGAGATGATGGATCCACTGATGAATTTGGTCAGATCGCTAGGCAGACCTGCAGGAGCAATAATTCCACTCCAATTAATTGTTTCATAGCTTGGGTAACCAGATTCGGCAAATGTTGGAATGTTCTCAAATAAAGCTGATCGCTTACTGGTTGTGATGGCAATGGGTTTTAGTTTTCCAGCTTTCATGAGCGGAATGATAGAAATGTCTCCCATTAAAAAATCCACTTGGCTACCCACGAGTGCCGTCATGGCAGGAGCTGTTCCTTTAAAGGCGATATGAATCATATCAATTCCAGCAATGGACTTTAAGAGCTCCCCAGACAAATGGGGACCTGCGCCAATTCCTGAGGTCGCATAAGAAAATTTACCAGCGTTGGCTCTAACCAAGTCGACAAATTCTTTAAGAGTACTGATATTTTGATTAGGTCTTACTGTCAATACAAATGGCGATGAACCTATGAGGGAGAGGGGTGTAAAACTTTTTATAGCATCGTAACTTAAATTTTTATAAAGCGATGCTGAAACCGTATGTGATGTACTGGCCAAATACAGTGTGTATCCATCTGGAGCCGACTTGGCTACATATCCAGCGCCAAGGGTTGTACCCGCGCCTGGTTTATTATCTATGATAACGGATTGCTTCCATATTTCAGATAGCTTTTGACCAATTAAGCGGGCTTGAATTTCTGCCGATCCACCTGGCGGATAGGGCACGATGATTCTCACAACGCGATTGGGATAGTTGTCTGCTTTTGCTGTATGCACAGAAAAAGTAGCTAGCAGTCCCAGTATCAGCACAGGCAAGGACCAGTGAAAGTATAAAATTTTCTTGATTACGATTGGTAACTCAATCATTCAATGTCTCCTTTTTAATCAACAGCAACGGTTTAGAAAGAAGCCAGAAGCCGCACTAAATAATTGATCTGAGGCATCTGATTTGGGCTCTTGATACAGATCTTCTAATTCTTCAACTTCGACTTTCATTGTTCTTCGTTTTTCTTCAGTGGCTTGAAGATCTATTTTGCTTTTATTAAAGACTATGCCATAGAATTTTTCAGCATTCTCCTTACTTATGTACTTTTCATCCAAGTCAAATATCACTTTATCGATGTCCCGCTTTAAGGGTGAGCCATAGCCCCCGCCCCCCCCAGAACGAAGAATATAGGCATCCCCAGCAAGGAGTTGGCGAGCTAAAACTTTACCGCTAGAGAATTTCAATTCGGGCTCACTGCCGCACTGAATGGACACGCGGTTTCCTGCTCCGGAGAGGCCTTCAAACAACCCCCATGGGCGACAATGAACTCGTTCGACTTGTGCATTGAACATGAAGGGACTTGTTGCTCTGACGATTTTTTCAGTCCCCAATCCCCCCCTCCAAGTTCCAGGACCACCTGAGTCCTCTCTGAGGCAGTATCGCTCGATCATCACTGGGTATTTCGCTTCAACTTGCTCGACGGGACTGTTGTGTGTATCACCGTCATTGATGCAAATGGTTGAATTAGAGCCATCAACTCCGAATTTTGCTCCCCAGCCACCCCCGACAAGACCCCCTGCCAAAATAAAGAGCTTTCCAGTATCGGGCAACAAACCGTTAATAGCGGCAGATAAAAGATCGGCGTGATGTCCAGAAATTACTTTTTTCGGTATTGCTGGTGACAGGGCCTTAAATATAGTATCGACCACAGTCATTGGGAAAGTCATCCACCAGCGCATTGGGGAGGGTCGAACTGCACTGACAACCCGTCCTGGAGGAAGTATGACTTTAAGGGGGCGAAAACTCCCTTCATTGATGGGCTTTTCTAATGCAGAAGTCAAACACTTAAACGCAACCTGACAACAAGCCTTGCCTGCTGCCTCACCGGAGTTGTAAAACCCCTTGACTTGAAGGCTCACTTCACTCAGATCAATGGTCATCTCATCTCCACTGACAATGACTTTGACTTTAATGGGGATGCGAATGCCGTGATCAATGCCGTCATCATCCATGAACGATTCGGCCTCATAGATTCCGTCCGGAATATTACGAAGCTGCTCTCTGGCAACGGCTTCTGTATGATCCATAATATTAGCAATACTTTGCAATACATGATCCTTGCCGTAACGCCTTACAAGCTCCAAAAAACGCTTAGACCCGGTTTTAACTGCTGCAACTTGAGCATTCAAGTCTCCCATTCCTCTCTCTGGAATACGGATATTCATGCTGATGACATCCATTAAGTCTTGATTGACTCTACCTTGGCGATATATTTTCACCATAGGCATTTGAAGACCTTCTGAATAGATGTCTTTGGTCATCCCATCGATGGCACCACCAATATCGGCCCAATGCGCCATACATGCAGAAAATCCAATAATTTCTTGATTGAAGATGATGGGAACAACAAAAGTCATATGATTCAAATGACTTCCAGTGATATAAGCATCATTGGTAACCATGATGTCGCCTTCCTGAATTCCTTCAGTTAAAAAATGAACCTTCATGGCTTTGACGGTATCACTCATTCCGCGAATGAACATGGGTAAACCAATGCCAATGGATACTGTTTCTCCATTGGCATCGAATAAACCGACAGTGAAATCTTGAGCCTCATAGATGATCATGCTGTAAGCCGAGCGCATGAGATTGGTTTTCATCTCCTCAGTAATGGCGATCAATCCGTTGCGAATGATTTCAGTCACAATGGGATCGATTGTTAGAGTATCAGATTTATTCTCTACGTCTTTAATGCCTTGGTTCACTTTGATCTCCAATTGGAATGACAGTTTATTATTCGGCTTTTAAGCCAATATCGTCCATCAGGTTTTTGATTCTCTCCATTTGACTGATTAAAATGGTGTCGAATTCTTGAGGGGTTGAGCTCAATGGAACAAATCCTTGATCGATGAACCTTTGTTGAACACTGGCTTGTGTCATGACTTTGACGATATCTTGATTAAGCTTATCGATGATATCGGGTGGCGTTTTAGAAGAAACTAAAATACCGCCTCCACTGGTTATATTAAATCCAGGATAGCCGGCCTCAGAGATGGAGGGGACATCTGGTAATTGGGGCCAACGCTTTAGAGATGTCACGGCAATTGGCTTGACCCG
>CANJNC010000071.1 GCA_947475685.1 Comamonadaceae bacterium | reverse complement strand
TTTCTTCGCTTTAGTGAACAAAAAGTGACCCCTATTTGGAAAATCGGATAGTAAAAACACTTACTTGATATTCAGGTGCCTTGGATAGACTACCTAAGAAGTTAATGAAACAAGATATCCAATGACGCACTATAAATTTTATTGCCTGCCAACGTTTGTTCTGATCTTTTCATTGTTGCCTTATGTGTGCAAGGCTCAAACGTATCCAGATCGCCCCATTAGGGTCATTGTGCCATTTGCGCCTGGTGGGGCCAGCGATGTGGCCATGCGAAGCTTAGCGCCTGAGCTCAGTAAACGCTTGGGTCAAACGGTATTTGTAGAAAATAAAGCAGGTGCAAATACTGCAATTGGATCTGACGCATGCGCCAAAGCGCCCGCTGATGGTTACACCTTGTGCATGCTTGGAATTGATGGCATCAGCATCAACCCATTCATCATGAAAAACCTACCCTACGACTCAACGGTGGATTTTGAACCGATCAGCATGGCCTTTGCCAACGTCAATGCTTTTATTGTTCCTGCAAATTCAAAATCGAATACTTTGGATGAATTTGTTCAATTCACCAAAAACAATCCAGGTCAAGTCAATTACGGTTCACCCGCTGCATTTGTTCACATCTTCATCGAAGGATTTAACAAAACGAATTCTATCGATATGAACCATATCCCTTATAAAGGTGGAGGGGATGTGGTCAAAGGCATACTGACCAATGAAATTCAGATTGCTTTCATGGCCTTATCAAATGTTGCTGGCTTAATTCAAGCCAATAAAGTGAAGGTATTGGCCGTTGACGGCTCTGCTCGCTCACCCCTTGCGCCGGATGCCCCCACATTGCAGGAGGGTAAATTTTCTGGTGTCCCATTTAGGATCTGGTATGGATTGTTTGGCCCCAAGGCCATTCCAAAAGCAGTCGTTTTAAAAATCTCCAATGAATTCTCTAAAATCCTCTCAGACCCAAGCATCAAAGAGCGGGTGTTCACGTCAATGAGTCTTGAGCCACTGAGCATGAGTTTGGATCAATTTCAGCAATTTCTTAAAAACGATCGATTGCGCTCAGAGCAATTGGTGCGCATGTCTGGTATTAAAATGGAATGACCTTAAAAACCAAAGAACATTGACACCGGCTGATCACGAAATCAATGAGCCCAATTTGAGTGCACATGGGACCTGGTGAAAACCAAAGGGATGCATGGATAGGTCTTCATCAGACATTGATTGCCCTTGCACAATTTCAATTTAACGCTTACTTTTAATTCTATGAATAACTTTTGCAGTCATTGTGGAGCCAAGTTGGTTCTCAATTCACCAACTTGCTCAGGCTGTGGGAAAAGCCTTGGGTTGGCATCAGAACTTTTATCAAAAGTGAACGTTGAAGATGTCAAGAGCAAATTATTTGATTTTTCACGCAGAGCCAAAATCGGAGCTCAAAAAGTCTCTAATGACTTGGCCGAAGAAGCCAAGAAATTCATGAAAGATAGAAAGAAATAAAACTGTCAGCTCAACGGCCGCGTTAGGTTCTAAGTATGTTGCACTGAACCGTGGCCAACGCGTGTCGACAAACGCTTGCTAACAAACACGCCCTACCATGGTGCGTTTGCAAAGAAACACTGGTGTACAATTTTCATCTCATCTTCTTGAAACACAATCTCAAAATTCCAAGGATCAAGCCATGAAAGCTGCTGTTGCAATATTTTTAGCCTTCTCCTTCGCGCCTGGGGTCGTCTTCGCCACCGGACTCGCCACCTGCGACTCAGGCCCGCAATCGGGTTGGCAATCGCAGGAGACGCTGACCAAGATACTCTCTGACAAGGGTTGGACGGTTCGGCGCATCAAGATCGATGGCGGCTGTTATGAGGCCTATGTTGTCAACGATAAGGGTGAACGACAGGAGGCGTACTTCCATCCGGTCACGCTAGCACCTGTGCCGACCAAACCGCGCTGAGCCAAGTGTTCGACTCTAACCAGCGAATGGTTAAGGTGTGGGACCCGCTGGTTCGGGCAAGCCACTGGCTGTTGGTGGTCTGCGTGGCCCTGACATGGGCGAGCGGCGAAGGCGGTAAAGCTTGGCATGAGGTTTCGGGTTATTTAGCCTGCGCAATAATAAGCGTTCGCATCATCTGGGGTTTTGTAGGCCCGCGTTATGCCCGTAATGCCCGTTATGCCCGTTTTGCCGAATTCGTGCAAACACCCTCAGTCACGTTCGCCTATGGACTGCGCGTTCTTGCCGGCAACGAACCTCGATATCTCGGGCACAATCCGCTGGGAGGTTGGATGATCGTGCTTTTACTGACATGCATCGCCCTCACTGGCTTTACTGGCTGGCTGTACACGACCGACCGCTTCTGGGGGGTTGAATGGGTGGGCGAGTTACACGAGGGTCTGGCTATTGCACTTTTGTGCCTAATCGCCACGCATATCGCTGGCGTGGTATTGGCATCAAAACGTCACGGTGAAAATCTCGCAGCCGCCATGCTACATGGTCGCAAACGCGAAGAGAATGAACGTGCCTAAGCACAGCTTTTAAAAGTTCGGATTGCGGCGAGAAAGTTGCTCGGTTGTATGCGTTCTCTGAGCGCGTTCAGATGACCTTTTGAGCTGAGAGTTGTTCAATTTCTGCCAAACTAAACCCAAGTTCGCTCAAGATCTCTTGATTGTGCTCTCCAAGTTCTGGCTGGGTGGTTTGTACATCGGCCGGTGTTCTAGAGAGCACCAGGGGTTGATTGACCACACGAATAGGGCCTCGGCGCGGGTGCTGCAAAGTGGTGGTCATCTTCAAATGCTTGACTTGAGGATCTTCAAAGACTTGCTGCATGTTATAGATAGGGCCGCACGGCACCCCCGCATCGTTGAGAGCTGTCACCCAGTGCTGCGTGCTTTGGAAAGAAAAGGCCTTGTTCAACTCAGCGTTGATATAGGGACGATCTTTCAGTCGACCCGCGTTGTTTTGGTATCTGGGTTCATCGCGCAAGTCAAGTCTTCCAATGCTTTCACACAAGGAACGAAACTGCGTTGTGCCAGATGCGCCAATATTGAAATGTCCGTCTGAGGATTGATATGTTCCCATGGGAGTCGCAAAGGGATGGTCATTGCCAGATTGGGGCGGAACTTCACCTTCGATCAAGTAACGAGCGGCTTGGAAATCACACAACGCAATCATCGATTGCAACAAACTTGACTGCACCCACTGACCTAAACCAGAGCGTTCTCTTTCTAGCAAAGCCACCATCACGCCCAAGGCGGCATAGACACCCGCACCAGAGTCGGCCACTGCAATGCCAGCCCTCATGGGGCCTTGACCCGCCATGCCGGTCACGGACATCAGTCCGCCCATGCCTTGTGCAATTTGGTCAAAGCCGGGTCTTTTTTGGTATGGACCATCTTGACCAAACCCGGAGATACTGGCAAGGATGATCCTTGGATTGATGCTTTGAAGCGAGGCGTAATCCAGACCCAATCGCTCCTTGACATCTGGGCGATAGTTCTCCACCACCACATCCGCATTGCGCACCAGTTTATGAAAGATGTCCCGACCTTCTTGAGTTTTTAAGTTCAATGTGAGCGATCTTTTGTTGCGATGCAAGTTCAGCATGTCGTAGGTATCTCGACCGCCCAAGGCACCCTCATTGGGATCAAGCCCAGCGGGAGACTCAATGCGAATGACATCGGCTCCAAAATCAGCCAAGACACGAACGCACGTGGGGCCCGAGCGGATACGCGTGAGATCGAGTACTTTAAATTGTCCCAAAGCAGTTGTAGTGGTTTTTCCCGACATGCATCTCTCCCCTGATCGTTGATCATTCATTCTAGTGATTTTTTAGATCGGCGCAGGTCGGTATGCGGGCTTGGCTTGGAAAACTCAGAGCTGAAGGCCGACATGTTCATTGCTTTGCCGCCCATTGCATGGGCTAAGCCCCAATTCACTTGAAGACTTGTTTGGTATACATTAAAGGCAAAACAAATGAGCGAAGACGCTCACGATGCGTAAAGCTTGCCCCTAAGCATTTCGCACCAAGGCTAACTGAACAAACTACGAGACATGAAAGAGCAATGATGAAATCATATTGGATGCAAAGCGATGGCGTAAACGCTCAGATCGAACTGCGTGAAGTTGAGCGGCCCGTGCCGGGTCCTGATCAAATGCTGGTTCGCGTGCACGCTTCAGGACTCAATCGGGGTGAGTTTATTTTAAGCCATGGCTTACACAAAGCTGGCGCTGCAAAACCAATTGGGATGGAAGCAGCCGGTGAAGTCGTGAGCTGTGGCTCTGGGGTAAAAGGTTTTGTGGCGGGAGAGCGTGTCATGGGGCGCTGTGCAGGCGCATTTTCTGAGTATGCGCTCATGACCCAACAAGAGGCCATGAAAATCCCTGCAGGCTTGAGTTGGCATCAAGCCGCAGCAATCCCACTCACCTCCATCGTTGTGTTTGAACTATTGGTGGTTCAAGGCGATTTGAAAGCGGGCGAATGGATTTTGATCCCGGGCGTGACATCGGGTGTTGGTGTAACGGCGCTTGCAATGGGAAAAGCATTGGGTGCGAAAGTCATAGGGACCTCTGGCTCACAAGCCAAGCTCGACCAGATCCAGTCGTGTGGCCTGGATTTGGCCATTTGCTCACGCGAACCCAATTTCCATGAAACAGTGATGAGAGCGACCAACGGGAAAGGCGTTGACCTCGTGATCAACCCCGTCGGTGGCAGTGTGTTTGCAGAATGCATTCGCAGCATGGCGTTCCAAGGTCGATTGGCCACCGTTGGGTATGTGGATGGCATCTTGAGTGCGCAGATTGATCTTGAAGCCATGCATTCAAGGCGACTGAAATTGTATGGTGTTTCAAACAAATTGCGCAGCCTCGAGCAGCGTGCTGAAGCGGTCCCAGAATTCAGAAAACAAATATTGCCCATGATTGAAAAAGGACATTGCTTGCCTTGGATCTATGAAGTGCTTTCGTTTGAGCGTTTGGTTCAAGCCAAAGCCATCATGGATTCGAATCAACACGTCGGAAAGATCGTTTTAGAAGGCTTGAAGTAAATCTTTATGGATTTAAAAAAGATTGTCTTTATCCACCATTTTGACCTCCAGGAGACCTCATGGATCTGTTTAAGTTACTGACGCCCCTCTTGCTTGGGTGCGGCGCATCGCTTACTTTGAATGTGCAAGCACAGACCTATCCCTCCAAACCCATTAAGTTGATCGTGGGCTTTGCCCCAGGTGGTGCAGCCGATTATGTGGCGCGCACGATCAGCACACCTTTGTCTCAAGCACTAGGGCAATCGATCATCATTGAAAACAAGCCCGGATCAGGCTCGAGTCTAGCTGCCGAACAAGTCTCCAAATCCAAACCGGATGGTTACACGCTATTGATCGCAAGCCCAAGCAGCATTTCGGTGAATCCGGCCATGAACCCCAAGATCGGTTATCGACCCAGTGATTTCCAGCCCATCACCAAGATCACCAGTTCGCCCCTGGTGATCGCCGTCAACCCAGCCACGGGCATCATGTCGATGAAAGACTTGGTCGCCAAAGCAAAGCAAGATCCTGGTGCTTTGAATTATGCATCTTCAGGCAATGGATCTGCACCCCATCTTGCGGGCTCATTGTTTAGTCAAATAGCAGACGTGAAAATGACTCATATTCCATTTCGAGGAGGCTCCTTGGCGATTCAGTCCGTCATTGCGGGCGACACGCAGCTCACATTTGGTACACCCCCGTCGGTTTTACCCATGATTCAAGCAGGTCGACTGCGCGGCATTGGAACCACAACCATTGAACGCTCAACTCTCGCGCCCAATTTACCCGGCATGCGCGAAGCTGGTTTGCCAAACTACTCGATCGATTTTTGGTATGGATTATTTTTTCCAACTGGAACACCGCAAGTTGCCATACAAGCTATTTTTGAGGCGGCTCAGTCAGTGTTAAATCTACCCAGTGTCAAATTGGCCTTGGCCAGAGAAGGGACAGATGCATCCATCTCAACTTCAACGGCTCAATTCGTTAAGTTTTTAGAAGAAGACGAAAAGTTTTGGGTGAAGTTGGTCAAGATCACGGAGGCCAGTGTGGACTAATTGTCCTCAAAGAGTTAGTTGGTCTAATTTTAGAAAACTCTGTGTTGTATCAGCTCTTGGCTTCTTTTTTTTCAGTGAACTCTTTCCATGCGGTGTACAAGCTCAAAAGCACGGCCAAAGACAACAATGCAGCCGAGACTGAGTCGGTCACAAAGATGCTGTGCTCACCGCCCGAAATCAGCAAGCTGCGGCGGTAGTTTGATTCCACCAAGTAACCCAATACCAAGCCCAATACCAAGGGCAAAACGGGAATGCGCAACAAGCGAAGCACATAACCAAGTACCCCAATGCCAAGCACCAAGCCGCATTCAAAAATACTTTGATGAATGGCGAATACGCCCGACATCACCAAGGCCAATATGAAAGCAATCAAATAGGGCTTAGGCCGATTAACCAACCACATGCATGGCGACAAGATGACCAATCCAATTAAAAGCATCGCAATGTTTGCAATGAACAAGCCACCATATAAACCGTAAACAACCTCAGGCGCTTTTTGAAAAAGCATCGGCCCGGGCTGTAAACCATGAATCAAAAAACCGCCCAATAAAATAGCAGCAGAGTTGGAACCTGGTATTCCCAAACTCAGCAAAGGCACCAAGGCTGTTGCTGTCACCACGTTGTTGGCTGACTCAGGCGCTGCCACACCCTCGGGTGAGCCTTTGCCAAATTCTTCCGGATGCTTGGACCAACGCTTGGCTTCTGAATAAGCCATGAATGCGGCTATCGTGCCGCCTGCGCCAGGCGTGACGCCCTCAACGGTCCCGATCACAGCGCCAATGGCTTGTGGCTTGAAAAGCCGTTTGGTCATGGCCCAATTGGGCAACTTTAATTTTGTCGATGCGTTGCCACCATTGGTCCAAGGAGGCTCTCCAATTTGTACCAACATTTCAGTCACGGCAAACAAACCCACCATGACCAAAATGGGTTTGACGCCGTCTAGCAAATCCTCAGAGCCAAACGTGAAGCGCTGAACGCCAGACACAGGATCACTGCCAATAAAAGCAATCATCAATCCTATGCACGCAGCGAGCAAGCCGCGCACGAGCGAGCCACTTGACAAACCTGCAATCACCGACAAGCCCAAAATACCCAAGGAAAAATAAGCAGCCGGCGTAAAAGCCAAGGCCACTTTGGCCAAACTTTCGGTACACAGCACCAACACCGCCAAGCCAAATAACCCGCCGACCAAACCTGATATGAGTGAGATGCCTAGCGCTTCGCCAGCGCGACCTTGCTTGGCCATTTCGTAGCCGTCAATGACCGTGGCTGAGGCTGAGTTGGTGCCAGGCGTTCGAATCAAAATAGCTGGGATAGATCCGCCGTATTCGGCGCCTACATAAACACTGGCAAGCAAGACCAACGCATTGGTCGCATCCATTCCAACCGTAAATGGCAGTAGCAAGGCCATTGCAATAGAGGGTGAAATGCCAGGCAATGCGCCACCAAAAATCCCCCAAAGCACACCAGCAAAGGCCGACAAGACAATCCAACCTGAGGCCAGGTTGGACATTGCCATCAAAAAACTGTCCATTCTTATTTTCCCAACCACATGGGCCAAAGGCCAACGGGCAATCTAATTTCTAGCGCCCAATCAAATACCAACCAAAGCACGGGGCCCGCGAGTACGGAGCACATAAGCAAAGAGGTATAAGCTCGGGCACCTGCAAACCAAGCGACCGCACCGACCAAGATTCCCACTGACAGCACATAACCCAAGAGTGGCAACAAAAACACATAAGCGGCCAAAATCAAAAGCAAGCCCAAGGCCATTGCGTGAGGATGCTTACTTCCCATTGCTGCTGGTCCTTCGGTCTCGCCTGAGTGAGGTGGCTCATCCATTGCTGCTTTGTTTTTCAACGACTTCACAAACAAGAAGAAGGAAGCAATCAACAAGACTATACCCACACCCATCGGTACTCCCGATGCACCCACCCCATCAGCCAACAAACTGTCTTCAATGCCTTGAGCGGACACGATGTAGCTGCCAGCCAACAGCATGCCCAGTCCGCCTGAAATACGATCAACCAAGGCATCGTTCATTTGGTCAATCCCATTTCTTTGAATGACGCTGCAGTTTCTGCGGCAACCTCTGCTGTGAATTTACGCGCAGCCTCTCGGCCTAACAAGATTGGCGTTAAATTGTCTTTGGTGTATTCCGCCTTGTAGGCTGGCAATTCCAATGCCTTTCGAACGCCATCCTCCCAAGCTTTGGCGATGTGATCAGGCACACCCTTTGGACTGGCCAGGCCGCGAAATTTCCGAATAACAACATCATAGCCTTGCTCTTTGGCCGTTGGCAGCTGCGGCAATCCAGCCAGTCGTTTTTCGGAAAGTGTGGCTAAGAGCCGAACTTTTCCAGCTTCAAGTTGGCCCTGTAATTCTTGAATCTCGCCAATGCCAATGTCATACGTTCCATTGAGCACGCCAATCATCATATCGCCGCCACCTTCATGGCTCACGATGGGTACTTTGACATTGGCTGCCCGAGCCAATTTCTCCATTCCGATTCGTTCAAGTGAGGCTGGGTTGGCTGCTCCCCATCGCGATTTGCCTGGATTGGCTTTTGCAAATGCGATGACATCTTGCAAAGACTTATAAGGTGAGTCCGCTCGCGTAAATACCACCTCAGGGTCAATGAAGACAATCAGCATGGGATCCAAACCGTCATAACCTACGGCAGGCTTGGACAATAAAGTGGTTTGAATATACGTGGGGGTCGTTCCATAAAACATTGCGCCATCAGGTGCGCCTTTTGCGACATGGCTGACGGCTTTGGTGCCGCTGCCACCGCGTATGTTCTCAATAGCAAAATTTGTTTTCATCACAGGACTTAGGTACTTACTCAGATCCCGCAAGAAAACATCCGTTCCACCGCCTGGACTTGAATGCGTGACCAATGTGACACGACTCACGGGATATGGGACTGCAGTTGGAGTTCCCGCCGATTGAGCCCAAGCTTGGTTAAAATCGATGTAAGCCATGCACAAAGCCAATGCAGTCTTCAAACCAAAATTGCGTATCATGTGTATCCCTGTCTTCAAAAAAATCCCATGGCTTATGCCCTTGGGAAGTTATGCTCGAGTGTATCTTTGATCCGAGATGCTAAGGAGCTTCAGGTTTTTCTACTTCAGCAACAGGCAAGGTATCATCAATACGATTAACATTTTCACCGCTGAGCACAAGCACTTAAGACATCCATCCGTTCAAACTCATGCGGTCGATATAATGCGTCCCATATACATTGTAGCGGTGTGGTCGACCCTCAGTTCTATCGCCTTGATCAATTCGGCATCACTGACGAGATTAAAGTAGTACTCCTCTATGTGAGGAGATCTAGTCATACTACGTATGCCCATACTTTAACATCCGCCTTGGTGGATGTGCCTAGATTTAGGGGATGTTTTAGATGGTTCTTGGCATTTTGAAGCCACTTTGGGCCATAAAGAATACAGTGCTTGAAATAAATGATGCGCCAGAGTTGACTGAGCATTTTTTTAATACGCAGATCGTTTTTTGACAGATCAACTTCTTTGCAAAGGTCGACCTATTGGTCCCTTTAAAGAGAATCCAAAGGCAACTGTTAAATTGCGCTTGGAATGAAGATAACCTTCAAGCTATTCGTTCACGATGGAATGCTTGGCAATGCTTGAACTTTTTTATCTTGAGGTCAAACCTAGGTCAGTCAAGAAACCTATGATTGATGCATAGAAATGCGCTCTAAATTTAATGCACTATACTTGTGAGCTGTTCATGCTCTCATTGCCTAAAGGTTTATAGGGGATGGTAAATAGTAACGCGGTCCTTGCACTTTTGTTATCCCTGCATCAAGGTTTCTTGATTTCTCTCAATATCGTGGCTTATCGGTTTTCACCGATATAAAACCCCAAACCACTCTTTCCAACACCTCATTGACTTTTATGTCCATTGTTCAAGGTTCATTACTGATTGCTCTGAAGGTGCGTAACTTCAGACTTTTTTGGCTTGGCCTCATCTCTCAGGTCCTGGGCCAGCACATGTACCAATTCACATTGGGATGGTTGGCCTTTGAAATCACTGGATCACAAGCTGATTTGTCCCTCATTCAATTGTGTGCATTTGTGCCTCAATTTTGTATCACCCTTTTTGGTGGAGCGCTTGCCGACCGATTTGACCCGCGCAGGCTCATTCAAGTGGCACAGTCCTTCTCCGCTTTAGGGGTGATTAGTGTGGGGATCACGGTGCTGCTTGGTCGGGTCGAATTTTGGCACTTGGCTTGCGCATCGATTATTTTTGGCCTGGTCAATGGAATTGACGAGCCGTGTCGGGTGTCATTTTTCCCCAGACTGCTCTCAAAGTCACAACTTGCATCTGGCATACCGTTGGTCTCTATGGCGTTTGGCACATCTCGCATCGTTGCCCCGTCGATAGCGGGTTTTCTCATTGCCTCAGCAGGAGCCTCGGCGGTGTTCTTATTTTCAGCGCTTGGTATGAGCACGATGATCACTTTGCTGTTTTGGGTGCGATCCAGCATCGACAAGTCAAGTCGTGTTGAATCCCATGCTAGCCTATGGGCCAACGTCTTGGAGAGTCTCGTCTATATCCGTAAAAACGAGGCTTTATTCAAAGTCATTTTGTCTGCACTTTTGAATGCCACACTGGCCATGGGTTTTATCCATATCTTACCGGTCTTGGCAAAGGTGGTTCTCAAAGTGGATGCACTTGGCTTAGGCCTCTTGGCCTCGGCCGTGGGAATGGGTGCCTTGTCTGGCCTCTTGTCTTACCCATGGCTTCAGTCTCGAATATCGCCCAGAAACTTGATGCTGTACGCTTTGTGCACCTATTGTTGTGCCCTCATTGCGATTGCGTTAAGCGTGTGGTTTTGGTTGACCTTCTTTTTGTTGATTCTGGTCGGACTTGGTCAAGCCAATTTTTTGACTTGCAGCCAAGTGATTCTTCAAACTCATGTCCAAGACCAATACAGAGGACGGGTCATGGGCGTGTTCTCTTTGGTATGGAGCTTGGTTTATTTGAGCGGTTTTATTTTGAACTTCATGGGCTCATTGATCGGACCTAGTACTGCACTGATCCTCAATGCACTGATTGTTTTGACTTACGCTTGGCTATCCATGTCAAAAAGCGCTGCACTCAAAAGCTTAGCACTGGCTCCCAAAGTGGTCTAGACATGGTCACAACGCCAAGGTGTGCATCCAAGGTTACACCCCTAGCTTGTTATCAAAGGGTCAATAAGACACTTTGATATTTTTAATTTTTCTATTTGCTACAAATTATAAATATAGAAGGCAAAGGATTTTTTGACGAATAACCACGCTTTAAAGCTACTGATCAGTTTGAGATCATCAAGCCTGCGTTCTTGTACTCTTCTCATATAAGGTGCGAAGTCTGAAAAGAGAGGATCCAGTTTCAATGTTGTGTGATGTCTTTGGGCAGCGTAAAGTAAGAAAACCGTTAATTAGGAAAGAAAAAACCACAGTCATTAGTTGTCTCGGTGGTGAGTCCCTGTAAATATGCTATATTTTGTTTCATGCTTAATGCTCATAAGTTAATTCTGAGATGATGTCGAATTTTCCGGACGACACAAAACTCAGGGAAATCCTGAAAGACGCTCACCTTCCAAGTCTTTTGGGTACCTTGGCCCATGCTACTCGCGATCTGGCACTGCTCAGAGAAGAATTTCGTCCAAACTACATTGAAACTGCCGCTGGCTTCCAACCTCAAGGAGGCCTTTCGGCAAGTGCGCAAGAGAAAGCGCGCGATATGGCCTTTGACGTCATCAAGGCATTGTGCAGCGGCGTCTATGACAACAAGCCGCCTATGGCACTAGGCCATGTTCGTCAAATCATGGAGTACATGGTCGGACCGTTCTCGGATGATCACTTCACCTTGCTTTTGAATGAGTTGGGATTGTCCGAGTACACGAAAGCCCCGCAGTGGCATAAATCCAAGCTTGCGCCTGAGACAAATTTCACTGTAGCAATCATAGGTGCCGGCTTGGCTGGTGTGGGCGCAGCATACCGCCTAAAGCAAGCCGGCATTGCGTTCGTCATCTTGGAGCGACACCACGAAGTTGGCGGCGTTTGGTCGGAGAACAACTACCCTGGTTGCCACCTTGATACCAGCAACTTCAATTACAGCTACTCGTTCAACCAAAACCCTCATTGGAAGGAAGAATACGCAAGCCGCGCGGCCGTATTGGAATACCTTCAAAGTAGCGCTGAGAAATTTCAACTGCAAGAGCACATTCGTTACAACACTGAAGTAGTTGCGGGTGAATACAACGAGAGCGATGGCAGTTGGAACCTAACGCTCAAGAAGTCTGATGGCAGCATCGAACAGCTGGGCGTGCAAGCATTGATAAGTGCAGTTGGTCAACTCAACCGTCCCAACTTCCCCGCTATTGATAACATCGACGCTTTTGCAGGACATGCCTGGCACACAGCGCGCTGGAATCACGAGGTGGATCTGACGGGCAAGCGAGTCGGCGTCATAGGCACAGGTGCCAGCGGATTTCAAGCGATACAAAAAATTGCGGAAGTTGCTGGCGAATTGACCGTGTTCCAGAGGTCACCTCCCTGGATCCGGTTCACCCCCGGCTACAACAGCCTCTTAAAGGACGGTAGCCGCTGGCTCTTTGCGAGTGTTTCCAATTACCACCGCTGGTTTCGGGTCTATCGAATGTGGGTCGGCATGTGCCGGCGAGCCTATACAGAGGTGGACTTTGCCTGGAAACATCCGGTCTCCATGTCGCAAAAGAACGAGGAGCTGCGCCAGTTGATGATGAAGGATCTTGAAAAGTCTTTGGCAGATCGGCCTGATTTGCTTAAGAAGATGACGCCAAACTATCCACCCTTTGCCAAACGCTGTGCGTCCGACGACGGCAAGTGGTTCGCAACCCTCAAAAAGCCTCATGTGAAGCTGGTGACAGACAAGATCACCAAGGCGCGCGAAGGCGGCATCGAGACCGCCGACGGAAAACTACACGAACTCGATGTCATCGTGTTTGGCACAGGGTTCAAGGCCAGTGATTTCCTCTCGACTTTACTCCTGACTGGCCGCGGCGGCGTGAAGCTCCAGGATCAGTGGCATGGAGATGATGCCCGCGCCTATTACGGCATCACGGTACCCAATTTTCCCAATCTGTTTTGCCTGTATGGGCCCAATACCAACATCAACGGCAATGCCAGTTTGGTGCTGCTGTCAGAGGCCGGCGCGATGTACATCGTGGAGTGCATCAGGCTGCTGCTGGAATCCAAGAAACGTGCAATGGAAGTGCGCCAAGACGTGTTGGACCGCTTTAATGAACGAATCGATGCAGCCAGCAGCTCAGTGGTGTATGGTGCTGCGAGAGTGAACAGCTGGTATAAAAACGCCAGTGGCAGGTTGACCCAAAATTGGCCGCTGCCGACCGTCGAGTACTGGAGAGGAACGAGCGAAGTGAACAAGGACGATTATCTGTTTCTCTAGAACTTTGCCTTGATCAAAAAGAGATTGGCTCTAAGAACGAAAGCTACTCTCACCTCGCTTGAGGTGGCAGGGACCGACTTTTTGACGGTGTCGCGTCGAAGGAATATCCCAGCCTTATAGGCCCCTTAATTGCAATAACCTGAAAGACAAAAGACATGATGGTACAAACACTCGCTAAGCTCATTTTTGCTCTTGGGCTTGGTCTCTCGCTGTCCGTTCACTCTGAAGACTACCCAAGTAAACCGATCAAACTCATCGTCCCGGTTGCAACGGGCGCCGCATTTGACACCGTCACGCGTCTCTTGGCTGAAAAGCTTCGCAACAAGTGGGGCCAACCCGTCATCGTCGAGAACCGTGCAGGCGCCTCTCACAACATGGGTGCCGAGGCAGTGTCCAGGTCAGCGCCCGATGGTTACACCATGCTATTTGCTCCACCGCCGGCTTTGGTCATCAACAAGAGCCTTTTCTCGAAGCTTGCATACGAACCAGATGCATTTGTACCCGTGTCGGTCGTCGTATCAACTTACAACGTTTTGGTGGTGAATAACAGCGTGCCTGCCGAAAACGTGCAGCAGCTGATCGCCTACGCCAAAGCCAATCCTGAGCGGTTGAACTACGCGTCTGCCGGAAGCGGCAGCACTCCTCACCTTGCTGCCGAGATGTTCAAGACGATGGCTGGGATCACAATCGCCCACATCCCGTTCAAGGGGACCAGCCAGGCGATACTGGAACTAATGGGTGGGCGAGTGGACATCATGTTTTCAGATATCGGCTTGGCCCTGCCACATATTCGCTCTGGCAAGCTGCGCGTATTGGCCGTTGCCAGTGAAAAGCGAAGCAGCGTCATGCCGGAAATTCCCGCGATGTCTGAGGTGCTGCCGGGCTTTTTATCCATACTCTGGTTGGGTGTTGTTGCACCGACAGGCACGCCGCCAGCGATCGCCAACCAGTTCTCCAGCGCGATTGCCGAGATACTGAAGCAACCTGACGTAGCCAACCGGCTGCTTGAGATGAATTTCGATCCGGTCGGCAGCACCCCAAGTGCAATGTCGCTCTTCATGGCGCAGGAACGCGTGCGTTGGAGAAAAGTAATTCGCGATAGCGGTGCAACTGCCGAACAGTAGAGAGTCTGAAAGGGCGACCATCTCGCCTTCATGAAAATATTGGCAGCCAAAAAACTCAGCCAATTAGAAAGTGCCCATAACTAAGGCCATACCCCAGTAGCAATCACGGCAAAATATATTGAGCAATGGTACTGAGGCACAAAGAGAGGAGATTAATTTATCCTGATCTATTAACACAGTAGATTTATCAATCTGTTGTAGAGCCATTGAACCACTGTAAAAGAATTATGCAACTTCATTTCAACAGAATGATCTGTTTAATTTCAACTGGAATTCACATTAGTGCAAAGAAATCTGTGCCAGTTGTACAAATATTTTTTTATACAACATTTCCCTTTAAAAAAATCACTTACTTTCTGAACGCATCCACTTAAAGAGCTCAAATCGAAACCTAGTAAATACCCTTAAATAAACTCTTCAATAAAATTATTGCAAACTTAGAATTAGATACATAATGATCAAATAAATTAATCTTTTCAAATAAGAAAAAATTGCGTAATTTGGTGGAAAGCAAACTAAAAACTAACCTTTAGCCAAGACCGCAGTGTAATCAAGGAAGATTTATTTTTCGAAAAATTTCATTATGAAAAAGAGGACTCAAGTGATAAAGAAATTTTTAACCTATTTTTTAAAAATCCGTCATTTAATCTTAACCGCCATTGGTCTTTGGGCCCTTGCTCTTCCAAATGCGGCTCAATCTCAAGGCTATCCCAATAAGCCAATTCGTATGATCGTCGGATTTGCAGCTGGAGGCGTTACAGAGATTATGGCGCGTGCACTAGCGCAACGCTTGTCCACACAACTCTCAACACCAGTTATCGTCGAAGTTCGCACCGGAGCTGATAGTCTCATTGCAAGTCAAATTGTCATGCGTGCTGATGCGGATGGATATACGCTGTACATGGCTTCTGCAGCTCATGCAGTCAACCAAAACATGTTTAAAAAAGCCGGCTTCGATGCAGTAGCAGATTTTACTTCTATATCGATGTTTTGTGACATTCCAAATGTAATCGC
>CANJNC010000070.1 GCA_947475685.1 Comamonadaceae bacterium | reverse complement strand
ACATTCTCCAATTAGAATGCCCTCAGATGAAGCAGGAGTGCGTGACGTGAAAAAGATCCTTCGACTCTTACAGTGGACGCTCAAAGCGGCCATATTTTTTACCCTGTTTGCCTTCGCATTGAACAATCCTGGTGACGTCACTTTGCATTTCTTTTTTGGCACGCAATGGACAGGACCACTGGTATTGATGGTTTTTGGCGTGTTCACGCTGGGGGTTGTCACGGGCGTCTTAGGGATGCTTCCCAAATGGTGGCGACACCGCCGAGCGCTGAAGAAAATACAAAACGCCCATGCCACACTTCAAGAAACGGGTACGCATTCCAACACCAACTCCGTCACGCCTTTGAACGAGCACGCTGTAAGCGCAACACTTTATGCTCGCCATCCAAGCGCGTCCCCTTCGCCTGGAGAAGCCCATGGAATTTGACTTGGGTTGGATCTTGCTCGGGCTTCCAATGGCGTTTGTGCTCGGGTGGTTGGCCTCGAGAATGGATTTAAGACAACTTCGATTTGAAAATCGTCAAAATCCAAAAGCCTACTTCAAAGGTTTGAACTATCTTTTGAATGAACAACAAGACCAGGCCATCGACGCTTTCATTCAAGCCGTGCAACAAGACCCCGACACCTCGGAGCTTCATTTTGCGCTAGGCAGTCTATTTAGAAGACGAGGGGAGTTTGAACGATCCGTTCGTGTTCATCAACACCTTCTGGCAAGAGATGACTTGTCCACCAAAGAGCATGAACGTGCTCAATTGGCACTGGCCATGGATTACCTTAAAGCAGGACTGTTGGACCGCGCAGAGGAAAGTTACAGAAAGCTGCTTGGTACGCCCTTTCAAGTTCAAGCCCAACTGGCCCTTTTGAGCATTTTCGAGCGCACACGCGATTGGAGACAAGCGCAACTGATTGCCCAAGAACTCGATCACTCCGGTCTTGGTGAATTCAAAACCCGTCAAGCACACTATTTGTGCGAACAAGTCGATCAACTGCTCAAGTCACAGACAGAACTGGAGCCAACGGGTGTCGCGAAAGCAAAATCCTTGCTTAAAGAAGCCCTGCTGATGGCCCCACAAAGTGCCAGGGCCAGCATTGCCTTGGCTCAACTTGAGCACCAACTGGGCCAAGTGCAAGAAGCGTTCGCAACGCTATTGGCACTGGTTCATTCACTGCCACAATCTTTGCCGCTTGTGTGCGATGAACTTGTCAAATGGTCAGTGGATTTAGGCCAACAAGAGGTCCTCAAAGACCTTTTGAAAAACGCTTATGAAATGCATGCCTCCGTGGATGTTCTCAAGGCCTTGGCTGGCCTTCAAGTCACACCCCTTGACGCTCAAAACCTATTGAGTCAACACTTGCAAATAGACTCCTCTCTTTTAGTGGCCACCTGGTGGCTAGAACATGAGAAAATCGAACACGAAGAACAGCGCGCGTCGCTTAGCAAAGCACTTGTTCGTGCAACCACACCGCTTATGCGCTACCGATGTGCCGCGTGTGGCTTTGAAGCGCAAAAACATTTTTGGCAATGCCCAGGCTGTCAAGCTTGGGACAGTTATCCCAATCTGAGAGTGGAAGAATTGTGAAACCCATTGATCATCAATCGTTCTCCAGTGCCCGCGTTTTGGTGGTGGGAGACGTCATGCTCGACAGATACTGGTATGGCGATGTAGAGCGCATCAGTCCTGAAGCGCCCGTGCCTGTTGTTCGCATTCAACGAGAAGAATACCGCCTAGGGGGCAGCGCAAATGTGGCCTTCAATGTCTTTAGCCTTGGGGCCAAAGCTTCACTCTTAAGCGTTGTGGGAGAAGATGAAGCCAGTCAACAACTGGAAGCGCTTCTGTCAAAAACGGGCATTGAACCCTTTTTGGGAAGAGATGCAGATCTTAAGACCACGGTCAAACTGCGAATCATCGGCCGTCAACAGCAACTCTTAAGAGCTGACTTTGAAGCAAAACCACAAAAAGAAATCTTGGCCTCCCAAACCGAACGCTTTTCTCAACTGGTCAACACCCACCAAGCCGTTTTGTTCTCTGATTATGGCAAAGGGGGCCTGGCCCATGTGAAAGACATGATCGATCAAGCAGGGCTTGCAAAATGCCCCATTTTGGTAGATCCCAAAGGAACGGACTATTCCAGATACGAGGGTGCGAGTGTCATCACACCCAATAAAAGCGAGATGCAAGAGGTGGTGGGTATTTGGCACAACGAGGAAGAACTCAAACTCAAAGCACAAAACCTCAGGCAAAGTCTGAATTTACAAGCAGTCTTGCTCACCCGAAGCGAGGAAGGCATGAGCTTATTTGACAAAGAGGGGGACTTTCACGTCAAAGCTCAAGCGCGAGAGGTCTTTGACGTGACCGGTGCAGGAGACACCGTCATTGCCACGCTTGCAAGCCTCATGGCTTGCGGCTTTTCGATCCGAGATGCGCTGCCATGGGCCAACAAGGCTGGAGGCATTGTGGTGGGTAAGTTTGGCACAGCGTCTTTGAGTTTTAAGGAGTTGATCGCATGAGAATCATCGTGACGGGTGCAGCAGGTTTCATTGGCTCCAACATCATTCAATCCCTCAATGAACGCGGTTACACAGACATCATCGCAGTTGACAATTTAAGCAAAGGCGAAAAATTCAAAAATTTGAGCTCACTCAAGATCTCAGACTACGTTGATAAAGAAGTCTTTTACAAGCACTATTCAGAAAAAAAATTCGGTCAAGTTGAAGCCGTGTTTCATGAAGGTGCGTGCAGCGACACCATGGAACACGACGGTCGCTACATGATGGAGAACAATTACCAGATGTCTAGGGCTTTGTTACTGGCTTCACAGGCTCAAGGGAGTCGACTTTTATATGCCTCTTCTGCCGCAACCTATGGGGGTAGCACCTCCTTTAGCGAAATACCCGACAACGAACGGCCCTTGAACGTTTACGGATACTCCAAACTGCTTTTTGATCAAGTTGTGAGAAGCCACTGCGGGACCCAATGGAATCAACAACTCTCTCAAGTCGCAGGCTTTCGATATTTCAATGTGTACGGGCCGCATGAACAACACAAAGCCCGTATGGCCAGTGTCGCCTACCATCAACATTTCCAATTTAAAGAGACGGGTGTGGTCAAACTTTTTGGACCATACGGTGGCTATGACAGTGGAGAGCAGTTGAGAGACTTTATTTGGATCAAAGACTTGGTTGCAGTCAAGATGTGGTTCTTTGACCATCCAGAGAAGTCTGGTATTTTTAATTTAGGCTCTGGTCAAGCTCAGCCCTTTAACGATGTAGCCCTGTCAGTTGTGAACGCTCATTTGCGCCACCAATCGAAAGCTCCTTTGACGCTTAAAGGTGCGGTCGATCAAGGATTGATCGAATACATTGAATTTCCAAGCTCTTTGGTTGGCAAATACCAATGCTTCACCCAAGCCGATTTGACTCTTTTAAGGCAAAGTGGTTGTAAGCACGTTTTTAAGAACGTTCAAGATGGCGTAGGTCAATACATTGACCATTTGATGAGGGTGAGCGAGTAAATCCTCGCGTTGTCTCACTGCGCTTTAAGCCACCAAAGCCTGTTCAAGTTGTCCGTTGGCTTTAAGCTCTTGGATCCAAAGCGGTGTTTTGCCACGCCCGGTCCATTCCAAACCATGATCGGTCGGGTGCCTGTATTTAATCGGAACTTTAAAACCCGCCTTGACCCCAGTGTTGGCTTTGGCACCCGGTGCTTTTTTGATTTTTTGCACCTTGCTCACCTTCAGGGCGGCGAGCAAATCATCCACAGACAAGCCACTTTCTTTCATGATGGCCTTGATTTGCGACACGGCTTGGTCGTTGGTTTTAGAGAGCAAGGCCTTTTCTTTTTTCTCGATGGCTTGTCTCTCTTTTCTAAGCCTGGCCAATTGAGAGGCAATGGATGGAGTACTCATGGTTCATTCGCCTTTAGGTAGATTATCTATTTTAGATTATAGATCCAATATAATAATATAATCAAATCACTGATTATTTGGCAAATAATCAACTTAAATAATCCCTTTTACTCAATAATCTAGTTTTATGGAAGTCTGATTAACTATTTATTTAATATTTTCAATGCGTTTAAATCAAAAAGATAATACCAATTATGTTTTGAAATCACCAACGTGAGCGTCATCTCTTTGGGTCTTTGCCAATTGAAGTTAAACTCAAGTCTTTGATGAAGTTGACTCACAGGTCAAACGTTTTATGTACGATGTTTTTGCCATTTGTCTTGGAGCATGCATAGGCGCACTCATGCGCTGGCAGGCCAGTTTATGGCTCAACCCCTTGTTTGTCATTCCTGCTGGCACCTTGATGGTCAATTGGTTTGGGGGGTATTTGATTGGCCTACTGATTGGCATCTTTCAAGCTTCTCCAAACCTTGAGCCCGTTTGGAGAAACATGCTCATTACTGGTTTTTTAGGTGCGTTGACCACCTTCTCCACATTCAGCGCAGAGGTCATGGGTTTTTTGATCACCCAACAATATTTCAAAGCCTTGTTTGTCAGTGGCTTGCATTTATTGGGCTCATTGGTCTTGACTTTTTTGGGGCTGAAAACCGCTTCACTTTTTCTAACCCCTTAGAGCGAAAAGCTTCAAGATAAATGGCTCTTGGCTTGAGCCACGTCCATCTCTTTAGGCAAAATCACCTTGTTCTTAACGGCCAAAACCTCGGCCATGATGCTGACAGCGATTTCAGATGGGGTTTTACTGCCAATGTACAACCCAATAGGACCTCTAAGCCTTAAAAGGGTCTCTGGAGTTAAATCAAAGTGCTCCCTCATTCTTTGATGACGGGAATGGTTGTTTTTGCGTGAACCAATGGCACCAATATAAAAAGCCTCACTCTTGAGTGCCTCTAGCAAAGCCAAGTCATCCAACTTTGGGTCATGCGTGAGTGCGATCACGCAACTTCTTTGATCGGGCTTGAAAGACAAAACCACATCATCGGGCATCTCCGAGCTCAGTTGCACGCCCCTTAAAGACCATGACCCTTTGTATTCAATTCTTGGATCACAGACCGTCACGGCAAAACCATTGAACAAAGCCATCGTTGCCAAGTATTCCGACATTTGCCCCGCACCAATGATGAGCATTCTGTACTCAGGACCAAAGGTGTTGATCAAATAAGCATTTGTGATCTCTAAATTCTTTGGAGAGTTGACATGGTTTTGCGTCACCTGCGATGTCATTAAATCCAGTCGCCTGGTCACCAATTGCCCATGCTCTAGATCGCTCACCAAGGACGCCAACAATTGCGCATTTGGATTGAATTCAATGACCAACTCGAGGGTCCCACCACAGGGAAGACCAAATCGATGGGCCTCATCGGCCGTGACGCCATATTTGAGCCTGAGCGGTTGACCATCCAAAGGCTCTTTTGCTTGCGTTTCATTGCCCTTGTCAGATGCATAAGCGCTAGAAAACCGAGCAATCAAATCGTCTTCAATACACCCCCCTGAGACTGACCCCACAACGTCGCCCGTTTCACACATGGCCATGATGGAACCAATGGGACGAGGAGAAGACCCCCAAGTTCTGGTCACTGTTGCCAAAAAGGCCCTTTGCTCCTTGACGCGCCAGTCCCTTAAAGAGCGCAAAACCATCACATCCATATTCTCCATTTATGCTCCTAGCGTGCAAAAGCACTTTTCTCATTCTTGGATGATCATATCCCTAGCGAAGCAAAAATTGCAATTCAATGACGTAAAAAAGCGGTTGACATGTGAAAAAGAAGCCAAAGTGGGTCTTTTTTTACCCATTGCTTGGACAACACGATCACCACACAAAAACAAAAATGCAACGCCCAAGCTTGCCAAACCGAGAAATGACACTTGCACCCGTGGGTTTTTGAGCGCATTTTGGCTGTTAGCCCTTAAAATTCAGCCTCACATGATCAAAATCTTCTCACTCGCTATGATTCTGGTTTTACCCCTCGCCGCCAAGGCCGAGTGGGAAAAGCTCGATGAGACGCCTCTCGCGGTGATTTATATTGACCATGAGCGCATTGCCAAAAATGCACAATTTCCCACTGTTTGGTTTCTTTCGGATTTCAAGTCAAAAAATAAAAGAGGCGTGCTCTCGACTCAAGTCCTGAGCGAGTTCAATTGTGAAGATAAACAAAGAAGAACGATTGCCTTTACTTCACATGAAAAAAACATGGCGGCTGGCAAGCCCATCTTTAAAAGTCTTCAAGCCGGAAGTTGGCGCTCTATCACAGAGGACTCCGTGGCCAACAAAATGATGCACTTGGCTTGTGAACCCTAAAGCCAACCAAAATTCGCCACTTAGATTGTTTTTCACACCATCGATAAGTCATTTTTGATGAAAAAAAGCGTCTCTTCTCTGTGGCTCTCCAAATCCAGTTTGGCCTCCCAACAATACAGCAGCAATTCTGATGTGTTGGATGTATCAGATATCGATGAGCATTTGGGAATCACTCAAGCTGCTCGCCAACTGGCATCTTCAAACTTACCCAATCCACAATCACAATCTCTCAGCAGCTCAGAGACTCAAATTGTCCAAACCATAGAGCGCCATCGGCAAAAGAAGTTTGATCAAACCATGCTAGAGATGCAAAAGGTTCAAAATGAAATTGCTCATCTCAATGAACTTCCTGATTTGCAAAATGTATGGCTCATAGAAACAAATTTTGAACGTGAAGCCACGCAACTGGTCTCCGAGCAAAGTCAACTCATCCGCTCCTTGGCCAGCAACGCACAAAAGAAAGTGCGGGAATTGCATCGATTTAAAGAGCAAAACAATCTCCAAAGGGAGCCCGAATACCCCAGCAGTTCCAGTCAATTTCTGCGCTACTGCTTACTGATATTTTTAATTGTGATCGAAGCTTTGTTCAATGCAGAGTTCTTCTCAGAGGGACTAAGCTCTGGACTTCTTGGTGGCTTTACCTATGCCGCTTCCCTGGCAGCGATCAATGTCCTTTTATCTTTCTTTTTAGGTAAAAGCGTCATTCGGCTCATCAACCATCGCAAACTCACTCAAAAAATAACTGGCTTGATTGCGTTGATGTTCACCATCAGCTTTGTGATCATGATGGCTGTAGCGATTGCACATATTCGTGATCAATTGGTCATGGAGTCCTTAGAGCCAGCGAAGATGGCTTTGATGGAATTCAAACATAACCCATTTGAATTCGCAGACCTTTTTTCTTGGCTGCTTTTTGCTGTGAGCGTCTCATTTGCATTTGGCGCTCTCATGGATGGTCTTTTGATCGACGATCTCTATCCTGGTTATGGTGCTTTAGCAAGAAAATCTGAGGCCGCTTTGAATGACTACTTTGAAGAGCTCGATGAAGTCAGGCAAGAGCTTGAAGAGTACAAGTTAAGCGCCTTACTAGATCTTGAGAAATCGATTGAAAAAGCCAAATCATCCATTTCAAATTACAGAAGCTACATTGATCGAAAGAAAACCCTTAAACTCAAATACGAACAAATTTTAAGTGACTCTGAACGCGCTTTGACCTTACTCATCCATCACTTCAGAGCCGAAAATGAAATCAATCGCAGCGATGGCCTCAGACCCGCATATTATGATCATCTGCCCTTGCTAAATAAACTCGAAATCCCTTGGGTTGAGCAAGACGAGCAGCAACTCATCTTGCACACTCGACTGATGCAAACGCTGACCTCTCAATCCGAAGACATTCGAAACAAACTGCACCAAACGTTTCAAAAATATCTGGATCAACTGGTCTTTGTTCCCATCGATGAGCTCGATCCTCTCCAACAAAGGTACAACTGATGGCACGCCTGAGTCGACGAGAAAGAGCCCAAAGAAGACGAGAGTTCATCTACGGCACTTTGATCTTGATTTTCATCGCCATGATTGCGACATTTTTGTTGTACCAATTCACCCATCGCTCTGAAGGATTTGATCCAGAAACCTTGTGCCCCGTGACTGGCCCCAAAGGACATTACGTTTTACTGGTGGATAAAACCGATCCCATGACGTTTACTCAAAAAACGGCTTTGGAGACCTTGCTCAAAGAACTCGTTGAGAGAAAAATTCCTGAGGGGTACTTGATCTCCGTGTTTGTCATGGGTGAAGACTACAAAGAGGCCTCCAAACCTCTGGTTGAAATTTGCAATCCAGGCAAGGGGAATGGAAAAAGCGAACTCACAACAAACCTCAAACAACTCAAGCGCCAATACAATAAAAAGTTCATCACCCCTTTGATGCAACAAATGCAAGCGATGGTGAGCAACCAATCGGCCAAATATTCGCCTATCTTTGAAATGCTTCAAATGGTCAGTCTGCAGTCCTTCCAGCGCTTTCCCATGGATGGTGAGAGACATTTGTTGATTGTCTCGGACTTGCTTCACAATACGCCAGAATTAAGTCTTTACAAAAAACTGCCAAGCGTTGAGGACTTTGAGTCCAGTGACTACGCAAGACGCACCTTTATTGAGTTAAAGGACGTCCAAGTTGATTTGTACCTTCTCTTTAATTCACCACAATTTCAAACCGATAGCTTGATGGATTTTTGGGAGGCTTACTTCGAAAAAACTGGAGCCAAAATTACCAATGTCACACCCATGCCAGGCTAGAGACTGACTTGGTGCCTGAGTTGAATCTCTTTTCTTTGGATCGACGACTCGATGGCCGCTTCACAAATCTCTAAATTGGCAGCCCCCCATTCGCCACTGTGGGCTGGTTTTGCGCCTTGGGTCAAAGAGCTGTAGAGTTCTTGCACCACCAAATCACGGGGAGTTTGCTCGCCTGATAGCTCAAGCTCCTGCCTTGAGTTCCTTTTACAAATCAACAAGCCACGGGGTGTTTGACGAATGTCTCCAAGCTCGCAGCTGACCAAAGTCACGCCAAAAAAAGGTTGGAAAGGGGCTTGATCGGGAATAGCGCCCTTTGCTCTGTCTCGCTTGGCCTTCAACTCCTCAGCTTGCGAGGGGGCACTCAATGGTTTTTGCAGCCACTTTCTCACACCCAATGGCTCTTCAAAACCCCATTCAGAAATATCAAATCCCATCTCCATCGTCGAAAAACCAGCATATCCGTTATAGATCGCCGTGGCACTTGGCCCGCCCTCGAAATCTATAAAAACCGAATGTGCACCAATGCCCTTTCTTTGGCTGTCCATATCAAAGGTCTTGGCTCTGACGGTAGATGCTAGTCCCGAACAGAGGTAACGAATGATGTCAAACTGGTGCGCACCTTGACGATACGTCACGCCTCCTCCCAGACGATGATCCAACTCCTCTTTGCGCCTTGGTCTATACATCCAATCGGTATAACACCACGTATTGACCATCTGAACTGCACCCAAGTCACCAGAGTCAATGAGTTTTTTCATCTCCAAAATAGGAAGGTCATAGCTATGGGAGTGCCCAACTTGCAGCAAAGTACCTGCATGCTTTGCGGCTTGCACCATTTTCAAAGCATCGCTCAGGGTATTGGCCATGGGCTTTTCGACCAAGACGTGTTTACCCGCTTCGATGGCTTGTAGAGCATGGTTTAAATGCAAATCGGTTGGGGTCGCTATATAGAGCACATCAATCTCAGGGTGAGCTTGGAGCATTGCATTCAATGAAACGCAATAGGAGACGCCGCCAAGCAACTGAACTTGATCTTGCACAGCGCCATTTGGATCACAAACAGCCACCAAATGAATGCATGGGTGCTTTTCAAAGCTAGGTAAAAAAGCCTGTGCAGCGGCACCCAACCCCACAATACCGACCTTGATGACTTTAGTTGCTTTCATGGCCAGACATCAATAATTCAAGGTTTAAATTGTGAGCCATCGCAATGAGCGTTCGACGGGTGGCCTGAATATCTTGTGGATCAATTCCTTGCAAAGCTTGGTCATTGATGGCCTCCGCCTCAGGCACAATCGAGTTTTTAAGCTGTAGACCCGTATGGGTTAAGAAAACCCTCACTTGCTTTTTATTGTCAGGCATTTTTTGCCGACTGACGTAACCCTTGGCTTGCATGACTTGAAGAGCGGCGAAGGTAGACGGCTCGCTGATGCCCGCTTGTTCACTCAGTTGACGCTGCGTCAAACCGTCTCCCATCCACAGCACCCTCAGCAAGGTCCAATGGCTGTAATGCACATCGTGGGTTCGTAATTTTTTCTGCAGCGCACCGGACGTCAAGCGAAAGACATCTTTGACCAAATGCGCCAAACGCTCGCGACTCAATGCATCTTTGTCACGCATTACTTGCTTCTTTTGGTAATCGTCTCTTCAAAAACTTTTAACCACTTGGCTTGATGATCAATCGCCATGCTCGGATCAACAAATTTCATGGGTACGTTTAAAAAAGGATTGCTGATTTTTTTGGAAACTGGAATAAATGCCGCATCGGCCAAGAGTTTTTGACCATCGCTGATTAAAAAATCATACAACAGTACAGCCGCATTGGGATTGGGTGCTTTTTTAAGCATTCCAATGGTGCTGGTTTGAGCCATCAAAGGCTGCAGTGGGAAATACTCTATCGGAGCTCCCTTTTGTTTTAACTGCTCAGGTATCCAACTGTAAACCGTCAAAGCCAAAGGAACCTCACCAGAGGAGACCATCATGGTCAACAAGGAGTGGCCCTTTCTAAAGGACATGCTGTTGGTGCTCATGATGGCATTGAAGGTTTTAAGGCCTGACTCTTCGCCCATTTCATTGAGCAAAGAACCAAACCAAGCTTGGTTGTTCGCTTCAATACCAAGCAAACCTTTCCATTTCGGATCCATCAAATCTTGATAGGTTTTGGGCAGATCTTCTTTTTTGATTTTGTTGGTGTTGTAAGCCGACACCCACACATCGATCGAAAATCCAACCCAGTGATGATGCAAAGGAAGTGCTTGGGCAATCAAATCCGCTTGAAATGGGGACCTCACTTCTTGGAGAAGTTTTTCTCTATAGGCCGCTTCGTTTTCTGGTGAATTGTTTTGAACAAGATCGACTTCAAATTTATTGCCCCTGGACTCGCTCACTATTCTTTGCAAAACCGTCTCAGAACCCGATCTCCATACTTTGACTTTGATGCCATATTTTTTGGTGAATTCAGCAAGCAAAGCGGGCAAGCCCGGATAGACGTGATAAATCGATACCACCCCTTCCTTTTTAGCAGCCTCCACAAGTCTTTCAAATCGATCTGTGCCCTTGTACAACGCCGCCTCAGCAGCCGTCATCATGGGTTTCGTATTTTGAGCACACGCACCGGAAATCACCACCACGAGCAAGACATTCACAATACCCTTAAGGATTGGACGACAATTCATGAAATTCCCCTGTTGGTTTGAAGTGCATTAGGCATAAAACACAAAGTCTTGCTGTGCGTTACTTGTACAAACGATCTGCTTTTCTTTTCAAATAATCGAAATTGACAACATACTGCTCAGCTCGGGTGATGTTGTGATGCAGACGTTGAATACTTTGATCCGTAAACTTCTCACCTACACCCCCTGCAGCCATGACCTGCAATTGAATCTGACAAGCGTTATCCAACATGATGGTCAAGATGGTGGACTCTTCTACACTTTGACCAACGACGGCCACGCCGTGGTTGCGCATCAACACGGCCTTGCAAGCTCCTAGCGCCCTAGCCACACCGGCACCCATTTCTGGCGTGCGAATCAAATCGATCGTCTCTGTGAAATAAGGCAAACCATCGGCAAAGGCGACGCTGGGTTGGCTGATGGACTCCAGACTTTTTCCAGTTGCTGACAACGCAACCGCATAGGTCGGATGTGCATGGATCACACTCATGACATCGGGACGGACCTTGTAAATTTCAGAGTGGATAAAAACCTCACTATGACGTCTGCCTCCACCTGAGATTTTTTCACCCGTCAAATCGCAGACCACCATGTTCTCAGGCGTGATCTCATCAAAACCAAAACTGTGTGGCTTCATGTAAAAATGCTCAAGGTCCTCAGGCACTCGAATGGAGACATGTCCACGGGTCAAGTCACCTTGACCATTGGTTTCCAAAATACGTCCGGCTGCGATTAATTTTTCGGTAATTTCTTGCTTATTCACAGATTTCTTCTCTTGTTAATTGTTGATAAATTCGCATTGAAAAACAAAGCTTTTAAAGCTTTGCCATTTCAGCTTGTATAGCTTCCGCTTCTTTGATGCCGGGATGTTCTTCTCCCTCAAAAATTTTCACCAAATCCTTGGCGATGGGAGAGTACTTCGCATGGGTTCTAAGCATAAAGCTTGCAAACCCATCGCTGTTGTGATGCTTCTTTTTCTCATTGGGCAAATCTATTCTCTCATTTTTCATGGGGTCCCGAACGACAGCGATCGGATCGAGCCCATCCTCAACTTTTTTGATCTCCCGCTTAAGCATGCGACGGTACATGGCAACGCCTCGGTCTGTCGCGCCTAAATTCTCAAGGGAGCGGTCTGCAACGGTACCCTGAGAGATCCACGCCATGATGTCTTGACCGTCAACATTGTCAACGATGAACTCGCCCTTGGCATCCTTAAAGGGCACGGTGTACTGATGTACTTTGTCAAGCAAGTGCTCGGGCAGCTTCTTGCCTTGTGGAGGCACATAAGCGTTGTACCAAAGGTGAAGTGTATTTTCATCATCCACAGGGACACGAATTTGAAAGGAGAAGTACCTTGCAGCCTCATCCCCATTGCCCACTGCCAACGTGTTGGGGAAAACAATAGGGTGACCCACTTTCCAATCATCTCCATCTTCAGAGTTGCCCTCCAAGAGTCGATGTTTGGTCATGCCGTACTCAAACTCTTTGAAGTCAATTTTTTGATGATGCGCACTGATGGCCACCTTGATGCCCTCTTGCTCTTTCAAAAACTCATAATGGTGACCATGCAACCATTCAGTATGAACGGGGTCGAGTGAGTTCTCCATGATTTGCAACCAATTGATCGGGAGCAAAGAGCGTCCCAGCATGCGAATGGTCCCAGGATGAACAAAACCATCCAATCGCGGCAACAGTGGCTGGGGTTGAGGGCCCATATAGGCAAAGAGCAACCCACCCAACTCTTGAACAGGGTAAGCGTTGGTTTGAACTTTATCCCTGAAAGTCGGATTGTCCAATTCATTGGGCTGGTTCAAGCACTCACCTTTGTGGCCGAATTCCCAGCCGTGGTAAGGGCAACGTATGCCGCGCTCAGTGGGAATGCCATGGGCAAAGGAGGCCCGCCGATGAGGGCAGTTTTCAGCAATGAGCCCCAACTTGCCCAATCGGTCTTTAAAAAGCACCAAATTCTCTCCAAGTAAACGCACCTTCAGAGTCCACTTGTCTTTGATTTCATCAGCCGCGGCAAAGGGCTGCCAATACCTCCTCATCAATTCGCCCATGGGAGTGCCCTTGCCCACTTGAGTCAATAATTTGTTTTGCTCTACAGTTTCCATGCTTCAAAATTCCTAACTTTTAAGTGAATAAAGCACCAAATGATTGCGCTATTTCTCGATTACAAAGGCTCAAGGCTTTAATTTGTTTAGTTACATAACCAATAATCAAGTATCTTCGTTCAAAAAAACCTTATTTTTTGCGAATAAATTCCATTTTTTATCCGTAATAACCCTTATTAAATCCTATTTAATTTAAAATAATAGTACTTTGAAACTAATTTAAAAATTGCCTATTTTATCTTAGGTAACGAAACAAAATATTCCTCATCTTGTCTTTATTTATGAACGATTGCAAGAAATTAAGCGTGAATACATGACAATACAATCTCAGAAAATACCGCATCACAGCCAATCAATAAGATGACATCCTCCATACCCTACTCAAGAAATAAGCGTCAGCATGACCAATTGCGTGAAGTTCGCATTACTCGAGGCTTTACCTGCCACGCAGAGGGCTCCGTTTTGATTGAATTTGGGCAAACTCAGGTTTTGTGCACATGCTCAGTTTTAGAAAAAATCCCCCCTCATAAAAAAGGCTCAGGCGAAGGCTGGGTGACAGCCGAATACGGTATGCTACCCAGAGCCACGCACACCAGGAGCGATCGCGAGGCGGCGCGTGGCAAACAATCAGGTCGCACCCAAGAAATACAAAGGCTCATAGGACGATCGTTGCGGGCAATTTTTGACTTGAAAAAACTGGGGGAACGAACACTTCATTTAGACTGTGATGTTCTTCAAGCGGATGGAGGCACTCGAACAGCCAGCATCACTGGTGCCTTTATTGCAGCTCAAGATGCAGTGAGCATGTTACTCAAAAGCGGAAAAATAACCGAGAACCCCATCATCGATTCCGTGGCCGCCATTTCTGTTGGTTTGCTAGGATCACAAGCTTTGCTGGATTTAGATTATTCTGAGGACTCTGTTTGCGATACGGACATGAACATTGTCATGACGGGTAAGGGTGACTTCATTGAAGTTCAAGGAACTGCAGAAGGTGCTTCCTTTAACCGCACTGAAATGAGCGCTTTGCTTGACCTAGCTGAGAAGGGTATTCATGAACTCATCGATCTACAAAAGAAAGCGATGGTCAAACCTTTGACCAGCAATTAACAGCGATGCAGGCCAAAAGACCCCTCGTTCTAGCATCCAACAATAAAGGCAAGCTGGCTGAGCTAGAAGTGTTAATGGCACCCTTGGGCTTTGAGTTGATCAGTCAATCTAGGCTTGGGATTTCAGAAGCACAAGAGCCTTTTCATACTTTTGTAGAAAATGCCTTGTCCAAAGCAAGGCACGCAAGTCTTCATAGTCATTTACCAGCTTTGGCAGATGATGCGGGCCTTTGCGTCGATGCCTTTGATGGCGCACCGGGTGTACAAACAGCGTTTTATGCCACTCAGTTCGGATACCCTAAAGGGGACGACAACAACGTACGTGCACTTTTGGAACAAATGCAAAACCTGAGCAATCGAAAAGCCGCTCTGGTAAGTACCCTCGTTGCGGTCAAGCACCCGGATGACCCTGAACCCCTGATTGCAGTAGGCAGAGTCAGCGGTGAAATCACAACTGCACCCAAAGGTGAGAACGGTTTCGGTTTTGATCCGGTGATGTGGGTACCCGAATTCGGTAAAACTTTTGCTGAGCTTGATCCAGTCATTAAAAATCAACACAGCCACAGAGGCCAAGCTGCTAAGTTGATGTGTCAAATGATGAAAGACCGATGGCTTTGAGTGCTGTTGATGTCCAAAATTTGATGCGTGCAGGTACTTTGCAATTACAAAGCTTGCCCCCCTTGTCTTTGTACATCCATTTGCCATGGTGCATCAAAAAATGCCCTTATTGCGACTTCAATTCACATGAACAAAAGGGAAATGAACTCTCTACTCAAGACCAAAAGACCTACATTGAAGCACTCATCTGTGACCTTGATCAAAGCTTGGGACTCATATGGGGCAGAAAAGTTCAAAGTATCTTTATAGGCGGCGGAACGCCAAGCCTTTTTAACCCAGAGGTCATTGACTTTTTACTGTCCCAAATCAGATCGCGACTGCCTTTGGTCGCGGATTGTGAAATTACCCTTGAAGCCAATCCTGGCACCTTTGAAAAAGATCGATTCAGATCATTCAAGCAAGCAGGTATCAATCGACTGTCCATCGGCGTCCAAAGTTTCAATGACAACAATTTAAAGTCATTAGGGCGAGTCCACAATGCCCAGCAAGCGATTGAGGCAGTTCAAGAGGCAAGCGTTCATTTCGAAACATTCAATATCGATTTAATGTATGCCTTACCTAACCAGGACTTAAAGGCCTTGGCTTTGGACTTACAGCAAGCCTTGTCTTTTGAGCCACCGCATCTCTCCATTTACCACCTGACTCTAGAACCCAACACATACTTTGCCAAATACCCACCAAAAAATTTACCCAGTGACGACTCTGCTTACGACATGCTAGATTTGATCACTGAAATCACTGAAAAGGCTGGGCTTGAAAGGTATGAGGTATCGGCTTTTGCCAAGAAAAATCACCCATGCTTTCACAATTTGAATTATTGGAAATTTGGCGACTACTTAGGAATTGGGGCTGGAGCGCATAGCAAACTCAGCTT
>CANJNC010000069.1 GCA_947475685.1 Comamonadaceae bacterium | reverse complement strand
GCGCCTGAGGTCACACCCAAGCCTTTTAACTTTCCACCTCTAATTTGTGTAAAGGCCACAGCGTTGTCAGCAAACGTGAACGTCAGTTGTCCACCCAACACATCGTTGACAGCTTGTGGCACCCCTTTATAAGGCACCTCCAACACATCAACATTGCCAAGCGCTTTGAGCTCGGCCAACGCGACTTGCATGCCAGCTGAGGCATAACCCACCGTGTAGGCGCCCTTTTTGGCTCGCGCCAGGAGCAAGAACTCCTTGGTGTTTTGAGCGGGGAAATCTGATTTAACCACCAAGGTCAACGAGGCTGTGATGAACCTGGCAATCGGTGTGAAGTCTTTGATGGGGTCGTAGTTCAGCTTCTTGTACAAACTGGCATTGGCAGCCAAGGTGGTATTGTTCCCCCCAAAGACCGTATAGCCGTCAGCCGCCGCCTTGGCTGCTTCAGACGCCGCAATGGCCCCTTGCGCGCCTGGCTTGTTGTCAATCAACATGGGCTGACCCAATGTGACTTGCATGTGTTGACCTACAATGCGTGCGATTGCATCTGGCGCACTGCCTGCAGGAAAGGGGACAATAAATCGGATGGGCTTGGTTGGGTAAGCGCCAATCACTGAATTGGTTTGAGCACACGTGCTTAACTCAAAAGAGAGTCCAAACACCAACAGCATCAAACTGCAAAGGACTCGAAGAGGCGCTTGAGCTAGAGCCTTAAAAAAATTTTGCGGGCTTGCCAGAGCACCACCTGTTATTGCTTGGCTGTACATTTTCATGAACTCACTCCTTTTGTAGTTTTTGAATTCGCTCACAAATGATTCAACCATTTGCGACATGGGGATTGGATTGAATCAACTCAAAGTCAACTCTGGGCAATGATGGGCAGCAAAATATAGGGCTGCTCACCGGCCTGAAAGTGGATATGGGTTGTGTTGTGAAAAACCTCTTGAGGTCGATTTTGTGGGTGATCGTGAATGAAGGGGCCTACGCCAGTTAAGCTGTATTTGAAGCCCGGCACACTCAAAGGCTCTCCCATTGACTCGTAGTCCCGACCTCGAATGGACACGCCCAACCTAAACCCTTTGGGAACCACAATGCAGGTCGGCCAAACCTCGACATCCAAATCGACAGGCTCATTGGGCGTCAACGCTTGAACCTCATCGTGCGAATGGTAGGGCCTATAGGGCAAGGTTTTTTGAAGATCTAATTTACGGTGAGAGGCTCTCAGCCAACCCATTCCAATGGGTGTTCTGGGGTCGTTGGAGCCATGAAATGTCACTTCCTTGCCATCTGGCGTAAAGACCCTCAAAATGACAAACACATCGGTGTCTGTTGCAGAGCTGGAAATCTTTATCTTCACAGCTGAGGGACCGGTGATCTCCAAACTGCGCTCCAAAGGTGCGCTTATAAACATCAAGCCATCTCCTTGAGTTTCATAACTTAAGGTTGCGGTGTCTTGAGGGGCCGTTTGAGTTAACGCACCAAGGAGTGGATCAAAGTAAAAACGCGTCCATTGTGTTCTTGCAAGGGGCCACTCTTGTTCGGCGCGCTGCACGTAATGATCCACATGTCTGATTTGTAAGGTGACTCTCGGATGAGAGCGCATGCCCGTATCGTCACCTTTGAGGAAATGGCCAAAAAATTTCTTTTGTAACGCTACACCATAGTTGGTGTAAAAACTCTCCCAATGCGCACCACCATGAGCCTCAAGCCATTTTTCTTTGGACGCCACGGCCAAAAATGCTTCAAAGTTACCCCGTGTATGAAGTCCCTGCCCTCCCCAATTGGCAGCTGATAAAACAGGAACGTCGATCAACTCCAAGCGAGGAGATCGATCTCGATGCGCTGGCCCGTCCAGTGAATGCTCCAGCATCCAGCGCTCAATGTCAATTCGATTTTGAGCCAGCACTTCCTCAGGTAAAGTCTCAGGCCCACAGACCAACTCACCAGTGACTTGGCTTCTGGAGCCACGCTCACCACACCCATACTGAGCTCGGTGAACGGCTCTTGGGAACCAATTGCTTAAAAACCCACTCATGATTCCGCCATGAAAGGTGGCTTCTCGGTAATAGTCGCTGGCGCCCTCCCAAGCACAAATCGCGCTCAAGTGCTTGGGCTTAAGACTGGCAACTTGCCAAGCATTCATGGCATAGTAAGAAATCCCATTGAGACCCACTTTGCCGCTAGACCATGGTTGAACACCGCACCACTCAATGCATTCATACAAGTCTTGGGTCTCTCTGGGTGACCAAGGGTCTACAAATCCCGGTGAGCGTCCCGTCCCTCTAGAGTCCACTCGCACCAAGGCATACCCATCAGGGACCCACTTTTCTGGATCAACCAATTCCCAAGATTGGTACAAGTTACTCGAGCCCTCTAAAACCTCAGGATTGTTTTTGATCAAGTGATTCCAAGCCCCGGGGTTTCCTTCTTGAAAGGACAAGCCTTTTGCGTAGGGACCATAGGTCAATACGATTGGGTAACGGCCCTCTTCAATTGGCAAGTAGACATCGGCTCGCATGACCACACCATCATCCATTGCAATGGCCACATCAAAGGCCATGCGCATACCATCTCTGATTTGAAATTGCGCTTGAATCACACGTACCTCTTACTCAAGATTAAAAAAGACCAGGGGTTCAATGGACGAGCACTCAAAGGTGGTCTTTAAAGAACTCTATCGACAAGGCCAAGGCACGGTCAGATTCAGGTTTGCTGTATGTTCGTCCACCATGCCTAGCAAATGCATGATCTGCTCCAGGGTATTTCTCAATTCGAACAAATGGATTTTTTGAAAGCTTTCTCTCCAAGAGTTCATTCACCTCGGCTTGCACCCAACGATCTTTCATGGCCATGTGCAACAAAAAGGGATGATGTAAATTGGGCGCTTCTTTGATGCGATGCTCAATGTAGGTCCCGTAGTAAGCAACGGCGCAGTCGATGTCGGTTCTGCAGCACATTAAATAGCAAAGCTTGCCGCCCAAACAATAACCGACCGAACCGACCTTGCCATTGCAATCAGGCAAGGTTTTCAGATAGACCATGGTGTCTTGCATATCAAGTACACCCAAGTCATAGTCAAATTCATAGTACAAATCAAATGCCTTCTCAACATCCTCGGCACGTTTGTCAGACAACTCGACCCCAGGCTCTTGGCGCCAAAATAAGTCTGGCACCAAACAGATGAAGCCAGCCTCGGCAAATTCTTTTGCATGCTCTCTCATGGTGTCATTGACACCCCAAATCTCCATGATGGCGATGATGGCGCCTTTGGGGGGTCCCTCAGGAACGGCCAGATAAGCGCCCATGGTGCCGTCTCTCATGGGCACCGTGATGTTTGAATACTTGATCAATTGAAAAATCCTTGAAAACTAAATGAATACATTAATTGGCGTAAGAGATGAAAGAATTTCATCAGCTTAACTTTAAAAGTCGCTTTGCATTTCCAAAAAAGATCTTGTCTTTCTCTGCTTGACTGATCTGAAGTGCTTGGACTGCAGCAATGGTGGTGCGAATCAAAAGGCGACCGTCTTCCGCATCAAACGGTGCGTCAGTGGCAAAGACGGCATGCTCTGAGCCGAAAAATGAATGGCCGCACTGGGTCGCAGCAACCCCACCATTCAAAGCCGTGTCTCCATAGAGCATTTTGTAATACTCTAAAATTGGTTTTTTGAGACCTGCTTTTTCAACCTGAGGATTGGTTGTTGAGGTGCCATAAAAGATCTGATCAAAACCCAGCTCGATTTTCCCAGCAAAATAGGGAATCATCCCACCCATGTGATGGGTGATGATTTTCAAATTGGGCATCTCATCATACAGGCCAGAAAAAATCAACCGAGTGGCACAAGCCGTCGTCTCGTAGGGCCAACCAAAGCTGAACCAAATTTCATTCTCAGAAGCCTTCTCGCTTGCATAGTCTGAAAACTGAGGTCCTCGAATCGGATGAATCCAAACGGGCAAATCAAGCTCATGCATTTTTTTGAAAATAGGTCTGAACTCTGGCAGACTTAAGGGCTTTCCCAACACATTGGTAAAAATTTGAATGCCTTTGGCCCCCAATTGGTTGACGCTGCGATCAATCTCTTTGAGACACGCATCCACATTGTTCATCGGCATGGACGCAATGAAGCAGGGGAATCGATCCGGATGTTTGCTACAAATCTCAGCCAGTCCGTCATTGGCAATTTGAGCCAACAAGGGCGTCATGTCTGGGCCTCCCAAAATTTCGATCGGTGGATTGGCCAAGGAGAGCACCTGCTGTAAACCTTCAAACTCATCCATCATCTTGAGTCGCGAACTCAAGTCAAGCAAGGAGGGTCTTTCAGGAAACGCTTTGAGCGCTACATGACCTGGGACCAGTTTTTCTAAGCGATTGAAAATCGAATCTGGCATGAAATGATTGAAGATATCTAACATCAATGTCCTTAAATTAAAACGTCATACTTGAGTGAGTTCAGCCTCAAAAATTTCGAAGGGACTGAATCACGACAATTCAATCCCTTCAATTTAAGCAAAACTTTGTACCCAACGTTTTTATCACATTGACTCCAACTTCACAATACCCATAAACGATAGATCTTTTCGTTTTCGATGAAAGGTCCAATCAATTTTTTGTTATTTTTGTTGGGTATTTTTTTAAATAATTCCTTGCCCAACAATCATTTGACCCATTGATGTATGGTTTTAAAGTGCTCATGCTCGGCCGTGCCCAGCCATTCAAAAATCAACATCTCCAAACTCACGAGCTCAGCGCCTGCGCCTGCCAGTCGGTCAAGGGCGGCGTCTTTGTCTTTGCTCTTTCTAGAACCCGTGGCATCCACCACCACCCAGACTTCCAACTCCTCTTGCATCAAATCAATGGCCGTTTGCAACAAGCAAATGTGTGTCTCACAACCCGCTATGACAATTTGATCTTTCACTTTGCTGGAGGTGTTTTTTTGCAAGTGTTTAGGCAAACTTCTCGCGTTGCCTTGAGGCGCTTGGGGCGCTGGCTTTAGACACTCCAACAAACCTTCGTCGCAAGCGGAGAAAGCCATTTTGGGCAAGGTCTCTTGGCACAAGCCCCTCCAACTCTGTGGGTTATGCCCAAGCTTAGAGGGATTTTGTTCAGTGCCCCAAAGGGGAACGCCCAAGATCTTGGCAACCTTTGCCAAAAGATGAGCCTGATCCAAAATTGCTTGATGGTCCGCAATGACGGGCATGAGTTTTTCTTGAAAATCAATCATGACCACTTGAGAGTCTTCTAGAGCGAGTCGCATCATGAAACCTTTACAACCAAACGGCCTTTGACTTGGCCGCTCAGCAGAGCTTGCGCTTGGGTCACGACATCATCCAATGCAATGACTTGAGTCATTTGCGATAATTTTTGCAAATCCAAATCTTTCGCTAAACGAGACCACGCCTCTTTTCGCAAAGACAACGGCGCCATGACAGAGTCGATGCCAAGTAAGCTCACACCTCGCAAAATAAAAGGCATGACCGTCGTGGGCAAGTCCATGCCTTGAGCCAAGCCACAAGCAGCCACCTTACCCCCATAGACGCATTGCGCCAACGCATTGGCAAGCGTGTGCGAACCCACGGAATCCACCACCCCAGCCCAACGCTCCTTTTGAAAGGGCTTGCCTGGCTCACTGAAAGCGACTCGGTCAATCACCTCTTTTGCACCCAAGGCTTTGAGATAGTCGCTTTCAGACAACTTGCCCGTGGAGGCCGTGACGCTGTAACCCAGTTTAGACAACAAAGCAATTGCAACACTGCCCACACCTCCACTGGCTCCAGTGACCAAGACCTCTCCAGCTTGAGGAGTCAGGCCTGTCCTCTCCAGCGCCAAAATACAAAGCATGGCCGTGTAGCCAGCGGTCCCAATGGCCATCGCTTGAAGGGTCGTGAGGTTGGAGGGCACATGCACCAAGCCTTGTCCCTTGACTCTGGAGCGCTCAGCCATCAATCCCCAGCGGGTTTCACCATACCCCCAACCATTGTGGATGAATCGGTCTCCAGCTTTCCAGTCTGGATGCGTTGAGTTCAAAACCACGCCCGAACCATCAATACCCCCGACCATGGGCCACGTCCTGACCACAGGAGACATGTTGGTCACGGCCAATGCATCCTTGTAATTCAATGTGGAATACTCCACGCAAACCTCAACATCGCCTTCTGGCAAGTCTGTGTCTTGCAAAGCCTCTAGCGACACTTTAAATGCCTCATCTTTTCTTAAAACCAATGCCCTGTACATTTTTTTAACTCCCTGATTCAAGCGCCCCATGCGCTTGTCGCTTTGTGACTGACCGAGCTGAACTATCGCACAACCCTCGCGGTTTTTTTAAAACCTATCTTTTTTGCTTAAAAAATTTGAATTTCTACTTTCCCGACAACTTGGGTAGAGCGTGACGGCTTACCCTCACAACTCGCCTTCTCACTCCAGTTCTTGGAGGGCGTGGCCATGTATTGTTTATACTTTAGTATCGCTCTTTCTTGGATAATGACCCTCCACACCCGATTATTCCTACACATGCTTGAAAAACCCCTTTAAAATCAAAGGTTATGCGATATTTATTGATTGCCTTGATGATTTATGGGGTCGGCATAGCAAATGCGGCCCCAACGAACCATCCCAATGATGACATTGAAAAATTCTTGTCTGACAAGGGACTGTTTGAGCAATTGGATAATTTGCGTCAAAACGTGGGCGAAAAAGCGTCTAAACTGGTCATCAGCTCGATGAGTTTTCTGGGTGTCCCTTACAGAGCAGGTGGCACCAACATCAACACGGGCTTTGATTGCAGTGGTTTTGTTCGAGCCATTTTTGAGCAATCTGTTGGACTCATTTTGCCTAGAAAAGCGTCCGACCAAGCCAAGGTGACAGAAAGCATTGAGCGCACTGAACTCAAACCAGGTGACTTGGTGTTCTTTAACACCATGAAGCAGGCCTTTAGTCATGTGGGCATTTATGTGGGCGATCACAAATTTATTCATTCCCCCAGACCCGGCTACGGCGTTCGTGTAGAAGACATGAGACAAGCCTATTGGGAGAGGCGCTATAACGGCGCCAGGCGGGTGAAAGATTTGGGGAAAAATCCTCTGAATGCCTTGCCCAACTTCTTAAGTTTATCCAACGCCAACGCTGGAAGCACGAACTCCAACACCCTTTTACTGGAACAGAGCAACACACCCATTTCACCAGCCACAGGTTTTTTCAACACCAACATCAACGAGTTTGGGCTCGGTCTATTTTGGGATAAAAGCACATTGACTTCCCCAAGCAACGCGGCGATCAATCCGCCAGCGCTGAACGCGCCAAGCCTGCCCAGTAGCAACAAATGAGTTGGGTTAGGTTGAGTTGGGTTAGGTTGAGTAAGCACGTATTTTTCTACACCCATCAAGACTTGCTCATCTGCATGAGTCAAGAAACAGATTTTTCACAGCCCCTCACACTTACAAAAAGAGCAAATGCTCAAAAAAATGTACTCGCGTAATAGACCAGCGCTGCAATGAGCGCACTGGCCGGAATGGTAAACACCCAAGCCCAGACAATGGTCCCAGCCACGCCCCATCTGACCGCGCTGGCCCTTTGAACAGAGCCAACCCCAACAATCGCACCCGTGATGGTGTGTGTCGTGGACACGGGCACTCCTAAAAAAGTGGCCATAAAGAGGGTCAAAGCCCCACCGGTTTCAGCACAAAATCCTCCAAAAGGTTTGAGCTTGGTGATCTTTTGACCCATGGTTCTGACAATGCGCCATCCGCCAAACAAAGTTCCCAATGAGATCGCCAAATAACATGAAATCACCACCCACATTGGGGGCATGCTTTCTTGGCTACTGGCATAGCCCGTGGCCAGCAATAGCATCCAAATGATTCCAATGGTCTTTTGTGCATCGTTGCCCCCATGGCCCAAGCTGTAGGCACCTGCTGAGACCAACTGTAAGCTTCTAAACCACCTGTCGACTTTTGAAGGCGTGCTGCCTTTGAAAATCCAAGAACAAGCCACGACCATCAAGGAGCCTAGAGCGAAGCCCAAAAAAGGAGAAATAAATATAAAGGCAACGGTCTTTAAGATCCCTGAAGAATTTAACCCAGAAAACCCAACCTTCATCATCACCGCCCCCACAATGCCCCCAATCAAAGCATGGGAGCTGCTGCTAGGTATACCGTAGTACCAGGTGATCAAGTTCCAAAGACATGCGCCACACAAGGCACCCAAAACCACATGGGTATCGACCACGCTCAGTGACACGATCCCTTTACCGATGGTTGCAGCCACACTTAACTTGAAAACAAAAATGGCCATCAAATTAAAAAAGGCCGCAAACACAACCGCTTGATTGGGCTTTAAGACGCCCGTTGAAACAACGGTTGCAATGGAGTTTGCAGAATCGTGAAACCCATTTAAGAAATCAAAGGCCAATGCCAAAAACACCAACAAAACAATGAACCAAATGGAGGCTTGCGTAGAGATCATAGGATGCGTGAGCTCAAGAGTTCTCTAAAACGATGCCTTCAATCAAATTTGCAACATCCTCGCATTTATCACTGATGGTCTCTAACAACTCATAAATGGCTTTGTATTTGATGATCTCTTTGACGTCGTTTTCCTCGCGAAAGAGCTTGCTCATTGCGCTGCGCATGACGCGATCGGCATCTGACTCAAGTTGATCGATTTCTTCACATGTTTTCAATGCCGCTTCTGAATTGAGGGGCTGCGCAATGCTAGAGAGCAAACTGATGCCATGCCTCAGTCTCTCGCAGCACTTGACACTGATATCGGTCAGTCGTTTGATCTCTACCGTAATCGTGCGCACGTCATACAAGGCCATGGTCTCAGCAGAGTCCTGAATCAAATCGGCCACGTCATCCATGGTGTTGATCAAGGAGTGGATTTGCTCACGATGAATCGGTGTGATGAATGTTTTGTGCAATGCACGGTTGACCTCGTGCGTGATTCGGTCCGCAGACTTTTCAGCCTGGTTCACATCCGCCGTGTACTTGTCTCTAAGCCCCACATCGGGGTAAAACTCAATCAGTTTTGAAAAGGCGTGAGCGGCTTCAACAATTCTGTCTGCGTGTTTATTGAAAAGCTCAAAGAAGTTGTCTTCACGAGGTAAAAATTTTCCAAACATGACACGTATCCAGTACTGTTAGCGAAGAAGACGCTATCCTTGACCAAAGAAGGCAGCCTCTAGAGCAATTGCTTGTATTTGAACAATTTTGATTCAAATCCAAAAATGAATACTTTTTTCGACTTTTTAATCAATTCATTGTCACGCAATTGTAATATTTAAAACACCCCAAAAAATCAACTGATCAACATTTAATCTGTCAACCTTGCTTCAAAAAAACCGCCTTGGGCCAAATTCAGGCGATGCGCATGGCTGGCCAAGGATCAGGAACAGTCAAGAAGTCAAATTGAAGCGCTCAAAGATTGAGCCCCGATCTTTGGCACTCTTGGACGCAGTTCACGGATGAAAGACTCTTTTTTTGCGAGTTGTTCATCCATGAAAGCCCCATTGGGCGAGTTATTTTTTATTGGGCGGTAAATCGGTACAACTGCCGTGGGCAACCTCTGCAGCCATGCCAATGCTCTCGCCCAAGGTGGGATGAGGGTGAATGGTTTTACCGATATCGATTGCATCAGCCCCCATTTCAATGGCAAGTGCAATTTCCCCGATCATGTCCCCCGCATGCGTTCCAACCATACCGCCGCCCAAGATCTTGCCGTGTCCATGGGCCTCTTTGGAGTCATCAAAAAGCAACTTGGTAAAACCTTCGTCTCGCCCATTGGCAATGGCTCGGCCTGAGGCCGCCCATGGGAAAAGTCCTTTTTTAACAGCAATGCCTTGCGCTTTGGCCTGATCTTCGGTGAGTCCCACCCATGCCACCTCAGGGTCGGTGTAAGCCACACTGGGAATGACTCGCGCATTGAAAGCAGATTGCGCCAAATGGGCATCCCCCAGCAACTCACCAGCAATCACCTCTGCGGCCACATGGGCCTCATGAACGGCTTTGTGCGCAAGCATGGGCTGGCCAACCAAGTCACCGATTGCAAAAATATGGGACACATTGGTTCGCATTTGAATGTTGACGTTGATAAAGCCCCGATTGGTGACTTCAACACCCGCTTTCTCAGCCCCCATTTTTTTACCATTCGGGGTTCGGCCCACGGCTTGCAACACCAAGTCATAAACTTCTGAATGTGTGCCTTGTGGCCCTTCAAAACCCACCTCAATGCCCTTGGACAAGGCTTTGGCGGAGACCGTTTTCGTCTTGAGCATGATCTTGTCAAAGCGAGGCGTGTTCATCTTTTGCCAGACCTTGACCAAATCACGGTCCGCTCCTTGCATCAAACCGTCCATCATCTCCACCACATCCAAGCGAGCACCCAAGGTGCTGTAGACCGTTCCCATTTCCAGTCCAATGATGCCTCCGCCTACGATCAGCATTTTTTTGGGCACTTCTTTGAGCATCAACGCGCCCGTGCTGTCCACCACGCGAGGATCATCGGGCATGAAGGGCAAGTGAACCGCTTGAGAACCTGCGGCAATGATGCAGGACTTGAAAGAAATGACCTGTTCTTTGCCCGTTTTATCTTGCGCCTGGCCTTGGGTCTCTTCAACCCTGATGTGATGGGCATCTACAAAACTGCCAAAACCTCTGACAATCTGCACTTTGCGCATTTTGGCCATTTGAGACAAGCCACCCGTGAGCTTTGAAATCACTTTTTCTTTGTGAGCTCTTAGCTTATCGATGTTCACTTTGGGCTTAGAGAACTCCACGCCAAGATCGGCCAAATGGGCCACTTCGTCCATCACGGAGGCAACGTGCAACAGCGCTTTGGAAGGAATACAACCCACATTCAAACACACACCGCCCAAAGCGGCGTAACGCTCAACCAAAATGACGTTCAGACCCAAATCAGCCGCCCTAAATGCAGCGGAGTAGCCACCAGGCCCACCCCCTAAAACCAACACATCACAATCGACATTGCCCATGACCAGGGGAGCCGCAGTGGGTGAGTTGACCGCCCTTGAAGGTGCGGGTGCTGCAGCAACTGACTTTTCCGGTGCAGCAGCTTTGGGCTCGGACACAGTGGGCAAAGAGGGCTGCTCAGCCTCAATGCTCAAGACAACGCTTCCCTCAGCGACCTTATCACCGACCTTGACTTTAAGCTCTCTCACCACACCCGCGTGTGAGCATGGAATCTCCATCGATGCCTTGTCTGACTCCACTGTGATCAAGCTTTGTTCAACTTTGACCTTGTCGCCAACGCTGACCAACACTTCAATCACGGCCACTTCGCTAAAGTCACCAATATCAGGAACTTTGATATCCATCGTTGCCATATGTGTAGTCCTTAAGCTTAGAGCAATACTCTGCGAAAATCAGCCAAAATTTGGGCCAAATAAGCGTTGAATCGTGCAGCCAGCGCACCATCGATCACGCGGTGATCCCAACTCAATGACAAGGGCAACATCAAACGCGGCTGGAAGGTTTTACCGTCCCAGACTGCTTGCATTTGACTCTTGCAAACACCCAGTATGGCAACCTCAGGCGCATTGATGATGGGCGTAAAGTAACGCCCGCCAATGCCCCCCAATGAGGAAATGGTAAAGCACGCACCCGTCATCTCCGTTGAGCTCAGCTTGCCATCACGCGCCTTTTTGGCCAGGTCTGACATTTCTTGAGAAATTTGCATGACGCCCTTTTGATCGGCATCTCTGATCACGGGCACCATCAAACCGTTGGGCGTATCGGCAGCAAACCCCATGTGGAAATAATGCTTATAAACCAATTCATCGCCATCCAAAGAGGTGTTGAATTCGGGGAACTTTTTAAGCGCAGAGACACAGGCTTTGATCAAAAAGGCAAGCATGGTGACTTTGACGCCAGACTTCTCATGCTCCTTGTTGGTCAACACCCGAAACGCCTCTAGCTCGGTGATATCGGCATCATCGTGATTGGTCACATGAGGAATCATGACCCAGTTGCGATGCAAATTGGCTCCACTGATTTTTTTAATTCGACCCATGGGCTTGCGCTCAATGGAGCCAAACTTGGTGAAGTCTACCTTGGGCCAATCCAAAAGGCCAAGGCCAGCTCCAGAGCCCGAGGAAGATCCGCTGGCTTTTTGCGCAGCTGTTTGAACTTGGCCCTTCATGACGCTTTTTGAGAAGGCTTGGACGTCCCCGATGGTGATGCGACCCTTGTTGCCTGATCCTTTGATTTCACCCAAGGGAACACCTAATTCTCGAGCGAATTTTCTAATCGAAGGAGATGCATGAGGCACTTGTGTCAATGAAGAAGCCTCGCTTGGGTTGTGCGCAGGCGCAGTGCTGACTGAAAGAGGTGCGGCAAGGGGCGCAACAAGCTCAGGCGTTGAGAGCACGGGCGCCGATGCAAGCGCTGTCGATGAAGACGCCCGCTGCGCGCTGGAGTTCGCCAAGACAAGCATCGCCAACACGTCACCCTTGTTGATTTTGTCACCCACTTTGATGTTCAAACTTTTCACAACCCCTGCATGAGAAGACGGAATCTCCATGGACGCCTTGTCTGACTCCACCGTGATCAAAGACTGATCCACACTCACCGTGTCACCCTCTTTGACCATCAACTCAATCACCGAGACGTCCTTGAAGTCCCCAATGTCAGGAACGACAACGGCTTGCTCACTGACAGGCACGTCGCTCTTGGGTTTAGCGGCCTCAGGCTTGGGCACCCCAAGAGCAGGCCCGGCAACCACTGCCGCAGTCGTTGCCGCCGCAGCCAGCGACTCAACCCCATCAGCTTTGATCGACGCGATCACAGAGCCTTCATTGATCTTGTCACCCACTTTGACCTTGATCTGCGTGATCACCCCTGCATGAGAAGAGGGAATCTCCATGGACGCCTTGTCTGACTCCACCGTGATCAAAGACTGATCAACTTTGACGTGGTCGCCAACTTTGACCATCAACTCGATGACGGCGACGGCATCAAAATCCCCAATGTCTGGTACTTTTATGTCCAAGTTACTCATGTGTGGTCTCCTAAGCTTTAAGCAAACAAGGGGTTAACTTTTTGGGTGTCGATCTGATATTTTTCAATCGCTTGAGTCACCGTCTCAACAGGCAGCAATCCATCTTCACTGAGGGCTTTTAAGGCAGCGACAACGATAAAGTGACGGTTGACTTCAAAGTGCTCTCTGAGTCGACTTCTGAAATCACTTCGGCCAAAGCCATCGGTACCCAACACCTTGTAAGTTCTGTCTTTGGGGATGAATGCTCGGATTTGGTCTGCATAAGACTTCATGTAGTCGGTTGACGCGACCACTGAGCCAGCGTGCTTGCTCAGTTGCTCAGCCACAAAGGAGACCTTGGGCTTTTGGCTTGGATGGAGCAAATTCCATCTCTCACAAGCTTGACCATCTCTGGCAAGCTCATTGAAACTTGGGCAACTCCATACATTGGCCGCCACGCCAAAATCCTTCATGAGCAACTCTTTTGCAGCAATCGACTCTCTCAAAATCGTGCCAGAACCAAGCAAATTGACCCTGAGTGCTTTCTTGGGGCCTTGCGCTTGTTCAAACAAATACATGCCTTTGATAATTTCTTCCTCTGTGCCCAACTTAAGTCCAGGCATGGGATAGTTTTCATTCAAAAGCGTGATGTAGTAAAACACATTCTCTTGTTTTTCAACCATGCGCTTCAAACCGTTTTGCATGATGACAGCAACTTCGTGGGCAAAGGTCGGATCGTAGCTGATGCAATTGGGAATGGTGCCCGCCAAAATATGGCTGTGCCCATCCTCATGCTGCAATCCCTCCCCATTAAGAGTGGTTCGACCTGAGGTACCACCCAACAAGAATCCGCGAGCTTGCATGTCTCCCGCAGCCCAGGCCAAGTCGCCAATGCGCTGAAAACCAAACATGGAGTAATACACGTAAAACGGGATCATGATTCGGTTGTTGGTTGAGTAAGACGTTGCCGCAGCAATCCAACTGCTCATGCCGCCCGCTTCGTTGATACCCTCTTGTAGGATTTGACCCGCCTTGTCCTCTTTGTAGTACATGACTTGGTCTTTGTCGACAGGGGTGTAGAGTTGGCCCTCGGGGTTATAAATTCCCACTTGCCTAAAGAGTCCCTCCATGCCAAAAGTCCTAGCCTCGTCCACCAAAATGGGTACCACGCGAGGGCCAAGGTTTTGATCTCTTAAGAGTTGTGTCAAGAACCGAACATAGGCTTGTGTGGTTGAAATTTCTCGACCCTCGGCGGTCGGATCCAAAATGGCCTTGAAGGTCTCCAATTGCGGCACGGTAAACTTTTCATCACTGAGCGTTCGACGATGAGGCAAATAGCCACCGAGTGCTTTTCTTCTTTGATGCAAGTATTGCATCTCAGGCGTATCATCAGCGGGTTTATAAAAGGGCAGATTGGGCAAGTCGCTATCTGAAACTGGAATGTTAAAGCGATCTCTAAATGCCTTGATGTCTTCGTCGGTGAGTTTCTTGGTTTGATGAACGGTGTTCTTGCCTTCGCCGACTTTGCCCATGCCAAAGCCCTTGACGGTTTTGATGAGCAAGACACTGGGTTGTCCGGTATGTTTCACCGCTTTGGCATACGCGGCATACACCTTTTGTGGGTCATGGCCGCCACGGCGAAGATTCCAAATTTCATCATCGCTCATCTTGGCAACCATCTCTAGCGTCTTGGGATCTCTACCAAAAAAATGCTTTCTGACATAAGCCCCGTCATTGGCTTTGAACGCTTGATAATCTCCGTCCACGGTCTCCATCATGATGCGTCTGAGTGCACCATCTTTGTCTTTGGCAAGTAGGCCATCCCAATTGGAGCCCCAAATCAGTTTGATCACGTTCCAACCGCTGCCTCTGAATTCACTTTCAAGTTCTTGAATGATTTTGCCATTTCCTCTAACAGGCCCATCCAAGCGCTGTAAATTGCAGTTGATCACAAACACCAAGTTGTCTAACTTTTCGCGCGCAGCCAAGCCAATTGCACCCAAGGATTCAACCTCATCCATCTCACCATCGCCACAGAAAACCCAAACCTTTCGGTTCTCCGTGTTGGCGATGCCTCTGGCGTGTAGGTATTTTAAAAAGCGCGCTTGGTAGATGGCCATCAAGGGGCCCAGACCCATGGAGACCGTTGGAAATTGCCAAAACTCAGGCATCAACTTGGGGTGTGGGTAGCTTGACAAGCCTGCACCCTTGACCTCTTGCCTAAAGTTCAAAAGTTGCTCTTGCGTCAACCGCCCTTCCAAGAAAGCACGCGCATAAACGCCAGGGGAGACGTGGCCTTGAATGTACAAAAGATCCCCGCCGTGGTTTTCACTCTCGGCATGCCAAAAATGATTGAACCCAGCCCCAAACAAATGAGCCAAAGAGGCGAATGAGCCAATATGGCCGCCAAGGTCCCCCCCATCCTCAGGATTGTGGCGATTCGCTTTGACCACCATGGCCATGGCGTTCCAACGCATATAGGCACGCAGGCGCTCTTCAATTTCAATGTTCCCTGGGCAAACCTCTTCTTGCTCAACCTCAATGGTGTTGACATATCCCGTGTTGGCAGAAAACGGCATGTCAATGCTGCTCGAACGCGCTTGCTCTAAAAGCTGCTCTAATAAATAGTGGGCTCTCTCAGGCCCTTCATTTTCGATGACGGCCTTGAGTGCATCAAGCCACTCACGTGTTTCTTGAGAGTCAGAATCGTTGATGGCAAAGGTGTGCGAATCGCTGGGCTGAGCGGACATGCTTGTCTCCTTGGTTGATCAGGTATTGTGCTTTTTTTTGGAGTATCCCACATTTTTTAATGAATTTCAACATATGATTAATCTTTTCATATTATGAAATTTATGAAGAAATTAGGTCCTTCAACATTTTTAGACGGAATGTTCTTCTAAACTGCGTGGCATGAGCATCAAAGCAGTTTCCAACGTCGCAAAGACCCCCCTTAAAAAAGTCGCCCTTCAATGGACCGGGTGGTGGCGCCGCCAAAGCCCCTCCAAACAAGACACATTCGCACTCATTGCGCCCCTGACTGCTGTGATCTTTTTCTTCATTGCTGTGGCAGCGGCTTTCGGATATTTAAGATATGAGGAGATTTTGCGTGAAGAGGAGACCGTGCGCCGAGATGTGGAGTATGTCCAAGAGCGCATGCGCGTGCGCTTGCTTGAGCGTCAAGAACAAATCATGCGACTCTCCAGGGACTTGGCAACCCAAGACGTTCAAGAGGTGGATTTCATCCGTGAAGCGGGCTCCATGCTCAATCAATATCCTGAAATTTCCTCCATCAGTTGGCTTGACAGCAAGAAAAACGTCCATTACTCATTCACTGCCACTGGAATCCAAAACAAACAGACCTATTTGGTTGGCAATATCTTGTCTTC
>CANJNC010000068.1 GCA_947475685.1 Comamonadaceae bacterium | reverse complement strand
TCTCCCTTGGGGGTGTACGACTTTCAAAAGCGCAGCAGTTTGATTGAAGTGAGTGCAAAAGGTGCGCAGCATTTAGGTCGAATTGCCAGCGTCTTGGCCCATGGAGAGGGTTTGAGTGCGCATGCCAAAGCGGCCGAGATGAGACTTCAAGAGGAAACTCTCGGCTTAGGACCAGAGGACTTGGCGCTTTTAAAGCAGTTGCAGTCCCCGACTTAAGAGCCCTTCAAATTTTAATTTCCAGCACACCATGAATTCAAAGCCAGGCCTGCCCGATTTGCGTTGTATCCGAGAGGACGTCAAAGCCTTGTCCGCCTACCATGTGCAGTCCTCTCATGGGATGATCAAATTGGACGCGATGGAGAATCCTTTTACGCTCCCCCCCGAGTTGCAAACCTCTTTGGGACAAAAACTAGGCGCCTTGGAGCTTAACCGTTACCCAGGCACCCTCGTTGAAGACTTGAGGGCGCAGTTGTGTGCCTATGTGGATTTGCCCCAAGGACATGACTTGATGCTGGGAAACGGATCGGACGAGTTGATCTCCTTGTTGTCGCTTGCGTGCATGGCGCCGGGTGCCAAGGTCTTGGCACCCGAGCCCGGGTTTGTGATGTATGCCATGAGTGCCAAATTGATGGGCCTTCAATTCGTGGGCGTGCCTTTGAGAGAGGACTTTGAGCTGGATGTGCCAAAGATGCTGCAAGCCATTGAGGAGCACCAACCGCACATCGTGTATTTGGCTTACCCCAACAACCCCACAGCCAACCTATGGGACCCCTTGGGGCTTGAGCAGATCATTGCGCTGGTCAGCCGTTATGCTGGGGTGGTGGTCTTGGATGAAGCGTACTCGCCGTTTTCTGGGGACACGTGGTTGAGCCGCATGCGAGAAGACCCAGAAGCCAATGCCCAAGTCATTTTGATGCGCACTTTGTCTAAGTTTGGATTGGCCGGTGCGCGTTTGGGCTACTTGATCGCCCAAACCCCTTGGGTAGAAGAGATCAACAAGGTCAGACCCCCTTACAACGTGAGTGTTTTGAACGCTGCGTGTGCCTCCTTTGCGTTGGAGCACCAAGAGGTCTTTGACGCGCAAGCCCGGGTGATCATCTCTGAGCGCGAGCGGCTTTTTAAATCCCTTCAAGCCCTCTCTGGTCTCGTGCCCTACAGCAGTCAAGCCAATATGATGCTGGTGAGAGTGGCCTTTGCCTCTGAGAAAACGGGAGACGAGTTGGCGCAAAGTGTGTTTGAGCGTTTGAAAGAAGAGGGCATTTTGCTTAAAAACGTCTCCAAAATGCATCCTGTTTTGTGCGCTTGCTTGCGCCTGACGGTGGGCACGCCCGCTGAGAACGACGCAGTGATCCAGGCACTTGACCGTTTGTCCAAAGCGCATGCTTGAGAAAAAGTATGCCCCAAGTGGACAGACTGCTTTAAAATAATCAACCATGAGCACACCCAGAACAGCGCAAGTCACTCGCCAAACGGCCGAAACTTTGATTGAGGTCAAGATCAATTTGGACGGCACGGGCGTGTCCAATTTGAATACCGGCATTGGATTTTTTGACCATATGCTCGATCAAATTGCACGCCACGGACTGATTGACTTGGACATTCAAGCCCAAGGGGATTTGCACATCGATGGGCACCATACGGTGGAGGATGTGGGGATAACTTTGGGGCAGGCGTTCTCCAAAGCCTTGGTGGACAAGCGTGGCATTCGCCGCTATGGGCATGCCTATGTGCCCTTGGATGAGGCATTGAGCAGAGTGGTGGTGGATTTCTCAGGACGCCCAGGGCTGGTGATGGACTTGCCCTTTAAGAGTTCGGTCATCGGGGCCTTTGACACACAATTGACCTACGAGTTCTTTCAAGGTTTTGTGAACCACGCCTTTGTCACCTTGCACATTGACAATTTAAAGGGTGAGAACGCTCACCACCAGGCAGAGACGGTCTTTAAAGCCTTTGGACGAGCCGTGCGCCAGGCTTTGGAGCTCGATGCCCGTGCGCCCCAATTGATGCCTTCCACCAAAGGCTCACTCTAAAGACCCGCCCTTTGATGCAAGCGATTTGCGTCTTGGAAAGAAGATCATCAAATCTCACGCCAATGACATCGATACCGAACACAGTTTGTAGACCCGTTTTTTGTGTGATCTCTTTGCCCTTCCTCATGAAACCCTCACATGCCTCAAGTCGTTGTTATTGATTACGGAATGGGCAACTTGCGCTCGGTGGAGCAAGCCCTCAAGCATGTGGCAACTCCCTTGGGTTTTGATGTGAGCATCACGCATGAGCCCGATGTGGTGAGAGCGGCCGATCGAGTGGTGCTGCCCGGACAAGGCGCCATGCCCGACTGCATGCGAGAACTGAGAGCTTCAGGGCTTTTGGAGGCGCTCACAGAGTGCACTCAAAACAAACCGCTTTTTGGCGTCTGTGTGGGCATGCAAATGCTCTTGGATGTGAGCTTTGAAAGTGACACCGATGTCCCCACACCCTGCCTAGGACTCATGCACGGAGAGGTCAAACGCTTTGAGCTTGAAGGGCGCCTTCAAGCCGATGGTGCACGCTTTAAGGTGCCTCAAATGGGTTGGAATCAGGTGAGACAGGTGCGCTCGCATCCCCTGTGGGCAGGCATTGAGCAGAACAGTTACTTCTATTTTGTGCACAGTTATTACGCCCAACCGTCCGATGCGCACCACACTGTAGGGGAAACTGAGTATGGCGAACGCTTTACGTCGGCCATCGCACGCGATAATATTTTCGCAACCCAGTTCCATCCTGAAAAAAGTGCTGACAATGGGTTGGCGCTGTATCGAAACTTTTTGTCCTGGCATCCTTGAGTCTACTTTTGTTTTTATCTTATCTGTCGATACCGCTTGAGTCCAAGTCCGGGTTTTGACATCTCTGCATCTAAAGCACACTTCAAACCATGTTATTGATCCCCGCCATTGATTTAAAAGACGGTCACTGTGTTCGCCTCAAGCAAGGTGACATGGACCAGTCCACCACCTTTTCAGAAGATCCTGCGCAAATGGCGCTCAAATGGGTGGATCAAGGGGCGAGAAGATTGCACTTGGTGGATTTGAACGGTGCCTTTGCTGGCAAACCCCAAAACTACAGCGCCATTCGCTCGATTCTCAAAGCCGTGGGAGATGATATTCCGGTGCAGCTTGGAGGGGGTATTCGAGACTTGGACACCATCGAAAAATACATTGACGGCGGTATTCGCTACATCATCATTGGCACGGCTGCAGTGAAAAACCCTGGATTTTTAAAGGACGCCTGTTCAGCCTTTGGCGGGCACATCATTGTGGGGCTTGATGCCAAGGACGGCAAAGTGGCCACCGACGGATGGAGCAAATTGACCGGGCATGAGGTGGTCGATTTGGGTAAGAAATTTGAAGACTATGGGGTCGAATCCATCATCTACACCGATATTGGACGCGACGGGATGCTCTCAGGGATCAATGTTGAGGCCACCGTTCGGCTGGCACAGGCCTTGAGCATTCCCGTGATTGCCTCTGGAGGGTTGTCCAACATGGCCGATATCGAGCACTTGTGCGCCGTTCAAGACGAGGGCATTGAAGGGGTGATTTGTGGTCGCGCGATTTATTCGGGCGACTTGGATTTTGCACTTGCTCAAGCCCGAGCCGATGAATTGGACGATCTTTAATGCTTGCCAAACGCATCATCCCATGCCTGGACGTGACAGCAGGTCGGGTGGTCAAGGGTGTCAATTTTGTCTCCTTGAGAGATGCGGGCGACCCGGTTGAAATTGCCGCTCGCTACAACGAGCAAGGGGCCGATGAGCTGACTTTTTTGGACATCACGGCGAGCAGCGATGAGCGAGAGATGATTTTGCACATCATTGAGGCGGTGGCGTCTCAAGTGTTCATTCCATTGACGGTTGGAGGCGGGGTGAGAACCGTCGAAGACGTCAGACGCCTTCTGAATGCGGGGGCCGACAAAACCAGTTTCAATTCAGCAGCCATTGCCAACCCCCAAGTGATCAAAGAGGCGTCTCGCAAATATGGCTCTCAATGCATTGTGGTGGCCATTGATGCCAAAAAAAGAGGCTTTGAAGAGGAGTCGCGTGTGGGCGCAGAGGGCCTGCCCATGGGCCCTGGATGGGATGTGTACAGTCACGGGGGACGCAAATCGGTGGGGCTGGACGCCGTTCAGTGGGCCCAACAAATGGCGTCCTTTGGCGCGGGTGAAATTTTACTCACCTCCATGGACCGAGACGGGACCAAGTCGGGTTTTGATTTGGCCTTGACCCGGGCGGTGTCTGAGGCGATCACGATCCCAGTGATTGCCTCCGGTGGGGTTGGCACCTTGGATCATTTGGCCGATGGCATCCAAATCGGTCAAGCCGATGCGGTTTTGGCAGCCAGTATTTTTCATTACGGTGAATTTACCATTCAACAAGCCAAGGCCTGTTTGAAGGCCAGGGGCATAGCGACTCGGTATTGAGTTTTTTTCATTCTTTGAGGTTGGTACACCATGTCTACAGATTGGTTGGAGCAAGTGCGCTTTGATGCTCAGGGCCTGTTGCCCGTGATCGCCCAAGAGGCGAGCACGAAGGACGTGTTGATGTTTGCCTGGATGAACAAAGAGGCTTTAACGAAGACGCTTGAGAGCGGACAAGCGGTGTACTTCAGTCGCTCAAGAAACCGTCTTTGGTACAAGGGAGAAGAGTCGGGCCATGTTCAACGGGTGCATGAGATGAGGCTTGACTGTGATCAAGATGTGCTCCTTTTGGTGGTGAGCCAAGAGGGTCACGTGCCCTCGATTGCGTGTCACACGGGCAGACACAGTTGTTTTTATCTTCAAATGAATGGCGCTTTGGGTCGGTCTGAAAAAGAGGCGGGCAGCTTGGTGCCACAATGGACGGCGGTTGATCCCGTGATCAAAGAGCCGTCCCACATTTATGCCAAGCCGCAGGGCTGAACTCATGTGTTTGCCTGCCCCCTTGTGTCGAGCATGGATGCTTTTATTTAACTCTTCTATCCCTTGACCCTTATGTCCAATTCGCACCCCGAGTCCACCTCTTTCACTTCGTCTACGTCGAGCAATCTTGATCGACTCCAAGCGGTGATCGAGTCGAGAAAGCCCAAAAATGGCGGCGACCCTGACAAGAGCTACGTTGCTCGACTTTTGCACAAGGGGGCGGATTCCATCTTGAAGAAAATTGGCGAAGAGGCCACCGAAGTGGTGATCGCAGCCAAGGACTTGGAGGCTGCGTCCAACGAAGCGCACGTCAAAGCCTTTGTGGGCGAGATGGCCGATCTGTGGTTTCACAGCATGGTGGCCTTGGCCCATTTTGATCTGTCCACAAAAGAGGTGCTCAATGAATTGGCCAGGCGAGAGGGTTTGAGCGGACTGGAAGAAAAAGCCCTGAGAAAAGCCATCTCTAGAGAGCACGCGCAAAAGTGAATTCAAAGCGCACCCACTTTTAGACCTTGGTTGTTGAAAACGCCACTGGTCAGATCTCGTTTTTTCACACATCTTTTTGAACCATGAGCACACACCACACCCCTGAGAGCAGCGCACATTTGAGTGAACCCAACTGCATCTTTTGCAAGATCGTTCAGGGCCAAATTCCCAGTCAAAAGGTCTTTGAAGATGAGGATCTCTTGGCGTTTCATGACATCAACCCCTGGGCGCCGATTCATTTTTTGATCATCCCCAAAACCCACATCGCCTCAATGGCCCAATTGAACCCCAGTCATGAGGCCATGATGGGTCGCATCATGGTCAAAGCGGGGGAGTTGGCCTTGCAAGTTGGGGCATTGCCCTACCCTGAGGGTGGTTTTAGGGTGGTGGTCAACACCGGACGCCACGGGGGGCAAGAGGTCCATCATGTGCATGTGCACGTGTTGGCAGGAGAACGGCCTTGGCAGAAAATCTAAGCCCCAAGGCACAAACCGTGTTTTAATCAACGGGGCCTGTGTTTTGACCCTCAAGAGCCCTTGGGGCTCTTGGGACATGGGCTTTTGTGCTTTTTCAAGGTTTTTAAACCCTGTGGGTGATTTAGTCCCCCTCATGGATAATAGAATAAGGCCTTGTGAGACTGGGCGGCCATTTTGGTGGCTTCAGATGTCGTGGCGTTTTAATTTCAAGCTATAGGGAGAGAGTTTCATGGGTTCATTTTCGATATGGCATTGGCTGATCGTTTTGTTGATCATCATTTTGGTGTTTGGAACCAAAAAACTCAAAAATATTGGCGCTGACTTGGGTGGCGCGGTCAAGGGCTTTAAAGATGGCGTGAAAGACGGTCAAGTTGCTCCTGAGGAGCATCCCGCTCCAGCGCAAAACGCAGCCACTCCCCCTGTGACCCACCAAAATGAACAAACGACCATAGATGTTCAAGCCAAGCACAAAGTTTAAAACGCCCGTGTTTTAAATGAATCTCACCCATACCTGCCCCATGCCATGATTGACCTTGGAATTTCAAAATTGGCTTTGATCGGTGCGGTTGCGCTGATCGTGATTGGCCCGGAGAAGTTGCCCAAGGTGGCGCGCACGCTGGGCGCGATGATTGGCAAGGCGCAACGCTATGTGGCCGATGTCAAGGCCGAGGTCAACCGTGCCATGGAATTGGATGAGCTCAAGAAAATGAAGGAATCGATGGAGTCGGCTGCGCAAAATGTGCAGCAAAGCTTCAACGACACCACGAATGCATTCGAAAAAGACTGGAAGGATGCGACCAGTGGGCTAGACGGCACCGATGTCATGACCAGTCAAGCCTTGTATGAACCCCCGCTTTACATGCCGCAGTACCGCCACCCTGGTAAGAAGTGGCGCTTAAAGCAGTCGGCAACGCCGGGTTGGTACAAAGCAAGGCAAGGCGTCAGAACCAAAGCCCTCTCGGGTGCTGCACGGGTGGCCCGGTTTAGGCCTCGCAAGGATGCTGGGATGACGCCTCTTAACCCATAACCGTTCAAAGGAGAAGAGCGTGCTTTGGCGCCTTTCTTGCGCACGTTTTGAATACCTGCCATGCCCGCTTTCAATGCTTGAGTGGCCAACCCTTTAATTTTTTCGTCCTTACTTGTCCTTTCTCGTCCTTATGTCTGAACCCTCCAAGCCCTCGACCTCTTTGGTGACGCCCGCTCAAACGGCTGTTGAGCTCGCACCCGAGCTCACCGAGAAAGTGCCCTCTGCTGAAAAAGACGAGTTATCAGGTTCCGAGCAACCCTTTGTTCAGCACTTGGTCGAACTTCGAGACCGCTTGGTCAAGTCAGCCATCGCCATTGCGTTGGCTGCGATTGCGCTGTCGTTGTTTCCAGGGCCAGCGGATTTGTACGATATTTTGGCCGCTCCCTTGGTGGCTCATTTGCCCGCTGGCACCACGCTCATTGCAACCTCGGTGATTTCGCCTTTTTTGGTGCCTTTGAAGATTTTGTTGATGGCCGCCTTCTTGGTGGCTCTGCCGGTGGTGCTCTATCAGCTCTGGGCCTTTGTGGCGCCTGGTCTTTACGCACACGAGAAAAAGCTGGTGTTGCCCTTGGTGGTTTCAAGCACTTTGCTGTTTTTTTTGGGCGTGGCGTTTTGTTATTTCTTTGTCTTTGGGCAGGTGTTTAAATTCATTCAAAGCTTTGCGCCTAAAAGCATCACCGCCGCACCAGACATTGAGGCGTATTTGAGCTTTGTCTTGACCATGTTTTTGGCTTTTGGCATGGCCTTTGAAGTGCCCATTGTGGTGATTGTCTTGGCGCGCATGAATATTTTCTCGATCGAAAAACTGAAATCGTTCAGGTCCTATTTCGTGGTCTTGGCCTTCATAGTGGCAGCGATTGTGACGCCACCCGATGTGGTCTCGCAACTGGCCTTGGCCATTCCCATGTGCTTACTCTATGAGGTGGGGATTTGGGCGGCGCAAATTTTCATCAAAACCACCCAGGCCCCTGAGGATGAGGCTGAACGATAATTTTTGTAAAGCACCGAGGACAGGGTCTTTTTTTTGCAGGGTATTGACCCCACATCAAAAGGACCCTCAGGGCAAAGCTTAAGTGTCCAGTGGCTTTGCAGATTAAACTCTGAGGATCAATTCAAAACCCATGCACCTATCATGAAAAAACTTTGGCTCTTGTTCTCACAAGTGGTGACCGTCCTTTTGGCGGTGTGGTTTGTTCTTGTGACCTTAAAGCCAGAGTGGCTCAACCAGCGCAATGGGTTCTCTAGCCTGAGCCTGTCGCAAGTCACTGATTCCAGCGCCAACGAGAGCGCTCAGATGTCCTCGCCCGGCAGCTTTAGTCTAGCGGCCAAGAAGGCCTCTCCAGCGGTGGTAAGCATCAGTACCAGCAAGGCTGCTGAGAAGGGCATGAACAAAAACGATCCTTGGCAGCGTTTCTTTTTTGGCGACCGAGAGGAGGCACCTACCGCGGGTCTGGGTTCTGGCGTCATTGTCAGCCCCGAGGGCTACATCTTGACCAATTACCATGTGGTCGAAGAGGCCGATGAGATCGAGGTGAGTTTGAACGATGGACGCAAGACCAAGGCGAAAATCATTGGGGTGGATCCCGATTCGGATTTGGCCGTTCTTAAAATCAAATTGGACAACTTGCCAGTCATTGTTTTGGGCAAATCCGAGAAGCTGCAAGTGGGGGACCAAGTCCTGGCCATTGGCAACCCCTTTGGTGTGGGACAAACGGTCACCGGTGGCATTGTGTCTGCCTTGGGGCGAAATCAGTTGGGGCTCAACACGTTTGAGAATTTCATCCAAACCGATGCGGCCATCAATCCTGGCAATTCGGGCGGCGCGTTGGTGGACGTGTCTGGCAATTTGATGGGCATCAATACGGCGATCTTTTCAAGATCGGGTGGCAGCATGGGCATTGGTTTTGCAATCCCCGTCTCAACCGCTCAGCAGGTCTTGGAGGGCATTGTGCGAGACGGTCAAGTCACGCGTGGCTGGATTGGTGTTGAGCCCACAGATCTCACGCCCGAGCTCATGCAAAGTTTTGAAGTTAAAAATACCCAAGGGGTGGCCATCACGGGTGTGCTGCAAAATGGCCCGGCTGCCAAGGCGGGCATCAAGCCCGGTGACGTGATTGTGCAAGTGGGGCCAACGCCTGTGGCCCAAGTGGCTGAACTCTTGAGCGCTGTCGCAGCATTAAAGCCCAATCAATCGGTGCAGTTCAAGATCAAAAGGAAAGATCAAGACTTGGTCTTGGCCGTGACCCCCGCTCAGCGACCCAAAATCAAACCCCCCACACCTCGTTAAGCAAGGTGTGTAGGCTTGAGGCATCCGATCAAATCCAAGACTCGGGAGAAAAAAATGATGTTGCGCGAGGATCTCAAACACTCTTTGGATGTGCTCTTGGCATGCTCGCAATTCAAAGATTATTGCCCCAACGGACTTCAAGTGGAGGGCAAAAAAAAGATCGGTTTGATCCTGAGTGGCGTCACAGCCTCCTTGGCTTTGATAGAACAAGCCATCGAGCAAAAAGCCGATGCGCTTCTTGTGCACCATGGCCTCTTTTGGAAAAACCAAAGTGGCGTGGTGACAGGATGGATGAAGATGCGGTTGTCCCAATTGTTGGCTCACGACATCAACTTGTTTGCCTACCACTTGCCTTTGGATGCACACCCAACGCTTGGCAACAACGCACAACTCGCTGCTGCTTTGGGGCTTGAGCAAAAGGGTCATTTTGGTGAACAAAACTTAGGGATGATCGGCACCAGTGCCACTCCCTTGAAAAGTTTGGATGAGCTGGTCATGCGTGTGGGCTTGGCTTTGAATAAAGCGCCCTTGGTGGTGATGCCCCTTCAGTTTGACCTGAGAGCAGACTTTAAAACACCGTTGGGTCAAGCGCCTGTGATTGCATGGTGCACTGGCGGCGCGCAGGGGTATTTTGAGTCGGCCATTCAAGCCGGTGCGCAGGTCTTCATCACGGGTGAAATCTCCGAGCCTCAAGCCCATTTGGCCAGAGAGTGTGGTGTGGTGTACATGGCCTGTGGCCACCACGCAACCGAGCGTGGGGGGGTGAGGGCGCTTGGAGAGCATTTGGCCCAAACGCATGGCCTTGAGCATCGCTTTCTTGATCTCGACAATCCCGCTTGATTGGACACTGGGCATGCAGCAAACCGACCTCTCATTCACACAAGGCGCTCGATCTCCTCATGCTTCGCCTTGGATTGGGGTGAGCATGGGCGACCCCAATGGAATAGGCCCCGAGGTGATCCTCAAGGCCTATCTCAATGAGCCTCATACGCTTCAGCATGCACTGGTGTTTGCCTACAAGGGTGTGCTCACCAGGGCCATTGACGTTTTGGGGGCCTCCAAGAAGCTGCGCCTAGTGCCCATGTGCATCGAACAAGAAACGAAGACGCCACCCAAAGGATCCCTTTCAGGTCCCGTTTCAGGACCACTTTCAAAACAAGTTGCATGGACCGTTCAACCTCAGACGCACGACCCAGTCGAGCCAGGCCTGACGAGCGTGTGTTTTGTGGACATTGGCGCTTTATCCAACGCGGCGCAGTCGGTTTTTATAAGAACCCAATTGGATTTGCCAAGCACGGGACTTGCTAGCTTGAGTCCCATGGGGCAGATGGATGCGCAAAGCGGGGAGATGGCAGCAAGAGCGATTGTGCTGGGTGCGAGAGCCGCCTTGCACGGCTTGACCCGTGCCTTGGTCACGGCACCCATTCACAAAGGGTCCTTGGGCTTGGCCGGTTGGACCTACCCCGGGCACACCGAACTGCTGCAAGCCGAGTGTGCAGACTTTATGGGTCAAAGTTTAGAGGCAGTTCCGGTTCGCATGATGCTTAAAAACCACGAGATTGCAGTGGTGCTGGTGAGTATTCACCTCTCTTTAAGGCAAGCGATCGAGCGCGTGAACTTTGAGAATGTGCTGCAGACCGTGATGATCACCCACGAGGCCTTGTCGCGCTCTTTGGGACGCATGCCTAAAATCGCGCTCTCGGCTTTGAATCCCCATGCTGGCGAGGGGGGTCTCATGGGGCATGAGGAGCAAGAGGTGTTGGAGCCAGTGGTGTTGAAGGCCCAGGCCTTGGGGCTAGATGTGCAGGGCCCTTTTTCTGCTGACACGCTGTACATGCGAGCCAGGCAGATGCGTTTGTCGCAGTTGACTGCACAGTCCTCCCACACATCAAATACCTCGCATTCGGATGCGCCTATTGAGCCCTTTGATGTGGTGATTGCGATGTACCACGACCAAGGCTTGATCCCTGTGAAATACATGGGGCTTGATGAGGGCGTGAACATCACCCTGGGATTGCCCCTGGTGCGAACCAGTCCCGATCACGGCACAGCCTTTGATATTGCGGGGAGCGGGCGATGCGATGAGCGCAGTTTTTTGCAGGCCTTCAGGCAAGCGCAGGAGATGTCGGGTGCATCCATCAAGACCTGGAGTGGGTTTTTAAAGGTTTAGAAATGCGATTAAAAACAACAAGTTGGCTTTGAGGCTTGGGTTTCAAAAATCCAGTCTCCTCAGAATAATAAACGAGCTTTCACAGGGGATATTGAATCTTGGGTGCACTCTCAGATACAATTAGAGGTTAACCCTAGAGTTGTGGTTTTGTGTGAGGACATTTATGAGTGACGACAAGTCGATCGATTCAAGCAAAAGAACCTGGCTGATTGCCACCTCCTGTGCAGGTGCAGTGGGCACCGTCGCAACAGCGATTCCTTTTGCCAGTTCAATTCAGCCTTCCGAGCGCGCGAAAGCGGCAGGCGCCTCCATCGAGGTGGATATCTCGGGTGTAAAGCTCGGTGAAAAAATCACGGTTGAGTGGCGCGGCAAGCCCGTTTGGATCATTCGAAGAACGCCTGAGCAAGTGGCTGCCTTGGCCCAAGTCGAGGGGCAATTGGCCGATCCCCAGTCTCAAAGAAAGCCCTCTGAGTTGACCCCTGAGTACGCGCGCAATCAAGCTCGCTCCATCAAGCCTGAGGTCTTTGTCGGTGTGGGTATTTGCTCGCACTTGGGTTGCTCGCCTTCGGATAAGTTTCAGCCTGGTGCGCAAGCCTCTTTGCCCGATGATTGGGCAGGTGGCTTTTTGTGCCCATGCCATGGATCGACGTTTGACATGGCTGGGCGTGTTTACAAAAACAAGCCTGCACCTGACAACTTGGAAGTTCCACCCCACATGTACCTCTCTGACAACAAGTTGTTGATCGGTGAGGACAAAAAGGCTTGATAGAGGCACGAAAAGAACATGGCACACTTTAAAGAAATTTCTCCAAATGCCCCAGCGGCTGAAAAGCTTTTGAATTGGGTGGACAACCGCTTTCCGGCCTCCAAACTCTATAAAGAGCATTTGTCTGAGTACTACGCGCCAAAGAATTTCAATTTCTTTTACTTCTTTGGCTCTTTGGCCATGTTGGTCTTGGTCATTCAAATTGTGACGGGTATTTTCTTGGTCATGCACTACAAGCCTGAGGCAAGCGCGGCCTTTGCGTCTGTGGAGTACATCATGCGCGATGTGCCCTGGGGTTGGCTCATTCGGTACATGCACTCCACGGGAGCCTCGGCCTTTTTTGTGGTGGTGTATTTGCACATGTTCAGGGGCCTGATTTATGGCTCCTACCGTCAACCAAGAGAGTTGGTGTGGATCTTTGGATGCACCATCTTTTTGTGTTTGATGGCCGAGGCCTTCATGGGCTATTTGCTCCCTTGGGGTCAGATGTCTTACTGGGGCGCGCAGGTGATTGTGAACCTTTTTTCTGCAGTGCCTTTTATTGGCCCAGATTTGGCGCTTTTAATCCGCGGAGACTTTGTCGTGGGGGATGCAACGCTTAACCGCTTCTTTAGCTTTCACGTGATCGCGGTGCCCTTGGTGCTCGTGGGCCTTGTTGCCGCGCACATCATCGCTTTGCATGAGGTGGGCTCCAACAACCCCGATGGTGTGGAGATCAAGGCGAACAAGGACGCCAATGGCATTCCCTTGGATGGCATTCCTTTTCACCCTTACTACACGGTGCATGACATTTTTGGTGTGGGCGTGTTTTTGTTGGTGTTTTGTTCGATCATTTTCTTTGCACCAGAGCTTGGTGGTTATTTCTTAGAATACAACAACTTCATTCCTGCGGACCCCTTAAAAACGCCTGCGCACATTGCACCAGTGTGGTACTTTACCCCTTACTACTCGATGCTCAGGGCGATCACCAGTGAGATGGTGAATTTGCTGATTTTGATCGTCGTGGGCAGCGCTGCATGGGTGGCACTGAAGACGCAGTTGTCTGTGTTTCTTAAAGGTGCAGTGGCTGTAGCAGCGGTGGGTGTGGCACTCATGATGTTTTCCATTGACGCCAAGTTCTGGGGCGTGGTGGTGATGGGAGGAGCGGTGGTGATTTTGTTCTTCTTGCCATGGTTGGACCATTGCGAAGTCAAATCCATTCGCTACAAGCCCGAATGGCACAAAATCATGTACGGTATTTTTGTGGTTAACTTTGTTGTGTTGGCTTATCTTGGTGTGCAGCCGCCCTCTTCCATTGGCGAGCGTGTGTCACAAGTGGGAACGCTTTTTTACTTTGGATTTTTCTTGTTGATGCCTTGGTGGAGCAAGATTGGACAAACCAAAGCGGTTCCTGAGCGCGTGGTTTTTCAAGCCCATTGACCAAACGACCGTTCCAAGAGTTAAGCCAAAGGCTCATTATGAAAAAAATAGTACTCTCTCTTCTTCTTACCGCTTGTGCTTTGAGTGCCGCGTTTGCCAACTCAGAGGGCATTGCGTGGGACAGGGCGCCCAACAAGACCAACGATTTGGTGTCTTTGCAACATGGGGCCAAGCTTTTTGTCAATTACTGTTTGAATTGTCATGCGGCAGCCTATATGCGGTTCAATCGTTTGACCGACATCGGTTTGAGCGAGGCGCAAATCAAAGAAAACTTGTTGTTTACCACCGATAAGGTGGGTGAGACCATGAAGGTTTCCATGGACCCCAAACAAGCCAAAGAGTGGTTTGGAGGTGTTCCTCCCGATTTGACGGTGATTGCCAGGTCTCGTGCGGGTCAAGGTGGAACGGGTGCGGATTATTTGTACACGTATTTGCGCACATACTACAGAGACGAGTCCAAGGCCACGGGATGGAACAATTTGGCCTACCCCAATGTCGGTATGCCACATGTGTTGTGGCAGCTGCAAGGCGAGAGAAAAGCGGTGTTTGAAACTGGACATGAACACGGTCATGAGGTGCGCGTGTTCAAAGGCTTTGAGCAAATAACACCCGGCAGCATGTCGCCGCTTGAATATGACCAGGCTGTGGGTGACTTGGTAGGTTATTTGCAGTGGATGGCAGAGCCTTCGCAAAACACCCGTGTTCAAGTCGGCGTTTGGGTCTTGTTGTTTTTGTTGGTGTTCACGTTCTTTGCATGGAGACTGAATGCGGCGTATTGGAGAGATATTCACTGATTCTCTCTCGTTGCCTGACCTCCCTGTTCGCGCGCGCTTAAGGGTTGCGAGCGATCAGGCCCATAGAGTGATAGGTTAAGCCCATCACTCTTTTTGATTTTTAGGAGCCTACCAAATGATGGTGTTGTACTCTGGGACCACGTGTCCCTTTTCCCACCGTTGCCGTTTCGTGTTGTTTGAAAAGGGCATGGATTTTGAAATCCGTGACGTGGACCTTTACAACAAACCCGAAGACATCAATGTGATGAACCCGTATGGGCAAGTCCCCATTTTGGTGGAACGTGATTTGATTCTTTATGAGTCCAATATCATCAATGAATACATTGATGAGCGTTTTCCCCACCCGCAGTTGATGCCCGGTGACCCCGTGGACCGTGCGCGCGTGAGGTTGTTTTTGTTGAATTTCGAAAAAGAGTTGTTCACCCATGTGACGACACTAGAGACTCGACACGTCAAAGGCAATGAAAAGGCGCTTGAAAAAGCCCGCTCTCATATTCGGGATCGTTTGACACAATTGGCGCCGGTCTTTTTGAAGAACAAATTCATGTTGGGTGAGAATTTCTCCATGTTGGATGTGGCCATTGCGCCTCTTCTTTGGAGACTGGATCATTACGCCATTGAGTTGTCCAAGAACGCTGGACCATTGCTTAAATACGCTGAGCGTATTTTTTCAAGACCCGCCTATATTGAAGCGTTGACGCCTTCAGAGAAAGTCATGCGCAAGTGAGCGTCACAGTCCTTGCTCTTTGATCTTTGAAGTTTGAATGAACTCTCAAACCGATGCCCATGAATGACAGCCTCTCCACGCGTCCGTATTTGATACGGGCCATTTTTGAGTGGTGTGTCGATCAAGGCACGACCCCTTATTTGGTGGTGATGGTGGATGAACGCGTGATGGTTCCCAAAGAATTCATCAAAGATGGCGAGATTGTGTTGAACATCAGTCCGGACGCGACCGGATCATTGAAACTTGGCAACGAGTGGATCGAGTTCAAGGCCAGGTTTGGTGGTGTTGCCAGAGATATATTGGTGCCTGTGGACCGTGTGGCGGCAATCTACGCAAGAGAAAACGGCCAAGGCATGTCTTTCCCTAAATCAAGTCCTGTCCCCATGGGGGGCTTGAAATCTGTGGAGGCGAGGTCTGATGTTTCTTTAACGAATCAAGCCAGCAAGTTGAGCGACAAGCCAGCGGGTCTTCAAATGGTGTTTTCAAGTGACACGGCTTCTGAAAAAATACATTCAACAGAGAGTGACGGCGGCGAAGAACCCACACCCCCAACACCGGCTGCTGGAAATTTGAAGTCCCACTTGAAAAGAGTCAAATAAAGCTCAATCATCTAGTAGAATATGTCTCGGTCAGCCGATTTAGCTCAGTTGGTAGAGCAACCGCCTTGTAAGCGGTAGGTCGTCAGTTCGAATCCGACAATCGGCACCATCAGTTTTTTCTTGGGCAGTTAAGTTTCACCACTTAGCTGCCTTTTTCATTGGGAAATCATCAAGTTAGGCGTTCAGTTCATACAGGTTCATACATCGACATCCACAACCAAAGTGGGGTACAAAGTGGGGAACAAATATCAGTTTTGATGATTTTGAGGATTTTGAGTGTTGATTTCAACAGTTAGGGGGATGGGGGTCTCTGAAATAAGGCATTGGCTGGGTTGTTTTTCATCCACGATACCGACCTAAGCCGTAAACCACCCGCATAGTAGTTGAAGAGTGCTACAAACAGAAAATAGTTTGACCAAATCCCTCGATACCTGTCACAATTGGCACTATCAAAATGATAGGTCTCCGCGTGGCTTCACCATCTGATAAACAATTAGAAAAACACATCAAGTTAAGCGCGATTGACTCAGCACATGTTGTGTTTACCACTCATGCACGACAAAGGATGCGGCAAAGGTACATCAATGACCCAATGGTCTTAGAGGTACTTAGGCTAGGGCTTTTTGCAAAAACGCCTGAGCAAGATATAAAGCATACCGGTGTGAAATGCAGGATGCTGCGTTTTGTTGCTGGTATTCAGTTGGCAGTGGTTGTATAGGTTGAGTACCCTGCCACCGATTTGGTTGTTGTAACTGTAATTGATGTAAGGAAGGATTGAGATGTACCACTACACAGACGGCGGTCTTCGCAACGTGTGGCTGGCTAACGGCTACCAAATCAAGAAAACTCCCTTTGGCGAGGGCGTGTCGTTCCATAACCTTGAGGGTCTAACACGCACTATTTGCGTGGCTTTGACGCGAAAAGCGGGGTTGTTAACCGGGGCTGAGTTCCGCTATATCCGCAACGCAGGTATGTTGTTGTCTCAGCCAGCTTTAGGCACACTTATGGGCATTGATGGTCAGTCCATCGCCCGATGGGAGAAGAACAGCAAGGTACCCCGCTGGGCAGACAAGTTGGTTAGGCTGCTCTATGCAGCGCAAGCAGAAGGTAACGAACCCATAGCCAAGGCGGTCGAACGAATCAAAACTGTAGAGCTTCTGGTCAAGCAAATGATCGTTGTGAAAGAATCTCGTGGGCAGTGGCGCCCCCGCATCCTTGATGAGGGGACAGCCGTCCAT
>CANJNC010000067.1 GCA_947475685.1 Comamonadaceae bacterium | reverse complement strand
GCCATTCGGTTTTTCATGCTCAAGACCGCCTTGTCTTTGGAGATCAGCAAGGCCTGATGGGCCTGGGCCAAATCGATGAATTTTTGATCATCCACGTCTTTGCACACATAGCTTGCACGGGACGCGGCCTCCACGTAAGTCGCCTGTGCATCCATGTGCGCCACAATCAAGAGACCTTGTGCGTCTGCAAAATCTGCCAAGCTTGCGTGCGCCTCTACAACTGTTCCAGTGCCCACTTGCATCAGTCTCTTTTGAATGTGCTCGTACTTCAAAACGCGCGTCAACTCCTCTCTCATAACCTGTGTGGCCAGCCACTGCAACTCGCCCGCGTTCAATGCAGCAAGCAAGTCGCGCGCCCTTGGGTCCGAGTACAAGAACATGTCCAAGATCACATTGGTGTCAATCACCACATGCATGGGCTTGGGCCTCCTTGGGCTTGGGTCTCATTGGTCTTGTGCTCCTGGAGTCAACGCCTCTTGCGCATCGGGCTTTAGTTTGCCCTTGACCATGTCAAATCGAAACAGCCTGCACTCGATGGGCCCATTCCACAAGGGAACCCGTCTTGACTCTTTGAGTCGCATGTGTCCTGGCAGTTTCAGGTTCGGCGTCAAAATCCAGGCCGTCCAAGATGAGAAATTTTTCTTCCAATGGCTGGCCAGTTGCACAAAGAAGTCCTCGTCGTTGTCTGTCTGCGCCCGCTCTCTGGCCCCAGACCTGGCCATGGCCTGCGAACCCGCAACGCCAGCAATTTGAATACGCTCGTCATAAGGAGGATTCAGAAGCAGCACCCCCGGCACCTCAGTGGGCGGCATCCTTTGCAAGGCATCCCCGCCACGAAACTCAATGGCGCTTGACACGCCTGCCCGCTCGGCATTGTTTTGTGCAAAGTCCACCATGCGAAACGACACGTCCGAGCCGTAAATGGAGCGCTTTGGCGCACGCTCGCGTGCTTTGGCCTGCGCCTTTAAATCCTCCCAAGCATGGGCCTGATGGGGCAATAAATTCTCAAACCCAAAACGCCTCAAAATCCCAGGCGCCATGGCGCATTCAATTTGCGCAGCTTCGATGGCAATCGTGCCACTGCCACAACACGGGTCGTACAAAGAAGCGGGCCCTTCCTCTCGGTTCTCGTTCCACCCCACTGCAGCCAACATGGCCGCGGCCAAGGTCTCCTTCAAAGGCGCTTCCCCCTTGTCCATGCGCCAGCCACGCTTGAACAAAGGCTCGCCCGACGTGTCGATCGACAGGGTCTGGGTGTCTTGCGTCAAGTGCACATAAATCCTGACTGCTGGCCACCTCACATCCACGTCGGGCCTGACGCCAGTGCGTTCGCGAAAACGATCCGCCACCGCATCCTTGACACGCAAAGCTGCAAAGTTCAAACTCTTTAAAGGACTGTACTGCGCGGTGATCTCGATCTTGAAGCTTTGCCTCTCGGTGAACCACAACTCCCAGGGCAAGGCGTTGGCAAGCGAGTAGATATCCTCTTCGCTTTTGTAGGGCTCATGCCTAAGTTGAATGAGCACACGCTGCGGAAGCCTTGCGTGCAAGTTCAACTTCATCATCTCCCGCCAAGACGCAACCACTTGAACGCCCCCCCGTTGAGAGGTGCTTTGAGCGGGCAAAGGCGCCAAAATGCGTTGGACCTCGTCCAGTAAAAAACCCTCCACGCCAGCGGCGCAGGGCAGGAAAAGATTCAATGAATTCATAAATTTGGATCAATTAAACTAGGCAAGAGCTCAAAAAACCTTGAGCTCCAATGAAAAACCCTCTTTACAGGGAAGGAGGCCACTTAAAGGGTCTTACGCAGATTGGTGGGCGCGATCTTCAAGGCCTCTCGGTACTTGGCCACCGTGCGCCTTGCGCAGTCAATGCCTTGCTCTTTGAGCATCTCAGACAACTGATTGTCGGACAAGGGTTTTTTGGGGTTTTCATTGGCCACAAACTGTTTGATCAAGGCCCTGACCGCTGTGCTGGACGCGTTGTTGCCGCTGTCTGTGCCGAGTCCCGAGCCAAAGAAATATTTGAGCTCAAAGGTCCCATTGGGTGTGGACATGTACTTGGCCGTGGTGACGCGTGAAATGGTCGACTCGTGCAGTCCGAGTTCATCAGCGATTTCTCTAAGCACCATGGGCTTCATGGCCAATTCGCCATGGGTGAAGAAGTTCCTCTGACGCTGGGCAATGGCGTGACTCACACGCAAAATCGTGTCAAAGCGCTGCTGGATATTTTTAATGAACCAGCGCGCCTCTTGAAGGCGCTGCTGCAACCCCAAATGCCCCTCCCCCTTGCCCGAGGACTTTAAAGCACCGGCATAAATATCGTGCACCCTGAGTCTGGGCATCACATCGGAATTCAACTGCACGCGGTACTTCGGCAACCCATCCCGGTCCACGCCAACCTTGGTCACCAACACATCGGGCACCACCACTTGCCGCTCCACATCCACAAATCTCCTGCCCGGCTTGGGCTCCAAGCGGGCAATCAAGCCGATGGCTTTTTTAACCAAAAGCTCAGACGTGGACAAGGCCACCACCAGTCGCTTGACGTCTCGCCTTGCAAGCATCTCCAAAGGTTGCTTGCACATGCCCACGGCCACCGCTCGCAATTCTTGCATCTCTTCGCCATCGCACTCCATCGCCTTCAACTGCAACAGCAAACACTCCGACAAGTCTCTGGCGCCAACCCCGGTGGGCTCCAAGGAGTGCAGCAAATGAAGGGCCATTTGAAAGCGATGCTCCAACTCCTCGACCTGCTCAAAATCGTCTCCCGCCAGCCCCTCGGCCAGGGACTTTAAAGAGTCCTCCAAATAGCCGTCGTCGTTCAAGGACTCGATCAAAAAGCGCAAAGCCGCACGGTCCACCTCATCGAGTCTGAGCGACAAGGCTTGACGGTGCAAGAAATCGGTCAAGCTCAAATTCGCGCGTGCAAGCTCAGTTGCGTCACTCACATCGTTGTCTTGCGCACCGTTTCTGGGTGGCGCGTCTCCCCCCCATTCACTGTCGTCTGCGGAGAATTCAACGCTGCCGTCCCCCTCCCAACTCTCGGCAACACCTTCAAGGCTTGTGTTGTCCAAATTCTCGGCCTGAGTCTCCGAGGTGTTGTCTGCGCTTGACGTCGACTCCAAGCGCGAGTCCAAGCGAGCGTCCTGCAGGGACTCCAAGCTGCTTGCCGAGTTGTCAAGGTCTAAGGGGTCATCTGAGGAAGGAGACGTCGCCTCGGCCTGTGTCGCGTCCAAAGCCGCTTGATCGCTTGTGGCCTGATCGCTTAATGCCAGGTCTTTCTCTGCCTGAACGCTTTCTTCTTGCGCCGTGCTCAGCAACTCACTGGCCAAGGTGTCGCTTTGCACCGGCGTGTCCTCTTGGGCCAAGCCGTAGTCCTCGCGCTCAGCTGCTTCGTGGTCTTTTTCTAAAAACGGATTCTCATCAAGCATTTGCTCAATTTCTTGAGTGAGCTCCAAGGTTGAGAGTTGCAACAAGCGAATCGACTGCTGCAACTGAGGGGTCAGTGCCAGATGCTGAGAGACTCTGAGTGAGAGGCCTTGCTTCATGGGATCACCGACGTCAAAGGTTTCATGTGCAGTGCCCTACATCCGGAAATGCTCGCCAAGGTATACCCGGCGAACATCCCCATTGTTGACAATTTCTGCCGGTGTGCCTTGCGCCAAGACCCGCCCATCACTGATGATGCAAGCGTGGTCACAAATACCCAAGGTCTCACGCACATTGTGGTCGGTGATCAACACACCAATCCCACGGGCTTTTAAAAAACCAATGATGCGCTGAATCTCAATCACCGCAATCGGGTCAATGCCCGCAAAAGGCTCATCAAGCAAGATGAATTGCGGCTGCGTGGCCAAAGCCCTGGCAATCTCCACACGCCGCCTCTCACCCCCAGAGAGCGCAGTCGACTGCGCACCCCTTAAATGCTCCACCCTCAAGTCATGCAGCAGCTCGGTCAGGCGTCTCTCCATCTCTGACGCGCTCAAAGCGTCTCCTTGCGCATCCCTTTGCAACTCCAAAACCGCCATGATGTTTTCCGAGACATTGAGCTTCCTAAAAATAGAGGCCTCTTGGGGCAAATAGCTCAAGCCCAGTCTAGATCGGCGATGAATGGGCAACTTCTCAATTCTTTGACCATCCAAAGAAATCCAACCCGCATCGGCTCGCACCAGTCCCACAATCATGTAAAAGGATGTGGTTTTACCCGCCCCATTGGGTCCGAGCAAACCGACCACCTCGCCTCGTTTGACCGACAAAGACACATCGTGCACCACACGGCGAGACCCATAGGCCTTTTGCAAATGATGCGCCTCTAAACAAGATGTCGTGTCAAGCGACGGACCTTTGTCGGTGGCCTTTTCGAGTGCTTGGCCCTCAAGATCAGACTGGCTGTTCACGGCTTGCCCTCCTTGGCGGGCACTGGCGTCAAAACGGCCCGCACTCGGTTGTCGGTTTTAGGTGCCAAAAGTCCCAGAGCCTTGGCGGCGTCAGCACCACCACTGCTTGGCGTCGTCGATGACTTGCCTTGTCCCTCAGACGTGGGCTTGCCGTCAATGCGAAAGGTCTCACTCAGATGGTCATAGGTGATCACCTGACCGCTCATTTCATCGTTCAAGGTGCTGCCACGGTACCGCCTGAGCACTGCGCGTTGGCTAAGCGTCACGCGGTCCAAGCGTCCATCGTACTCAATGCGCTCGGCTTCACCTTCCATGAACTCGTTCAATCCTTCTCTTTTTTGCCGGTAAAAAGCCCGGGCTCCGGGCTTAGGCGTGATCAACCCAAACTGAAAACCCTGGGGATCTTCTTTGATCTCGATGCGCTCACCCTTTAAGACAATCGTGCCCTTGGTCACCACCACATGACCCGTGAACACCGTGACTTGCTTTAAGTCGTCGTGCACCAAGGCATCGGCCTCAATGTTCATCGGGCGATTCTTGTCCTCTCGCTCCGCATGGACGAGCGACACAAGGCCCCACAAAAGCGCCAAAAAGAGGGTTGCGTTTGAAAATATTTTCAAGGCATGAATCTTGCTGAAGAGAACATGCTTAGAATTGTAAGGCCCAAGTGTGCATAAACAAGCCGATTCGCGCATTTAATGCGTGGGCTTGAAACCACACCCTTGGAGATGGGCTTGAGTGCGACCTCAGCAGCGTCAGCAGCGTCAGCGGCCTTTTCGAATTTCAGACAGCAAGAACTCCGTCACCTGCAAGGCCTTGTCCATGGAGCCCGACAAAGACCCATCCGTGTAAAAGCGGCCATTGATCCCTAAGGCTGGCACGCCTTGCACTTTGAACGCATCTTGCAACTGAGCGGCACGCTTGGCTTTGGTGACCACGGCAAAAGAGTTAAAGAGCTCCATGAATTTGGCTTTGGGAATGCCATTTTTTTCAGCCCAATTGGCCAAAGCCTCTGCACCTGTCAAATTAAGTTTTTCAGTGTGAATGGCTCGAAACACCAAGGCATGGTGGGATTCGATCTTGCCCAAAGCCTCCAGCACGTAGTACATTTTTTGCTGGGGCTCAAAGTCGTCTCTGAATTTAACCGGTACGCGTTTGACTTCCACATCTTTGGGGGCATTTTTGATCCAAGACTCCAGTCGAGGCTCAAACACATTGCAATGCGGACAGCTGTACCAAAAGAACTCCACAACCTCGATTTTGCCCTTGGCACTTTCTGTGGGAATGCGTTTGTCCAAAGACACATAATCGATGCCTTCTACAAACCCATTGCCGGGCCCTTGCGCCTGGGCCTCATGGCCGCCCGTGACCCAAGACGCGACGCCCGCCATTGAGCCCATCAGGGCCTTGGAAAACTGTCTTCTTTGCATATTTGACACCTCTTGAGAATTACTTTTGAACTCTTATCACCACAGAATCGACTTTGGAGCCACTGAGTTTTTGTTGCGTTTTTTCTGCCTCGTCTTTGGTCATCAAAGGGCCGATGCGAACTCGGTACACCGACCTGCCGCCCTGATCTCGCTCACTGACCACCGCCTCAAAACCAGACAAAGCGAGCTTTGCTTTTTGCACGTCCGCCTCCTCATGGGTTCTAAAGGCGCCGGCTTGAACGAAATAGTTAAAGGGGTCTCGCTCTTGCGATTTGGCTTTTGCCAAGTCGCCCAAAGGATCTTTGTCTTCCAGCGCACTCCCTCCCCCCAAAATACCTGACAAAGGGTTGCTGGCTTCGGTCTTTTTGTCCGTCTCTTTGGGTACGATCCCTTTGTCTGCGTTGGCTGAAGACTCCGTTTTGTCAATGTCCTTGTCCAAGGCCTTGTTGGACTTGCCGTACAAAGGCGCATTGGGATCCCAGTCCTTGTTTTTCTTGTCCTCGCTTGCGTCTTGCTCAGAGCTGTGAATCAGCCCTTTGTTCAAAAAGGGGATCGGCACCTTGGTGACGTAGACGGCCAAGGCCAAGGCCACCGCCAGGCCCACGATCAGACCAAAAATAAAACCAAGCAACGTTCCACCGTGCTGAGAGTTGCGCGCGCGTTGGGTGTTTTGGATAGGGGTCATGAATTACTTTTTTAAATCTAGAAATGCGTGTCTCGCCATACAAACCTGAAAGCCTCAAGGAGACTTGGTACGAAAACCCTTCAAATGTCCACACCCCCTCATTATTGTGCCTTTTCAAGACACTTGCACAAGCCTTCAAACACAAGCCGGACCTACATTTTAAGAGGCGCGGACACGCCTAAAAGTTGCAAGCCGCATCTCAGCACCTGCGCCACCGCAGAGATCAGAGCAAGTCTAGCCTCTTTGACAAGCACATCTTCCACCAAAATGCGCTCTTGGTCATAGTAGCTGTGATAGCTTGCAGCCAACTCTCTCAAGTAAAACGTCACGTCATGCGGCGCCAAATCTTTGGCCGCATTCTCTAAAACTTCTGGGTACTTGGCCAAGTTGAGCATCAATTGCTGAGCGACCTCACTGCCCAAGGGCGAGACATCAAAACTCAACAACCGTTTGAAGTCCAGTTGTCCACTTGAATCTTGGGTTAACGCTTGGGCATCAAAGACATCAGACTCCTGGAGAGCCGCTTTCATCAAGCCCTCCTTCATCAAAATGGAACAAATCCTTGCATGGGCATACTGCACATAATAAACCGGGTTGTCATTGTTCTTGGCCACCGCCAAGTCGACATCAAACAAGTACTCCGTATCGGGCTTGCGACTGAGTAAGAAAAATCGCACCGCATCCCTAGACGTCCACTCGATCAAGTCCCTGAGCGTCACATAACTGCCCGCGCGCTTGGAGATCTTCACCTCCTGCCCGCCCTTCATCACGCGCACCATGGTGTGCAAGACATACTGGGGGTAGGTCACAGGAATGCCTAAACTCCTCACCTGAGAGACCGCTTGCAAACCCGCTCTCACCCTTGCAATCGTGCCATGGTGATCGGTGCCTTGGATGTTGATCACTTGCTCAAACCCACGCTCCCATTTGCTTAAGTGATAGGCCACGTCCGGCACAAAGTACGTGTAGCCCCCTTCGCTCTTTCTCATCACACGGTCCTTGTCGTCGCCAAAGTCGGTGGCCTTTAACCACATGGCGCCGTCCTTTTCATAGGTGTGCCCAGACTTCACCATGTCGCTCACCGTGTCCTCCACTCTTGAGGAGGTGTACAAACTCGACTCCAAATAAAACTCGTCAAATTTCAGTGCAAAGGCCTTCAAATCCAAATCTTGCTCGCGCCTCAAATAAGCCACCGCAAATTGCTGAATGCCCTCCAAATCCTCAGGGTCCCCACTTGCACTCACCTCACGGTCATCTGATTGAACACGCTCTTTGGCCAAATACGCATTCGCGATGTCCAAGATGTAGTCGCCCTGATAGGCCTGCTCGGGCCAATCGGCGTGCCCTGGCTCTATGCCGTGGATGCGGCACCATGTGCTCTTGGCCAGGGTCTCAATTTGAACACCCGCGTCGTTGTAATAGAACTCCCGGTGCACGCTTAAACCTTGGGTTTCAAACAAATTGCACAGCGCATCCCCAAGCGCCGCTTGCCTTGCATGCCCCACGTGCAAAGGTCCCGTTGGATTGGCCGAGACGAATTCCACCAACACACGAGAGTCGCTTTGGGGCTTCTCGCCAAAGCGACTCGAAGCCGTCAAGATCTCGCTCACAATCGCTTGCTTGGCACTGGGTTTCAAAGTCAAATTCAAAAAACCAGGACCCGCAATGTCTATGCTTTGAACCCACTCCTGAAAGGGCGGCGTTTGTGACAAGGCCTCTTTGAGTCGAAGGGCCAATTCTCTGGGGTTGGTTTTCAAGGTCTTGGACAAAGACAAGGCCGCCGTCACGGCCAAGTCGCCATGAGAGGCCATTTTGGGCGACTCAAAGGCCGCTTTGGCACCCAAGCCGTTGCCCAACTGTTCAAGGCAAGCCACCAGGGCATTGAATAAGTGTTCTTTTATTTTTAACATGTGGGCATTTTACAAGGCGACAGATGGACTTCCTCCTTGGAGCGCTTTTCTATCGATGAGTATTTAAAGCCAACATAAGACAGACCCTGGTGCTTAAAAAGTTGAGCTTACACCAAGCACGCACACAGGCCTTTGAGCTGCGAACCGCTTCAAGGTGTTTTGACACCTTGTTTGTGGGTCTTGGCATGGGTGGCCTTGACTTGATCATCGGTTTTACCAAAGCGCCTGATGCGCTGAGCGTAAGAATCCAGCGCAAGCTGCAAAGCCCTTGCATCAAAATCTGGCCAAAGCAGGTCCGTGAAATACAACTCTGTATAGGCCGTTTGCCAAATCAAGAAGTTACTAAGCCTAGACTCGCCACCCGTGCGAATCAACAAGTCTGGCTCAGGCAATGGGTAGGTGGATAAATAAGGGGTCAGTTGATCCTGGGTCATTTGATCCAAACTGTCATAAGGGTGCGCTCTTTGCCAGGCTTGCATGGCCTGCAAAATATCCCACTTGCCACCGTAATTGATCGCAACCGTCAAGGTGAGCACCCGTCCTTGAGCGGTCAAGGCGCAGGCCGAGTCAATTTGGTCTTGCAACTCCTTAGGAAAAGCCGAGTGATCCCCAATCACCTTTAGGCGAATGCCTTGCGCTTGCAAATCACGAATCTCTGACTTCAAGTAGCGCACGAACAAATCAAAAAGAGTAGCCACTTCCTCGGGGGGACGACGCCAATTCTCAGTGCTGAACGCAAAGACGGTCAAATGCTGGATGTGCTTTTCAACGCAGGCGCGCACAATGCCTCGCAAATTGGAGGCTCCCATCAAATGCCCAACATTTCTGGGCATGAACCTTTTCTTAGACCATCTTCCATTGCCATCCATGATGATGGCGATGTGCTTGGGCAATGAACTCATATTCTTATTTAATTTATCCGTATCCCTCCATTATCTCAGTATTTACAGGTTTTAAGCCCACCCAGCACCCCTTAAAAACCATACCCTTTACACCAAATTCACAAAAACCCATCAATATTGAGGTGTTGGCACTTGATTTGTCCACCTCACCCGCGCCATGCAAGCTTTGCCTCACTAAAATGAGCGCTTTGAACATTCACCTCGTGTCCGTTCTTCTTCTCATTCATTAAAGGGCTTATTCAAACATGAAGATCAAAACCGTAGGCGTTGTTGGCTCTGGCACCATGGGAAGCGGCATTGCGCAAGCCTGTGCCGCCTCTGGCATTCACGTGATGATGGTTGACATCAGTCAAGACGCTTTGGACAAAGGCAAAAAAACCATTGCCAATAGTCTTGAGCGCCTTTTAAGCAAAGAAAAAATCACTTTCGAAGACCAAACACGCGCCTTGTCTTTGATCCAAACCAGCACTCAATACGAATCCTTGAAAGACTGCGATTTGGTCATCGAAGCAGCCACAGAGAATCTCAGCCTCAAAATCAAAATATTAGATCTCCTTAAACCCCACCTCAAATCCCAGGCGATTTTGGCATCCAACACCTCTTCCATCTCCATCACCCAACTGGCTCAAGTGACCCAAAATCCAGCGCAGTTCATTGGCATGCATTTCTTCAATCCCGTGCCCATGATGGCTTTGGTGGAGGTCATTCGCGGCCTACAAACCAGCGACGCAACCCACGAAGCGGTGATTGATTTGGCCAACACGTTGGGCAAATCGCCCATCACCGTTAAAAATGCACCGGGCTTTGTCGTCAACCGCATCTTGGTGCCCATGATCAATGAGGCGCTCTTTGTATTGGGCGAGGGCATTGCAAGTGCCCAAGACATTGACACGGGCATGAAACTCGGGTGCAACCATCCGATTGGCCCCTTGGCATTGGCCGACATGGTGGGCCTGGATGTTTGCTTGGCCGTGATGGAGGTGTACTTTAACCAGTTCAACGACAGCAAGTACCGAGCTGCACCACTGCTGCGAGAAATGGTGGCCGCCGGTCATTTGGGCCGCAAGACGGGGCGAGGTGTCTACACCTATTGAGCATGAGGGGCATTCAAACCCCGCCCTTCCATCAAAAAACCCAAGACCTAGACGCCAAAAGAATGGCGAGTCCTGGGCGATAAAGAGATGCGATTGACCTTAGTATTGACCTCAGTATTGACGCTCAGGCATGTGCACCTTGATGCCGATGAGCTCTGAGGACAATTTGATTTGACAAGCCAGCCTTGAATTGGGAAGCCTCTCCGTGGCGGTAAAGTCCAGCATCTGTGCTTCATCAGAAGCCGGCGCGCTCATTTTGTCGAAGTCACGCTCGTCAATGTAGCAGTGGCATGTCGCACACACACAGCAGCCCCCACACTCGGCCGCAAAACCATCGATCCCAGCGTTCAAGGTCGCTTGAAGAAGGGTCTCCCCCTCGTTGCCTTGAACTTCACGAATGGCCCCATTGGCCTCTACCACTTCAAACGTAATCATAGGTACCTCAAAATTGGAAGCCAATACAAACTTGTTCTTTTTGGGCAGTGTAGCTCAAAAAATTTTGACGGGCTTTTAAGAAATTATAGGGCTACGGTCTCCCAAGGCTCACAGCATGCTGGATATGAGAACTTATGTTTGATATTCGTTGAATTTATTACAGTACCGAGTCGTGACGTTACACGCTACAAGGTAATGCACTTGCATTGACAAGACAAGGCGATTGCATTACCATAAACGCTGTCCATCCATTTAATCGGAGCGTGCTATGGCGGCAATCCTTGAAGTCGAATCCACCCTGACCGACCGCTACCAGACCACGGTGCCGGAAACAGTGCGCCGCGCCCTGAGGCTGGGAAAGCGGGACAAGATTCATTACGCGATCCATCCCGGCGGCGAGGTTGTACTCTCCCGCGTGAAAATTACCGAGGAAGACGATCCCGTGCTCGGACGGTTCTTGGGCTTTCTGTCCCGCGATATCGCCAATCATCCGAAACGACTCCAGAGCGTTGACGCCAGTTTCGTGCAACGCATCCATTCGTTGGTCGGTGGTCTCGAAGTCGATCTCGATGGCGCACTGTCGGCAGACGATGAATGAGCGGGAGTCAAATCGCTCCCTTAGTGGTGAAAGGCTGGAGGGTATTCGCCCACCCGCTGTTCCTCGCCCAGCTTGAAGCAATCACTCGGCAGGTCGAAGGGTTCAAGCAGAAAGACGCCATCGGATTCACCAAGAAGAATGCCTCCAAACGACTGGCAGCGATTGCCAATCTGGCATTTGAGGTGATTCCACAAGATCCGTCACGGGCCGAATACCGACAAGGCAACACGCTCGGCGAAGACCACAAGCACTGGTTTCGCGCCAAGTTTTTCCAGCAGTACCGACTGTTCTTCCGCTACCACGCGTCCAGCAAAGTGATCGTCTACGCGTGTGTAAATGACGAGGAAACCAAGCGCGCTTACGAAAGCAGCGACGATGCCTACAGGATGTTCCGCAAGATGCTGGAAAGTGGCCATCCTCCGGGCGACTGGAATCAACTGCTGGCCGAGGCGCGAACCGAGGGTGACCGCCTGCAGCGCATCGCGTCAGGGGTGGCCCAGGTGCTGCCCTGAATCGAGCGCGCTGCACCCGACGGTTCTCCTCGGTGCATCCAAGCGGCATGCATGGGTACCACTATCGGACAGCCTCCCACCCAGGAGCCGTTGCACTTCGCCATTGCGAGCCATTAAGAACTGGACCAGACAATCATGGCCCACATCATCAATGCCACTGTTGAAACAAGCACATTTCCGCGCGTGATTGCATCCCAAGAAGTGGCGTGAGTTACGCACATGAGAATGCTGGCGCGAAAGCCAATGAACGGGAAGTCTCGACTGAAGAACGCGTTCAATTCCAACTGAATGAATGTCGGATCAAAGAAAATGCCCCGCACGAAGAAGGGCATTATTTGATTTTGGTGGCCCGTGGCGGAATCGAACCACAGAAAAAGGATTTTCAATCCTATTTCTCAACTGTAGATTTCTTTTGAGGCCTATATGGGTTTGGCCCAGCTCGAGAAAAATCTTACTCTTCTCTCATGCTATTCATAGTGATAGCGGCAAGCAATAATAATTAACTGATCTTTTTCAATTGCGTAAACCAATCTATTGACATCATCAATGCGCCTAGACCATAGGCCTGATAAATTTTCTTTTAGCGCTTCAAGCTTTCCAATTCCATCCCCTGGATCGCGCATTGCATCTTTAACCAGCAAATTAATTCGTTTAAGTGTTTTATTGTCCTTTATTTGCCAATAAAGATAATCTGACCAGGCCGTATTTGTCCAAACCAACTTACTTCGCATCTACCAAGGCCTTAGTCTTTGTTTGCCCTTTACGATATTGCGCCAATGATTTCTCCAAATGCTTAACGTTAGCTGGTGATTTTAATAAATGAAAGGTTTCCATCATGCTGTTATAGGTATCTAAAGACATGACAACGGCATCGTCAGCATCTCTTCGAGAAATAATAGCCACATCACAATCAGCAACCACCTGATCAATTACCTGCTTAAATTGGTTTCTGGCATCAGAAAAATTGATGACTCGCATGGGAAACTCCTACTTGTCTAATATATCGTACAAGTATACATGGGTCTTTTCGTGTTTGCAAGCTCGTCCACTCGACCAAAGAAAATGACCCGCACGAAGCAGGGCATTTTTGTTCATTGGTGGCCCCTGGGGGGGGGATCGGACCACCGACACAGGGATTTTTCAGTCCGCGTAAACCGCAGCACCCTTGATCACTGGCGCCCAGCGTGTGACCTCTGACAACACAAACCGCTTGTGCTCTGCAGGGTCGGATCTCTTGTCTGTAATCACAACCGCACCCAAGCCCTCTTGCTTTTTGACAAACTCAGGGTCCTTCAAAGAGGCTTTCAAAGCTGCATTGAGCTTTTGCACCACATCGGCAGGCATGCCTTTGGGTCCATACAATCCATGCCAAATCGTGACGTTAAAACCCTTTTCGCCTTGCTCATCCAAAGTGGCCAAGTCCTTCAAGGCAGGTGTGGTAAGCCGCTTAAGGGTGGTCACCCCAAAAGCCTTGACTTTTTTGGCTTCAATTTGCGACGTGGTGCTGGTGGTTTGATCACACATCAAGTCCACCTGTCCGCCAATCAAGTCGGTCATGGCAGGCGCCGTGCCCTTGTAGGGCACCGTTGCCATGTCGACTTGAATGGTGGCTTGCCAAAGCATGCCACACAGCTGTGAGGCCGACGCCAGGCCTGCATTGGCCAAATTGATCTGTCCTTTGTTTTGCGCAACCCAGGCCTTCAGCTCCTTGTAGGTGCTCACCGGCAACTGAGGTTTACCAATCAAGGTCATGGGCACATCGTTGATCATCCCTAAGTACTCAAAATCGGTGTCCACTTTAAAGGGTAAATTTTTCACCAAACTTGGGAAGATGCCCATCGCAATGTGGTGAACAAGCAAGGTGTATCCGTCGGGCGCTGAACGAACGAGTTTGCTCGCTCCAATCAAACCCCCTGGGCCGCCCGCATCGTTTTCAACCACCACAGGCACGCCCAATGCTTTTCTCATCGCCTCGGACAAATCTCTTGCCACGCGGTCCGTCGGACCCCCCGCTGCAAACGGCACAATCAAGGTGACTTGCTTGTCTTTAATGGGGAAATCAGCGCCATGAACCAAGACCTGGGTCAAACCCAAAAGCGCCACACCGATCACGAGAATATTTTTAAATGCTTTCAAACCAGCTCCAATTCAATCTGTCAAACGAATTCATCTCTAAGTCTTGTGCTTGGTCGCGTCTCTTTTGAGAAATAGGGCACCAGACCGCTTTTTTTATGCCCTTGACATCTTATACGATTTACAAACACCCGCTTCCTTTCAAAGACCAAAACCATCAAGAGCGCGGTTTAAAGACCAATTCCATACCCCTGAAAGCCCTCAACGCGCATACCCCAAAAAACAGGTATGCTCAATGTTCATTTCCCAGTGCCTTTGTGTTCGATGGGGGCTCCACTCAGTGGCTTGCATTTCATCCACAATCTCAAGCTCGAACCCGGCCTTTTTGAAAGACTTTGACATGCATCCCCTTTATCTCTCCCGGCTGACCTTTCTTGGTGTTTGCCTATCCGCTCTTGCTTGGGGCCTTTGCTCCAATGCTTTTGGACAAAGCACCCCGGCCCCCTTTCCCAGCAAACCCATCACCATGGTCGTGCCCTTTCCCCCGGGCGGTGTGGCCGACATTGTGGCAAGACCTGTGGCCGAGGCCATGGGGCGAGACTTGGGTCAAGCGGTCATCATCGAAAACAAACCAGGCGCTGGAGGCGGCATCGGCATGGGCTTTGCCGCTCACGCCAAAGCCGATGGATACACCCTTTTGATGGCCCTCTCTTCTTTGAGCGTCTTGCCTCAAGCCGATCAAATCTTAGGACGCGCCCCTTTGTTCTTGCACAAAGACTTGAGGGCCCTTGCACGCTTCACGGCCGACCCCACTGTCTTGGCCGTGAAAGCGGATTCTCCTTGGAAGAGCACACAAGACTTCATTGAGGATGCTAAAAAAAGACCCGGCGCCATCAGTTTTGGTTCCTCGGGTAACTTTGGCACCATGCACGTGCCCATGGAGATTTTGTCGCAACAAAGTGGTCTGCAACTTAACCACATACCCTACACCGGAGCGGGACCCGCCGTCGTGGCCTTGCTTGGAGGTCAAATCGATGCCGTCTCCACGGGGCCTGCAACTGTCGTTCAGCACATCAAAAGCGGCAAACTCAGGGCCCTGGCCCATTGGGGAGCGACCAAACTCGAAGCTCTCCCTGACGTCTCAAGCTTGAGGGATCAAAAAATCAATGCCGAATACGCCCAATGGTCTGGCCTCTTTGTACCCAGCAACACCCCAGAGCCCATTGCACAAAGAATTCGTGTCTCTGCAAAATCTGCCGCCCTGGACCCCAAGGTCATCGAAGCCATTCAAAACGCCGGCTCCCCCATGGCTTATCTGGATGCGCCTGAATTTGATCGCTATCTCAATGAGGACATCAAACGCATGACCGACGTGGTTAAAAAAATGGGCACCAAGGGCATGTGACCCAAACGCTTTGCTTTTTCTTTTGTATTTTTAAAACACCCCCCTTTTTTTTACTTCAGACCATGTCCACCCCTTTAGACCCACCATCTCTTTGTCTTCGCATCATCAGCGCGGGGGCGACCAAAGGGTTGATTTCGGATTCACGAGTGCCCTTTGGCAAAACCTTGCCCGCCCATTTGAATCTGCAATTTGAATGCTCCTTTGGCGCAGTCGGTGCCATGAAAGATATTTTCCTAAGCGAATCGACTCAAAGCATCCCCAGCAATCTGTGCGGCGTGGTGATGGTCTCTAGCGTTGCCATTTTGCAGCCCTTGATGGATGAGGGCCTCTTGCTGGCCTCAACATATTCCCCCATCTGTTGGGTCAGCACCGCCATGGCAAGACTTCAAGGGGATGCGAGCGTTCAAGCCATGGACAGTGAAGAGGCTTTGAAAGAGGCCTTGCTTGGAGCCCCAGCCATTTATGCACCCGATACAGACAAATCCACCGCTGGCATACATTTCAAAAAAGTGCTGAGCACTTTGGGCTTGTGGGAATCCTTGAGCACTCGCGTGCACAACTTCCCCAACGGTGCGGCCGCCATGGCACAAATGGCCAAGGACCAACGAAAAGGGGCTCTGGGATGCACACAAGTCACCGAGATCAATTACACCGAGGGCGTCGAAGTGATTTCAATCTTGCCCAAACGCTTTGAGCTCAATACCCTCTATAGCGCTGCCAGCTCTTCACGTGGCCACCAACCCGCTTTGGCCTTGGACTTTATTCGGTTTTTATGTGGAATGGCTAAAGTGGACTTTTTATAAAGGCTCCAAAAAGGAACCTCCTAAAGGAGGGCCATCATGTCTATTCACGTGAAATTGTCAGAAAAACTTGGCCCAGCAAGCCAACGTGTTTGGACGTGCTGAGCATCTCTCAGTGCCCAAGCAAATTGAGCCTTGGTCTCAGGTTGGCAAAATTGCCCAAGAAAATCCAAACTTACCGTTTTCTTTGGATAGAGAAATCACAATTGCAGATCAAGGACCAGTCATTGGCGAATCAAGTCATCCATAGAAGCAAAGGATTTGAGTTTTCCTTTTCTCGCTTCTTTCATGGCTGCAATGGTTTCTTCGTTTGGGATGAGTGGCTCAAATGGAAAAGCTTTTTCTTTAGCTACTTTGGTCATCATGATGCGAAAGGCATCAGACGGAGTAAGCCCCATAGCTGCCAATACAGCGGTGGCTTCCTCTTTAATGCCCCCGTTAATTCTTGCCCGCACTACTGCATTTGCAGTCATGATTTTATCCTATGATGTTCTGTGAGCTACATTGTAGCCCAAATTGGCATTATGGGGTTTAAGTCCTCCATTCAATCCAAAAATTAGCCATACTTTTCTTTTGAATAAATTGACCACTTGGCGTTAGAGAAGTGTTGTGCAAGGGGATGAACTGTTGGATTGGTTTGCTTGGAGGGGGGGTATAGTGGATTTTCATGATCAGTAATTTGTATTTCTATACAGTTAAATGCCAGTCAACACATAAAAATTTGGGATCTATAGACAGATCCCCTTTAACATGTATAAAAAAT
>CANJNC010000066.1 GCA_947475685.1 Comamonadaceae bacterium | reverse complement strand
CGATGTCCGGCAGCAGGGCTTTCGCGCCAAGGACGCGGCTGGCGTTGAAACCAGCGAGACCACTTCATTTCTTGCCATGAACCGCGGCAAGCGCTCGATCACCGTGGACATGTCACAAGCCGAAGGTCAGGCCTTGATTCGTCGGTTGGCGGCCGAGAGCGACATCCTGATTGAGAACTTCAAAGCCGGCGATTTGGCACGTTACGGCCTCGACTATGCGAGTCTTCAAGCGACGCACCCAAAGCTTGTGTATTGCTCCATCAGTGGATTCGGACAGACTGGCCCCTACAGTCACCAACCCGGCTACGATCCGATTTTTCAAGCCATGAGCGGGCTCATGAGCGTCACCGGTCATGCTGACGGCGAGCCTGGGGGCGGGCCGATGCGAACCGGTTTTGCCGTGGGTGACATCACGGCGGGCTTTTACGCTGTCAGCGCAGTGTTGGCTGCATTGCGACACCGCGACATGGTCTCGGGCCAAGGTCAGCACATTGACCTGGCACTCTTTGATGCGCAGGTGGCGGCGTTGTCCCACTTGGCCATGATTTATCTGGTGACGGGCCAACAGCCCGCGCGGTTGGGGACGGCCTCGCCGATCACCTGCCCTTATCAAGCCTTCGAATGTGCCGATGCATCCATCATGATCGCCGTCGGCAACGACTCGCAGTTCGTCCAACTCTGCGAGTGCCTCGGTCGACCTGAGCTGGCCACAGACCCCCGCTTCAAGACCAACCCTGATCGGTCCAAAAATCGCATGACTTTGGTACCGCTGTTGGCAGAGGTGTTGAAGACCCGCCGCGTGGCGCAGTGGTATGCCGACTTCGACGCGGCTGGTGTCCCGAGTGGACCCATCAATAATTTCTCTGAGGTCTTCGCCAACCCGCAGATCGTGCACCGCGAGATGTTGCTGCACATGCAACACCCCACCGTTGGCGAGATTCCGCAAGTCGCCAACCCGGTGCGGTTTTCCGCTTCGCCGGTTCACTACCAGCGGCCGCCGCCGCTGCTGGGTGAGCACACGAACGAGGTGCTGCGCGAAGTACTTCAGATGGACGAGCAGGGCATCACCGAACTGCGGCAACGCAAGGTCATCTGATGACACTAAAAGCCAGCGGCCTGGACGCCGAATCCATCCTCATGTTTCGTGACAGCGCTAGTGCCTTCCTCGAAAATGTCGACCAACGTCAACGCGTTCGCGCGCTTGAAGCGGATGGCGGTGGTTTTGACCGCGAAGTCTGGCAACAAATGGCCGACATGGGCTGGTTGTCGATCTTGGTTCCAGAGTCGCTCGACGGGCTCGGTTTGGGTTTGGCCGAAGTGGCGGCCATCGCACAGGAATGTGGTCGCCATTTGTTGCCTGAACCGCTGGTCGATGCTGGTGTGCATCCGCTGGCCTTGCTGTGTGCGTTGCCGGTCAGCCCGCAGCGCGACGAGCTGCTTAGTCAGCTCTCAACCGGGCGCTGCGTGGCCGGCGTTGCCTGGCAAGAGAAGGCGGGTGAATTGGAGGCCGCCAACAACCTCACACGTGCAACCTCAATCAACGGCAAATGGGTCTTAGAGGGGCAAAAACGGTTTGTTCGACCGGGTCCGGGCGCAGACGGTTGGATCGTCAGTTGCCAGCTGGATTCGCAGCCAGCGTTGGTTTGGGTTCCAGCCGGACAAGCCGGGGTGCAGTTGAGCACGGAGCAAGCCGTCGACGGCAGCTTGCTGTGCAAAGTGAGCTTCACGCAAGTCGAACTAGACTCCGTGCAAGTGCTGTCTTTGGGGGCGCCGGCACAGACCGCTTTGAGCCGTGCCAATGAGGTGGCCCGCATCATCCAGTCCGCTGAGTTGGTCGGGATTGCCGAACGGGCGTTGTCTTTGACGCGGGACTACCTCTGCACGCGCACGCAGTTTGACAAGCCCATTGGCAGTTTTCAGGCCTTGCAACACAGGTTGGTTGACGGCCTGATTCAGGTCGAACTCGGTGCCGCTTGCTTGCGCGAAGGTCTGGCGTTGGTGAGTTCGCCGCACGCTGATGAACGGCTCTGGGCCAGCACGGCGAGTCGGCTCAAGTCACGGTGCGCATTTGCGGCCAGCGAGATGACGCGCATGGCGATTCAACTTCATGGCGCCATCGGCACGACCAACGAATATGACATCGGGCTTTATTTCAGGCGCGCCATGACGCTCTCCAGCCGATGGGGCAACCCCGTTAGCCACCGTCGTCGCTACGCCCAACTTGCGCGCGTCAGCCAGGCGGCTTCGCCGGCCACGACAGCCCCGTATGAGTCCGCCGAATTTTCGCCCCACTTAAACTGGGAAGAGATGCCGGAAATTGACTTTCGACGGATGGTGCGCGCCTTCTTTGCCACGCACTACCCGCCCGAACGGCGCTACCGCCCGTACCGCCAGTCATGGGCTGAATCCAAGGCTTGGTACATGACGCTTTCGCGACTGGGTTGGTTGGCGCCCGCCTGGCCGAAAGAGCACGGCGGCATGGGTCTGCCCGCCGACAAGTTGATCGCCTACATCGAAGAAAGCGAAGCCTGGGGTGTCGCCCGTCCACCCGACCAAGGGCTGGTGATGGTCGGGCCGATCTTGATGCGCTTTGGCACGGACGAACAGCGCGCGCGCTTTTTGCCCAAGATCCTGGCCGGCGAGCACGTCTGGACACAAGGTTACTCCGAGCCCAATGCGGGTTCGGATTTGGCCGCCGTGCGCACAGAGGCCGTGATCGACGGCGATGTGTTTGTTGTCAACGGGCAAAAAACCTGGACCACCTGGGGCATGGACGGCACGCACATGTTTATGCTCGTGCGCACCGACAAAACCGTCAAGAAGCAAGCCGGTATCAGCTTTCTGCTGGTTGATTTGAAGACGCCTGGGGTGACCGTTCGACCGATTCAAAATCTGGCGGCAGAGCGCGAATTTTGCGAGGTTTTTTTCGACAACGTGCGCGTGCCATTGATCAACCTGGTGGGCGAACTGAACCAAGGTTGGACGGTGGCCAAGGCGCTGCTGGGTTTTGAGCGACTCTTCACAGGCAGCCCAAAACATTCGCAGCACACACTGCACCAAGTTGAAAAACTGGCGGCTCAGCGAGGCCTGCTTGACGACCCGGTTTTTATGGCGCGGTTGACCGAACTTCAACTCGACACGGCTGATTTGGGTGCCGCTTACAACGGCTTTGCAGACAAAGCTAAACGTGGCGAGAGCATCCCAGCCAGCATCTCCATGCTGAAGATCTGGTCGACTGAAACTTATGAGCGTTTGGCTTTGTTGCTCATCGAATCTGCCGATGACTACGGCGGCCTGCGCGATCACTGCATGACCGAAGAGATCGACCTGCATGTAGTGGCGCCGTTGTTCAACGCATTGGGGGCCAAAATCTTTGCGGGCAGCAACGAAATACAACGCAATATTCTGGCCAAAGCCGTGCTGAATTTACCAAGCTGAATGAGGCTGCCGTAAAGCCCCGTCGTAACCAAAAACAAAAAAACCGAAGACCACCATGCTGAAAAGAAACCTCCTGCTTTTATCCCTCACCGCGCTGGCCACGCTCACGGCTAAAGCGCAAACGTCCTGGCCGACCAAGCCCATCCGTCTGATCGTGCCTTCATTGGGCGGCAAAAAACGTTTGTCGTCGAAGAAGAGTTCGTGATTGCATAACGCCCCTTAACGACCTTTTGGAGATCGCATGAAAAAAATGATTCCTTCCTTGATGATGGCTGTGCTTTTTTGTGCGGCGAATATGGCTGCCCAAGCTGAGTATCCTGATAAAACAATTCGATTGGTGGTTCCTTTTGCACCGGGAGGATCGGCATCGTCGTCGGGCCGGCTTCTGGCTGAAAAGCTGAGTGCCGTGCTAGGCCAACAAGTCTTTGTAGAGAATATCGGTGGGGCCAACGGAGCGATCGGTGCATCGACGGTCGTTCGTGCTGCCGCCGATGGCTACACGCTTTTTTACTCGGCAGCCGGCATCATGACGGTCAACCCGTCGCTTTATAAGAAGCTCACCTATGCCGTCAAGGACTTTGACCCGATCAGCTTGAGCTCAACATTTTCAAGTGTGCTCTTTGTGAACGCTGCGTTCCCTGCCAAGGACATCCCTGAATTGGTGGCTTACGCCAAAGCACACCCTGGCGAGGTCACTTTTGGTTCTGCCGGGCATGGCAGTTCCGGGCATTTGTGGGGGGAGGTGCTGAAAGCCCAAGCTGGCATAGACATCCGGCACATCCCCTACAAAGGGACTTCTCCCGCGCTTGTCGACGTCATGGGTGGCCAGTTGACATTCATTGTTGATGCAGCGGTGCTCGGCATGCAGCATGTCAAATCTGGGAAATTGCGCGCGCTTGGCGCCACTTCGACGAAACGGCTCGAGACGGCACCTGATGTGCAGACGTTTTCGGAACAAGGACTTACTGGCTTTGAGCGATTAAGTTGGTATGGAGTTTTTGCACCGGTAGGCACACCAACGGACATCGTTAACACGCTCAACAAAGCAATTGTGAAAGTGGCAGCATCGCCCGACTATCGGCAGGAATTGAAGTCGCTGGGTATGAACGCTGCAGCCACCTCTCCAGAGGGGCTGCGATCCCAGGTGCGTGATGAATCTGATTACTGGGGCAAAGTTTTGCGCGATGCTGGTGTGTCGCTAGATTAAAGACATTAAAGGAATCAACCATGATCAAAAGCTTATCGTTGCTCACGCGCAAGGACGGCATCACGCATGAAGAGTTTGTAAAGCATTGGTGTGAAGTGCATGCGCCTTTGGCGCATGCTGTCCCGGGCCTGCGTCGCTACGTTCTCACGCACATACTCGCTGAGCGCACGCGGGTCGATATCCCTTCCATCGACGCAGATGTCGATGGCATTGCCGAGCTTTGGTATGACGATCTGGCCTCCATGCAGCGCGCTAACGCTTCGCCAGAGGCCAAGCGTCTGCACGACGACGGTGCGACTTTCATTGGACGCATCAAGATGTTCACAACACAAGAACAAATGATAATTCCGAGGCCCGACAAAGGCCTTTGAGAGTGATGGCGTTACCGCTTATTCGCATAGCGCTTTCGGGTTGCTCACCAAAATTTGCCATGTGACTTCATCAATGCCCGTCCAGCGTTTCATCAATTCCAGCAATTGCATCACGTCCGGTGCGGGTGTCATATTCAGAGGGGCCAGTCGCTACCCCAGGTGAGTTGAGCTGAGTTGGCTGTCACCATGCCTTGGTAAAACGGCAATCCCTGGTCTATGCGGGTGCCCTTAAAAAGGTTATGTTAGTCGCACAACTTGACTCACACTTGAGCTTGGATGCAATAAATTAAACATTTTAAATTTAAAAATTTCTCTTGACTTGTACGCTCGCAAAGCGGAGAAAATTCTTGCACTGAAAGTTAGTGCCTTTCAAGACATGGGGCACTTCTCTTATTTCCGTATATTCAGCCCAATCATTAGTGCCTAAAACTTGGTTGGCCTGCTGATTGCCACAGGTTACTTTTATAGCCTTGCCCACTTTGGGTGAGATTAGGTAATTAAAACAGCGGCCGAACTCATTGCAATGGCACTAAGACAAATTAAGCTGGAAAGACATTAGCTGCAAAAATGGGGCTGAGCATTGCTAACTCTGTTCCTATTTTTTTCAACAATGGTAGCATCTCTTTTAATCTCTTTTTACTCATACGAACGGTTGGGCCTGCAATACTAATAGAACCAACTGCATCCCCTACTGATGGATTCTGGCTAAAAATTGGAACTGCAATAGCTGACATGCCTTGAAGATATTCCTCAATACTGATTGCATAACCTTGTCTTTCAGTCTTCTTGAGTTCAACTAACAATTCATTGACAGCTTGAATGGCCTTGGGTCCAAACCTATCTGAATGAACCAAGCCCTGATCAAGAATTAACTTGATAGCTTTTCCATGCTCCATGCATGAAAGCCATGCTTTACCGGCCGCTGTTGCATGAAGACAAACATCACTACCCGTGTCAGGCGCCACACGTAAACCTTTATGTGAACCCTTAGCCATGCCGACCCATATCAACCTATTGCCGTTTTTTAAAGTTATTCGCACCAGCTCCCCAGTCTCCTGAGCAAGTTGTTCTAACAATGGCTGGTAAACCGCTGACACGCCGCTATGCTCAACGTAAGCCATTCCAAGTTTTGCAAGTTTCAAGCTGAGTCGATAGCTTTCTGTTTGATCGTCAAAACGTAAAAAACCACGACTCTCCATAGATCGCAATAAATTTTTTATAGTTATAGACGAGAGATCGAGCTCCGTCATGAGCTGCCTATAAGTGACGCCTTGGGATTGGTTTGCAAGAATCTTAATTACACGCAAACCATTTTTAATTGCACTAGTTGTCATTGATTCCTATTAATTTCTACTTACTAAACGATGCATTTTCAGCGGCTTTTAATCCGAATACAGCTTTTACCAATCCGCCTATATATCCAGAGTTCACGCCACCGTCAAGACCGCCAATAGTTGCGCCTGCAGCATAAAGACCAGGGATCGGCACTCCATTTTTAGAGAGTACGCGAGCATTTGAATCGATTGAAATACCACCTGAAGTATTGGTAATTCCCGCACAAACTGGAATTGCAAAAAATGGAGGATGGGAAATTTGCGATGGGCGAATGCTTGTAGATCGCATGGGTTCTAATTTTTCGCATAAACCACTTTTTACAGCTTCGTTATAATTATTAACTGTATTAACAAGTGCAAAAGGTGGCAGGCCGGATTTAATTGCTAGCTTTTCAATTGTCTCATCGCGATACATGGTCGCGCCGTGAAGTTCAAGTAATGGGTTGGGTGGAATTTGATGTTGTTTACCCGCATTTTCCCAAATTAAATTGTCACATATAACCATTGCTGTACCCATTTCTAATCGGGCAACTCCGTTAGCCAAATATATACCGCCCTTACCTTCATCCAAACGACGATTGCCCTTGAAGTCTACCAAAATTCCAGAACTGGCAATTGAATCAATTTGTGGATAAGGCCAAAGCTCTTTGGATTTAAACGCATCTACACTTAATAGATGCCCATAAAAGCTATTCAGTCCAACCATATGTGCACCAGACGTTAAAGCCATTTCGATTCCATCGCCTAAACCACTACCTGCATGGCGTGGAAATAGTAAGTCATGTCTAGATGTTATGTATTTACCAACCAAATTTGAATTGGCCTGAAAGCCCCCATCCGCAATCACAACAAACTTTGTATCAATCCTCATCGCTTGGTTATTCGAAACAACTTCTACCCCAGAGCATGCGCCATCATCGCTGTGAAATAATTTTATAACGCGCGTACCATAAATCAGTTCTCCACCAAAATGCTTCAATTGAAGACCTAAAGTACGCAAAACATAATCGGGGCCCATGCCTTTCCATAAAAGCTTTGAAGTGAGCGGCTTGGCAGGGGCAAATACCCATTGCCGAGCAGGATTACGGATGAACTTGACTCCGTGTCGTTGCAGCCATTCGATCATTCGACCAGAGTTTGCAGCAACAGTAGATATCAGCTCATGATTTGAAAACTCACCCATTGATTGATGCATAGCAAGCTCTAGCTCTTTTATAGGCAGCTTGAGATCGCGGTGAGCTGCATGTAAAACGCCAAAACTAAATCGTGAGTTACATGGATAACTACTATCTTCACCCTTTTCAAAGACAATGACTTTCAATCCAAGCTCAGCTGCACGCAATCCCGCAACAAGGCCTGCGATTCCAGCACCAACACAAACCAAATCAGCTTGAATATTCATAAAATATCTAATAATTTAGCGTTACAAAAAAATATTGATTAGTAGTAACCCCAATAATTCAATTGGGCTTGAAGGACTAAATCAAAAAATACTTTCATGTTAAAACACTTGACAACATATTCTAATCGTATGAAGATTGGAACCGGATTCCATAATGAACTGGAAAGGAAAATTATGCTCCCTCAACTCATTTCAATGTTGAGAAATGCTGTTTTCGGCATTCTTTCAGTTGCCATTTCATTTTCTCTAACAGCACAGGGGTTTCCTACAAAACCCATACGACTGGTCGTTCCATATGCTCCAGGTGGAACCGTTGATATCCTTGCTAGATCAATAGCCGAAGCGATGACGCCACAAATAGGGCAATCTGTCATTGTTGAGAATAGGCCTGGGGCTGGTGGAACCGTTGCAGCAGCTTTTGTAGCGCAATCCCCACCTGATGGTTACACCTTGTTGGTAGCCGATGTTGGCCCTCTTGCAATTTCGCGAAGTATTTACAAAAATCTAAGTTACGACTCAATCAAAGATTTTCAACCCATTACCCTAGGTTCAGTTAGCACCCTTACGATTTCAACTCATCCAAGTGTGCCTGTTAAAAATGTAAGAGAACTTATAGCCTACTCAAAAAACAAAAATATCAAACTTAATTTCTCCTCCTCTGGCACCGGAAGCATTATTCATACAGCCGGGGAGCTTTTTAATATGTCCGCCGGACTTAATTTGGTTCATGTTCCATACAAAGGGGGGGCGCCTGCAGTTAATGCAGTGCTGAGTGGCGAAGTTCAAGTGGGATTCCTACAATTACCAACCACTCTTCCATTGGCACAAGTTGGAAGAGTAAATATTCTTGCCGTTACACAAGCAAAGCGTTCAAAACTAGCACCAGAAATTCCAACCGTATTAGAGGAAGGTGTTAGCGGTTATGAGGTTTTAGTTTGGCAAGGTGTAGTTGCTCCAAAGGGTACACCGCGAGAAACAATAGATAAACTTCACATAACCTTAGTTGCTGCACTAAAGAAGCCAGAAGTTAATTCGCGCTTAACTGCTCAGGGGTTTGATGTAGTAACCAACTCCCCCGACGAATTCAGTGAGCTTATTCGCAATGAATCGGAAAAATGGGCTCGCGTTGTCAAAAGTGCGAATATCAACCCCGATTAAAAAAAGCCCACAAAATAAATGACTACTGAAACAATGATGACACGCTGTCTTGATGCTTTGGAGATGATGTCGACCGAGCCTCAAGGCTTATCTTTGACAGTTATTTCTAACAAATTAAATCTTTTAAAAAGTGCAGCACATCGATTAGTAAAAGAGCTGGAACATGAGGGTTTCGTTGTTCAGGCTCAAGACTCTCAACACTACAAATTGACCACACGCTTTGCTACTCTTGGATTTGAGCATTTAGCAGCTATTGGTGTTGGAGATGCCTCCAAACAATCCCTTATGCAACTAGCCTCTAAAACTGGAGAGCTGGTTCGAATGGCACTTGTAGATGAGGACCGCCTCACTTGGGTTTCAAAAGCCCAGGGTGCTAGCAGTGGATTAAGGTTTGATCCTGAAATGGGTGTTGATGTTCGCTTAAAAACTACTGCTTCAGGTAGGATTTGGTTGAGCACATTTGGTGCTGATGGTGTTTACTCTATATTGAGTAAAAATGAGATGAATTCCATTACAGTCAATAAGATCGAAACATTCAAAAAAAATAAAAAGTTTTTTTTAGAGTTAGATAGAACCAAAGCTCGTGGCTATGGAATATCGATTGATGAAGATGAGCTAGGCATGTCAGCTATAGCAGTTAATATATTTCATCCAACTAAAATGAACTGGGTAATAGGAACCGTTAGTGTGGCTGGCCCTACGGCGCGCCTTCAATTGAAACATCTCGAAGCTTACATAAACCCCTTACAAAAAACAGCTTCCATACTTAGCTCTGCTTGGCCAAATCTTGGTCAAATGGATTCTTTTAAAACGCAAAAGGAGTAATTTCATGTCAATTAGCGATCCATTCCGTGGAACACCTATGCCAAGCAACGGAGTACGCATGCGCGGCTCAAAAGCCGTTGTTGAAACACTAAAAGCACACGGAACAGAGTATTTGTTTGGAGTACCTGGAAGTACTATTCCATTATTTGCAGAATTTGCAGGACGCGACGACGTCAAACTTATATTAACCCGAGATGAAAGAGGTGCTGCATGCATGGCAGATGGGTATGCGCGTATTTCTCATAAACCTGGAGTTTGTACTGCAATTGAGGGGCCTGGAACAACCAATCTACTTACTGGTATTGGTGAAGCATGGATGAGTTCAATTCCTGTTATTGCAATAACAGCTGCACGAACACCAACCGAATCAGCTAAAAATCCGATCATGTTCTGCCGTGGTCGCGTATATGATACTTTTGATGTACTTAAGCCATACACAAAATGGGGCATACAGGTACATCATCCTGCACGAGTTTCTGAACTAATAAGTAGAGCCTATGCAATCTCAACTACAGGACGCCCTGGACCTGTTCAAGTTGAGCTTTATCCAGACGCGATGTACCAAGAGTGGGATTTCGATATAGCAGCTGACCCACAGTATTCAACTTGGCCAGCACAACGTGTATGGCCTGATCCTGAAAAAGTTAAAGCGGCTGCACGCCTATTGGTCAATGCAAAACGACCAGTGATCATTGCTGGTGGGGGGGTTGTTCGTGCAAGTGCATGGGAAGAACTTATAGCGCTAGCAGAATATTTATCTATACCAGTGGCCACCAGTTTATTTGGCAAAGGATCTATACCAGAAAAACACCCACTTGCAGTAGGCGTATGCGGAATTCATTCGCGACTTAGTGCTAATCAAACAGTTGAAGATGCTGACCTTGCACTCTTCATTGGTAGCAATACCGATATGCATACTACCAATAAATGGACGAGTCCTGTTCCAGGAAAGACAACTGTTATCCACATAGATATTGACCCGGAAGAAATTGGGCGCAATTACCCTACCGAGGTCGGAATCGTCTCTGATGCAAAACATGCTTTAGCAGGACTTATCCTAGCTGTAAAAGAAATTGTTCCAGAAAAACGCCATCTTCAAGAAAGATATGACGTAGTTAAAAAACGCGTAGATGCTTGGCGCGCAAAGATATTGCCTGATCAATTGTCAGATGCAACACCTATCAAACCACAGAGGTTGATGCACGAAATTTCAAAATTTTTACGTCCTGATGCAATTGTGCTTGGCGACTTAAGTTTCTCCTCAATATGGGTCAATGTACATTACGATACACCCATTCCAGGGCCATTTATCACCTATGCAAGAGGCTTTGATTTACTTGGCTGGGGATTGCCAGCTTCACTTGGTGCACAGCTTGCCGCTCCTGGTAGACAAGTACTTAGCTTAATTGGAGATGGTAGTCTTGGTTATTGTATTGGCGAGTTGGAAACAGCCGCCAGATACAACATTCCAGCCGTGAATATAGTTCTAAATAATAGCACCCTTGGTTACGAAAAATTTCTCATCAAATATTACAACCAACCGGGCAAAATCACCGAGGAGCAACCAGGTTGTGATTACACCAAAGTAGATTATGCTGCTGTAGCTCGCGCATTTGGTTGTGTGGGTATTCGAGTAGAACACCCGTCAGAAATAAGACCCGCTCTTGAAAAGGCATTTGCCTCAGGTCGTCCTGCCCTCATTGATGTAGTCATTGATGCCGACGTTATACCACCAAGCACTTTCTTTGATGAAAGTATTCGTAGTGCGTGATCGCACCCTCTGAATTATTGCGTAACGTACTCAAATTGAGATGGGATCCGTATGGAATTTATAACCACTAAATATCGTTTAGGTGTATTGATTCCTTCCTCAAACACAAGTGTAGAGGAAGAGTTAGGTCACACTTTACCCAAAGAGGTTTCGCTACACAGTAGTCGACTCAGCCACTTAAGCGGTGTTGAGCCAAAGGCTATAGAGGCAATGGTACGTGATGTTGAACGCGCAAGTACCTTGATTGCTTCAGCAGGCATGGATTTATTGGTTTTGTTTGCCACAATACCCAGCTTGTTTCATGGAAAAGGTTTTGATGAAAAAATTGCAAAAAGAATGGAAGAGCTAACCGGTACAAAAACAATAACTACATCAACTGCAATGCTGGAAGCTTTGAACATCGTTGGAACAAAAAAATTAGTGCTAGGAACTCCATTTATTAATTCTGTTAACGATAAGATCGTTCACTTTTTAGAATCCAATGGTTTTGAGGTTTTGCTATACAAGGGTTTAGGCATAGAAGACAATCTCAGCATTGGTAGGCTTCCCCCGCAATCGGCATTTGATCTGGCGATCGAGATCGATCAATCTGACGCCGACACTGTCCTGCTCGCCTGCACGAACTGGCGAACACTACCAATGATTGAAAGTATTGAATCCCATCTCAAAAAGCCTGTCATAACAACGACACAAGCAAGCTTAAAAGCAATTTTAACTACACTAAGTCTGCCATATTCAGGAATAAGTTTAGGGAAACTGTTTCAAAAATCAACTTAAGTTTAGATAAAAATGGAAAAATACCAAATGCTTAACTTGATTGTAAGATTTGGCAACCCGAGTGCGAAATTTCTTGCAACAGCCATAGGTTTAATTATTGCGAGTTTAAATCCCTATGAATGGAGATTAATCTTAATTGCACTTTTTACAGCTGTAATTTCATACATTTTTCTCAAAGCCTTTACTGAACTCGTTATTTTGATCGTTGACATGCTTATCCCTAAATAAGTTTAATGAAAAAAAATCTTTCACCCAATCACCTTTTAATAGTTGGCGCCGGTATTGCTGGACTTGTGGCGGGTGTTAGATCAGCTGAGTTAGGACTGCGAGTTATTATTCTCGAAAAAGGTGAGGATATTAATTATCCTTGTAACTCTCGCCAATCTGGTGGAATTTTGCATATTGCCTTTCATAATCCAAAGCGTCCATTTCAAGAGTTAATCAACGCCATTAATACCGTTACTGATAATGAAGCAAAACCGGAATTAGCGAAAGCCCTCTCTATCACAGGTACTCGACTGGTAACGTGGCTTCAAGAGCATGAAATTAAATTTATGAAATTTAATCAACAAGAAGCTTATAGTTGGTGTATGGCGCCACCTCGCGCACTTCGAGCTGGTATTGACTGGAAAAACAAAGGCCCAGATATTGCAATCCGTCATTTAGTAAATGAGTTTATTCGCCTAGGTGGAATCATTCAATTTGAATCGCGCGTCACTGGCCTCATAATGCAGGAGAATAAATGCATAGGTGCAGAAGGTCTTTGTGGTGAAAATTCTCAAACTTGGTTTGCAAACAATGTCTTAATCGCTGACGGCGGCTTTCAATCAAACAAACTTTTGATTGAACGTTATATAACCCCAAATTTTAATAACTTATTTCAGCGTGGTGCTCGTACAGGTTGCGGTGATGGCTTACTAATGGCAAAGGCTGTAGGTGCCGCTGTAACTTCACTTGATCGTTTTTATGGCCATTTAATTTGCGAAGATGCCAAAAGTAATGACAATGTTTGGCCCTACCCTGAAATCGATGCACTTGCAACAGCAGGTATTGTTGTTAACGACTCAGGATGCCGCATAGCTGACGAAGGTCAAAATGGTGTATTCCTAGCTAATGAGATTGCAAAGTTATCTAATTCTAAAAAGTTTTATGCTGTCTTTGATCAAACGATATGGGAAGGCCCTGGCACATCAGCTCGTATCCCTGCAAATCCATTACTTGAGCAAGCCGGTGGAACCATCCTACGAGCCAACTCAGTTGATGAACTGGCACTCAAAATGGGAGTTCCATCAGAAATGCTTACACAAACTCTACAAGAGTACAACAGCGCAATTTCGCAAAATGCCCTATCGAGTCTAAAGATTTTTCGTTCAGAAAAAGTTAAAGCGTATGAAATTTGTAATTTGCCACTTATGGCTATACCTATATGTCCGGCAATAACATACACAATGGGAGGGATCGACATTAATTGTGATGCTCAGGTTCTCGATGAAAAAGGCAATGCGATTTCAGGACTTTTTGCTGCTGGCGCCACCACCGGAGGAATTGAGGGCGGCAAAAACTCTGCATATGTAGGCGGCTTAATTAAGTCAGGGAGTTTTGGGCTACTGGCTGCAGAGAAGGTGGCAACTTTAGAGGGAAAGAAATTTACAATTACTTCATCAAATTCGGCTGAAACGACTGGCTTAAGGGAATTTGAAAATATCAAATATACAAAAAACATTAAAAAAATTCACCGACTTTCTCGCTTTCCATATTTGTTTTTTTTAGTTCGCTACGGGAAAAGTATTTCTTATTTAACCACTAGCTTTGTATTTTTTTTAGTTCTTATCTTGGCAGGATCGAATCTAAATTGGCTAGCGCTTGCAATCGCTATTTTGACTGGAGTACTGACTCAAATTGTCATTCGCAGCTGCATTGAGATGATTGTGATGGTCACAGAGCTTTTGCTACCAGAAACAGAATGAGCAATCAGCGCTTTAAGAAAATTTGTAAGTTTAAATTGTCCAAAAATTTTTAAAGAAAATATCATGAATAAAGTTTTAAATACAATCAAAGCAATATTTTTCATCATGCCTATGCTGTTTGTTAATACAACGGTATGCGCTCAAGGCTATCCTAATAAACCGATAAAACTTGTCGTAGGCTTTGCTCCAGGCGGAGGGACAGACGTTACAGCTCGACTACTTGCAACAAAGATGTCGGTAAATCTTGGACAACCTGTGGTGATTGAAAACCGACCAGGGGCAGCGGGGACCATCGCAGCAAATCAAGTTGCAAAATCTGATCCCGATGGGTATCGTTTATTAATGACGGCAAGTGGAACGTTTATTAATTCCGTCTTAAGCGCAACTCAAAATTACAATATAGAAACTGAATTTACCCCAATTTCAATAGTTACCATAACACCATTGGTTGTTTTGGTTGGCTCAACTGTACCCTCGCGAAGCATAAGTGAGTTAATTGAATTTGGACGTTCTAAGCCCAATCAATTAACTTTCGGCTCTGATGGTATTGGCAGTACGGGTCACTTAGCCGGTGAACTTTTCAATTCACTAACTAAGTTAAAAATGCTGCACGTACCGTACAAAGGTAGTGGCGAAGTTGTCACAGCGCTTGCTAGTGGTCAGGTTGATGTTATTTTCCCAAGTATGCCTGCTGCAATGCCATTGTTACAAAGTGGAAAATTTAGGCCCCTTGCCGTTACTAGTATTAAGCGCTCCATTTTATCTCCGGCCATTCCCACACTTGATGAAAGTGGCTTAACTGGTTTTGATTTAATTGGATGGTTCGCTCTTGTTGGACCAGCAGGAATGCCAAGAGCTATCGTCGATAAGATAAATAGCGCTGTAGTTAAGCTTGTTGATGATTCAGATTTTAAAGAGGCTATTAATCGACAAGGAATGGAGTTGCAACCTAATTCACCGGAGATTTTCATTAAATATTTGCGAGACACCGGATCATCAATTTCACGCCTTGGCAAACAATCAAATATTAAATTAGAGTAATCAAATTCGACGCGACATCAATTTCTAAATAAGCATCTACTTTAGCGAAGGATATTTAGGCATTTTCTCTAATAAATAACCATAACCGTTAATTTTTTCTAAACCTTTAACGGCTTGTACACACCCCCAAGCTGCGACTTGATTGGTTGTGAGAATTGGTATGCCAAACTCCTCCTCCCACTTAGAAACATGTCCCATAATTTGATAGGCTCCGCCAGCAATCAGCATGGCATCGGGTTTAAATTCAGCCTGTTTTTCTAAGGCTTTTCTCGCAGGGTCTGAAGTCAATTTACCAATAACATCAGGGTCGGTCATATTAAATGATTGAGCATCAATAATATCGAGCCCGTGAATACGCTCGAAATAGTCTTGCCCTCGCCGTAACAAATCAGTGCTATATGGTGAAAGAATTGTGATCTTTTGCGCCTTTAAAGCCTTTAGCGCTTGGCCAAATAGATATGCAGTTGAAAAGGCTTGAACCCCAGATATTTTTTCGATACGAGTCATGAGTTTATTGTCATAATCGGCATCGCCATAAAAACTTGCAGAGGTTTGTAATATGATCATTGCTGAAGGTTTTATGCTAGATAGTAATTCTGCTTGATAGTTAATGTCAGAATTAAGTTGATGCCAGCCTTCTTCATCTACAGAGTCAACCCTGAGTCTTGCGAAATGAACTTGATAATTTTTCGGCAACACCCTGTTCATATCAATCTCTGTCGCTATATTTGCCGATGGAATTAGCATACCGAGTCGATAAATCATTTCATTGTTCTTTCGTTGCCATTGCGATTAGTAGTCTTACCTAAAATATTAAGGATTTCACTGCTGTGCGGTTTAGTTGATCCAATTTTAAAAGAAATCCAGTATTCATGAGCCTATCTAGATGATTTATTTTGCTATCGATTTGAACTTAAATTCCACTTTTTCAGGTATTTTTGAATTATTCCCCTATCCGTAGAGTACCTATGAATACGAGCAAGGCCTTGTTTGCACAAGTGATGGGATTTTTGCTCTGGTCCAACTTTACTCGGATCGTTCAACGCTACAACCCAGACAGCGATATTCGTCGCCTCAATTGAGCAGAGCAATTCATTTGACTAAAAGCGACAACTTCCCTGACACCGGGTGGAGGTTAGCAAAGACAAGAATAAACCACTTGACGGCTCTTTGAAATGAAAAGTTCAAATGCACTTCTTTTCCATTGCACTTGATCATAGGTGTTTTCCCGAAAAGTATGATAACCAGCATGCATGAGGATTAAATCCGTAGGCATAATATGCACTGAATACTTAACTAATCTAATAAAAATTAAGATTTTTGAATTTTACTTATATACTTTTGAGATATCAAATTCAATGTTAAAAGATGTAATTTGACATGTTTAAAATTTTTTATAAATTTTTTTTCTTGTTTAGTATTTTGACTCACACCCAGCTGTTTTCTCAGAATACTTATCCATCGAAGTCTCTTAAGTTGATTGTTCCATTTGCAACAGGCGGGGCTGCTGATTTGGTAGCTAGACTTGTTGCCGATGAAATGTCAAAACGTCTTGGTCAAACCGTCTTTGTTGAGAATAAACCCGGGGCTGCGGGGAATATTGGAACCCACCAAGTTGCACAATCTGATCCAGATGGTTATACACTGCTTCTTGGATTTGATGGAACAATGGTTATTAATCCTCATATTTACCCTCGGCTCACTTTCAATTCAATTAGAGATTTTGCACCCATTGGAAAAATCGGCGATGTGCCACTTCTGCTAGTGAGTAATGTAAGCTTAGCCAGCAAGAACTTAACCGATTTAATTGAACTTTCAAAAAAACAAAGTGGTGGGATCTCCTATGGTACAGCTGGAACTGGAAGTACTCAACATCTCAT
>CANJNC010000065.1 GCA_947475685.1 Comamonadaceae bacterium | reverse complement strand
TGGCGGTGGGCACGGACTTGCTGTTTGCGGCCATCACCAAGTCCAGTGGAACGTATTCGCTTTGGAGAAAAGGTCTCGTGCCTTGGCGGGTGGTTGTGAGCTTGTGCTGTGGCAGCATCCCCGCGTCTTTGATCACCTTGTATGTCTTGAATGAGGTGGGGGCCGACTCCACAGAGACGCAACACTTGATCAAGCAGACCTTGGGCGTGGCACTCTTATTCACGGCCTTGTCACTCTTGTACAAGGCTTTCAAGTCGCCTGCCAAAGCCCCCATCGGCATCTCGGCGCAAGCGGCCTTGATGGGTGAACTCCACCCTCGTCCTTGTGTCCCGCCATGCCGCCCCACTCGGCTTTGAAGCCCCAAGAGAATGCGAAGAATTCGAAAGCGGATGAATTACAATATGCGGTTGATCCCAGTTGGAGCAACCCCCCCTTTTTGACCATCGCTTTTGGCGTGGTGATTGGTTGCTTGGTCACCCTGACCTCGGTTGGAGCAGGTGCGATTGGGGTCACTGTGTTGATGATCTTGTACCCAAGATTGCCCCTGCCCCGAATCATTGCCGCAGACATTGCTTATGCAGTGCCCCTCACATTGGTTGCAGGTCTGGGTCACGCCTCCATGGGGTCGGTGGATTGGCCTCTTTTGGCCAAACTGACCTTGGGCTCGGTACCTGGCATTTGCTTGGGTGCGCATTTCGTCACGAAAACACCGGAAAGAGTCATTCGCTTGTTGTTGAGCCTGTTGCTCACATGGGCTGGAAGTAAATTAGTTTTAAGTTAATTCAATGTATCAATACACCCCTTTTGACCGCGAATTCGTCAAGTCACGCGCCCTTCAGTACCGAGATCAACTCGAGAGAAACTTAAATGGCACCTTGGCCGACGACGATTTCAGACCCCTACGACTGCAAAACGGTTGGTACATTCAACGCTACGCGCCCATGTTGCGGGTGGCCGTGCCCTATGGGGAGCTCTCTTCCAAACAAGTCCGCACCTTGGCCAAAATTGCGCGTGAATACGATCGTCCTCAGGAAGAGCTTTTCGCCCAGGCCCAGACCAAGCAAAGCGCCATCGATGCCATGAACCCAAGCCTTCCTGGAATCAAGCCGGTGACCTCTCCCGCTTTGACCCAAGGCTATGCACACTTCACCACCCGCCAAAACGTTCAATTCAATTGGATCAAACTCTCTGACAGCGCCGATGTCATGGACCTCTTGGCCCGTGTGGACATGCATGGCATTCAAACCAGTGGCAACTGCATTCGAAACATCACAAGCGACGAGCTCGCTGGTGTGGCCATCGATGAAATTGCCGACCCCAGGCCCTTTGGAGAGATCCTCAGGCAGTGGAGCAGTTTGCATCCGGAGTTTGCTTTTTTGCCGCGCAAATTCAAAATCGCCATCAGTGGCTCCAAAGAAGACCGCGCAGCGACCGCTTGGCACGATGTGGGTCTCTTTTTAGAAAAAAATACCGAAGGCCAGCTTGGCTTTAAAGTCATGGTTGGCGGTGGCATGGGCCGCACACCCATCACGGGCAGTGTGATCCAAGAGTTCTTGCCTTGGAGCCAAATCATCAATTACCTTGAAGCCATTGTGCGTGTCTACAACCGATTCGGTCGGCGTGACAACATCTACAAAGCCAGAATCAAAATTTTGGTCAAAGCGGAGATGGAAAAATTCACCCAAGAGGTTCAAGAGGAGTTTGAGCGAATTTTGCGTGATGACCAAGCCCCTCACACCATCACCCAAGAGGAGTTGGATCGTGTCAGGGCCTGTTTTGTGCCCCCACAAAACCCCCCCGCCACCTTAAAGCCTCTCGTGCCTGAAGACTTGAAGTCGCAAAGGCGTTATCAACAGTGGTTGGCGCACAATGTGGCGCCTCACCAAAACCCCAATTTGCGCGCCGTCACCCTCTCCTTCAAACGCCTGGGACTCGCCCCCGGAGACGCTTTGCCCGAACAGCTCGAGCGTGCTGCAGACTTGATGGACAAATACTCTGGCGCAGAAGCGCGCGTGACCCACAGCCAAAACCTGCTCCTGCCATGGGTGCATGCACAAGATTTGGAAAGCTTGTATGTGGAGGCTCAGGCACTGGGTTTGGCGCAGGGCAACATTGGCTTACTGAGTGACATGATCGCGTGCCCAGGGGGAGACTACTGTGCATTGGCCAATGCCCGCTCCATTCCTTTGGCCAATGCCATCACCGAGCGGTTTCAAGACTTGGATGAGTTGGAGGACCTGGGCGCCATCGATTTGCACATCTCTGGGTGCATCAATTCGTGTGGTCACCACCACAGCGGGCACATCGGCATCTTGGGCGTGGACAAGGACGGACAAGAGTGGTACCAAGTCACCTTGGGTGGCTCGGACGGGTCTGACTTGAGTGGCAAGGCCAAGCCTGGCAAAGTGGTGGGCCCGTCTTTTTCTGCGCACGAGGTCTTGGGCGTGATCGAATCGGTCTTGTCCCACTATGTCAGTGCTCGAACACCCAAAGAGAGCTTCATCGCTTGCTTGGAGCGCTTAGGCTTTGAGGCCTTTAAAGCTGCCGCCAATGAAGCCCGGTACGTTCGCGCACAAGAACCCACTGTCATTTGAAATAAAAAGCCATGCAACTTCTCTGCGCTACCCCTCAAGATAAAACCCCTCAAGCTGCAAGCACCCAAGTGCCCTCCAACACCCCGTTTGTCGGTGCCGATGGCCTTCAAACCCTGAACCTGAGCAACGACATCGATGTGATCGAGATGGACCTTCAAGGCATTGAGCGCATTGAGCTCAACTTCCCCAAGTTCACCGACGGGCGTGCGTTTACGCAAGCGGTCATGCTCAGAAGACGCAAGGACTTCAAGGCCGACATCAGGGCCCTTGGCGATGTGCTCGTGGACCAAGTGCTGCAAATGCAAAGAACCGGTTTCACAAGCGCCGTTTTGCGAGAAGACCAAAGTGTGGAGGTGGCTCGCAACACCCTCAAGCGCTTCAGATCCTTTTACCAAGGCGACGCGCTCCAAGCGCAGCCGCATTTCTCCAGATGAGTCCAAGGACCGTTTCACACAGGCCTCGCCCCCATTAAGCATGCACGCTCTTGATCAAACCTCCAGTCCAGCCCAGGCCCCAACCCCAACTCGTGCGATGGCCTTTGAGCGCTGGGCAAGTCCCATTCACAGCCCAAGCCTGAACTACGAGCGGCATTTGAAGGAGAGCTTGGCGCTCTTAAGAGCCGTCTACCAAGACCTCTCGCCGCTCAAACAAGCCTCTAGCTTGGGCGCCGAGGATGTGGTGATCACCCACATGATCGAGTCTTTGGGGCTTCCTATTGCGGTCTTTGTTTTAGACACTGGGGCCTTGCATCACCAGACCTTGGCGCTCTTGGAGAGAACGCAAGCGCGTGCCAAGTTGCCCATTGAGGTCTACAAACCGGCCCACGCAGATGTGCTGCATTTTGTGAGCACCAAAGGGCAAGCGTCTATTTATCGCTCCTTAGAGGAGCGCAAAGCCTGTTGTGATTTCAGAAAACTCAAGCCCCTGGGGCAAGCACTCAAAGGCCAAAGGGCTTGGATCACCGGACTCAGGCGAGAGCAATCAAGTGCCAGGTCAGAGGTGGGCTTGACCGACGAGTCTGAACTGCAGACCCAAGGCTGGACCAAAGTCAATCCGCTGGTCAATTGGTCTTGGAGCGATGTGTGGCACTACATCGAAATTCACCAAGTGGACTACAACCCGCTTCATGACGAGTTTTACCCAAGCATCGGATGCGCCCCGTGTACAAGGGCCATCAGCATGGGCGAGGAGTTCAGAGCTGGCCGGTGGTGGTGGGAAGATGAAAACGCCAAAGAGTGTGGCCTTCATGTGCGCAAGGCTTAAAGCTACGGCCACGGCAACGCCAAGCCAAGCCAAGCCAAGCACTCCGCACCACACCACACCACACCACACCCCCATTTAAATCTCCTCGCCTTCAAGCCACACACCCATGACGCTAGCCACTTTCACAGAAGTCTCCACAGCACTTGTTGCCTCAGTAGTTCCTGAAGCTCCTGTAGCCTCCGCAGCGCCAGGCACCTTGGGTGTTCACACCTTGAGTCAATCGCACCTGGATGGCTTGGAGCAGGAGACGATTTTTATATTGCGCGAAGTGGCTGCCGTCTTTGAGCGCCCCGCTTTGTTGTTCTCTGGCGGCAAGGACTCCTTGGTCATGCTTCGTTGTGCAGAGAAAGCCTTTGGCCTTGGACGCATTCCCTACCCCCTTTTGATGATTGACACCGGGCACAACTTTCCCGAGGTGACGCACTTCAGGGACTACCGAGCCCAAGCGCTTGGGGCTGAGTTGATTGTGCGTTCTGTAGAGGACTCCATGGCTCGCGGCACGGTGCGCCTATCTCGCGCCGATGAGTCAAGAAACGTCCATCAATCCGTCACTCTTTTGGAGGCCATTGAGGAGTTCAAGTTTGATGCGCTCATGGGGGGTGCAAGGCGAGATGAGGAAAAAGCGCGCGCCAAAGAACGCATCTTCTCTCACAGAGACAGCTTTGGGACTTGGCAACCCAAGTCCCAGCGCCCCGAGCTTTGGACCTTGTTCAACACCCAACTGCACCCTGGAGAGCACTTTAGGGTCTTTCCAATCTCCAACTGGACGGAGTTGGATGTGTGGCAATACATTGCAAGAGAGCACATCGAGTTGCCTAGCCTTTACTACACCCACGAGAGACAAGTCGTTGAGCGGCGTGGCCTTTTGGTGCCGGTGACTGAGCTCACCCCTCCAAAGCCTGGAGAGGAGGTCCAAACCAGGCAGGTGCGCTTTAGGACGGTTGGCGACATCACCTGCACGTGTCCCGTTGAGAGCACGGCCGCAACGCCTGAGGAGATCGTGATCGAGACCCTCAGTGCGCAGGTGAGTGAAAGAGGAGCCACACGCATGGACGACCAAACATCGGACGCGTCCATGGAGAAAAGAAAGAAAGACGGTTATTTCTGATCGATCACCTCTTCTCACACTTGAGTGTCCCCACCCGTTAAGCGTGTGCCCAACTCCAGCCCCAGCCAGCCTCGCTCCTCGTCATTTTTAAAGAACGCCCACCCATGAAAGTCCTCCTCAGTAAAGATCAACTCGAGAATTTACAACACACGGCCCTCAAATTCATCACCTGTGGTTCGGTGGACGATGGCAAAAGCACCCTGATTGGCCGCCTCTTGGTCGACAGCCAAGCCGTCTTGGAAGACCACTTGGCCGGTGTTCAAAGAAAAGGGGAAACCGATTTGGCCTTGTTGACCGATGGTCTATCGGCCGAGCGCGAGCAAGGCATCACCATCGATGTGGCCTACCGGTACTTCTCTACCGAGCAGCGCAAATTCATCATCGGCGACGCCCCAGGACACGAGCAGTACACCCGCAACATGGTGACCGCTGCTTCAAGCGCTGACTGTGCGGTGGTGCTAGTGGATGCGACCAAACTCAAGTGGCAAAAGTCCTCTCTTGAACTCCTGCCTCAAACCAGGCGCCACACCTTGCTTGCAAAACTGCTGAGGGTCCCCTCGATCGTCTTTGTGGTCAATAAATTGGACGCCGTGGAGGACCCAAGCGTGGCGTTTAAACACATTGAAGTGGCGCTTAAAAAATACGCCCAAGAAGGTGACATCGAATTCAAGGCGATTGTGCCCATCTCAGCTTTGAAGGGCTGGAATGTGGTGGATGCGAAAGTGCAGTGGTGTGGTTACTCGGGACCGAGTCTTTTAGAGCTGTTGGAATCCTTGCCGAGCACCCCACCGGACTTGAATGCCCCTTTGAGCGTTTGCGTTCAATGGGTCGAAAAGCAGCACGACAGCGCCCGCACGGACCAGGGGCGCCGGGTGTTTTGGGCCCGTGTGGGCAGTGGTCACCTGAGGGTGGGCCAAACGCTCAAAGTCCACCCTAGCGCTCAAGAGGCCAAGGTCGCAGAAGTGCTCAACTGTAAGCGTGAAACACAAGACCCACAGCTTGGCATGGCCGGTCAATCGGTGGGGCTGATTTTAGACCGCGAAGTCGACATCTCCAGAGGCGACTGGTTGCTAGAAGACGCGGGTGCAAGCACCCCAGAGGCCCCTGGCATTGCCTCGTCTAAAACTTTGGAGGGCACCTTGTGCTGGCTCGATGATGAACCCTTGGTCAAGGGTCGTACTTACCTCGCTTTGCAGGGCCATCGGTGGGTCAAAGCGCAGGTCTCAGAGATCGTTCATCGGTTGGACATTGTCACCTTAGGCAAAGAGCAGGCCCAAGAGCTTCAAGCCAATGCGATCGGCCGGGTCAAATTGACCCTCAAAGAGGCCTTGCCCATTCAAAGCTACCAGAGTTGCCGATTGATGGGCTCGATGATTTTGGTGGACCCCGCGAGCCACAAAACCTCGGGCGCTCTTTTGATCCAAGCCTAAACCCACACGTTTTATAATCTAAGAATTCTCAATTAAAATACGGCTCCACTTGTGTGTTTTAATGTACTTCCGATCAACTCCTTAACCATTGATTTGTCATGACCCACGTTGTCACCGAAGCCTGTATCCGCTGTAAATACACCGACTGTGTGGATGTTTGTCCCGTCGACTGTTTCCGTGAAGGGCCCAACTTCCTCACGATCGATCCCGATGAGTGCATTGACTGTGCTGTTTGCATCCCAGAGTGCCCGGTCAATGCCATTTACGCCGAAGAAGACGTGCCCGAGGGTCAAGAACACATGACGGCATTGAATTTGGAGTTGTCACAAATTGGTTGGCCCAGCATCACCAAACGCAAAACACCCCTGGCCGATGCGGATGAATGGAAAGACAAGACAGGCAAACTCCCCGAGTTGCAGCGCTGAGAGGTCATGGAGGTCTTTGCCGCCTTTGCTGGCTTTGACCCCCCCCGATCTTTTATGACGGCCGATGACTTCTCTTGAAAGCCCCTGTCCTTTGACGCTTGCATTCAAGCGTTTTCACAGTTTTAAGCTTGAATGAAAGTCACATGTTTTGAACAGCTTCGCTCCCTCCCGTCCTGAGACCTTGCCGATCGTTCAAACCGATGCGCTGATCGTGGGCGCGGGACCTGCTGGACTGTTTCAGGCCTTTGAGTTGGGGCTCCTTGGGATCCATGCCCATGTGATCGATCCCTTGAGCGCTGCAGGCGGGCAGTGCAGGGAGCTGTATGCTGACAAAGCCATCTACGACATTCCAGGCCTGCCGTCTTGCACGGGCCAAGAGTTGATTGAGAGACTGCTCACGCAAGTCAAACCCTTTGCGCCGGTCTTTCATTTTGGCGAACTCGTCCAAAGCATTGAACGCATCCCCATCAAGGACACAAACACCGGTCTTCGGGTTCAGACACAAACGGGTTTGTGCTTTGACGCCAAAGCGGTCATCTTGGCCAATGGGGTGGGGGCTTTTTTACCCAGAGCCTTGAACGCACCCGAACAAGCTGATTTTCTTGGAAAAGAACTCTTTCATGGGGACTTAAGGACTGCTTTGGCGCAGTACCAAGGCTTGCACCCGACCCAAAGCACGCGCGCGCTTCGGGTTTGGATTGTCGGTGGACAAGAAGACGCGATCAGCAACGCCATCCAAGGCGTGCAGGCCCACTCCAACTTAGAGATCACCGTGATCCACAGACGAGCGCACTTGGATGTGGGCCCGGAGCTCAGCCAAGCCTTTGAGGCACTTCTTGGTCAAAGCGCTCCAGCACACTCGCCCTCGCCCTCCACTTTGAGCCCCAAGCCCGCAGACGCACCCAGCACCTTGGTCTTCAAACACGGTCAGATTGTGCACCTCTTTTCGCAAGAAGAGGCCCCAGACCATCGCCTGAGCGCTTTGCAATGGGTCGATGACCAGGGGCAGATGCACACCTCGCAGGTGGACTTGCTCATGGTCAATTTAGGCCTGTCTCCGCAATTGGGCCCGATTGCGCAGTGGGGTGCACAAATGCATCACAAGCAGATCAAAGTCAACACCGAAGACTTCAGCACCGATGTGCCGGGGCTTTTTGCGATCGGTGACGTGATCACCTACCCGGGAAAAAAGAAATTGATCTTGAGCGGCTTTCATGAGGCGGCCTTGGCCTCCTTTGGGGTGGCCAAATGGGTCTTGCAAAAGGATCGCATCCCCTTTGAATACACCAGCGCTTCGAGCTTGCTGCAAGAAAGACTTGGAGTGAAGTGAAGAACGCTGAAGGATGCTTAAGTAGGCTGAAGTACGGTGGCCTGAAGTGCTCGACCCCCTCTCGCCCCCAAGGCCCATTGAAAGGGACCCACCAAGACGCGCGGCACCTTCAAAGGGATGTTTTGATCATCCCTAAAGGTGCAAAGCCATGGTTCAAAGGGCCGTGTGCATAGGTCCCCTTAAGACCTCCGGTTTTGACGTCCTGGCCCGCTTCAATGGCTTTGGCAATGTACGTCTTGGCCGATTCGATGGCGTTGAGCATGGGCTCGCCCTTGGCCAAGCCACAAGCGATGGCAGACGACAAGGTGCAACCCGTGCCATGGACATTCAGGCTCGGAATGCGCGGGCTAGAAAAGAGCTCGATCTCAGAGGAGGCACTGAGATAAACGTCCACCAACTCTGCACCCGCCAAGTGCCCGCCTTTGACCAAGACCGCTTGAGCACCCAAGGCCTGCAAGTCGCGCGCTGAACGCATCAAGTCCTCTTGCGTCTTCGGGCTGAACCCGAGCAAGACCGCGACTTCGTCCAAATTGGGCGTGATCAAGCCCACACGCGGGAAAAGCTCTCTCACGATGCAAGACACGGTCTCTTCATTGATCAAGCGGTCTCCACTGGTGGCCACCATCACCGGGTCCAAGACCACCTGGCGCCATTGGTAGTGATCCATCGCCCAGGCCACCACGTGCACCATCTCAGGCGTGTGGAGCATGCCGATTTTGACGGCGTCAACACCAATGTCATCGCACACCGACTCGATCTGAGACTTTAAAAAAGAGCTTGGAATGGCATGGATGGCTTGAACGCCTTGGGTGTTTTGCGCCGTCAAGGCCGTGAGAGCGGTCATGCCGTATACACCCAAAGCTGCAAAGGTCTTCAAATCGGCTTGGATGCCAGCGCCGCCTCCGCTGTCTGAGCCCGCAATGCTTAAAACTCTTTTGTAAGCTTGGGCAAAGGGGGTGGTTTCAGATAACATAGGGGGCTTAGTTGGGAATTGAAAATCTAAGGGAATGGCAAATTGTAGAGCGTATTTTTGCACAGCATTCGCTTTTGCAAGCGTTGGCACTCCATCCAACACCCTTGCACTTTGCTTTGGTTTCATTGTCAGTTTTTGTTTGAGCCTTTGCCACACACCATGACCCCCACCACTCACACCGTCATTTTGGGTGCTGGACTCATGGGCCGCCTCTTGAGTCTGGCCCTCCTTGAAAGAGGCCACCGTGTCGATCTGTATGACGCCCACGGCGCAGACGCAAAGGGCTCTGCCGCTTGGGTGGCAGCGGCCATGTTGGCCCCCATGGCCGAGTCGGCCATCACCGAGATGAGCGTGGTGCAAATGGGGCGACACGGTCTTCTGCGTTGGCCAAAGCTCATAGACGCTTTGCCCGAACCGGTGTTTTTCCAGCAAAAGGGCAGCTTGATTTTGTGGCACGCGCCAGACCGCCATGAAGCACGTCGCTTTCATCAACTCATGGACCAAACCCACGCAAGAGAGCCGTCTCTTGACAAAGCGCAAGTCTTGAACGCGCAAGAAATAGAAGCGCTTGAGCCCACCTTGGCCCAGCGCTTTCAAAAGGGACTGTTTCTGCCCTCGGAGGGGCAACTCGATAACCAACAACTCTTGATGGCCCTGGGCCGTGCGCTTTATCACCATGAGGCCAAAGGGGCTTTGAGCCTTCACTGGCATGAAGCGCGGTCCTTGGAGGACTTTGCCTTGAACGCACCTGGCTCTGGCAAAGCCATCCGGCTCTTTGATTGCCGCGGTCTGGGCGCCAAAGCGCAGTGGGCGGCTCTAAGAGGTGTCAGGGGCGAGGTGATACGCCTTCACGCACCGGGTGTCGATCTCTTGAGACCCACGCGCTTGATCCACCCCAGATACCCCTTGTACATCGCTCCCAAAGAAAACGACCTGTATGTGATTGGCGCAACAGAAATCGAGGTCGAAGACAGCTCAGAGGCCAGTGTGCGCTCGACCTTGGAGTTGCTCTCGGCCGTCTACAGTTTGCACCCCGGGTTTGCCGAAGGACGAATAGTTCAGATGAACACACAAAACAGGCCCACATTGACCGATAATTTACCCTGCATGGACGTGAGCCGCCCAAGCGTCATGAAACTCAATGGCCTGTATCGACATGGCTTTTTGATCGCTCCGGCCATGCTCGACTGTGCGCTTGAGTGGGTGGACTCTCAAAGTCTTGCGCTCTCAGAGACCTTTGGACTTAAAGTGCTCTTGCCTTAAGTGGGGCTGCCCTTGCAGGTTTGACAACCGCGTGCTGAACTTTTTTTTAACTCTTTGCCATGACGATTGACATTTTGATCAACGCTAAACCCTACACCTTGCCTGCCAACAGCACCTTGGCCACGGCCATTGAACTTTATGGCATCACGCCACCCTTCGCTGCCGCGTTGAACGAGACCTTTGTCCCCAAAGCTCTCTACGCCAGCACCCCACTTCAGGAGACTGACCAGATCGAACTCATCACCCCCATCACGGGTGGGTGAAGAGGTGGCTTTTGGGACTGTTTTAACTTTTTTTTTGATCTTTTTTGCCTTTGATCTTTGACGCTCCATGCCCATGCCCATGCCAATGCCCATGAACACGCCAGACCCCTTGACGCTTTACGGTGAGCACTTCAGCTCTCGCATGATGCTTGGCACCTCAAGATACCCCTCGCCCGAAGTCATGCTTGAATGCGTCAAAGAGACCCAACCGGCTTTCTTAACGGTCTCCTTGCGTCGACAAATGCCCCAGCAGCTGAGCAGCGAGCCTCAAGGCAACAGCTTTTGGACCCTTTTGAAAGAGGCCCAAACGCCTTTGCTGCCCAATACGGCAGGCTGTCACAGCGTGAAAGAGGTTTTGGCGACCGCGCAAATGGCCAGAGAGGTGTTTGAAACCGATTGGATCAAACTGGAAATCATTGGAGACGATTACACCCTTCAGCCCGATACCTTGGAGTTGCCAAAAGCGGCCAAGGCGCTCATCGATTTGGGCTTTAAAGTGCTGCCCTATTGCACCGAGGACTTGGTCCTTTGCCAAAAGCTTGTGGACGTGGGTTGTCAGGCGGTCATGCCTTGGGCCGCGCCCATTGGAACGGGCAAAGGCCCGATCAACCCGTATGCCTTGCAGTCTCTGAGAGAGCGCCTTGACGTGCCCCTGATCGTTGACGCAGGTCTAGGTGTGCCCTCGCACGCTTGTCAAGTCATGGAGTGGGGCTTTGATGGCGTGTTGCTCAACACCGCTGTGGCTTTGGCCCAGAACCCTCTTGGCATGGCCAAGGCATTTGCCCAAGCGGTCCAAGCGGGCCGCAAAGCCTTCCAATCCGGCGCCATGCAAGCACAAGACAAAGCGCAAGCCAGCACGCCGTTGATGGGCACGCCCTTTTGGCATCAAAGTTAAAAGCTCAAGCTCTCTGGCCTTTGCCCACCTGTCCAACCTCTTAGACACACCCACCGCATACTTACCGCACTTACACCACATACTCGCCACATACTCGCCACATACTCGCCACATACTCGCCACATACTCGCCACATACCCACCCCTTAATTTCCCCTTCCCTATGAGCACACTCCACTGGCACCCCGACGTCTTGAGCCTCACTTTGGCCAGTCTTCACTCGCACATGATGCCCATTCGCGTGGGTCTTGAATCCTTCGCGCAAAGTCCCTCTGAGCTTTCCCCTGTGCCAGCCAACCAGGAGGCTTGGCTTGCTGAACTGTCGGCCAAACAAACCGAGCACGACCAAGCGCTCTTTGCGCAGGTCAATGAAGACTTTGCCCTCCACCATCAAGACCCCTCCTCTTTGAGCATGACGCAACTCTTGAAAGCGCTTTTGACGATGGGGCGCACTTTAGAGTTCACGCAAGAGGAGTCCCTGGTCTTGGCCCAAGCGTGGATGCATCAAAGTCTGCGCGAGGGCCGCTTTGAGCCTTTGAAGTGGCCGACACGCATCAAGGACTTTGTGCCCAAAGAGCGGGGCTCTGAATTTCATTTTGAGCCGTGCGAAAAATTAAAGCTCTACGCCATCTTGCCCGATGCGCAGTGGGTGGATCGCATGGCCCAAGCGGGTGTGCCCACCGTTCAATTGCGTGTCAAATCTGCGGACCGTGGTGCGCTCTCGCGCGAGGTCAAAGAGGCGGTTCAAGCGGTCAAGGGAACGGCGACCCAACTGTTTATCAACGACCACTGGCAAGAGGCCATCGAGCACGGCGCCTTTGGTGTGCACTTGGGGCAAGAAGACTTGCAAAGCGCCTCATTGAAAGAGATCGAGCAAGCACAGTGCAGGCTCGGTGTCTCAACCCACGGCTACACCGAAATGCTCAAAGCCCACGCCTTGCGTCCAAGCTACATGGCGCTGGGTGCTGTTTTTCCAACCACCCTCAAGCAAATGCAGACCTTGCCTCAAGGCTTGGGCCGATTAAGCGCTTACGCCCAATTGATGAGCCCCTACAGTTTGGTTGCCATTGGCGGCATCGATGAGTCGCAATTCCAAGCCGTGCTCTCGTGTGGTGTGGGCTCGATTGCGGTGGTGCGAGCCTTGGTGGCGGCAGACAAGCCCGAGGTGCAAGTCAAAAAGCTTTTGAGCTACTTTGAACGTTCAGAGGACGACTTGATGGGACTGCCTGGGCGTTGATGCCAGGGGCGGTCTCAAACTGCGGTAAAGCCTTCTTCTGGCTCGTTTGAAGGAGGTAGAATTGCCAAGTCTCTTGAACCCTTGAACCCTTATGAACTGCTCAAAATTAAGCCTTCTCTTCTTGCATGGTCTCTTGTTGACCGTGCTCCATCCTGCTTACGCGCAAAGTGCGTCCAATGGCGAGAAGGCATCAGACAAGACATCAAACAAGGCGCTAGAGCGTGTGTCAACCGCCGACAAAGAACAAGCCACGGATGCCAAGCGCTTTTTCAATAGCGAAGAGTGGTTTTTATCTTGGGGCTACAACAAGACGCACTACTCGAAATCCAACATCAATGTCTCGCAACCATCCTTGGGCAACGACTTCACCGTCCATGCAGTTCAAGGCCATGATGAATTCTCGCGCCCTACTTGCTGCAGTCCGGACAATTTGAGATGGGGCCGCTACTTGGATGAGGCCAGGGTCTATGCGCTTGATGTGAGCTTGGACCACACCAAATACACCAGCACGTTGGGTCAAGTCGCCCTTGTGTCGGGCAAGAACAGTGCGGGTGTAGGCAATCAAGTCTTGTCCTCAGACTACTTCACCTACATGCTTCACAATGGCTTGAACCATGTGATGGTCAACTTGTCTTACAGAAAGCCGCTTCTTGGCAGCTTGAACGAAACGGGCAACCTCTCCTTCATCGGCAAGGTTGGCACGGGCTTGGCAGTTGTTCATCCCTTCAATGTCATGGGGGGCAATGAAAACCAGATGGGCAAAAAAACCTTGACCAATGCGCTTGGGTTTAACAACGGGTGGTGGCGCATTGTGGGGACCTCCACGGGTGTGGAGCTCGGTCTGCGCTACGTCTTGATGAAGCCCTATTACGTTGAGTGGATCAACAAGCAAGTTTTCACGAGCATGAGCAACATCCCTGTGTTTCAAGGCAGCGCCTCTCAGAACTTGCGCTCCAATGAAATCATCTTTAACCTGGGGTACACCTTCAACGGCATGCCTTGAGCGCCCATTGCCTGTCTTTGGCGCTGTTCTTTAACGCTCTTCTTCAGTGCGCTTCCTCTGCGCTCTTCTTTCAGTGCATTAAGTGTTCAAGGCCTGAGCCATGGAGCGCGTGGCCACGTCCTCTAGCCACGACAAATCAACATGTTGGTGGGCCTCACAAAGGAACCACGGCTCTCTTGAGTCGGGCTCGAGCATCAGGCCGTGATCAATCAAACTCCAAGCAAATTTGCGATACAACTCGCTGTTGGTCTTTCTCCAGTCGCGGTACGTCGTGGGCACATGGGCTGTGAAATGAATGCCAAACATGGCGTTGGGGCCGGCAAAGGCGTGCTCAATGCCAGCTTTGGTAAAGACCCGCGAGAGCACCGCTTGAATGTTCGCACCCGCTTGATCGGCAATTTCAAGGGCCTGGGTGCGGCTTAAGATGTCAAGGGTGGCATGCGCGGCACTCAGGCCCACCAAATTGCCTGTGTAGGTCCCCCCATGCACAACCCCCCCTTTGTGCGAGCCCACGACTTGCATCACCTCTTTTTGACCCCCAAAGGCGGCCACGGGGTAGCCGTTGCCCATCGCCTTGGCAAAGGTTGTGAGGTCTGCGTAGATGCCGTACAGCGACTGCGCCCCTCCTTTGGCCACTCGAAAGCCAGACTTCACCTCATCGATGATCAACAAGGATCCGTTTTGGTCACACAAGTCTCTTAAGCGTTGGAGCCATTGGGGGCTTGCGGCAATGCTCCCAGCGTTGCCAATGATGGGCTCCAGTACCACGCAGGCCAAGGTCTCGCCTCGTGTTTTAAATAAGTTCTCAAGGGCTTCAAAATCATTGAGCCCAATGATGTCAAGCAAGTCTTGGGTGCGCTTGGGCACGCCCGCGCCAAAGGCAACGATGTGAGGCTGGGCAATGCCTGAGGGCTCCCAACTCTCGATATCGCTTTTCCACATCATCTCGTCGTACAGGCCATGAAACCCCCCTTCGACAATGGCAATGCGGTCTCGCTTGGTGAATCCTCTGGCGGTGCGCACCGCCCCCATGACCGCCTCGGTGCCTGAATTGGCAAACCTGAGCATGTCAATTTGGGGACACAAGGCTTTGATTTGTTGGACCACCAAGGTGTCAAGTTCGCTTGCAAAGCCGGTGAGCGTGCCGACCTCTTGAATTTGACGCGTGACCGCTTGATCGACGCGCTCGTCCCTGTAGCCCAAAATGATCGGGCCGTAGCCCAGTCTAAAGTCCACATACACCTTGCCATCGACATCGGTGATTTGACAGCCCTTTGCGTGTTGAACAAACACCGTTTTGTCGTCTCCCCAGTACCGATAGTTCTCCGCCACCCCTTGGGGCATGTGCAAGTGAGCTTGGGCCATTACGCTGGGTTGTCTCAAGACCGCGGGACGGGTGTCGCCTTTGACTTTTTCTGAAAGAGCCGAGGACGCGGTCTGTGTGTCCAGATGCGTGTTCATGCCCACGGCCGCGCTCACTTGCGCGCCCACAGTGGGACTGAGGGGCTGACCGTGCGGTGGGCGCAGCAAAAAACCCACCCGGTCTTCAAGCAACTTGACCACATGCAGCTCTGCAGCCCCGTCCCCATAGGTCTGTGCCGCTTGCACAAAGAGAGACTTGGCCATTTCGCCCATCGCCAGGCTGTAGCCCTGGGACTTGGCGATGTCGTTGATCAAGGTGAGGTCTTTGACGCACAAGGCCAAAGAAAAACTGGGGTCATAGTGACCTGCAAAGATGCTCGGCACATCGTGCTCGGCCACCCAGGAGTTTCCAGCACTGGACTTGATCGCTTCCCAAACCGTTTGCAAAGGCACGCCCGCTTTGCCTCCGAGCATGAGCGCTTCACCCATGGTTGCGGCACTGACAAACCACAGCAAATTGGTCAGCAACTTCACTGTCGCTCCGTTGCCAGGCTTGCCCACATGAAAGATCTTCTCACCCACGACATCAAAGATAGGTCTGCAGTGCTCAAACGCTGTGGCCTCACCCCCCACAAACAAGGACAGTCTGCCAAGGGCGGCAAAGTCCACGGCGTTGGTGACGGGGGACTCCAAAAAATGAACCCCTCTTTGTGCACAATGCGCGTGCAGGTGAACGACCAAGTCAGGCGAGCTCGTGGAGGTGTCAATGACGTGGCTCCCAGGCTTCATGGCAGCCAGCAGCCCAGCGCAAGACTCGCTTCCCAGCATGAGAGCTCGCACCTGTTGGGGTCCAGGCAAGGAGGTCATGAGCACATCCGTTGCTTGAGCGCACGCTTGCACATCGTTTGCCCAAGTCGCCCCCAGGGCCAACAGGTTCTTCGCTTTGGACGCGTCCAAGTCGTGCACCGTCAACGCATAGCCCGCTTTGATCAAGTTACAAGCCATGGGGTTTCCCATGTTGCCAAGGCCAATAAAAAGAATGTGTGGAAGTGTCATGGTCTCTTTGAATTAGATAGGGGTGCGTTGAAAGAGGGCAAGCCGCAAAGTAAAAAAAAGGGGGGGAGTGTAAAGTGCGTGATCGAAAAAAAAAGCTCCACACAAATTCAACACAAACTCAAAACGAATTCAAAAGACAGGGGCTTAAAGCCCCTGGGTTTGAATTTTAGCGTTTTTGAAACCTCAGAAACTTACCCCCCGGGTCTTTGGAGACATATCCAATCCCATGCACGCCAAGCATCTCTTGGGCGTCTTGAAAGCTGTAGGTTCTGTAGTTGACCGTTTGCGCCATCACCTCTTTTTGTTGGTCCAAGAGGTGGTAGTGTTTGACAAAGCCGATGTCGCTGGGAATGATTTCTTGGGCATAGGTCATGCCGTTAGAGATGGTCTTCTCGTAGTCAAAGTGCGGTCCCTGTATGCCAAGGAGCAATTGACCTTGGGGCTTTAAGTGCTGGGCGAGTTGATGAAGCCCTCGGACATTCAAGGCGTGATCTGCGATGTGGCTTACCATGAAGGGCTCCTTGTCGCCATCGATCACAAAGTACCAAACACCTCCGTAAGAGTAAGCCACATCAAACTGCTCATGGAGCTCAAAGTCCACAACGTTTTGACAAGACAGTTCAATGTTCTTGTAGTCCTTGAGCCTTTGGGCTGCAATGTCAAGCATGGCTTGGGTCAAATCAATGCCTTTCAAGCGGATGCTTGGCTCTCGTTTGGCGATTTCTTCCAAAATCAAACCCGTTCCACAACCAATTTCAATGACATTTTGAACGGGGCGATGAGAGAGCAAGCTGTCCACAATGCCTGGGTAATCGTAATAACCAGACGTCATGATCACGTCGTAATAGGCCGACATGTTGGTGTAGTCCATGAATTGCTCTTTTTATGAGTTTTAAGTTTTTTTGAGTGACCACACTATACCAAAGCCCCGAGCTTGAATGGTCCACGAGCGAGGGCTTTGTAAATGACTTGCTGCCCGCTCTGTCAATTTAATGTAAGAAAAGCTTTCAAACACGTCTAATGGTCTGAACACGAAACGAGGGCAATGGTCTCAAGAGTGGGTCAAGAATGATCAAAAAGGTCCAAAAGAAATGCCAAAAATGAGCCAAAAATGAACCAAAAATAAACATATCGGGGCCTCTTCTTTGAGTTTAAAGAAATAGAAAGTGGATTGACTATCAGCGCTAAGTTCTTCATTGCGTTGCACTTGAACAACCATTTCGCGCTCAAATGCGCTCTTCGAGCTCAAAGTGTTTCTCATTATGTGTCCAATCATATACAGTAAACGTTACGGTTTGTTACGACATT